>JAJFFC010000016.1 GCA_021776795.1 Planctomycetota bacterium
CCTTCGCCATCGACGGCGCGCGGGTCGGTGCCAGCCCCAATCAAAATGTTCAGCGCCTCGGCCGAGGTATTGGCATTGCGGCACGCCGCCAACAATAGATTGCTGCCATCGGCGCGCGCGAGGGTGGGGGAAGCCCCTGCGTCGAGCAATGCCTGCAGGAGTTCGGCCTTCGGAGGGTAGGTATCAAAGACCATGAAGCTGGCTGGGCTGCCGCCAGGACCGGCCGTGATGTCTACAGCCGGCTTGCCTTCGAGGACCGCCTTCAGGCAATCCAAGTTGCCGCCGCGCACCGCAATGTGCACCGCCATGTTGCCGCGCTCATCCAATGGTGTGGCCAACAACTCTGGATGCTCGGCGAGGAGTGCCTTGGCGCTTTCCGCATTACCTCCGCCCAAGGCATTGGCGAGTTGTTGCGCTGGGGAGGCGTCGGTCTGCGCATCCGCTTGCCCCGCAGAATCGGGGGTGGCGACCGTCGGCTCCTCCTTGGAACAAGCAGGTAGCAGCATGGCCGCAGTCAGCAGCAGGGCGGGGGTGAGGCGCAGCATGAAAGATTCTAAGCTAGTGAGCCCTATATGCAGGGAAGCCTGTCCATGTCCGAAACGCCAGCACCAAATCCGCAAGACTTCAGTCTTTGCCGCCATCCTTACCGGGTCCTATTCCCCTTGGGTTGGTTTTTGGCGTGGTGGGCAGCTGTGCCGTGGGTGTTGTACGCGCTAAAGGTTTCGATTCCCCATCCCTTCCAGACGCATTCCTACATTTTCATTCAGGGAGTGCTGACGACCTTTGCGGCGGGCTTCTTATTCACGATGCTGCCGCGCCGTCTGGGTGCACCAGGTCCACGCATTTGGCAGATGCTGGTGGTGATGATCATTCCCTTATGGCATGCCTATTTTGTTTGGCAGCAGAATATTGGTTTAGGCCATGCCGTTTGGTTAATCGAGGGATTGGTGCTGTTGGAGTTCAGTGCTTCGCGCATTCTGGGTAAGAAAGGAACACGCTCCGGTCCTGCGGCATTTGTTTGGGTGCCGATTGGTTTTTTGTGTGGTTGTCTCGGCAGTGCTTCTGAGGCGATTCGGGAACTGTGGACTGCCGAGTATTCCTGGGAGTGGTATCGCTTTAGTCGCGTACTGCTGACCCAAGGCATGTTCCTATGTTTGGCGATGGGTATCGGTGCCATGTTCTTCCCACTGACGGCGCGTAAGGAAGCCAGCGTCGACGCCACCATGACCGACAACCCGCGGCAACGTCGTATGGGCCACTTGCTTGGCGCGATGGGATTGCTGACCGGCTTCTGGCTCGACGCCACACCACTTCGACCAATGGGTGGTTATCTTGCCGCAGGTAGTGTGGCTTTGGTGTTAATGATTTCCGGGCGCATCTATCGCCTGCCCTCAGTCGGTGGAACACAACGACGCCTGATCTGGATCTCGGCTTGGTGCTTGCCACTTGGATTGCTGTTGGCTTCACTCATGCCGGAGCGCCCGCAAATCGGATTCCACGTATTGTTTATCGGAGGCCTGTTGCTTCTGACGCTCAGCGTGGCGCTACATGTTGGTTTCGCACACACGCAAGGGCAAGAACTGGTGCATCGACCGCTGCCCTCGGTACGCGTGTTCGGCGTGCTTCTGTTGTTAGCTTTATGCGCACGCATCTATGCCGAGTATTTCTCGATGGATCGCATGGATTCCCTCGGGATTGCTGCCGGATGTGTGCTTGCTGCCTTGGCGGTCTGGGGCGTTTTACTGATGCCGCGCTTCGCCCGCTCTTGGCGCGGGATGACTTGGTAGCTTTGGCTCAACAAAGTCATGAAGGAGAAGGAAATTGCGAAAGTCCTAGACGAGATCATTGCTAAGTATCGACTCGTAAACGATAGTTCTGGGCAAATGGTCGTCGCAGCCTTTATGCGCTTCCGGGAATCACTGACGGTGGCAGAGGTTGCTCAGCTAGAGAAAATTCTGATGACTTGGCTTGCTGAATCTGTTGACGGAACTGGAGGACATGGGGTGGCCCAATTATGGCTGGAAAAGGCAAGTTCCGAAGAGACCCTATTGAGGCTGAATAAGATATTGCGTGCAGACAAGTGGACGCATTACAGCCAGCAGGAGGTCCTTTCGATTCTCCTTACTCATTCGAGAATCACGGAAGAAGTAGACATTGCCATTCGGCGTAGATCGAGGCTGGGCTTGAGCGATGCACCGGCTTTGCTTGGCAAGTTGTTGAAGGTAAATCATTCTCACGCACTCCTGTTCTCGGAATGTTTGATCTCTTGGTGGCAAGCAGCCGAGATGGTACATCGAGATAGAGTTGCCCCTCAATTGGTTGGGCCACTATTGAGCTTGGGCTCCCAAGTAAGCGCAGATGTGATGGTTGCACTGCAGAAAGGCAATCGCGCTATCGCGCTGGATTTCGCCAACAAATTATTAGAATGTCTCAAGAATCCCTGGATGACAGAGTCGTACGGAGAGGGCCGAGTAAGGGATTTCGCCAGCCAACTCAACGCAATTGGCTAGTTGCAGGCCTTGCAATTAGCCTGATTCTCTTCTCTTGGCTGAACCAATCACCAGACATCGCGTTGCTCAGGTGTGCGGTGGTTACTCCTGATTAGTTTGAGCTCGCTTGCTTCCTGTGAGTATCCGGATTCACTCCTGCCGCTGAGAAGCTTGATTCACGAATGGAAGGGCGTGAAAGCGCAAGCCCAGGAAATGATCCTGCAAGACGGGGTGGAAATCACTGCCACTTCTTATCGAACTTCAAGCGGCTTAGCTTCCCTGCTTCGAGTGCGAAACCTGACGACTTCGCCCATTTGGTGGGATGATGAAGTCCACAATCAAGCGAGATCATCTTCTTCCTATGACATGGCGGAAGATTGGGAGGTGGAAAGAGATTGGGGAGATGATCCTGTCATGATGGCAAATATTGGCTGCGATTTTGGCCCGCCAGAGCAAGCTGTTCCCTCCTGGGAAATCGCTCCTGGGGATTACCGCTTCCACATCATTCGCTTGGAATTGCGCGCTATCGATGACCCCGAATTCGTCGCAAGCTGGCGATACCGCACCGTCGTGGCCAAGCCCGCACGGAGTCAAGCGCCAAGGCATTCGGGAGATTGGGGGAGCATGAAATTGACTGTGGGTTACCCCGACGCGCTTTCGATTGCCCCGCCCCCTACTCTGCCGAGCTTACTACGTAGCCGGGAGCATTAAATGACTCGGACCACTCGATACCTAGCTTTTGAGCCGCCTTGCACTGGGGTTCCTTGACAAATAGAAGGAGATAACCTTAGAATGAAACTATGAAACTATTTTTCCAAGTTCTTGCCTTGCCACTCGTATCGTTGATCTCAGTGCAAAATCCTTGTGAGTGCCCTCCGAAATTTCTTGGTGAGGATCCCTCCACCGGCGTGGGTGTTTCGCAGTTGACTCCTGTTGCTGGCTATACCATGAGTGGGACAGCATCTTTTGTGAATAAGGGGTCACTTCCGGGCCATTGCAATACCGGAGATCAGCCATGCGTAGTCCAGAACAACTGTATTTTCGATTTCTCGGTTAAGGTTGATATCACTGGTGTTACTGGTGGGACTCCGGACGCAATAAAGATTGGGGCCGATGTCTATGACCTAGTTCCTGGCGGGACGCCCGGTTACTTTTCCGTAATTACGCCGACTGAACGCTATGACGGCCTTTCGTGCGGCGAATATCGGGTTTCAACCATTAAGGTCCTGGACGATAATGGCACAAAAATGGCCTCAGCGCAACTAATGCTAGATTGCGATCCTTGTCAAGAAAGCCTGTGAACCCATGCGCAACTTACTCATTATCTCCTTTATCGTTATAGGCACAATAAGCTTGCTTTGGATGCAGTCCCATTCGGGACCTGCTGAGGCAATAGGCGACCAACCGACTTTGGCGACTCTCCTTGAACCTGAGGCGGCGTCTTCAGTGGATACGCCCATTGTGCGCAAGGAACAAAGTGCGATCCAGGGCCTGGCGCAAGAACAGTGGGATCCAAGTCCAGAAGTTCTTGCCGCATTGAAGGCATCCTTCGAGGAATATCACGGTCAAGGCGGTGGCGAAGAGCGCATCATTGCCTACCAAAGAGGAAAGCTGGAAGGCCGACCAGGGGAAATTTTGCACGACCGGCTTTCTTCCTTCCCCGAGCGATTCAAGCAAGCCGGCTTGCACTTTGAAGCAAGCCTTATCGAAATGGATGGCATGCTTCGTGTCGCGGGCAACCATCTTTCGAATAATTTAAATCATCAACTCGACCGCTATTTCCAATGGAAACAAGAGGAGGCTGGAGATCCTAGGCGCTTGCCCGTTGAAGCGATGACCGCTTATCCATTGAACTACCCGCCTGAGATGTGGTTTGCCCTCCAAACGGGTCAGCCTGCGGACACGGCCTCGGCGAACCTACTTCTCGACATGGCCCTGCTTCGCGATCGTCTTTTGCGACAGGACGCCCTTCTTTACCAAGAGCAATACATTCTTGATAGCAGCATGACTGTCGTAGCTCAAAAGTTGGGGGAGGACATCCCGGCCGAGCAATGGGCAGAGGTTTGGTCGCAGCTTGTTCCCCAATACGGAAAGGTCCTGCAGGAACAAGCCAATCTCAGGCAAGAATACTTGAATGGTCTGCAGGCCTTGGCTTCCGCGAAGTAGGCATACTGTTGCTGAGAACGCCGCTCGCAGTGGAGTTTACCGCTAGAACCGCGACACCACGTCGCGGGCGTCTTCGCGGCTGAAGCAGCTGCCGGTGGAGGGGCCGTACTTGGCGAAGAAGTCTTCTTGGTCAGCGAAGATGAGGACGGTGTTGCCCTCGACCATGGCGGTGCGGGCGGTCTTGTCTTCGAAGTAGCGGCGGAGGAAGGCTTCGTCGGCGTCGGACAGGGGAGTGAAGGTGATGGTGTCGCCTGCGAGATCCCAATCGCCAACTAGGTTCATGTCCGAACCCACCACGCAGCCTTGCCAGTTGCAGCGGAAGGTGCCGTCGGCCTCGAGGGTCAGGCTGAGGTTCCAGCCCAGGCCATCGCCGGAGTAGTAGTCGCCAGCTAGGGCGGTCCTTTCTGCCTGGTTCACCTGAGGACTCGCGCAGCCAGCGAGCAGGCAGAGGGCAAATACAACGACTTTCATACCCCAACAACGATACCAGCAGGCCATTCTTGGGGGATTTTGCGCCAAAGAATTCGGCAAAATTGCCGAATGTGTTTCCCGGCGGCATGATCCTTCTCGTCGACAACTACGATTCCTTCACCTACAACCTGGTGCAGTCGTTGGCGGCCTCGGGAGCTCAGGTGGAAGTGGTGCGCAACGACCGGATATCGGTCGCAGAGGCGCTGGCCAAACAGCCCAAGGGAATCGTCTTGAGTCCAGGACCTGGTCGGCCGCAAGGGGCGGGCATTTGCCTGGAACTCTTGGAGAAGGCGCCGAAAGACCTGCCGATGTTGGGAGTTTGCTTAGGTCATCAGGCCATGGTCGAGAGCCTCGGCGGCACCCTCGAGGTCGACCCGGTGCCGACCCACGGCAAGGATTCGCCGGTGCACTATGAGCCGGGGGTTGCCCTGTTCGAAGGCTTGCCCAATCCCTTCGATGCTGGCCGCTACCACTCCCTTCGGGCCGAGCGCTCTGGCCTGCCAGCGGATTTCCGGCTGACCGCCTGGACCCAAGAGGGGCTGGTCATGGCCGTGGAGCACCGCGAATGGCCCTGGTTCGGGCTGCAATTTCACCCAGAGTCGATCCTGACCCCGCAGGGCGACCTCATGCTCCAGCAGTTCCTGCGCATTTCGGGCGAAACCTAGATTCCCCAACGGGGATAGAGTGCACAAAGTTGATGAAATGACATCGAAGCCTCTAACTGCCCTCGGCCAAGGTCTAATCCTGCTCACATGCTGGTCTGGATTGACCTGTGCCTTCCCTCAGTCTGAGCTGGCGGCGGAACGGGAATTCCAGGCCTTACCGCAAACACCGAAAGAGTTGATGGACATGGTGTACAAGGCAGTCCCCATGACAGGGGAAGAGCGCCAGTACAGCGTCGAGGTCATCGATGGGCTTCTCTATGTCGACGGCCCTCAAGAGATTCAGCGCGAGGTCGATGCCTACCTAGCCAGCCTTTACGAAGAGATTCCGCCCGAGAAAAAGACAGCTCATCGGCATGACCTTTCGTGCCGTTCTCTAATCTTGCTGCCACACGATGCACGAGATAGATCTTCCATGTTTGCAGAATGGGCAGCGAATATTGATGATTCTGAGTATGTCTGTGCCTTTCCACTGCCACCCTATTACCCGGTTGGGGAGTACGCGGTTATGGAAGAGGAAGCCCAGGCTCCGCCAGTGACTTATTCTCAGGAAGAGTTGCTGGCATTAATAGAGGAGCGAGCTGACTCTGACCCGTGGTGGGAGATTGCGGAAATCGAAGTTGGAACGGGATATATTTTTGTTCGTGGCCCCTCTTGCCTGCATGAAGAGTTAGACCTCTACATTGAGGAACTTCGGACTTTGCCGAAGCAATCTCCCCAAGGCCAGACGGACTAGCTAGTCCAGCTCCGTAATCTTCCAGCCGTCGGCAGATTTCTCGAGCAGGAAGTTCATGCCTTCTCCGTCTTCGCTGCCGTCGGCGCGCTCCAGCTTGGCGCGCACGCGAATCATGGCTTGGCCAGTGTCTTCGCCTTCCAGCGCGTAAACCTGGAGGATTTCATAGGAGCTAATCGTCGCGCCTTCGACAAAGAAGGCGTTGGTGAAACTGGGCTTCCAGCTTTCTTCCTTCTCGCGAAAATCCTCCGTGCCGAGGGCATCGGCGGCGGCGCGATCACGGTCGATGACGGCCTGGAGCCAAGCTTCCACCACCTGCTGGGCTGGGATCAGCGCGGTCGGGGTGACTGGCATGGTGAGTTGCATCAGCAGCGGGCTTTCGCCGCGGTTGATTAGGCCATGGCTATTGGCGAACGTGAATTGAGCCGGATTCAGGTCTTCGCCAGTCTCGAATAGGGCAATCATGGCCATGTCGAGCGCGGTGAGTCCATAGGCGAGCAAGCTTTCGTCTTCCGGGCTGATTCCTGCAGCCATCAACACCGCAGCAAGATCGGCGCGGTCGTTGATCACGACCCAATGCAGAGGGGTCAGGCCTTCGCCATCGACGGCGCGCGGGTCGGTGCCAGCCCCAATCAAAATGTTCAGCGCCTCGGCCGAGGTATTGGCATTGCGGCACGCCGCCAACAATAGATTGCTGCCATCGGCGCGCGCGAGGGTGGGGGAAGCCCCTGCG
>JAJFFC010000017.1 GCA_021776795.1 Planctomycetota bacterium
TGGAAGGGGTGAATGAGGTAGATTGGGTCATGTGGTGTACCTTGGCCCGCAAGGGGCGTTGATGAATGTGGTAGTTGGTCAACACCAAGGCTACACTGCACTTGCTCACAATTCACGAAACACAACATTTGACAATAACTCAATACTGGTACGAAACAACATCAAAATCCTCTTCGACTCCGAACCAAAAGTCTTTGTTGTAAGGCTGTTCAACAGTGCCATCAATAACGACGAGGGCATCATCAAACCCTAAAATCACTACTTCTCCTGCTCCGGCCCTAACGGCACCAAGAAAAAGGTCCGTAGTAGTAGGATTGCCTGTGTTGAAATTGAAGTTAAGGCCATGGAATCTAGCTATCAAGCCATACTCATTTGATCCCATGAGCGGAGGATCTGATTGGTACACAAGTTGAAAATTAAAGCCGGTACTTGGCCAAGGAGAGGACCTTTCTTGAAGTGCAGTGTCAATATTGGTCCCCCAATGGCCCCAGACTTCTCGTCGAGGCTGGGGCTGTCCCCCCAAAAGCTCCTCAAATTGAAGATATGCTTGTGTTTCAGCGGCGATTTCTGAAATTCCAGTGCCCGTGGTATTTCCATTTGTGGTTAGGACAAGAGGAGTCCCAACAGAAACGACCGCGTAGTAGGCCGTGACATTCGAGGGTTCGGGGACGGTCACAACGAATAGACCATCATCGTCGGCAAGTTGAGTGAGCGATGGCGAGCCATTTGGTACTTTCCAGTATTCCGCGGCACTAGAGTTTGCAAGTTCAAGCCGAATATTGCGTGAACTGTTTCCGCTAACCTCGCCCAAGAGTTCTGCGGTGGACAAATTGACCATCGGAGCTGTTGTAGTAACGTCACGGTACACACGATAGGAAAGGCCGTTAGTCAGATCGGCCTCCTCCCAGGTCACAAAAGTTTGGCCAGATTCATGGTGTACAGCAATGTTAGTAGGTTGCTGAGCAGGGCACGGCAAGGCAAGGGCCAATATCAAAATGTGGGCAATTACGGTCTTCATGGATGCAATTATTGGTTAATAGGGAGTCCTATTTCATTCCCCGATTGGAATGGAGAGTTAACGGTTGAGCGAACAGCTCTACATTACTCGCTGGCTGTCCGTTGCGTACAATAGATCCGGGTTATTAATGATCAAATCCATCTCCACCAAAGATCGCAATCACTTTTTGCCTTATTATTGAACAGAGCAACTCCTTCCATTTAGGCAGAGGGAATCCCCAGTTCACAAATTTGTCGATTGGACTTCCCCCATCGCCAAAGATTTACTGTTGATAAAATACATTATCAATAGTAGAGCGTGGTCGCAGCAAGCGGTTGCACTGGCAAAATCAGGATTATTGAGGAGCGTCGATCTCGGCCAATACGCCGGCGGCGTTTAGCACTTCCTCTTCCGTCAGCAGGCGCGGCGAGCGTTTGGCGACGTCGAGGACTGCGGCGATGCGCTCTTCGGTGGCGTCGTGGCCGCGCTGTTCGAGGAACCAAATCACGTTGGATTTGCCGCTCATGGGGCCGACCGAGATGGATTGCTCCATGCCGAACTCATGCGCCGGAACGCCGGAGTAGACCAGGTCAGAGAGCCAGCGGTCGCCGGTTTTGAGTGCTTTGATCACCGCAGCGGCATGCACGCCGGTGGCGGTTTCGAAGGCGTCTTCGCCGAACACCGGGTATTCGCGCCGCACTGGGCGGCCGACGGCTTCACTCGCGAGTTGGACATACTCGGCGAGCTTGTGCAGATCGCGGTCGACCCAGCCCAAGAGCTTGAGGTTGACCAGGAGCAAATCCATCTCGGTGTTGCCTGCGCGTTCGCCGATGCCGAGCGCGGTGGCGTGTGCGCGTTCGGCGCCTGCAGCGAGGGCCGAAAGGGTGTTGATTAGGCCCAAACCGCGGTCGCGGTGGCCGTGCCAATCCAAGCCAACCCCGGTGACGCCACGTTCGTCGAGGAAGTTTTTAATCCAGTGGAAGATGTTGCGCACCGCATAAGGGATGACCCCGCCAACGGTATCGCAGATGCACAAACGATCGGCGCCTTCGTCAATCGCGGCGCCATTGAGTGCAGACAGAATTTCGGGCGTCGAGCGCACCGTATCTTCCGTCACGAACATCAGCGGCAGATCATTGGCCTTGGCGAATCGCACCGCGTCGCGCACCATCTTGACCATGCGCTCGAGATCCCAGTTTTCGGCGTAAGCGCGAATCGGGCTACTGCCAATGAAAGCGCAAACCTCAATCGGCTCGCCGACTTCTTGCACCATATCGACAATCGGTTCGATGTCGCTGACCATGGTGCGGCAAGCCACATTGGGCTTAATGTTCAAGCTGCGCATTTCCTTGGCCAGGGCCAAAATGTGCGTGCGGGCATTGACGCCGGCGCCGGGCAGGCCGATGTCCGCGGTGTCGATGCCCAGTTCATCCATGAGGTGGATGAGCTGGATCTTCTTTTCCAGCGGCGGGTCACTGACACTTGGGCACTGCAAGCCATCGCGCAGCGTTTCGTCATCGAGCATGACCTTGCCGGCGGGCGGGGGCTCGTGGTGTGGGCCGACGCCGGCCCAGTCGTAAATCAGTTCGTCGCGGTTGACCATGCCTACCTATTCTCGCACAATGCTGGCTAACGTCTAGGCATTGTTAGGCTGCAGATCAGATGATTCGCGGCGTCCACACTCTTCTCTACTCTTCCGAGCCCGATGCCTTGCGCGCCTTCCTGCGTGACAAGCTTGCGTTTACAACTCATGACATCGGCCATGGCTGGTTGATTTTCGACATGCCCGAGGCGGACATGGGAGTGCATCCGGCGGGAACGCCTGAGGAGCCGTCCGAGCCAGCTGGTACCCACCAGATTTCGTTTTATTGCGATGACATCGAGAAAACCATCGCAGAACTGGCGGCGAAGGGCGTTGCGGTCAACGGCCCTGCCGAAAATCAGGGCTGGGGTTTGGTGACATCTTTGGATATGCCTGGCGGAGTCACCGCCATGCTGTATCAACCGATGTACAAGAAAGGCTAGCGCTGATCTTGCGGGCGCTCGAAGGCGGGCAGTTCGAGCAAGGCCGCATCGAGTTCACCCAGGGCGTCGAGGGCGTCTTGGATTTGCTGCGCGCGCTCTTGGTCACCAGCCCCAATGAGGGCGGCCAAAATCTTGCGTGCGGTTCCGACCGGCGAAACATTGAGGCCATCGAGCACGGCCGCAGCTTCTGGCTGACGACGGAAGGACTCCAGAATTAAGTCGGTGGCTTCGGCCAAACGCCCGGATTCATTGGCCAAGCGGGCGCGACCCGCCAGCGCAATCACTTCATAAGTCAACGAGCTCGCGATGGTGCGATTGTCTTGTTGCTTTTGCGCCTCGAAGTGGGCTAAGCAGCGCTGGTAGGCGGCATCGGCATCACTGAGGCGATTTTGTTTGCGCAATTGTTCCGCTGTGAACAACGAAGCTTGGGCGGCATACCAACGCAAGTGCGGGGGTGCGTCGCTTTCGGTGAGCCAGGCGTCGTAAGTGCTTTCGATCCCTTCAATGCCTTGTTCGGCCAGCAACAACAAGCGGAAGCGCTCGTGCAGGACCCAAGAATCGGGGAAGCTTTCCATGCCCTGGTGCAGCACACGACTGGCCGTCGGCACCGCGCGAATGCGCACGAGGAAGTCGTATTGGCGGGCAATCTCGGCCTCGGAGGTCATCGGGTGCTTGGCCAACACCGCATAGGCGGATTGGATTTCGCCCAACCATTCGGGTGGCCAGGTGCGCTTTTCATCGGCAGCTTCACGAATCGCTTGGCGGCGGCCGTCGGCAAAGAGGGAAAGCAGTGCGTAGGCATTCCAACTGCTCTCGCCTGGTGGCAGCAAAGCCACTGCTTGCTCGGCAAAGGCCATGGCCTGCTCGCGCTCGCCAAGATAGTTGCTGGCAATGGCGACGACCGCGGGGGCGAGCCAATGCTCTGAGCCGGCGGCAATCTCCTGCTGCGCCTGTTCACGCGCGATGCGGAACATTTCTTCTGCGACTTTGCGCACGCGCGGCGATCCTTGCTGCAGCGCCGCTAAGTTTTCCTCGCTGACGGCTTCGGCGAGAAGTTCTGCCGCCTCACTAACCACTTTACTCTCTTGACCCTGAGCCAGGCCCTCGGTCCAGGCATCGAGGTCGAGCAATTCCGAGCGACTACTCAAACCGCGGTGAATGATGGCCAAACGTTTGGCGCTCGGCACCTGTTCACTCAAGCGATCGAGCGCGGCCAACAGTTGTGCACGGCGCTCAGGCATTAACGGACCACGCAGAAGGTCATCAATCAAGCCAACCGCCTTGTCCTGATCCGAAGCGGCCAGCAAATTCAAGGCCTCGCTACTCAGTTCACTGTCGAAACCGTAAGCCGCTTCGCGCAGTAGATCAACCGGCGCCTTGGCGCCCAAATCAATCGCCGCGGCCAATAACTCCTGTTTGCGTTGACGGTCACCACCAGTCCATTCCTGTTCCATACGCTCGCGGTCGGCGGCATCCGGGCTGGCCATGAGCTCAGCCAAGGTGCGGTCACCCTTCGGCGGATCTTCCGGTTGAATCTCGCGATTCACAATCCCTTCACGCACGGTGGTGACAATCGAATCGATGTCTAGCGCATAGAAGATGTCATAGCTTTCGCTGCCATCGAGCTCGACCATGATGTGGCGCGGCGCCACGCGGGTGTCGTCGAGATACTTGCCAAACACTTGCGGCTCCATCCACAAATGCTCGCCGCAAGTCACGGTGCCAAAACGCGGGCACTCAATGCGCTTGCCTTCGGCGTCGTAATCGCGCGCGTTATGGCGATAGGTAGAAGCAATCACGCACACATAATCCGAGAACAATTCGGCAATGTCCGGCTGGCGGTAGCGAATGCCGGCCCAGTGTTCACTCGCGATTTCTCCATCCATGTTCACGCAAACCAAGATGGCTTTCTTGGTTTGCTGAGACAAGGCAACCGCATCTTCCCAGGTGCGTTGCCATGGAATATCACATGGCTTGGACCAATCCTCTTCGGTGGGCGCGAACCACATTTGTTCGCGGGTCACGCCATCGGGTGCGGTGCCACTGGTTTGCGCCCAAAGCGGGGCCGCAGAACCTGCCACAAAAGCCATCAATAAGAACTGGAGGTGCGCTTGTCGCCACATGACTCCAGGCTACCAGAGCCTCGCGCCGTTATGCTTCTGCGGTGGAAGCTGTGGACCCATTGACCGCTCGTATCGAGGCTGAAGGCGCCTTTCTCCGCGACTTGCGCCGGGAAATGGAGCGGGTCATCGTCGGCCAGGAAGGGTTGATCGACTCCCTGCTCATGGCCCTTTTGGCCGACGGCCACCTATTGCTCGAGGGCCTTCCCGGTTTGGCGAAGTCTTTGGCGGTCGAAAGCATGGCGCGCGCCATCGGCGGCAGCTTCCGACGGATTCAGTTCACGCCAGATTTGCTGCCTTCTGATTTGCTGGGCACCCATGTCTACCACCCGGAAAGTGGGGCATGGACCGTGCGCGAGGGCCCGGTGTTCAGCAACTTTTTACTGGCCGATGAAATCAACCGCGCGCCGGCGAAGGTGCAGTCGGCTTTGCTGGAAGCCATGCAGGAACGCCAAGTTAGTTTGGCCGGCGATACCCGCGCCTTGCCGTCGCCCTTTTTGGTGCTCGCCACGCAGAATCCGATCGAGCTCGAAGGCACCTACAGTCTGCCTGAAGCCCAAGTCGACCGCTTCATGCTCAAAGTGTTAGTGGCTCACCCCACGCGCGAAGAAGAGGCAGAAATCATGCAGCGCATGGCCACTCATCGCGGCGCACCGAAGCCGCAAGTGGTGGCTTCTCCGGAGCAAATTCTGCAAGCACGCAACTTGATGGATGAAATCTTGTTGGCGCCCGCCGCGCGTCAGTACATCTTGGACTTGGTTTTTGCCACGCGCGAACCCGCAGCAGCCGAGCTTGCCGAGTTAGAGCCCTTACTTCTTTATGGAGCCTCACCACGCGCCACCCTGGCCCTGGCGCAAGCCTCTCGCGCTCATGCTTTCTTGCGTGGCCGAGCCTACGTAACCCCGCAAGACATCAAGCAAGTCGCGCCGGCGGTGCTGCGCCACCGTTTGGTCCCGACTTATGAAGCCGAAGCGGAAGGCATTTCGGTCGAGGACATGGTGCAGCGAATCTTGCACACGGTTCCCGTGCCCTAGACAGGCCCATGCCGAAAGCGAAACGCGCCGCGGAGCTGCAGGAACTCCTGCGTGAGGTGCGGCGCATTCGTGTACAGAGTTCGCGCTTGGTGCAAGGCGCTCTTGCTGGCAGTTATCGCTCGGTGTTTCGCGGTACCGGCATCGAGTTTGAAGAGGTGCGCGAGTATGTTGAGGGCGACGACCCCCGCAGCGTGGATTGGAATGTCACCGCGCGCATGGGCCGGCCTTTCATCAAGAAGTATGTCGATGAACGCCAGCGCAACTTGGCCTTTTTGCTCGACCTGTCGCCGCGGCTAGACGCCACCTTTGGCGCTTGGACGCCGCGACAAATGGCCGCGCGCATTGGCGCTTGTCTCATGTTGGCGGCAGCCGAACACGACGACCGCGTTTCCTTTTTGGGCTACGACCAACAGGTGCGGCGCTTCGAGCCGCCACGCAAAGGCATGAGTCACGTCATGCGCATCATTCGCGACATGTTGGAGTTGCCCGCGGGTACGCAAGAAAGCCAACCAGCCTCCGCGTTGGAGTATGCGACCAAGCATTTGCCGTGGCACAGCACGGTATTCCTGCTTTCTGACTTTTTGCACGACGGCTGGCAACCCGCGCTGCAAGATTGCGCGCGCAAACATGAAGTCGTGGCGGTGCGCATATTGGCTCCCGAACTGGAGCGCTTGCCACAAGGCTTGTGGCGCTTCCGAGAAGCGGAAGGGGGTGGGCGCAGGCTGGTCGATGGCAACGACGCAAAGGTGAGACGGGAATACCAACAACGTGTGGCACATTGGGATGCCGCGTGCAAACAAATGTTGCAGCGTGCGGGAGTGGCGCGCATGGATGTTCCGCTGCCCAGGGTTGCCGATCCCGATGCCGTCGCCCGGCCCATTCTGCGTTTCTTCCAACGCCATGGAGCTCGAGGTCCGCGGTGAGGCAACAACCCTTCTTGCCCAGTGACGTTCAAGAGCTAGAGCAGGACGCTTTGCTGTGGACTCTTCTGTTGGCCTTCTTGTTCTTGGCGGCGCGGGCGTGGCACTCTTGGTGGCATCCTCGGCATTTGGCCAAGCGACGCGCTCGAGAAATGGCGCGGCAAGAGGAAGCACTTTGCGCAAGCTCTTTGCTCGAGGCCTGCAAGGCGTTGCGCAAGAGCTTGGCCAAACTTTCTGCCCAGCAACGCCAGGAAGCCGAGCGTTATTCGTGGCTTCTGCGCGAATGCCTGGGGCGGCGTTTGGGGAAAGAGTGTCACAGCCTAGATGAACAAGAGCTGTTGGCTTTGGCGACGGAATCTAAACCGCAACAGCAAGCTGTTCGCTTTGTGGTTTTGGTGTTATATGCCGAACAGGTACAGCCGCTAGACAAATGGTCGCAGGCCATGGATTGGCTGGAGCAACTGGCGCAGGAGGTCGAGGCGTGAATCTACCTTGGCTAGGAGAGGAGTGGCACTGGCAAAACCCTGCGTTGTTGTGGCTCGCTTTGCTGGTGCCGGTGGCGTTGCTGGTGCGCTTGGTGCGTCGGCCAACGGCCAAGGCCTTTGCTCCTTATCCTTTTGTGCCGCATTTGCCGCGAAGCCTGCGCCAACAAAGCCGCTTCCTGCCACTGCTCTTGGAAAGCCTTGGCGTATTGCTTTTGGTCGCGGCAATCGCGCGACCGCAGCAGCGACAAAGAGTGCTGCAAGAGAAGGAGGGCATCGAGGTGTTGCTGTGCTTGGATCAATCTTCATCGATGGCCGCCACCGATTTAGATCCACAGCAAGAACTCACGCGGCTGGAGATTGCCAAGCAAGCGGCAGCGCAATTTGTCGAAGGGCGCGGCCAAGATCGCCTGGGCTTATTCGCCTTTGCACGAGATGCGCGCTTACTTTGCCCGCTCACCTTGGACCATCCGAGTTTGCTGCAGTTGCTGGCCGAGTTAGAAACGGTTCCCGTAGGCCGCGAAGACGATGCCACCGGCATTGGTACTGCGCTTGCGAGTGCGGGGGTTTCCCTGCGCGATCGCGAAGCCACTTCCCGCTTAATCATCTTGCTTACCGACGGCGAAGAAACCGTCGCGACCTCGCCTGGTGGTTTGGCGATTCAACCCCAAGAAGCAGCCACGCTTTGTCGTGATTGGGGCGTGCGCATCCACACCATCAGCACCGGCCCCGATGCTCTTGCCGGGCGCGCAAGTTTGCAGGGTGTCGCGCAAATCGCTGGCGGCCAAGCCTTTGCCGCGCAAGATGCGCAAGCACTCACCGAAGTCTATCACGCCATCGATGAGTTGGAACGTTCGCGCTTCACCCGGCTTCCTTGGCAAGACGTCGACCGCTATCGCCTATTCTTACTTGCTGGCTTGGGGTTTTGGACTGTGGGTTTGCTGAGCCGCAAGCTGTGGTGGGAGGCCCGTTCATGACCCGGCTGAACATTCTTTTCTTCGCCGTCGCAATTGTTGCTCTACTTGGTCCTCGCTGGGGTGCTGCGGAAGAAGATGTGCGCGCCAAAGGCGTCGACATCTTGATTGCGTTAGATGTGTCTCGCTCGATGTTGGCGCGCGACGTCCGCCCCGATCGCTTAGAGCGTGCGAAGGAAGAGCTGCGCAAGCTGGTGACGCACCTTGGTCAAGACCGCTTGGCATTGTTGGTTTTCGCTGGAGAAGCCAAACGAAGCGCGCCTTTGACCGCCGATCACCAGAGCTTTCTTTCCTTCCTTGAAGAGGCCACGCCAGATTCGGTGCGACAAGGGGGAACCAACTTCGCCGCGGCCTTGCAACAAGCGCGCGCATTGTTGGCGCATGCTGAAAGCGAGGCCAAGACCGTGCTGCTGATGAGCGATGGCGAAGATCGCGGCGCCAAGGCGCAAGAGCAGGTAGCCCTTTGCGCTGCCGAGGGCATCGTGCTCCATAGTTTGGCCATTGGCACAGAAGCGGGCGGAAAAATCACACGGCAAGATGAGCAAGGGCAAGAATACTTCTTGCGCGATGGCGGCGGCGAAGAGGTGGTGAGTCAGTTGCAGCCCGAAAGCCTGCAAGCCATGGCTTTTGCCACCGGAGGGTCGGCGCTTCGTATCGGCGAGGAAGACTTGCTGATCGAGTGGTACGAACGACGCCTGCTGCCGATGGCGCAAGAGCGCAGTGCCAAGAAGGAAAGCACGCAGGCCGCCAACCGCTTCCAAGTTCCTTTGGCATTGGCCATTCTCTTCGCCGGTCTAGTGCTCGCGGGGTTCGGCCGCAGGAGGGGAACATGAACCAAGCGAACTCTTCCCAACCGACTGCGCCGTGGTGGCTGGCATGGCTTCCGTTAAGCGCCGCCGTGCTCTGCGGGTGGTGGTTATGGCGCGCACCCTATGGAAGTACCCAAGCTGGCGTCGAAGCCTATCTTGCTGGTGATGCCTCCACCGCTGTGGAGCATTTCCAAGAAGCCTTAGCCACCCAGAAAAGTCCAACTGCCTGGAAGAACTTGGCCCTTGCTGCCCTGGCCCAGGAAGATTGGGAGCAGGTCGACGCCGCCCTCGCTGGCCTGGTCGCTTCGGGAACGAGCGCAGACTTGGCCTGGCGCGATTTCCTTCTCGGCAACGCGGCCTGGCGCCAAAGTGAGCGCGCGGAGGCCGAAGCCAATGGCCCCATCCCGCCGGCTGGTGCTTTGGAGCGCGCCATTGCGCTCACCGAGAGCGCGCGCGAAGCTTGGTTGGCCGCCGAGGAGGGCGGTGAGCCCTGGAAAGAGGCAGCCGCCAATGTTGCTTTGGCCGACGAACGTATAGCCTATCTTCAGGGGATGGCCGCCCTGGACCCCGAAGGTCCGGAGTCGCAAAAGCTACCGCCACCACCTCCACCAGTGGAGCCGGAACGAGAAGACGAAATGATGCAGCAGTTGGAGCGCATGAAGAAGCAACAAGTGCCCGAACAAGCACCACCGACCGAGGTGTTGGACTGGTGATTGCCAACCTCTGCTTGGCCTTGCTGTCCTTCAGCCCAATCCAGGCCGAAGCCATTCCGGAGCCGCCGGTTTCGGTGTCGATGGAAGTTCGGCGCCCTGGCAATCCAGTCCTCTTGCCGTCGGGGAGTGAAGTCTTCGCCGGCGAAATGCTGCAAGTCGACATTCACCTCGCGGTGGAGCGCAACTTTCTTCAGGATCACCTCATCCCGACTTGGCGTTTGCCTTTAGATGTGCCGATGGAGTTGCGCACGCCATGGTTAGACGGCGCCTTGGGCAGTGATTGGAGAGAAGAATCCAGCACAGGCTCGGTGTCGATTGTCCTCGACCGCGAAGTGAATCGCGTGCAAGAAATCCTGGGTACGAGTGACGAGAACCAGCACTACGGTTTGCGCCGTTGGATTCTGGTTCCAGAGACGGAAGGGGAGTTCACCCTGTCCCCGGCTTCGGCGCATTTCACTTGGGCCAGCGATTTTGCCGACGACATGGTGCGCGGCCTTGTCCCGGTGGACCGTCAGCAATCGGTGATTGCGAGCGAAGCATGGACCGGTTTGGGGCAAGCCTTGCCGCCTGCTCCGGAAGAGTTTTCCGGGGTCATCGGTAACGTGCGTTGGAGCGTACAAACCACGGCGCCCAAGGACGCGCAATGGGTGTGGCACATGGAAGTGCACGGAAGCGCTTGGCCACAGGCAAGCCTATTGCCTGAGTTTCCGTCGCCTAAAGACTTGCGCCTACAAGGAGTACGCGGGGAAGAACTGGTCGATGGTTACCGCGCCACCATGGAGTTCCAAATCGAAGAAGGCTTTGAAGCCGTGCGTGATTGGACTTGGACAGTTTTCTCTCCCGGGAGTCCTGGTAAGTATCTGAAGTGGCGCATGCCGGACATCGGTCTTGGCGCCGCGAGTCACGCAGCAGTTCTGGCGAAGGCGCCATCGTCGAATGGTTCGGCCAACGCGGCAAAGGCGCCATCCACTGCGGCGGGGAAGCAGGAAAGGGGCGCCGAGGATTGGATTGCCTGGGCAGTGCTGTTGCTGACCCTGACCGCGGTGGGCGTCGTGGCGTGGCGCTGGCGGCGGCCGCCCGTGGCGGAAGAGGAGCCAGTGCCGAGTGCCCAGCCTCGCTCTGCCCAGACACGCCCCGCTCCGCCCCGCCCTGCCGCGGCGGACCTACTCGACGATCTCGCCAACCAGCTCGGCTGCCATCGCGCGGATCTCTACGAGCCAGATCTGCAGGAACGCTTAGCCCAACAGTCTTGGCCTCAGGAGTTGACCCAGAATTTGCTGACTGCCGTCGAAGCCCACGCCGCCCATCACTTCCAAGGCAAGGGCACCGGCATTGCGCCAGAAACCGAGGTGGCATTGCGTCGCCAGCTGGCTCAAGAGCTTTCCTAATTCCCTAGTCGTCGAGAAACTCTTCGAGTTCCTGCGGAGCGAAGTGCAGCTGCCCAACGCCAGCCAAGGCGCGGTCCACCACCCAATCGGCAAGCGAAAGCGGCGTGCCCATGAGCTTTTGGTTCTCTTCTCCTTCGGTCACGACAATCCCTTCGCGGCGCAACAAGCTATTCGGCTGCAGCAAACGGCGTTGATGGAACAGGTGATCGCGTTGACCGGCGGCTAAGCGCAAGCAATCCATCGGCGGCATCATGAACTCGCCATCTAAGATTTCCGCGAACAGCAAGTGCGACACAATCAACAAGTGGTCGGCGCCCAAACGATATTCGCGCGCCAGGGCCACCAGGCCAAAGTCTCGCGATTCGGGAGTGCGGCGCAAGCGCCGGCGCAACATGACGTAACGACGGTGCGCGCGCTCCCGTAACTTCTGCAGACGCGGCGACAAACGTGAGGTGGTGAGGTCGACCTCGAACAAGGCTTCGGCTCGGCGCTGACAAGCGCGGCGCCAAGAGAACATGGACCAAAGATAATCTTCCTCGGTGGCAAAGGGCTGTGCGGCAAGAGCTTCGCGCTCTTCGCTTTGGTCGTCGGTGTCATCTGCGCTCAAGGACTCTTCTCCCGTCCCATTCAAAGGCAAGAACAACTCCAAGGCTTCACGACTACAAGTAAAGAGAGTGTCGAGCGGATCAAAGCTTTCGCTGTCGCGGCAAGTCTCGACCCAATCTCCGAGACGCAACACACCAGAACGCGTGAGCATTTGCATGGCCTCGGTGCGCGGCACGCCGGCGCGAGTCAGCAAACCAATCAACTCATCGCCGCTAATGCCTTCCCGGGCCAAAGTGATACGGCGGTGAAATAACAAAGCTAGGGCCAGTAACTCTGGGCCACGCAAGACCGCACCACGTGGATCGGCTTGGACTCCGGGAAGTGTCGGCAGCACGCTTTCCTGCGCTGTGGCCGCCTGGGCCAAGGTGCGTTCACTGAGCTCGTGCGAAGGCACACCACCACGGGACACATGATCCTGCAGTGCGCGCAGCTGGTCGCAAACATCGAGAAGGCCATCAAGGGGAGAGGTGCTTTCCAAATCGGAGGTCCTACCTACGATGATGGCAGACTCCTGCCGCTCGTGCTACCCGTCCTCGCCAATCTTTGCTTCCCATTGGCGTAAAGATTTCACCACATCTTCGCCATAAACCGGCACGACCCAACGCCGATGCTTGGCAAAAGGCTTGCCCGGATTAAATCCGAGCTGGCGCAACAGCCCCTCGACGATGGTGACTTCGTCTAAGTCACGCAACACAAAGCGCACCTCCCAGCCCTTACGGTAGGAACGATGGCCCTCTTCTAGGCGCTCCGCTTTAGGCTCCCGCGTATAGGCATTGCGTCGGTAAAAACGCGCCAAGCGTCTTTGCAGACTGGCTTTGCTGCGGGAGAGCACCATGCCGCCTATGATAGTGGCTATGGCCCGCGCCCGTCGCCGCGAAAAACGCCACCAGGTGTTTGAGGCATTGCAAGCTCACTTGCTGTTGCCGGTGGGTAGCGCTTACGAACCTGCGTCAGTGCACCATGCTGCCGACATCGCCGATGTCATGTGGCTCGACCTCGAGCCCGAATCCGCGCATCGCCTGTTTCGGGAGATGCCGATCGAATCGGCGGCCGAAGTCCTGGCCGAAGCCGAAGAGAAGCTCCAAGCCATCTTGCTCAGCGAAATGGAGCCGGAGCAAATCGGTTCGCTCTTGAATGAGCTTTCCGCAGACGACGCCACCGATATTCTCGAGCACTTGCCCGAACAACAACGGCTAGAGGCCATGTGCTTCATCAAGCCCGAAGATGCGGCAGACATTCGTCACCTTTCGGAGTACCCGCCGCACAGTGCTGGTGGTCTGATGACCACCGAGTTCCTCACCGCAGAGCCGGAAGAGAATGTCGGTGACATCCTGAAGCGCATCAAACGCGACGAAGGCATGGCGGAATCGATTCACGTGATTTTCGTGATTGATGACCTTGGCCGTTTGAAGGGTGTGATCTCGACTCGCGAATTGCTCGAAGCGAGCATTCACGATTCGGTGGTGGAGATCATGATTCCCGACGTGATTTCGGCCAAGGTCGATGAAGATAAAGAAGACGTCGCCCACCGCCTGTTGCACTACAACCTATCCATGATTCCGGTGCTCGACCCGCGCGGCATCATTGTCGGTATTGTCACCGCCGATGACGCGCTCGAAGTCATGGAAGACGAAGGTTCCGAAGATGCGCTGCTCTTGGCTGGTGCTTCGGCGGCGTCGGAAGCAGGCGAGCCTTTGCTGACCAAGGTAGGTCACCGTGCCCCGATGTTGCTCATGCCCACCATTGCTGGCTTGGCAATTTCAAGCGTGATTGCGGCCTTCGGTTTGCCCGATGCCAATAGCCCCACTGTGACCGAATCCTCAGCGGTCATCAGTTTGATCGTGAGTTATGTACCACTGGCTTTGGGTATTGCCGGTACAGTCGGCATGCAGACCTCGGCCGTGTTGGTGCGTGGTTTTGCAGTTGGACAAATCGTCCACGGCCGACGCATGGGCGTATTTATGGGTGAAGTCAAAGTGGGCATGTTGCTTGGTTTGCTAAGCGCTCTGGTCGCAGGCCCGGCCATGGCCCTATTCACCGGCGATCTCGCCGTCGGCCTTAGCATGGGTTTGGCCCTCATGCTCGCCGCAGGATGGACCGCAATCACGGCAAGTAGCATTGCCATGGGCTCTGACGCCGTCGGCCTCGACCCTGCGCTGGTTTCTGGCCCGGTCATGATGGCCATCAGCGATTTATCCGGCACGGCGCTGTTTTTGGGTATCGCAAGTCTCATCTTGCTTCCTTAAGCTGCATAGGGTGCCATCGCTCCCCCCGATGCCGTGACTCGCCGCCGCCGCAATTCTCTGCTTCTGCTAAGCCTTGGGCTAGCTGTTTGCTTGGCCGTGTATTGGGCTTTCCGCCCTTACCGCGTGGTTGGCGAATCGATGGAACCGAGTTTGGTCGTAGGTGATTGGTTGCGCATTCGGCGCGAGCTGCCCGAGCGTGATGAACTCGTCATCTTTCACGAACCGGATAGTGGCAAGCTTGGCGTAAAGCGCGTGGTCGGCATGCCTGGTGATCGCGTGCAACTTCTTGGCGGTGATGTCCTGCTCGACGGCAAGGTCTACCAACGCCCGCTGCACTCGGTGACCGATCTTGTGCCCTTGCTCGATGAAGTTGGCGCCGCCGCCGCCGATCGCATGCACTTCGAGGGCGACGCCATGGAAGTCACTGCAGAAGGATGGTCGCTCAATGGAAACGGCCGCGCCTTTTTATCCACGCCTCCGAACGGTGGTTATCTCTTGCGCGGAGATTTGCGCAGCGCGGTGGAACCGGCCAGCGATTTGGGCATTGAGGTCGAGTACCAGCTCAACTCGGCGGATTCTTCCTTGGAGTTGATTCTGCGCAAAGGGCAATCGACTTTCACCGCATCTTTGGTTGGCGGCGGCCACGAACTCATGGTCTATCGCCAAGATGGCGCGGGCACCGAACAAGAGTTGCTGCTGCAGCGCGAGCTCATGCATGAAGAGGGCGCACCAGACATCGCCGTGCACCGCAACGGCACCGCCTTCTTCACCATTGCCAACCAGGGCCTAACCGTAGTGCTCAACGGCGAGGTCTTTCTCGATCACCTGCCCTTCGATCCGGTCAAACCGATCAGCCTGACCGAAGTCCCTGCCGACTTCCCGCAAGTCGAACACGCTGGCATCGGCGGCCGTGGCATGGTCGAGATCGGGCGCATTCGTCTCGGCCGCGATGTTCTGCGCCAAAGCGGCGGAACCTTCGCCACCGGCATGGGGTTACAGCTCGCGGACGGCCAGTACTTTCTTCTTGGTGATCACCCTGCAGCCAGCCGCGACTCTCGCCATTATGGAGCCGTGTCCGACGACCTCATCGTCGGCACAGTCGCCGCTCGTTGGTGGCCCACGGGCTGGACTTTGCGTGGATGGGCCGAGTGACTGAGGCGGCCGAACCTCCGGAGCAAGACCTTGGCGTTCAGCTGATGTTGGAGCTGCAACGGGGCCGTGAAGAGGCCTTTGCCGAGTTGGTCGAGGAGTACCAGTCAGCCGCCTTCAGCATGTTGCGACGAGTTTTGGGGCCGCACCAGCCGATTGAGGACCTCGCCCAAGAGGCCTTTTTACGGGTTTGGCGCAACCGAGAGGGCTATCAACCACGAGGCCGGTTCACGACCTTTCTCTACCGCATTACCTACAATCTGGCGCTGAACCAGCTGCGAGGAAACAAGAGAAAGCCCTTGTCTTCTATGCCGCAGACCGCCGATGGGGCGGTTTTGGAGCCAGAAGACCTGGATGGTGCCGCTCCGGAGGCCGTGGCCGACGGCAGCAATTGGGCCGACATCATTGAGAGAGCTTTGGGCCAACTTCCGGAGAACCAACGCGCCGCGCTGGTGTTTCAACATTACGACGGTCTTAGCCTGGCTGAGGTCGCGCAGGTGCTCGGCACCAGCGAGAAGGCCGTCAAATCTCTCCTCCACCGTGCCCGCACTCGCCTGCGGGAGCTCCTCCAGCCTTATCATGAGGCCGAAAATGACTGAATGGCTCGACGACGTACTCGATCAGCACCCCGGCGCCCCCGTCCCTGAGGGTTTTGCCGAGCGGGTGGTGGATGCCGTCGCCGAGGAGCAGGCACCGCCGAAAGCGCGTGGCCACTTGTTGCGTTTGGCTTCCTTCGCCGCAGCTGCTGCGCTGTTACTCGCAGTCGGATTCTGGATGGGCCATGGCGCCGATCCCATGCGCACGCCAACCAACGGAAATGTCGGCGGCGAAACTGCAGAGCTCGATGTCACCGAGCTCTACAACCATCGTGAACTGCTCGAAGACTTCGAGCTTCTGTCCGATGCCGAACTGGAACTCGTCTTCCAAGATGAGTCAGCGGGCACCTTCATGCTCGATGTCCCACTCGAGGACGCCAGCGAAGAGGATTAAACATGTTGCTCCTCGCCACTTGCTTGCTTCACTGTGCTCTGCTTCCTCAACAGGAACAGCCGCCAGTAATGAGTGAGTCGAAAGAGGTGGTGCAGCAACAAGAAGCCACTCCGCGGGCCGAGGCGGCACCGGCCGACCCCAAGAAATGGTGGGACGAGCAAACGCCTGAACAACGCGAAAAAATGCGCAAGCGCATGGAGGCTTACCGCAACATGCCCGCTGAGGCGCGCGCGGAAATGGAGCGTCGCCGGGATTTAGTGAAGCAAGAGCGCAAGCTGATCCTGAAAAATCTCAGCGAAGAAGAGCGTGCCGCTTACGACGCCTTAGGCAAGCGCGAGCAACGGCGTTTTCTCGACGAGCGATTGCGCGCTCGCATGGAAGCCCAAGGCGAAGAGTTGCGCACGCGCTTTCCTGGCGCTGAAGAGTTGGGCCACAATCCAGACTTGCACGAGCGCTTTCGCGAGTCGCGCCGCTTCTTAACCAAGGAACGCGGAGAGCAGATTCGTCTAGAGATCCAAAAGGCCGTCGATGACGGTTGGCTTGGGGAACGAACAGCCACTTGGCTAGCCAATGCTGGCGTGGAAGAATCCATGGCGGTGCTCGGTGAGATTCGCAAATGGCAGTTCATGGAACAGGCCACTGAAAACGGTTTATGGGAAGGCTCCGGCATTGATGAACAACAGCGCCTGAACTTGCTGAGCCTCCCGGCTCCCGAGTTCTTCCGCGAAGTCGGTAGCGCCATGGGTTGGCGCCACGGCAAAGGCGGCCGCCACCACAAAGGCGAAGGTCGTCCACCGCGCGACGGTGAAGGCCGTCCACCGCACCCACCTGGTGGCCCCGATGGCGAGCGTCGCCCAGGCCGAGGTCGCGGTCCGCGCCCAGATGGACCGCCACCGGAAGGCGGTCGCGACGGCCGGCACTAAGGGCGGGTCTAGGGCATCGCAAAGGCTCTTGTGGCGTTTGTGCGCAAGGCGAAACAACATCTAGTGGTTGTGTTTGCCGGGAATTTTGCGCTTCCGCAGTATCTTTTGTTCAAACAGGAAAACCTCCTGCGGAAGCGGCCGATGGAAACAGCCGGTCGCTTTGCCTCTCCCCTCAAAGCCAAAGTGCCGCGCGTGTTCTTCCCGCACGCTCCCTCACCATGACCGACCGCCAAGATCCGCACGACGCAGAGTCGACCCCTCAGCCAGCACCTGAGGCTCAACCAGAGCGTGAGCCCGAGAATGATGACCATAACGGTGCTGTACACGCCGATCTCGAGGGTGCCGCGCACTACTACCGCTATCGGCCAGAGCGGCTCCAGGTTTCGAGCCTGGAATTTGATTCGTCGTGTCGCTTCCGATTCCGTGGGAAGGAGTATCGGAACGTGCACGTGGTCGATGTCTCGACCACTGGCTTAGGCCTGATGAGCGAGGAGCCTCTCGCCTTGGAGAACGAGAGCGAAGTCGAGGACCTACGCTTTGAACACCGCGGCCGCCTGGTTTGGCAAGGCCGCGCCGAGGTCATCTATCCACAAGATGGCAAGCAGCTGCGTTTTGGTGTGCGCTTTTTGGGCCCGCCGCTCGACATCACTGAGCTGCGCTTCCGCGATGACTTTGTCGAGCAACGCTTGGGCCACGCCCTGGAGCGCCTCGATGATTTCGCCAAGCAACTGCCCGCCGATTGGCGCGCCAAGGTCATGAACTTGCAGCAGCTTTTGCTCGAAGCCAAGAACATCTTGGATGCGCAGGAGAAGGCAGATCAAACCGGCAGTTGGAAATTGCCCGCGCGCGCATGGCGTTTGTGTGAAGCTTTGTACGAGCGCTGGGAACCTGAGTTCCGGCGCGTGACCGAAGAGCTCGATGCGCAAACCGATACCTTCAACGAACGCCAGGTCGAACTGGGATTGTTGTATGCACAGGGCATCATCATGCAAGAGTTCTCCAAGTGCGAAATTCTGTGGCGTGCCTATCACAAGCCGCAGGGTTACGCCGGCGACTTCCGCATGATGGAGTTGGCGCAGACCGACATTCTCGAAGGCGACACGCTGTACCAACGGTTCTTGCATTACATTGCGCAGCACAACTCTCTTGGGCGCACGATTAAGGCACGCGCCGAAGTCGCCTACCGCGCTGCTGCAGAAACCATTCAGCTCGACCGCCCGGTGCGCATTCTTTCTCTAGCCGCTGGTCCTGCGGTGGAGCTGCGTCGCTTGATTCGGGACACGCCCGAGTTCAAACACAAGGTGGAAATCCTGCTCGTCGACCAAGACGAAGACGCCCTGCGTTGTGGCTTGCAAGAGTTGAACCGTGTGCGCGGCGAGCGTGGCGACGACGCCCCGATTGAATTCCACTGCCTGCACTTTTCGCTGCGCCAGATTCTCAAGCCCAAGCCGGGAGGTGAGCGTCGCTTGGTAGAAGAGGTTCTGCAAGGTGTGGACTTGGTCTACTCGATGGGCTTGTTTGATTACCTGCTGCAGCCGCTAGCGCAACATACGGTCAAGCGTTTGTACTCCCTGCTCAACCCGGGCGGCCGCTTGTTCATCGGCAACCTGGTGCGCGTGCCGGACAGCACCTGGATCATGGAATTCGCCACCGCGTGGCACCTGATCTACCGCACCGAACCCGACATGTTTGGCTTGGTCGACGGCATCCGCGGCACCGCCCCCGAAGTCGCCGTACAAAAAGATGCCACCGGGAACTGCTTGTTCCTGGATGCGCGTCAGGTTTAGCCCTAGCCCATCTTTGCCCTAACCAGAGCTAGCCTCTGGCATGGGCTGCTGTTGCGATGTAATCAATCACAAAACGAGATTTATGATAGGCTGATTCAAGGATGTTCTGACATCCATTTAGAATCAAACCCTCACTCAGATGGAATTTTATCTAGAAACCATTCCCTGGCTCAAAGAACTTGAGGGTAAGACGGATTCTATTGTTCAGGAATGGCGCAGCCTGCCACCAGAGTTCATGTTGCCCTGGCCTCAGCCAAATCGTGATTTTATGCATGTCATCATGCTGGCATGTCACGGTAGGTTTTCTCCGGTAGAGGAGTTGTGTCCGACCATTATGGGTATCGCTCGTAGGGTGCCAAACCTACGCTCATTACTGATTCAAACGATTGACCCCGGTTCGCATTTGACGCCCCATCGCGGTGCCACGGCGGGAATCTGCCGAGTCCACCTTGGCCCTGATGTGCAGGAGGGTAATTGGATCAAAGTGAATGGCAAGAAAACCTACTTTAAAACGGGGGAATGTTTTTGCTTTCGATGACCTGCAATTGCACGAGGTCAAAAACGAAGGTGATCATCCCCGAACCAATCTGATTATTGATTGCTGGGCACCATGGAGTGTTCCAGGAGATCGCCTTCTTCGGATGAAGCATCGGCTGGCCCATAGATTCGGCGTCAAGCGTTCGGATATGGTGGCTTTCTTCCCTACGGTTCTTGAGCAAGTGAAGGAGTTCCGGGAACAGAACCCTGGCGGGTTTGATGAACTTGCTGCTCAGGTAAAAGGGTCTTAGGCAGCGGCGTCTTCGGGGGTATCTTCGCCCCATAGCGGAGGAGCGCCTTGAACATTTTTGGTCCTTAGCCTGATTTCCTGGCTATCATGTCTATGTGATTGAAATCATTCTTTCTCTATCCCTCTCAGCGCAAGGCGGGGGGCACTACCCAATTCTCCATGAGTATCTTGGCTCCAATGGAGTTGGACTGGGAAGGTCCGTTGCCAAGCTTGACGATTTTGACGGCGACGGAATTTCTGAATTTGCAATTGGCGTGCCCGGGGAGGACGCCCCTGGGTATCACTCGAATCCAGGTGCAGTTTATGTTTATTCTGGCGACACCTTTGCTCCGCGTTACATTCTTTATGCCACTAACAGTGGGCAACGCTTTGGCCATGATGTTGCGCCCGCTGGAGACCTAGATGGCGATGGCGTTGGTGACATTTTGGTTGGCACGGAAGGCACCAACGGGCTTTCCGCACTTGCTTTCTCTGGCATCGATGGTTCTCTTCTCTATCAAATAACTGATGGGACGACGTCGGAACACTTTGGCACGACCGTTTCTGCATTAGATGACGTGAACCATGATGGGTACGATGATTTCCTCGTTGCCGCTCCCGGCGATGGGCCTGGTGGTGGTGCCATAGGAACAGTTTCTCTTTATTCAGGGAAAACAGGTACGCTTATTTATCGCGTCGCTGGTCGGACCGATTTTGATTGGTTCGGAATAGCTATGTCAGCTATAGAAGACCAAGATGGAGATGGCGTGAAAGACTTCCTCGTTGGCGCACCCAGTTCTGATCCTTGGCCACAGGGTGGGCCAGTGAAGACGGGTGAGATTTGCGGGTTTTCTGGCGCAACGGGGAATCCGTTGTTCCGACTGCTGGGGCCAAGCAGGCGCGGATACTTTGGAGGATCCATTTCCACCGCAGGAGACTTGAATGGCGATGGCATCAGCGATCTTGCGATTGGCGCTCCTGGTTGGTACGGAACGGTTGTTGGCGAAGTCTTCCTTTACTCAGGTTTAGACCATTCCTTATTGGGGCGAATCCCAGGAACGGAACAAGGTGATTACTTTGGCTGGACCGTGGTCATCACTCCGGACCTCAATCAAGATGGAAGAATGGATTTGCTGGTTGGCCAAATTTCTTCGAATCCTGATGGAATGACATCGGCAGGCTCTGTGCACCTTTATTCAGGTGCGTCTCAGGACCTCATCCAAACCTGGGACGGCCCAAGTGCCGAGGCAAGGTTGGGGAATGACATTGCCATGATCGGAGATGTCACCGGAAATGGCGTAGAAGAATGGCTTTGTGGGGCATTTGGGATTCGTGTTGGGGGATCTAATAACGGCGGAGCCTTCATTTACTCCTTTGACGCTCTCCTTCACGCCGACGCTTCAGAAATCTCTGGCTCGTCTGGTGGAGTCATGACCTTGGAATTGGATTTTCCACCTGAGGAGGCAAATCAGCAGTACCAAATATTGATATCCACTCTTGGTCCAGGCGTCACTGAATTGCCTGGGGCCGAGATTCCCTTAGATGCGGACGATGTGTTTTGGCGGACCATCCGCGGCGTACATCCACCGGCGCTCAATGGTGGCATTGGCATGTTGGATGCTCAGGGGGACGCCATCGCGACATTTACTGTCCCGACAAATTCTCCTTCGGCGGTATGGCATACCTCACGTTGGTTTTCCGCAATCACGATTGATCGCAGCGCCCAATCGGTGAGAATGGTATCTGTCCCTTTGCCTCTGGCGATTACGCCCTAGAAAGGGGCGTCGCCTTCTTCGAAATCTTACAAGACCGTGAGGTCAACCGAAGCGAGGATTGCGTCGGACTAAGCCGCGGCGTCTTTGGAGGCTTCTTCACCCCCGGGGGGAGGAGCGACGGCTTCGCCCTCCTCGCTTGAGTCGTCATCCTTCTTGCGCAGCGGCAAGGTGATGGTGAAGGCTGCGCCGCCTTCGGCGGGATCAAAGTCGACGTCGATCTTGCCGCCGTGTGCGGTCACGATGTTGCGCACGATGGATAAGCCCAGTCCGGTGCCGTTGGCTTTGCCTGCGGTGGCAAAGGGCTGGAATAGTTTCTTCGCCGCTTCGTCGGGGATACCGGGGCCATCATCGGCAATGCGGATGACGGCATGCTCGTCTTCAATGCGCGTGCTTAACCAGATATTGCCGCTGGTGCGCTCATCGACATTGGCGATGGCATCGCGAGAGTTGTTGACTAGGTTTTCGATCACGCGAGCGATACGGTCGCGGTCCATCGGCAGGGACACGCTGACGTCGCCATCAAAGCTGCGGTGATACTCGATTTGCATCGAGGCTAATGCAGGTTGAATATCCTCGCTGAGTTCGTCGAGGAAGTCGTGCACCACGGTCGGGCGTAGGTCCAAGGTGACGTTGTTGCCGCGCACAAACTCGAGCAACTCCTGAATCATATTGTTGATGCGCTTGACCGTGCTTTCGACCTTGGTCAGGTCATCGTCCATGGAATCTAGGCTGCCGGCCATTTCGGCCATCATGCGCAAGAGTTCAATGCGATTGAAGATGGCGGTCAGAGGTCCGCGCATATCGTGCGCAATGGTGCCGGTCATTTGGCCCACAGCAATCAAGCGCGAATCGCGTTCATCCAAGGTTCGCTCGACAGCACGCGCCCGCAGTTGTGCTTCAATCCGCGCTTCAATCTCGACCATCTTGAATGGCTTGTTGACATAGTCGACTGCGCCCAATGCCAAGCCTTTCACGACAGCTTCCGAACCAGTCTTTGCCGTCAGCATGATGATCGGCGTCTTGTCGAAGCTCTTATCTTTACGCAACTCGCCGACCATTTCGAAACCATCCATAATCGGCATTTGCACATCGGACACAATCATGTCCGGGCGCACGCGGCGAGCAGTTTCCAAACCAACTTGTCCGTTCTCGGCCGTGGCGACGCGATAGCGGCGCGCCAAAGACTGCGAGATGAAGGCGCGCATATCGGGGTTGTCTTCGACCACCAAGAGCAACGGCGCATCTTTGTCCGCCGTGTGCATGGTGCCGGTTTGCTCCAAGCCAGGCGTAGCGAGATCGGCAAACTTGGTGGCATCGCTGTTGGCACGCGCGACGGTTTGCACTTCCTTCTTCTCGGTGTCTGGATTCTGCGCGGCGGAACCTTCCCAGTTGGAGTGTTCCAAAGTCGGAATCTCGACGCGGAAGGTGGTGCCTTCGCCAAAGACCGACGACACGGTCATTTGGCCGCCATGCAGACCGACCAGCTCCTTGGAAAGAGCCAAGCCGAGGCCGGTACCTTGAATCTTGCCGGTCTTGCCGCCATCGACTTGGTGGAAGCGCTCGAAGACCTTGGCCTGTTGGTCATCCGGAATACCGCAACCGGTATCTTCCACTTCGAACCAGATGACTTTGTCATCGTGGCCAGAGCGAATGGTGACGCGGCCGCCATCCGGCGTGAACTTCATCGCGTTACTCAGCAGGTTCGCCGCGGCGGTTTCGATTTGTTCAGGATCAATCGCCGTTTCCGGGAGATCGTCGAAACCAATGCCTTCTAGATTAATCTGGCGTTGCTGCGCATAAGGTGTCGCGCCGGTTACCAATTGATTCAGCACATTGCCGACATGGCCTAACTCGCGGTTACATTCCTGGCGACCCGCCTCGAGCTTGCTGAAGTTCAAGATCATATTGACCTGACGCAACAAGCGGTGCGCGTTGGCGTTCATCGCCTGCAGCAGAGGAGCGGGGTCGCCGCCTTCGCCGCGCATCAAATTCTCGAGCGGGCCGAGAATCAGCATCAAGGGTGTGCGTAGTTCGTGACTGACATTCGCAAAGAAACCAGTCTTCGCTTTATCGAGTTCCTTTAGACTCTCGTTTGCCACTTCCAGCTGCATGCGCATACGCAGACCATTGCGGCGCGAGGCTTCGATCGCACCAGAGGCCCAAACGGTGAGCACACTGGTTCCCATCAGGAAGCTGATCGGCAAGATGGAGTCTTTGAGTGTGGGAGCGACATCTGGTCGAATCTCCACATTCCAGTTCGCCGCGACATAGGTCGCCATGATGGCCCCACAGTACCCGGCGGTGCGCTTCATTCCCCAGGGGAAGAACAGGCCGACCAGGAACATCGCCAGCATAGTGCCGATGTAATAATCGCTTTGGAATCCGCCCAGCTGGGTGGTCATCCAAATCATGCTCGCGGCGCCGATGAACATGATCACCTGCGAGAGGCCACGGATGTGCCTCTTGCCAAAGGCGGTGCGCGAGAGCGGAATCGTCGCCAGCGGGCAAATCGAAGCAATCAGGCGGACCTGAAGAAACTTCCACCAATCCTCGCCTGCCGCGACCACATCGAGCAGGACGAAGCCAATGTATAAGAAAACTCCTACTAATAGGCCAAGGCGCAGGCGCTCCAGCAGGAGCTCCTTGCCTTCTTGCTCGAACATCTGCTCAAATTCGGGGCTATCTGCCACCAAATCTGGTTCAGCTGTCTTCGCGGGTGTGTCTTCGTCCGTGGCCATGGAGGAATCGAGAGCAGCCTGCAATCCAGGCGGCCTCGTAGTCCTATCGGCTTTCTCGCGCCTCTCCCTATAGGGCCTGAAAGCCGGAGAAAACTACAGCGGATGCCGGGAGGTGCCGATAAAGACGTGTCATGGGCAAAATTCTGATCGCAGACGATGATTCCGAGATCCGCGTCACCCTGCAGAAACTACTGCAGATGGTGGGGCATGAGGTCCAACTCGCCAAAGATGGCTTAGAAGCCTGTCGCATCCTCGACGCTGGCGCCTTCGATTTGATGGTGACAGATATCGTGATGCCGAACCAGGAAGGCCTCGAAAGCATCATGCAGGCGAAGCAAAAGCACCCCAGCTTGCACCTCATCGCCATGTCTGGTGGCGGTAAGGATCGAACAGAGAACTATCTGCGGATGGCGAAGACCTTTGGTGCCGATGCCATCTTTATGAAGCCGTTCTCGCCGCGCGAGATGCTGGACAAGGTCAACGAGCTACTCGACCCGACTTAAATCGCGGTCGGCAACACGTATTGGTAAATCGCCAGAAAGTGCAGCGCACTTCCGGCGAGCACAAAGAGGTGCCAAATCGCGTGGAAGAATTTGACCTTGGTATCGAAGATAAAGAATGCGATACCTAGCGTGTAGGCCGCACCACCGGCGACCACCAGGGAGAGCCCCTCTGCGGCAAGATTGCTGCTCAGGGGCTCCCATCCAATTACGGCCATCCAACCCATGCCGAGGTAGAGCAGATTGGACACGATGGGGTAGCGTCCGGTGAAGAAGACTTTGAAGGCGATGCCAGCAACGGCCAGTGACCACGCAGCAATCAAAAAGCCATGGCTCCATGGCGCGGGCAGTGTGACCAAAGCAAAAGGCGTATAGCTACCGGCAATCAATAAGAAGATGCAGGCATGGTCGACGAACTGCATCCAAGATTTGTGCTTGGGGTGTTCGACAAAGTGATAAATCGCCGAAGCGCCGTACAGCAGGACCAAAGAGAGTCCGAACAATAAGGCTCCGAGTAGCGCACCCTGATCGCCACTGTGGAGGGCTTTGCTGACCAAGAATGGCGCGGCAATCACACTGCCGGCGAGGCCGACGGCGTGAGTGGCGGTATTCGCCCATTCTTCGTGACGATGTTGGTTCAGCTAAGGCTCTCCTCGACGAGCGCGCGGATCTTGGCCTCGCGCTCTTCGGCGGCAGTGGCGATTGTGGCTGCCTGTTGGATATAGCTCTCTTTAGCGGTTTGGTCACTCAAGTCGCCGACGTTGATGCGCACGTTGAATCCGGCGCCGAGCACGGCGGTGCGGGCGCACAAGGCGCCTACGGCGGCATCGGAAAGCGAGGCCTTCATGCCATCTTTGGCCATGGCCTCGGCGACCTCCATGCTTTCCAGCGCGACCTCCATGATGCGCAGAGGCACTTGGATGGCGCCATGAACGGCGGCCTGCACGGCCTCTTCTTTGGCGGCCTTTTCGGCATCGCTGCCGTCGGGCAAACGCCAGGCGTTCATGATGGCGGTGAAGGCATCGGTGTCGCGGTCGATGAGTTGCAGCAACTCGTCGTGGCATGCCTTGCCCTTCTCGGCCCAGTCGGAAAATTCTTCCCAGCGGTGATCCCAACCACGCTTATGTGCACTGAGGTTTGCGACCATGGTTCCCAAAGCGGCACCCAGGGCGCCGACATTGGCCGACACCGAACCACCACCAGGGGCAGGGCTTTCGCTGGCGGTTTCTTCGACGAAACTGCGCACACTGAGATCAACTAAGCGCTTGCGCGAATCTTGCGCGGCGAGCACGTACTCAATGATTTTCTCTTCCGGCTTGAAGGGATAGAGTTCATCTAAGCCCAGGGACTTGACCGCGATCTTGATCAACTCGGCATCGGAAACGCCGGTCGAGCGTTGCTGCAAGCGCAGGTAATGACGACCCGCGTCGAGCATGGCGCGCAGCGGAATCAGGCCGACGAGCTCCGAGCCCGTCACGCGAATGCCGCGCGCAGCGGAAGCGCGCACCACCTCATCGAAGGCAGTGTGCACCGGCGTCATGCCGATGTCATTGAGGTTCATGGAAACCTGGCAAACGCCAAACTCTTCAATGAACCAACCGATGCCTTTCACTGCCTTGAGGGTTCCGGGCTCCCAGACCGGGTTGCCTTCGGAGTCCTTCACGATCTCGCCGGTGAGTGGATCTGGCGCCCGCTTGACGCGCCCTTTCTCACGCACATCGAAAGCAATCGCGTTGGCGCGACGCGTGCTCGTAGTATTGAGGTTGATGTTGTAGGCGACCAAGAAATCGCGTGCGCTGACGGCAGTGGCGCCAGTTTGCGCCTGGAAAGTGCTAGGGCCGAAGTCTGGCTTCCAACGCGCATCTTGCAAACGCGCTTCTAAGCCTTCGTATTCGCCGGCGCGAACCACGGCCAAGTTGCGGCGCTCTTCGATCAACGCAGCATGCTCATAGCAGTAAATGGTGAGGCCAACTTCCTCGGCCAAGCGCGCGGCCAAAGTGCGCGCATACTCCACGGTTTCCTCCATGGTCACACCAGCGATGGGAACCAAGGGGCAAACATCCATGGCGCCAAAGCGCGGGTGTTCCCCTGAGTGCTGGCGCATGTCAATCAACTCGGCAGCGACTTTGGCGCCAGCCAACGCGGCATCTAAAACCGCTTCGGGTTCACCGGCAATCGTCACCACCGTGCGATTGGTCGCCGCGCCCGGGTCGACGTCGAGAACACTCACGCCCTCAATGGCTTCCATCGCGGCACAAATCCGGTCGATGACCGCCCGATCCCTGCCTTCACTGAAGTTAGGGACACATTCGATGATGCGGTTCATGTTGCTTAGCTCAGTTGGCTACGAATGCGCGCGTCCAAGGCCGCTTGGTCGGCGGCGAAGGCGTAAAGGCCGGCGAGGGTGAACAGGCCATCGAGGCCGCAACGGCCCGAAGCAATGTCTGCAATCCAGCGCTCGCGCACGGGGGCTTTGCCATCGGCTTTAATCGCAGCGATTTCTTCTTCGCTAAGGCGTGGGAACAAGCCACCAACACCACCGTCATGCAAGGCGTTCTCAATCTTCTCTGGCGTAAGTTCCGCCAATGGAAGTTGCGCCAGTGGATCTACGGCAGCGCGGAAGGAATCGCTCAACTCCCAAAGGTCGTTCATGCCTTCGAGTTTGAGGGCGACCTCTTCACCCCATTGTGGTTGATAGTCTTCGCCAGTGCAGTCTTTAACAGCGCGCGGAGCGGCATCGAGATAGGCCTGGGCCACCGCAACGGGCATGGTGTAGACATCGAGACCGGCAAGCGTTTCGACTTGATCGCCACCGCGCATACTCGCAGCAATTTGCGCCGTGGGTACACCCAAACGATCACGCAGTTCGCGCAGCCCAGCTTGCGATGCCATGGTCGCGCGTTCGCCAACCCAGCGGCCGTCGCACAATTTGTTTCCGGCAGCGTAAGCATTGAGGCGGCCAAGGAAGACGTTGACCCAGTGCGTGCGCGCGGTGCTGGCGATCAAGTAGTTTTGGCGCGCGGAGAAACCCAAAGTGAAGTTCACTGGGATGCCCTCTTCTTCTAGGTGGCGCGCGGCAACCAAACCCGAAGGAGTGAGTGGCACTTTGACAATGAAGTCCGGGCACAAGGCGGCGTAACGTCGGCCATATGAAATAGAACGCTCGACATCGTGGGCCAAGTCGGTGTGCAGTTCGACCGAAACGCGTGCGCCAAAGCGTTGCACCAAACGCAAGCCGTGGCGGGCGTTCAGGGCGAAGGCAATTTCCAACACCAAGTCTTGCTCGCTGATGCCAGGCTGATCGGCTTGCACCGCGGCGGCTGCAGCAGGAATCCAACTGTCGTAGAGACCCTTTTGAATCTCGTTATTCAGCAGCGAGTTGTTGGTGGTCAGCGCCTGGAAGGAAGGGTTCCACAAGCGCGCAGCCTGATCCATGTCGCCGGTGTCCAGCCACAAGGTTGTGCCGGTGGCCTCGACCTGTTCCCACAAAGGGTTGGCCAAGCCGGGAAGGGGAGTCTCGGCAATCCCGTCGAGAATGACCTGCTCGAGGCGGGATGAGGAAAGGGAGGGTGCATCGCTCATACGCGGCACAGGATACGATTTGCACCGGAGATGCGCCTGCCCTGCCTTGCCGCCGCCGACCTCGGCGAACACCCAGAACTACGCTGGGTGGATTTGCGTAGTCCGGCCGAGTTCGCCAAGGACCATGCCCCCGGCGCAATCAACCTGCCGCTGTTCGATGACGAGCAGCGTGCGATTGTCGGCACTCTCTATCACAAGGCGTCGCCAGACGCCGCCTACACGCGAGGCTTGGCTCTGGTCGAGGAGCGCCTGCCGCAGCTCTTGGAGCATTTGGCCGGGGCGCCGGTGGCGGAGGAGCGGTGGCGCCCACAGTTTGAGGCACTTGCTGCTGAGCTGCGCGAGGGCCAAGAGGCGGTTACGCTGGAGCCCACCGCCGCACAGGGCAACGACAAGGCTATTCTCTTGTATTGCTGGCGCGGAGGCATGCGCAGCCGCTCGATGTCCGCCCTGCTTCAGCGTTTGGAAATCCCGGCGGTCTTATTAGAAGGGGGCTACAAGGGATACCGCGGACAGGTTTTGTCCCGTTTGGAATGCCTGAAGGAGCATTTCGAGGAGCGTGGCCAAACCCTCATGATGCTGCGCGGTCCGACTGGCGTGGGCAAGACCGCAATCCTGGCCGAACTTGAAGTCCGTGAACCCGGATCCACCCTTTGCCTGGAGAGTCTGGCGCAACATCGTTCGAGCATTCTCGGCGCCGTCGGCCGTGAGCCGGTCAGCCAGCCGAGTTTTGAGAGTCGCCTCGTGGCCCGGCTCGACCAGTTGAGGCCCGGACCGATCTTTGTGGAGGGGGAAAGTCGCAAGGTGGGCGACGTCATCCTGCCCGAGGCTTTGTTCCAAGCCATGGACCAAGGGTGGCAGTTTCAGCTCACAGCTCAAGAGGGGACTCGAGTGCGCAATTTGATGGAGGATTATCTCGCCACTCCACACGCCGTAGAGGAAATCGCCGCGCGTCTGCCCTTCCTCGAGAAGCGTCTTGGTGCCAGTTGGACCGGTCGCCTCGGTGAGTGGCTGGCCGAGGGTCGCGCTGCCGAGGTCACCGCGGTTCTGCTCGAACGCTATTACGACCCACTATATGCCCACAGTGACCAGCGCCGGACCTGGACCGACACTTTAGCGGTAGAACAGGCCGACCTTCTGGACCAACTTCTTTCTTGGCGCGACCGCCTCAGCGCCACCCCTAGGAACGGGTAGAATATGGGCTCATGTGCGGCTTCCTTGGCATCGCAGGTCTCCCTGGGCGCGACGTGGCGCCGGAGCTTTACGAAGGGCTAATTGCCCTTCAACACCGTGGCCAAGATGCCGCGGGCATCCTAAGCTTCGACGGCATGTTCCATTTGCGTAAGCAAAATGGAATGGTGCGCGACATCTTCCGTTCGCGCGACATGCTGCGACTGAAGGGCGACTTGGCCATTGGTCATGTGCGTTACCCGACCGTAGGACTCGGTGCGGAAGAAGATGCACAACCCTTTTACATCAACTACCCCTTTGGTATCGGGATGGCCCACAACGGCAACCTGACCAACTGGGTGGATCTCAAGGCCAATCAGTTTCCGCAAGACAACATCTGCTTAGAATCGTCTTGCGATGTCGAAGCGATCCTTTATGCCTTTGCCCAAGGCATGCAGCGCACGCTTGGCAGCGACCCGATGTTGGAGCGCATTCAAGCCGCCGTCGCCGCGGCCTTCAAGCGTGCGAAAGGGGCGTACTCCGTTTGCGGTGTGTTGTCCGAAGGTGTCATGTTCGGTTTCCGCGATCCTTCCGGAATCAAGCCTTGCATTGTCGGCCGCCGCGTAACCGAAGAAGGCACAGAATGGGCGATTGCTTCCGAATCGGTCGCTTTCGACGTCCTTGGCTTTGAACGCTATCGCGACTTACGCAACGGCGAGGCGATGGTCGTCAGCCCTGGCGACGAAGAGCCAAAGTTCGTGCAGGTGGTCGAGCATAAGCACACGCCATGCATCTTTGAGTTGGTGTACTTTGCGCGTCCGGACTCCTTCCTCGACGAAGTCAGTGTGTACAAGAGTCGTCGCCGCTTCGGCGAATCCTTGGCCGAGCAGTGGTTGGCCAATGGTTCCCCGACTCCCGATGTAATCATTCCGATTCCCGATTCCGCTCGTGAAGCCGCATTGTGTATGGCGCAAACCATGGACCTGCCCTATCGCGAAGGCTTCACCAAGAATCGTTATGTCGGCCGCACCTTCATCATGCCGAGTCAAGAAGAGCGCCAAAGCTCGATTCGCCGCAAGTTGAACCCAATCCCTTTGGAGTTCGAAGGCAAAGACGTGCTATTGGTCGACGACTCCGTGGTGCGTGGCAATACTTCGCGCAAAATCATCGAAGTTGCCCGTCGCGCGGGCGCACGCAAGGTTTACTTTGCCTCAACCTCCCCGCCGCTCATCGCGCCTTGCCCTTATGGCATCGACATGGCGACCGAGAATGACTTCGTTGCTCGCGGCCGCTCGATTGATGAAGTGCGTGAAGAGATTGGCGCCGATTACCTCGAGTACCTGGATCTAGAACGGATGATTCAGGGCGGCAAAGCCGGCAACGAGAAGATTCAGGAGTTCTGCTCGGGCTGCTTCACTGGTTGCTACCCAACCGAAGATGCCGCGGAGCATTTGGAAGCCCTTTCCGCCGAAAGAGCCGCAGCGCGTACTTAAAGCGCCAATGTCATGATGGCCGATAAATTGGTCCCGTACCTACGGGGTTACCATCATGAATACCCTCAGAAACAACAACAAGACCGGCTTTTCGCTGGTGGAATTGACCATTGTGGTCGTCATCTTGGGAGTGCTTGCCACATTTGCAGTGCCCCGCTTCATGTCTTCGGTTGAGCGCACCAAAGCCGCCGAAGCCTTCTCCTACCTGAGCCAGGTGGAGAGTGCTCAAGCTCGCTACAACGCAGAGCACGGCCGCTACGCCACACGCACGACCGATGTTGACATTGACATCGATCGGCCTGAGCTCTTCAGCGTTGCTGGCCCGTACAGCTCCAACTGGGAAACCAAGTGGGAGGTGAAGCTCACCCGTCAGGGCGCTTCTTCTGGCTATGGCCGCTATACCGTAATCTTCGACCAGGACGGCTTCAACAGCCGCAAGTCGACCATCTCGGCCGACTTGGCTCCTTAAGTTCGGACCGCCCGCTAGGGCGATTTGAAACCGATCACGGCCTGCAACATCATCCGTTGCAGGCCGTACTTCGTTTCGTAAAAAATCCCAGAGAGGGCTAAAGCCCAAAAAGCACACTAACCGAAACAACTGTACAGCCGAGCCTGGCTTCTCCCCACATGGAGGAGGAATCGAACAGAGCTCAAAGGCATCTCCCAAACCGATTCACAACCCACCATGAAACTGAACGTTAACTCCAAAAAGGCTGGCTTCTCGCTGGTCGAACTGACCATCGTGGTCGTCATTCTCGGCGTCCTAGCGACCTTCGCAGTACCTCGTTTTATGAGCTCTGTTGAGAAGACGAAAGCTTCTGAAGCTTTCTCCTACATGGCTCAAATCGAGAGTGCCCAGGCTCGCTACAACGCTGAGAACGGCCGCTATGCCAACCGCACCCGCGACTTGGATATTGAGCTCAATAGTCCTGAGTTTTTCTCCATCAGCGGCCCATACAGCTCTAACTGGGAAACCAAGTGGGAAATGAAGTTGACTCGCAATGGTGCCTCCTCTGGTTTCGGCCGCTACACCGTAGTCTTTGACCAGGATGGCTTCAACAGCCGTAAGAGCTCGATCTCTCGCGATCTCACTCCTGCTCTCTAAGACCTAGCCCAAGGTCCTCCAAGCGCCGCAACTTTCGGGTTGCGGCGCTTCTTTTTTGATTTGACTTTAAGCCGAAAGTCTCGAAGCACCGATAGGAGGTGCTAACGCCGGAAGCCCTGGTTCAGGGCTTCCGATTTGCGTTTAACTCAAACCCATCTCCCCTCAGATGAAATTGAACCTTACCCAAAAGAAGGCCGGCTTCTCGCTGGTCGAGTTGACCATTGTGGTTGTCATTCTTGGCGTCCTGGCAACGTTTGCTGTACCGCGCTTCATGAGCTCGGTGGAAAAGACAAAAGCTTCGGAAGCCTTTTCTTACATGACCCAAGTGGAGAGCGCCCAAGCTCGTTACAACGCAGAACATGGCAAGTACGCCAATCGTCTGCGTAAGTTGGACATCGATATTGATCGCCCCGAGTTCTTCTCGGTCGGTCGCTTCACCAGTCCCAGTTGGCAAACCAAATGGGAAATGAAGTTGACGCGTAATGGTGCCTCTTCTGGTTATGGACGCTACACCGTAGTGTTCGATCAGGATGGCTTCAACACGCGCAAAAGTACGGTTCCGCGCGAACTTGCCCCTGCTCTGTAGCAGGAGTTCTTCCGCTTCGCTGTCTAAACAGATAATTTTCGAATTGCCTCTAGTGGCAGCGAATTAGAGACCGATAGAAACCTAACCGCGCGGATGGCCGCCTTCGAAAGAGGTCTAACCTAAGCGCATACCCATAACCCATCTACCCCTCAGATGAAAGCAAACGTAAACAAAAAGCAGGCTGGCTTCTCGCTAGTCGAACTCACCATCGTCGTTGTCATTCTTGGCGTGTTGGCCACCTTCGCGGTGCCTCGCTTCATGAGCTCTGTTGAGCGCACAAAGGCTTCGGAATCCTTCTCTTACCTGGCACAAGTGGAAAGCGCCCAGGCTCGTTACAACGCGGAAAAAGGCATCTACGCCACCTCCGTTTCGGACCTCGACATCTCCATTCCTGCCCCTGAGTTCTTCACTCCTTCCTCGCCAACCAGCTCCGACTGGGAGACCAAGTGGGAAATGAAGCTCACCCGTAACGGCGCCTCCTCCGGCTACGGTCGCTACACCGTGGTGTTCGACCAGGACGGTTTCAACCGCAGCGCGAGCTCCATCCCGGATGCTCTCGCACCGAACAACTAGGGAGTTCTCTTACAGGACGGTTGGGTCGTGATCCGCGAGGGTCACGGCCTTTCCTTCGTTTTGGGGCTACAGCTTGGCAAAGGGCTTAGCCGATGTAGAGGTGGGGAAGTCTCTTTCCCATCCGTCGGGAGTGCACGCCCGATCTCACCATGCTGAATTTCGAAAAGGCCGACTCTAAGAACAAAGTCACCGGCGTCCTGCTATGTCGGGACCGCGTGGCCATTTTGACTGGAGGCAAAGGTAGTGATGCCGTCAAGGCATTGCACGGTGCCGGGCCGGTGTTCGCGGAGAGTGAACTAGAAGGTCTTCTCAAGAGCGCGATTGAAGATGGGCGCATGGGAGAACAAGTCGTGGTGGGGGTAGACCCCTTGCTCGAGTTCTTCTCTACGCAACGCACCATCGCCATTGCTGGTGACCACGCTCCAGACAGCCTGATTGATGAGCTGCGCAACAAATACGGCGGTCGCCTGATTGCCGAAACCGTTCGCACCGCCCTCTCTCCCAAAACGCACCAGACGGCAATCGCCGTTCCCAAGGGCGAGCTCCAAGAAAGTAGCGCGGCCTTTGCGGACTACGATAGCGGCAAAGTGCGATTCATCAGCACGTCACATGCCCTTTACGCGTTGGCCTTGGAGCAAGACCCGATGCCCAAGAAATGGTCGTCAGAGATTCGCGTGTTCTTAGGCCAGCGTGAAGGCTTGGTCATGTTTGCCGTGGATGGCACATTGGTCGCGCGGCAGATCTTCGAATACAGCGGGCAGGCCCAGGGGCCCATCGTTGCGGCGGTCAACGGCATGGTGGCCGCGGTGCAAGAGGGCCTTGGCCTGGGACAGCCCGACGGCATCTTGTTCCACGTCGGCAAAGATCACGCCGACATTGCCAAGGTGTGTTCCGAAGTCACCAGCATCGACGCTGGTGTTCGTACTCATATTCCGTACGAGCAATCCACCCTCTGTTTGGCGCTTGCCTTTGATGGTTTCCGCCGTCGCCGCCAGGGCGTGGACTTCTTTACTCATGTGGATAACACTTCTAGCGCTGAAGTGGTCGATGGCAAAGCAAAGTTTCCGGTGCGGCAAATGCTTGGCCTGAGTGCAGTCATTTTGGGTATGGGTGGTTACTTGTGGCAAGCCGGTTCTGCCCTAGCGAATGAAGCGGACAATCTATTTGCCGATGCCCAAGCCGCTCTAGATTTCTACGACGGCGATTCCTTCGCCATGGAAGAGGGCTTAGACAACCTGTACAAAACCGTCAGTGTGGCGGAAGGCTTCTTGATGGAGCGAGTGTACTGGTCGGACATCATCAAAGAACTGCCTCGCATCTTGCCGTCGACGATGTCGGTAGTGCGGATTGATGGCCGCTACGAATTCAAGGTTCCCGAGGAGCCAAAAGAAGGCGAAGAAGGGGATGTCGCTGCGCCCATGGTGTTCGATGAGTCCTCTCGCTATTTCGAGCTCAACTTGAAGGTGCCGATTGCCAGTGAAAGCAGCAAGGTGCCGGAGGTAGCTGAGTTGATTAAGGCCCTTGGAGAGAACGAACTCTTTAAGCGCCATTTCCGCAAGATCCCTAACCCGGAATTGAGCAAGTTAGAAATGGATGGCGGCTGGCAAGCCAACATCGCCATTCGTCTCACGCCATAACAGCATGGGTGTCAAAGAAGATGTCATTGAGCTGAAGAAGAAGCTCTCCGGTCTGCAAGAAGATCCGGAGAAGTTTCGTGCAGCCATTGCCGCACTTCTTTTGGTCGTGGGCATGCTCGTCATTAAGATTCCACTGACGGCGCGGATCAATGCAAAGCAAACGGCATTGCGGGAAGCACAGCATCTCGCCGAGGTCGCGGACCAAGTGATGGTCCTGCGCGACCAAGCGGCGTTGGTAGAGGAGCGCCTTCGCGCACCAGGCGGGCTTAGCGATTGGGGCGTTTATATCGAAGGCTTGGTCAACGACTCTGGTGCGGACCTTTCGCGCCAAGAAGGTGGCAATGTCGACGGCATTTACTCCTTCAAGAAGATCAGCATTGGCCTCACCATCACCGGCACTTACCGTGAGATTTGGGCCTTCATCGATGCGGTGGAGAGCGGTCCACGATTGGCGCGCTTGGAGAACATCGACTTGTCGGTGAGTGAAGGCACGCTCACTCTGCGCTGCATGCTGCTTGGCTTGTGTGACCCGAGCATGGGCGGCGACGGGCCTATGGATGACGAAATGGAGGGCGAGCCGGATGCTTGATAAGGTCCGCCGCAATGCCTTCCTGATTGCTGCAGGTTTCTTCTTGTGGCAGGGCTGGTCCGCCGCCCAAGCCCAAGCCCCTGAAGAGGAGGTGCAGCAGGCGCGTGAACTGCCGTCCTTGCGGGCGGATTACTTACGTGGGCCAGACAGCCCGGCAAGCACTTTCGAGGCACCAGCCGGCGAGGGAGCAGGGGAGGCCAATGCTGGAGATCCGGAAACCCCGGGGGAAGCCTTGGCGACTTCCGTGCTCGGCGACCCTTTCCGCGTCCTGAAGAGCAACCTCGCCAAGCAAGAGGCCATCATGGCTGAGCTGAACGGAGAACAAGCCGAGGCGCTTGTTAACAACCCGGATGCCGCAGTTGCCGCAGCCTCCCAGGGCATTTTACAGCTTCAGAGCACCCTGAAGCCGCCCAGAGGCGAAGCCACGGCCATAATCAACGGCCAAATCCTCAGTGTGGGAGAAATCCTGCAGGGCTTTGATGACGACCAACCCCCGCTTCTGGTCGAAATCAGTGGCACCAAGGCGGTTCTGCGCTACCAAGAGCAATTAATCACCCTGGATGTGGCCGGTACCGCTTCGGTCGCCGTGGACAGATAGCCGATAGAGGGAGGGGAATTCCCTCTTCTCGACATGGCCAATTCGTCCACAACTCGCTTTCCGCTCATCCTGCGCCTCCTGCTGGATAAGAGTGACCTCACCCAAGAGGCGGTGGATGCCGTCAACCTTCCCGTGGGGGAATGGCCAACGCCAGTGGAGGCTTTCCTGGTCGAAAAAGGCCTGGCCGATGACCGCCTGGTTGCCCGCCGCCTGAGCGAATACCTCGGTAGTGAATGGCTCGATCTCGACCCCGATATGCCCACCCGTGTAATCAAGGGAAGCCCGGGAGGGGAGTCTTCGATTTTGGGTGAGATTATTGACCTTCTTGGCTCAGCCGAAGAAGCCGTGGCGCGGATTCCAGAAAGCGTATTCCGTGGTCGCAAGGTAGTTCCAGTCAATGTCGATGGCGGAAACCTTCATGTCATTTGCATGGATCCCATGGACTTCAGTGCGATTGAAGAGATTCGCATGTTGTCGGGCATGTCGGTGGTTTCGCATGTGGGCACGCAGCGTTTGTTTAAGAAGCTCACTCTGGACGCCTTCAGCGGTCGCGACAAGTTGGGCGAAGTCATCGCGACATCTTCAAATGCGAGCGATAAGAAAGGCGGTAAGGAGAAGAAAGCCAAGAGCACGATTGACGTCGATGTCGCCCAGGCATTGCCCGGCGGGCGCGACAGTCAAGTTCTGCGCTTGGTGAATACGATTCTTCTGCAAGCGATTGAAGAAGGCGCAAGTGATATCCACTTGGAACCTTATGAGGCTTCGGTGCGTGTTCGTTACCGCGTCGACGGGAAGTTGCGCGAAGTCACGCCGCCACCCTTTAACGTGTTTCCGCAAGTGGTTTCGCGTCTGAAGATTCTGGCCAAGATGGACATCGCGGAAAAGCGCAAGCCACAAGACGGTGCAATTGCGATGAAGAATGGAGAGCACCGCGTCGACCTTCGTGTGTCCACGGTGCCCTGCGTTTACGGCGAAAAGGTGGTGATGCGTGTTCTGGAAAAAAACGGCATCCCGAACAAAATGGAATCGCTTGGATTTAGTGAAAAACAAGCGATTGACTTTCTTGACTCAGCCAACTCGCACCACGGCTTGATGTTTGTCACCGGACCAACCGGATCAGGTAAGTCGACCACTCTGTACTGCGCGTTGAATCTCGTCAATACGCCAGACAAGAACATTGCGACGGTGGAAGACCCGGTGGAATACAAGATGACGGGCATGAACCAGGTGCAAGTCAATCCTGCTGCAGGCTTGGACTTCGCCAACTCGCTGCGTGCGTTCCTCCGTCAAGATCCCGACGTCATCATGGTGGGTGAGGTCCGTGACACCGAAACGGCTGGCATCTGCATGCGCGCCGCATTAACGGGGCACCTGGTCTTGTCCACTTTGCACACCAATAGCGCGCTTCAAGTGGTCACTCGTTTGACCGACATGGGCGTGGAACCCTTCCTGCTTGGACCCGCTTTGCGTTTGCTCGAGGCGCAGCGCCTGGTGCGTCGCCTTTGCTCCGAGTGCAAGGAACCAGTCGAGCTTCCGGAGCAAGTTGCAGTGCGCCATGGCTTGGAGCCAGGAATTACGGTGTACCGCCCCAACAATGACAGCGGTTGCATGACCTGCAAGGGGCTTGGCTACAAAGGCCGTCTTGGAATTTATGAGGTGGTGCGCATGGATGAAGACCTCATCAACATGATTAGCGCGGCCACTCCGCAGAGTGAGTTAGAGAAATACGTGCTGGACCGCGGAACGGACTTGCTGCCACAGAGTGGACGCAAGCGCGTGATTGAAGGTTTGACCAGCATGGAAGAAGTGAGTGACTACATCCGCGTAGACTAAGCATGAGTGACACAGACCACAGCCTGCGCGGGCCATTCAAACCGCGCGTTGCCAGCAAGAAGCATGACAAGTGCAAGCTTCCCGATGTCCTTGCTTTCTTCCGCCAGCTGAACACGCTGTTCAGTGCCGGTACTCCTCTGTACGAGTCGATTTTGATCTCGGCCGATCAAACCGAATCGAAGGGGCTGGAACAGGTCATCAATGAAGTGGCGCGGGCGATTAGCTCTGGCTCCACATTGTCCGAAGCCTTTGGCGAACACCCCAAAGTGTTCAAAGAGGAGTGGTGTCAAATCATTCGTGGCGGTGAGATCTCCGGTAACCTCGGCGAAACCTTGGTCAACCTGTCTAAGCAAATCGACGAAGTGCAAAAGTTTCGTAGCAAGGTCATTGGCTCATTGTTCTACCCAGGCATGATTTTCTTGGTGTCGGTGGTTGCCGTGACCGTCATGCTGGTCTTGGTGGTGCCGACCTTCCAGCAAATGTTCAAGGACTTCGGCAAGGAGTTGCCTGGGCCGACGCAGACTCTGATTGGCATTTCGGAATACCTTCGCGAAAGTGGCTTCAAGATCTTGATGTTCGTTAGTGGCGGTTACTTCATCTTCCGGCGTTGGATTAAGACCTCGACCGGCCGCATCGCCTGGACGCGCTTCCTGATGTCGATTCCCATCATTGGCGATCTCATGGTGCAGTCCGCCATGCAGCGCTTTGCGCTCAACGTATCCACGCTCCTTGGTGCAGGCGTTCCGATGCTCGAATCGATTGATGCCATGAAAGGCATCTACAACTACAACCCGATTTACCAACGCTCGATGAAACAAGTCGCGCAGTTTGTCGGCCGGGGTGGCAACCTTTCCGACGGCATGGAATCCACGGGCATCTTTACTGTCTTTATGGTCAACATGTCTCGCATTGGTGAGCAGTCCGGAACTTTGCCGGAAGTGCTGCAAGAGCTTGCCGATTTCTATCGCACCAAAGTCGAAGTGTTTGCTGGTCGTATTGCCAGTCAAATCGAAACGATTTTGATCATCGTCATGAGCATCGTGGTTGCCTCGGTGCTGATCTCGCTCTATCTCCCCCTGTTTGAGATGTCCGCATGAGTTCTCTCCTTAAACTGTGCTTGGCTTCCTTGCTCTGCCTGGTGGCGATTTCGTCAACAGCGCAGGGTCAAGACCTGTCCGAGCTCCTTAACGCACCCTTAGAGGGCGCGGCCGCAAATGGCCAAGACCCCAGCACGCCAACAGCCAGTGGTGAAGGCTTCAGCAGGAACCAAGAAGGGGGCCTGGAGTTTCACGCTCGCAACCTGGACATTCATGAAGTGTTTCAGCAGCTGCGCACTCTGACTCGCACCAACATCGTGGTCGATGCCAGTGTCACAGCTACTTTCAGCGGCGACCTTTACGATTTATCCATCGACGAAGCGGTCGAGATGATTTGTTTGTCGACCGGACTGAGCTCCACCCGCAAAGGCAACTACCTCTTTATTGAAGAGACGCAAATGTTGACTCGAGTGTTTGTGTTGCATCACAGCCGTGCAGAAGACATCAAGGAGCTCATCGAAAGTATGTTAGGCGAGGGCGAGAAAGTCACCGCCTCGGCAGCCTCCGAAGTTGGCATTGAAAGCGATGACACTGGCTCTGGCGGAGACGCCTACGCGAGCTCCGACGTCGTCTTTGTGCGTGCCATGCCAGAGAGCATGGCGGAAATCGAACTCATGATTGATGAGGTCGACACCGCGCCGAAGCAGGTCATGATTGAAGCGACCATCCTCACCGCGGACATGATCTACAACAAGCAACTCGGCGTCGACATCTCTGCGCTGCAGAGCTTGAACTTCAACGACGTCAACGCCAGTTCAAATGGTTTCTCGCTGAACTACGGCGATCTCACCGCAGATCAAATGTCGAACTCGGTGCATACCTTGGGCACCGATTTCGCCGGCGATGTCGCGGATGGTGGGCTCAACTTTGGTTTCTTTCGCGGTAGCGTTGCCGGCTTCGTACGCGCACTCCAGGAAGTCACCAACGCTCAGGTGCTGGCGCAGCCCAAGGTCATGGCGCTGAACAAGCAAAAGGGCGAAGTCCTTCTCGGACGCCGTGATGGCTATCTGACCACCACCGTGACCGAGACCGGCACCACCCAGCAGGTGGAGTATCTCGAAACTGGTACCCGTCTCTTGTTCCGCCCCTTCATCGGCGAGAACGGTCTCATCCGCCTGGAAGTTCACCCTGAGGACTCCGAGGGTGGCTTGAACTCCCTGGGACTTCCCTTCGAAACCACTGCCGAACTCACCACCAACATCCTGGTGAAATCCGGCCAAACCGTCCTCATTGGCGGCTTGTACCGCGAAAAAGACCGCACGGTCGAGAAAGGCGTGCCGGGCGCCAAAGATGTTCCGTTTTTTGGCAATCTTTTTGGTTCAGACGAGGACACCATCAACCGAGAAGAGGTGTTAGTTCTCTTGACCCCGACCCTAATTGATGCCGATACCTATGGAGAGGAGTTTGCATCGACAGATCCCGTCGCCGTCGGCGAGGGGGCAGATGGACGCAGCGCCCTTCTAGGAAACATGTACCTACGAACCGCCAAAGCCCTTGCCCTTGAGGGAAGCTACGGAAGCGCAATGATTCTGTTGCAGGATTCCGGCAAGGCCGACGACGACGACGCGGAAGCTCGTGGCGTCCGTGAGCGCGTACAGAAGGGCCTGGTCCCGCCATCCAGCGGCGCCACGGTCGATCAACGCATTCTCGATGACCTGCTCCAAGGAACGGGTCCCTAAACCACCCGATGAAGTCTTGGCTCCCACTCTTGACCCTCATGCTGCTGCCCATGGCAACGGCATGTTCGAGTGCGGAATCTTCTGATTTCAGCGGCCCGGTCAGTGGTGCCTACGGAGAGCAGCGAGACCGCACCTTCCTAGCTCAAGCCCGTCGCAAGCTGGCGGCGGGAGACACTCGCGGCGCGCGCGCCGATTTGGCGCAGCTGTCGTCGGAAGCCCGTGCAGCACCTCTGCACCTATTGCTTGCCGAAGCGGCCTTACGTGACGGCGACCCCTACACCGCCCAGGAAGAAGTTGCCGCCGCTGCGAATCTCGATCCCGACAACGCGCAAATCGACATGCTGCGCGGCATGATTGCTGAGTCCACGGGCAATTGGGTCGACGCGAGTCGCGCTTACGAGTTGGCTTCTTCGAAAGATCCAAACCAAACTGAATCGGTGCTCGCCAATGTTCGCGTGTTGCACGCCATGGGCGATGCCGTCCGCGCCGCAGCCTACCTGGAGCGCCAGCTCGGCATGCACCCGCGGTCCTTCGATCTGCAACTCGCTGCAGGCCGCACCTATATGGCTTTGGAAAGTTGGCAAGATGCCGTTGGTAGTTTGTCTTCGGCTTTGGATCTGCGTCCACAAGAAGACGTCGTGCGCTTGGATTTAGTGCTCGCTCTGTCTCTTGGCGGTTCCCACAAGGAAGCTCTAGATCGTTCCGGCGATTTACGACCTGAGGACATGAGTGCCACGGTGCAGTTGGCGCTTGGTCGTTCCGCCTTGCTCACAGGAGAAAGCTCGAGGGCAATCACCCTGCTCAGCAGTTATGTGCATGTTGCAGACCAAGACAGCGACGCGCAAATGGATCTGGCGCGGGCGTACTACTTGAACCAGGACATGGACCTTGCGCTTGCCGCACTGGGGCGTGTGCTGAAGGCATCGCCACAGAACCCGGCCGCCTTTACCTTGCTCGGCCATGTTCGGCTGAAATCCGGCCAGAAAGACTTGGCACGTGCGGCCTATGAGCGCGCGATTTACGCAGGCGGCGATGCCCTGACCCTGACCCGTTTGATGGAAGCCATCGACCGCGGCCAGTTTGATGAACAGGAGATTGGCGAACGATGAAGTGCGCACGAGCAGGCTTCACGATGCTCGAGTTGATGGTCGTGGTGGTCATCATGGGCGTTCTAGCCACGATGGCCATTCCCAAGGCTGGAAAGACGGTGGAGAACACCCGCGTCGATCAGGCTGCGGCTGAGTTACATAGCATTTGGGGCGCACAGCGCCGCTATCGCATGCAGCACCAGGACTTTGCCCCTAATCTCAAAACGCTGGTCGATGGCGGCTACGTGCAAAAGGTCCTTTTGGAGAAGAAGGAACCCTTTCGATTTGCGCTACAAGCCACGCGCAGTGGTGGTTTACGCATGACCTCAACCCGTACGGGAGCTGGTTGGAGCGGGGAGCTCGTACTCGACGAAATGGGAGAGCTCAAAGGAAGCGTGCGCAACGGAGGCGGCGATGAAGTTAAGCCATAGATTTCCCGCCAACTCTCGCTTGCAGAAAGGCTTTACCATGATTGAAGTCATGGTCGCTGTGGTCCTTCTCAACCTATTAGTGGTTGGCATCGTCAAGCTCTTTATTGGGCAGAACGCCATGGTCGAGGATCTCGAAGGTTGGGCCGAAGGGGAGCCAGTGCTCTACATTGCGCAAGACGCCAACCCGGTGGCGCGGCAGCTGGGGATTCCAGCGCAGCTCACGCCCACGCGACCACCCCTACTTCCCAAAAGTGTGAGCCCTACGCCCTACCTGTTGGAAGTCCAGAACTTGCAGCGCATGCCCGAAGCCGACGCCCTCATCGTGGTGGTGAAGCAAACCGAGAACGAGGCCTACGATGAAGAGTAAGTTTCGTTCTTCCCGCAAAGTATCCGGACATACCCTGGTCGAAATGATGGTCGCAGTCACTGTACTCACCATTTTTATGGGTATGGTGGCAAAGGCCCAGCAGCCATTCACTCTCATGGTGTATGACCTGCAAGATCGCGCTAGAGCCAGCAGTGAACTCCACCTTGCCGTAGATTGGCTGACCCGTGATCTCGGCGCAGCGGAAACCCTCACTCGCGAGGGTTCGAGCCGCTTGTTGATTCGGCGCGAAGCGGCCGCTGCGATTGCTGATGGCGTGCGCGGCGCTGACCTCGGCCTTCGCTACTCCTTGGAAGACGGCATGTTGGTGCGCGAAGATCTCAATCGCAAGCAAGAGTTTGTGGTCGCCGCTCACCTCGTCGCTTTTGGTGTGGCACGCACGGGAAGTGAACTTAAAATCGGCATCATCGATGGTCGCGAACCCGAACAGCACCAAGTTACCCTGGTTTGGAGAGACCGATGAAGCCGTCGAGCCCGAAGCAAAACAGCCAGCAGGCTGGACAAGCTCTATTGTTGGTGATGATCATCTCCACCTTCATCATGGGAATCTGGGCGGTGTCGTTTCGAATGACTCGCGACGCCATCGACACCGAAGCTTTCCATAATGACCGCAGTTTCTATGAAAACCGGATTGTGAAGGCTGCGAGTCATGCTGGAAACCTGCTGGAGCAAGACCAGCCCGGAACTTCGCGCTACCGCTTTGTCTACGCCGGTCGAGATTCGCGCGGCGCCTTCCGCACTTTAGTGGAGATTCGCCGCCAGGGCGGTGACCGATTTGAGATTCGCGCTCAGGCCGTCGAAGGCACGGTTGGCCGGGGGTTACCCGAGAATCCAACAAGCTTCTAAGGAAAGGGCTGTCACGTTAGGATGCTCGTGCCGAAGCCGCAGTGGCACCTCGCCACTTGCTAAGCCATGAGCGCACCCAAATCTGCCTTTTCCGCCTTGAGCGGTACCCCTGCGCCAAGCCAGGAACATGGCCCAATCCCGCATTTTGTTGCGGAATCCTCGGCGTACCGAGTGCGCTTTGCCCAGGGCGCGCAGGACCTCCAGGCGATTTGCCGCTTGCGTTACGAAGTGTTCAACCTTGAGCTGGGCGAAGGCTTGGAAGAAGCGCGGCAAAATGGCATCGATCTCGATGACTTTGACCACCAGTGTCAACACTTGATGGTAGAGACCATTCCCGCATTCGGGGAAGATGTTGAGGTGGTGGGAACTTACCGGCTGCAAACGGCGGAGAGCGCCATGACCGGTTGCGGTTTTTATTCCGCAGGCGAGTTTCAGTTACAAACCTTGCCCGATGAGCTTCTCAATCACGCAATTGAACTTGGCCGTGCCTGTGTGCGCGCGGATCACCGCAATCGCCGAGTCTTGTTTTTGCTGTGGCGAGGACTCGCCGGTTATGTGCTGTGGCACCGCAAGCGTTGGTTCTTTGGTTGCAACTCATTGAACTGTGAATCCGAGTTAGAAGGTTGGCGCATGACTCAGTACCTGAAAGAGCATGACCACCTCCACCCTGAGTTGTATGTCGAGCCACAGCCGGGGTATCTTTGTGCGGCGAGCGCACCTTTTCAGACATCGCCCACGGCTCATTCTCCCGCCGCACTTCCGTTGGAAATCCCGCCCCTGTTTGGGATTTACCTGCGCTATGGCGCAAAGATTTGCAGTCCTCCCGCGCACGACCGTTTGTTTCACACCATCGACTTCTTCACCGTGGTCGACCTCGATCAAATGGACGAACGAACCTTCAACAATTTCGCCGCTGACCGATGAAGCGTTTTATCGCAGCCATTCGAATTGCATTGCGCCTGGTATTCCTGGCCGTAGCCTTGCTGTTGTTGGTTTTGTCGTGGTTGCTTCCCTTATTGATTAGGCCTTTTTCGGCGCGTGCGGCCTCGGCACTACGCGTGCATCAATTGGGCGTATGGGCGCGCGCCAGCCTGGCCATCATGGGCATTCGCGTGACTCAAGAGGGCCCCTCTCCCCAGGCGCCATTCTTGTTAGTGAGTAATCATCTCAGCTATCTCGACATCATGGTGTTGTGGAGCCGCGTCGACGCTTACTTTTTGGCGAAGTCTGAACTCGGTTCTTGGTTCCTGTTGGGGCCTCTGATCCGCGCCGCGGGCACCTTGTTTATTAATCGCAATCGCCGCGCCGGTGTGGTCCCCGCGATTGCTGCAGTGAAAGACAAGTTAGCGCTTGGCAACGGAGTCATCTTCTTCCCGGAGGGTACCTCTAGTTCAGGTGGAAGCTTGTTGCCTTTTAAGTCAAGCCTGTTCGCGGTGGCCGCGGATACGGATCTTCCCGTTCATGTCACATGCTTGCATTACGCCACGACTGCGCCGGACCATCCCGTGGAATTAGAAGTCGCGTGGTGGGGAGACATGGCCTTCGGTGGGCATTTCCTGAATCTTTTGAGAGTTCCGCGAGTGAATGTTCGCGTGCGCTTCGCCGCGGAGCCGGTACGCCATGGCGACCGCAAACAGTTGGCGGCGGAAACGCAGAAATGCATGGAAGAGTTGTTTGAGCCCATGCACGACTACAGCCGGGTTGAGCCACAGCAAGAGGGTTCCCTGCCTTTGGCGCCGACCTAAGAGGCATGAAGCGCCACCTGTTGCTGCTATATTTGGCGCTGCTCGTGTGTAGCAACGTCGTGCGCTTTCTAAACGACGACCCCCCGCCACTGCAGGCAGGCGAGCAGGAATTTGTCACCCAGGAAGGCCGGCGTGTGGTGTATCGCTTGCGCGAATCCAAGACTCCAGGGGCCACCACCGTTTTGCTGCTACACGGCAGCCCTGGCAATCTGCAGGATTTTGATTCTCTGGCCGACGCCCTCCCTCAGAGGTTTCAGGTCCTGGTTCCTGACCTCCCGGGTTTCGGCGCTTCTTGGGCGCGATTAGATGACTACAGCACGGCCGCTCATGCCGAGGATGTGCTGCAACTTTTAGAGCACCTCGAAATCGACCAGGTGCAAGTGGTTGGCTTTTCGATGGGCGGAGGGGTGGCTCTAGAAATGGCACACCGCGAAGCGCAGACCATTGCTTCTTTGAGCATGGTGGGGGCGATTGGCGTGCAGGAGTTGGAGCTCTTTGGCAGTTATGGGCTGAACCATGCGGTACATGGTGGTCAGTTGGCATTGATCCAGGCCGGGACATGGTTGTTACCTCACTTTGGCAAGCTCGACCGCTTTCCGCTCAACCTAGCCTATGCGCGTAACTTTTTTGATACCGATCAGCGCCCTTACCGCGAGTACCTGCAAGAGTTCACAGCGCCGTCGATGGTGGTGCATGGCCGCGAAGATTTTTTAGTTCCGCCTGAAGTGGCAACCGAGCATCATCGCCTGCTTCCGCAAAGTGAATTGCATTGGATCGATGGGAGCCATTTTTTACTGTGGACCCAACCCCAAGAGGTCGCGCAACTCCTGAGTGATTTCTTTGCTCGTGTGCAGCAGGGAGAAGCGCTCACTCGCGCCGATGCTCCAGCAAGTGCTCATGCGCGCGCGGCGGAGGCCTTTGACCCCAGTTCGGTCCCACCCTTCACCGGGCCGGCGCTGTTGGTGGCCATGCTCCTTTTGGCCTTGGCGACCCTGGTAAGCGAAGACCTTGCCTGCATCGCGACTGGTCTATTAGTGGCTCAAGGTCGCATTGCCTTGTTCCCCGGCGCGATGGCTTGTTTTCTCGGCATCTTCATCGGCGACATGCTGCTGTTTTTGGCCGGCCGAAAATTTGGGCGCGCAGCGATTGCGCGCCGGCCCTTCCGCTGGATGATTACGCCGGGCGCGGTGGAGCGAGCTTCCTTGTGGTTCCGTCGCCGCGGGCCATGGGTGATTTTTATCTCGCGCTTTATGCCTGGCCTGCGCCTGCCGACCTACTTTGCCGCTGGTGTTCTACGCACGCGGGTGCTGTGGTTTGCCTTCTACTTCGCCCTAGCCGGTTTGCTGTGGACGCCGATTCTGGTTTACCTCTCCAGCCGTCTCGGCCACAGCATGGAAGACCTTCTGGACCAAGCCAATCGCTTTGGCCCACTTGGCATCATCGCAGTCTTGGTGTTCTTTGGCGCCGTGTGGAAACTGCTTTTGCCGCTCGCCACCTGGCGCGGACGACGAGACCTCGTCGGGCGTTGGCGTCGCGCCCGCCATTGGGAGTACTGGCCGAGGTGGCGTGTTTATGGCCCGCTCATTCCCTTCCTGTGGCGACAGGCGCGAAAGTCCGGCGGCTGGCGCGTGGTGACTGCAGCCAACCCTGGCATCGAAGGTGGCGGCTTGGCGGGGGAGTCCAAGACCAAACTCCTGAAGGCTCTAGACGGTCCGGAAATCGCCACTTTCTGTGCGCTTTCCGAGGGCGGCAAAGAGCGCTGGCCGCAGATCGCCGCGTGGATGAAAGCGCGAGCCATGGATTTTCCTGTGGTGTTGAAGCCCGATGCCGGCGACCGCGGCTTCGGTGTGGCCATCGTGCATCACGAGCAAGAAGCCCAAGCCTGGTTAGAAGAACACACTCGTCCGGCGATGGCCCAGGAGTATATTTCCGGCCTGGAGTTTGGCGTGAGTTGGCAGCGTGATCCGCTCGACACCTCTGCACAGGCCGGCCACATTCCGTCGCTTGCACGCAAAGAGTTTCCGGCGGTCGTGGGCGATGGCAAGCACGACCTGGAACACCTAATCCTGGCGCATCCTCGACATGTGGCCCAGGCCGCGCCTTTGCTCGAAGCCAATGCCGCTCGCTCCTTTGAAGTTCCCGCAGAAGGCGAGCTTGTCGCCCTGAGCCAACTCGGCACGCACAGTCGTGGGACAGCTTTTTTCGATGCCCAGGAGTACATCACCCCCGAACTGGAACGAGCGATTCGCCGCATCGGTTGCCGCCTCGAGGGCTTTTATCTCGGCCGCTTTGACCTCCGGGTTCCCTCGCTCAAGGATTTAGAAGCGGGGCGCAACCTCAAGATCATCGAGCTCAATGGTCTGACTGGGGAACCGGCGCATATGTACGACCCCAAATACAGTGTGCGCGAGGCGCGCCGATGCCTGCGCGAGCTGTGGGCGCAGGCATTTCGGATTGGCGCGGGGCAACATGGCGCCGGCGCACCCTTGCCGACTTGGCGGGAACTTTGGCACTGGTTCCAACGCTCCAGGTGACGTTATTCTTAGCGCATGAGTTTGCGCGTCTGGTTCAACCCGAATTGTTCAAAGTGCCGAAACCTCAAAGCTTTGTTAGAGGAGCGAGGCATCGAGGCGGAGTACCGTCACTACATGGACCAGGGGCCCAGCTTGCAAGAGCTCGAAGGCTTGGTGCAGAAATTGACCGCGGCGGGCACTCCCGCCGACCAAGTTCTACCATTACTGTTGCGCAGTAAAGACCCTGCTCAAGATGGCTTCAATCTTGCCGACCAGGCGTCGTGTTTGGCCACCATTGTGGCGGATCCAGCGCAGCTACAGCGCCCGATTGTCGAGAGCGAGCAAGGCGCGGTGGTTGCCCGACCGCCTGAGTTAGTCCACGATTTTTTGGGTTAGAGCTCGAAGCGATCTGGACCTTCGAGGTCGAAGCGGCGACGACGCACAATCATGTGTTGGTCATAGATGCGCCGCTTGCGCAAGCCCAGCAGGTGGAATAGCTCTACCGTGCCCCAGCGCGCCACTTTGCGATTGACGCGTAGTGCATTGGGGTCTCCAGGAACCTTGTTCACGCCAGGAAGCCAATGGGCAAAGCGCACGAGATTCATGCGCCGCATCCAGCGCGAAACGGCAAGCCATATCGGGTGAATGTCGAGAGCGAGAAAAAACCCGTCGTCGCCAAGGCCTTGATATAGCGGCAACAAAATACGCGACCGATAGTTAGCCGCAATCTCGCCGTTGCGGTCATCGGCAACGACTTCGCCGGACTTTAGCGGTCGGAAGTTGCGGTAGCCAGGGCGCATTTGAAAACCATGCTCTGCGACAATGGCGTGTCGATAACGAATGCCAAGCCAATGCGGAAGATTGTGGCGGCTTTCTTTCAAGAGTGCTTTGGCGCGCGCCACTTCGGGCAAGGATTTCTCGCGCAAACAACCAGCGCCAATCAGGGCGCGCCAGATTGCGGCTTCATGGTGATCGATAGCTTCTTCGCTGTCATGTTGCCCACCCTCAAATCCGAGTGTGACCAAACCATGTTGATTGAGGAACTCAAGGAGCGCGCCATCGATCTGTTCTTCCAGGCCAAGAATGATGGGCACAGGGAAGGCGCGGGCGAAGCGACGGTTGCGAATGGTATCGCCGATGCAAGCAAAGGGTTCGCCGTCGGCTGAGCTCGTGTGCAGGTCGACAAAGAATGCGCCCTGCTTGGCGTCGTGAAGAAGTTCGCGCAGCAGGAAAAGGATTTCCTTTTGCTCGCGCGTTTCGGCGCGCCCGTCTTCGAGTGTGTCGAGCTCGGCCATGCGCTCGGGCATCCAAGCGCGATTAAGATCGACGTCGAGAAAGCGCTCTTTGGTCTTCAGTGCGCGCAGATTTCCACTGATGCCAACAAGTCTTCCGCGAAACACCGGGCGCTCGCGCTCCAGTACCGTGAAAACCCGTTCGAGCGCAGCAATACCTGCGGGTTCGTTGCCATGAATGCCGCCCATAACCAGCACCAATGCACCAGGCTCAGCGCCCTGGAAATCTCCGAGAGTGCGCGGCAGGTGGCTCGTTGCCGAGGCTGTAGCGGAAGGGGCAGTCATGAAAGCAGCTCAGGCGACGGCGACCACTCTATTTATCGTGATTCGCTGGGATCTTCCTTGAGCTTTTGCTCCAGAAGTCGGGCAGCAATTCCCATCAGGCTGTCCTCCGTGACTAGGCCGACCAAGCGGCGGTCGCCGTCGACGACCGGCAGACAGGATATCTTCTCGCGCCGCATTAGGGCGATGGCATCTAGGGTGCGCGTGTCCTGGCTTACGCAGATGGGTTCCCGGTCCATGACATCGCTTACCGGCAGTGCGTTGTCGCCGGCGTCACGGTGGAAGGCAAAGCGCATCAGGGCGCGGTGGGTCAGCAGGCCAACGAGATGATTGGCCTCGTCTTCGACCGGAATATGGCGCAAATGCCACCAGTCCATCATGTTCGCCGCAAGTTCGACCAGCTCGGTTTCGCGTACGGTAAACAAGTCGGTATTCATGAGCGAAGACACGCGCTCATATTGATCGCGCCAGCTAATCGATACATCGCAGGTTTCTGCGAGGGGCCAATCGGCTAATGGCGTTTCCGTTTCTTGATTGCGAATGGTGCAGTTCACCAAGGCCGTCACCGTTTCCGCAACCGAACTATTCTTGCGCATTTGTGCGGCGGAGAACAGCATCCAACGTGCTCCAGTGCGCTCTTTCTTGAGGCGATCACGAATCACGTCGAGCAGGCGATGACTATCGGCTTCGTCGACGCCACTGGCATCGAGTCCGCGTTGCGCAATCGGCAGCAAGTGGTCCAGCAGCAGTTGATGCACCGGATAACTGCGGCCATCGATCCAAAGCATTTGTGCATCCATGCCCAGGCGTGCAGCGGCAAGAAGATTGTTCTTGGCTTCGTCGAAATCCATCAACTCGCGTGGGTCACCAATCTCGATGGCAGCCCCCTGCATGAGCCCAATCCACAACGCGGCATTCGCCACTTCATCAATCACGGTAGGGCCGGACGGCAACAAGCGATTCTCGATGCGCAAATGGGCTTTGCCATCGGAGATGCCATAACATGCCCGGTTCCAACGGTAGACGGTGCCGGTGTGCAGACGCAGGGCATCGAGCTTTGGTGCGCGCCCGGATTCCAGGGCTTCAAAGGGGTCTTCATAAGACTCGGCGCCAATCAAGGTGCGGAAGCGGCCGATGTCTTCGCGGTAGAGCTCGAGCACCGAGTCTTTCACCCAGGAAGTGCCAAAGCTCACTCGTGGTTGTAGCTCACGTCGAGGAGTGGAGTCTCCGCGGGTGTCTACCGATTGTTGGAAAAGCGCCAAGCGCGTTTCACGCCATAGCCGTTTCGAAAACAGTACTGGCGAGTTGACGGCGCAAGCCATAACCGGCCCACTCACTAACTGCGCCAAATTGTAGTATTTTGGAAACCGATCGGCGGGAACTTGAAGATGCACCTGATAAGAGGTGTTGCAAGCTTCGAGCATAATGTTGTCATGCGTGAGTTGCAGATCATCGATGCCCTTGATGCGCAACCGGAACGGACCACCGCGCAGCCGAGCGAGGGCATCGTTCAGCGCAAAGTAGCGCGGGTTCGGGGTCATGTTGTCGAGCGAGAGGTCTTCCGGCTCGAGCGTCGGCAGGATACCGACCATGACCACATCGCCGCCGAGCTGACGCGCGGCTGCCCTGGCTTTGTGCAGGAGCGCTAAGTTCTGCCGCTCTAGCGCGGCGAAGCAATCCCCACGCAAATCCAGTGGGTCGAGGTTGAACTCTAGGTTGAACTGGGCGAGCTCCGGGGTGAAGTGATCATCCTGCAGAATCTCGAGCATGCGTCCGCCGAGATTGGCTGGGCGCATGCCGCGGTCGACCAAGAACATTTCCTGTTCGGCGCCAATGCGCTGGCGGTCAGTCTCGAGAAGACCCTGCTTCTCCATATGCTCGAGTGCCTGCACATCGCGCAGGAGAGCGCGCGAAAAAAGGCGCAGCTGCTCTTCGTCTCGATAGGAGGTTACGTTGAAATCACCCATTGGCATTATCCTAGCGAGGCGCGGCAATTGAACTTCCGTAAACGCAGTAAATGGTCTCACGGACAAGCTGGCAAAGCCGTATACTTTGCCTTCTATGGTCAAACAAATCCCCGATTCCGCATCGCGTGCAGCGCACATCAGATTGTTGGAGGCCCACGAAGTTATCGATAGTGAGTTCCAGACCCTGTTCCGCGACCACGGCATTACCGGAACGGTGTTCAATGCCATGCGCGCGCTCATCCAGGGCCCGGCCGAAGGCATGCGTATCCGCGACGTCGGCTGCCATTTGATCAAACGCGTCCCAGACATCACCCGCCTCATGGACCGCATGCAGCGCGACGGCTACGTCACCCGAGTCACCAATAGGGCCGACCGCCGGTCGGTTCTGGTGCGCCTCACGGCCAAGGGCAAGCGCAAGTGCGAATCGCTTTATCCGAGCATGACCAAGCTCCATCGCGAGCAGTTCTCCCACATGTCCGAGCGCGAGCTGAAGCAACTCGAGAAGCTTTTAGCCAAGGCCATGGCTCGTTAGAACGGTGGCCCCTGACAACCCTAAGGGCCGCAATTCCCTACCTCGGCATGCCCGGCAATGGCACCGCTGGGCGGCCATTGCCGTGGCCCTGCCTTTCCTTGTCGTGATTGTGACGGGGCTACTTCTCCAGCTCAAAAAAGACGTGGCTTGGGTTCAGCCGCCCACCCAACTCGGCGCCGAGGAAACTCCCACCCTGCCCTACGACCAGCTGCTCGAGGTGGTTCGTGGCATTCCCGAAGCGGAAGTCACGAGTTGGGAGCAGGTGGACCGACTGGATGTGCGTCCAGGCAAGGGCATGGTCAAGGTGCGCTGCGTCAATGGAATCGAGGTCCAGGTTGACAACCACAGTGGCGAGGTCCTGCAGGTTGCCGTGCGGCGCTCCGATTGGCTCGAATCTCTGCACGACGGAAGCTGGTTTCACGACCGCGCCAAGCTGTGGATTTTCCTTCCCGCTGGGGTGCTCGTTCTTGGCCTGTGGCTCACCGGGGTGTACTTGTGGTGGCTGCCGATTGGTGTGCGCCGTCGCAAACGCAAAGGTAGCTAGGAATCAGGTTTTTGCCCCCGCGCGGTAGCTTCCGTGCTAAGGTCGCGAAGTCCATCAAGGGTATCGATGGACATCCCCCCTGACCCTAGCCCTTGCCGATGCCCCACGAACCCTCCCCTGAATCCGTATCCGCAAAGGCGGTTGCCCTTGAGCAAGCCTGGCAAGAGGTTCACCTTGCCCACGAGGCCTTCGAACAGGCCGAGGTCCGCGAGCGTTCTGTCCGCCTCGGCGAACTCTTCACCGCGCTCAGTCCCGTACTAGAGCAGGCAATTCACCAAGTGGCTTTGCGGCACTTCCTTTTGCTGCCGCTGGAGATGGCCTTGGCGCGGCTCTTTGCACGCACGATCCGGCGCGGCCAGTTGCCCCAATCTCGTCTGATGTACCAACTGTGGGTGGAGTCCAGTTTGCTGCAAGCCCTAGCTGACCCGAGTGATGCTCTTGGCTCCACCAATGGAGCCCCAGGCGAGCCCAGTGGGGAGTTGCAGGTGCGCTTTAACCGTCTGCGCCAGGCCGATCGCGCGCTCCTGTATCTCTATTTGGTGGAGGGATGTAGCGTGCAGGAGGTGGTGCATTTCAGCGGGATTCCACAAACAAAAGTGGTGGCAGACCTGCGGCGCGTGTGGCGCTTGCTCCAGCGTGGTGGCAGCGTGCCCTTTCCGGAGTCTTGGCACTATCCTGAGTTCGTTCAGGGCGGCCTAGTGGCCGAAGGCGATTGAGAGCAATTTCGGAAGAAAAACGGTGTTCTAAAGCTTTTTTAAGGAAATTTTGAGAATCTGCTCTTGGCTTCATCCTGCCATGTATTCTTCCCACGTCGGTGGAGTGACCTCAGCCCAAATCGCTGTCAAGGACCTTTCCACCCGTTCTCCACCCCTCTCCCCAACTTATCCACAAAAATTCGAGCATTATAATTCACAACGCATATGCGTCATCCTGGCCAACCGAGCTTGCGAGAGGCATTTCTGCCCGTAACCGGTCCTAGACGTTAGGATAGCCTTGACGAAGACCCATGACCTTTGCCCCCCTGAAAAGCAGCCAAGTCGAGAGCCTCAGCTCCCGCGTCGCTGACATCGCCAAAGAGGTTGGACACGAGCGCCTGCTCGAGTTCGCCGGGCGTATGGGGGAGCTCAACATGCGCGAGCGTGACCGCCTCAGCACCGAACTGATGGCCGTCTTCGCCGAGACTCAAAACAACGAAGCCTTTGCTCTGTTGTTTGAGCTCAACCAAGAGGGTGTGCTGCGCCTGGTGTATCACCACCTTCGCCGCAGCTTCTTCAACGTCGATCCGCAAGACGTGCTGCAAGAGGTGTTCTTCAACATCTACCGCTACCCGAAGAACTTCGACTCGACCAAGCCGTCGGCCTTCCGCAACTGGACCCACAGCATTGTCCGCAACACTGCGTTAAAGCACAGTCGTCGTGCCCAACGCAACCATGTGGTCTCCTTGGCTGGCACCACCGATGTTGGCGGCGACAACGACATGCCGTCGCTCGAGCCAGAAGACATCAACGGTCGCACCCCGCTCGAAGAAACCCAGGCCCGCGAAGCGCAAGACGAGCTCGTCGGCGCCTGGATGCTCTACTTGCACTTCTACCAAGAGGCCTATCGCTGCTTGACTCCTCAAGAGAAGCGCGCCCTGTTCTTGGTCGAGGTCGATGGCAAGCCCTATAAAGAGGCAGCAGCAGAACTCGGCGTTCGCGTCGAGAACCTTAAGATGCGCATCTTCCGTGCACGCCGCAAAATCTTCACGATCATGAAGCGGAAGTTCACCCTCGGCGAAGCGCACATCCTGCGCGCCGCGGCGCAAGAAGCACAAGCTTCCCGCGCCGACGCCGGCCGGGCGGCACAGACGGTCTCTGACCCTGTGGCCTCCCGGATGCCGGCAGTCGAGAACGACCCCATCCACAACGTGGATTCCGCTGGTGGACGTTTCACCAGCCTCAAACCAAAAGCAGATCGGGGGATTTCGTCATGAGTTTCCACGATGCCCACGCCAATCATGCCGCCTACTCAGGCTTCCACGATGCCCTGCGTAAGGTTAATCGTGCGACAGGCTTGGTCTGCTCTGGTTTCCAGCGGGGCCTGAGCGCTCTCCTCGATGGAGAACTCGCCGAGTCCCACACGCGCAGCACCTTGGCGCACCTCGAAGGTTGCTCCGAGTGTGCAGAATTCTTCCAGGCCGTTCGTCTGCAAGCTCTTGCTCACCGCGACTTGGCCGTACCTGGATCGCTCGCGCGTCGCTTGCGTCGCCTTCCTGGCAATGACCTTTTCCAAGGCCTCACCGACGCGGAAATCGTCCGCCGCCTCGCCAGCGTTCTTTATGAACTCGGCAAGGCCTACGCCCTCGTCGCCACCGACGGCGCCTATCTTCTGCGCATCGCGGAAGAGCCGGTTGAGATTGATAGCTTCACCGCCACGGAAGCTGCAGAAACCGCCGACCTCGTGGCGCAATCAGGCGCCGCCACCACTCGCTTCAGCGAGCTGATTGGTGACAGTGCTTCCAACTTGGTCAAGGCTCACGCCATGTTGCAAGAAGCATTGAGCCTCAAGCCGCGTTTTGCCGAAGCGCGACTTTACCTCGGGTTTGTGTTGCAGAACCAAGACAAGCCGGAGCAGGCAGCCGCGGCCTACCGCCAGGTTTTCCTGACCACCGACCGCCTCACCAACCGTGCCCATGCCGCAATCCAATTGGGCATGATTTACGACAATGCGCATGAGCACCGTAAGGCGCTCCGCATCTACCGCTGGGTAGTGGCCAGCGGATTGGTTGCACGTCAGCCCGAATTCGCTTTTGTCCTGTACAACATTGCGGTGCAGCACACCATGTTGCGCCAACGGGAACAAGCAGTTCAAGCGCTAAACGTACTCCATACCGAGCACACGCAACTGTGGCCAACTGTCGTTGGCTGGTTGCATTCTTCAGCGGACCTTCTCGTCATCTTGGGTGCAGATCACCCCAGCCGAGAGCGTCTCCAGCAAATCGAGCCGGCCTTATTCGCCGCATAGGAACATGAAGACGAACAGCCAACATTCAGCCACCAACGGTCGCAAGCAGGCATCCGCCCTGCTCATGGCGATTCTTGGAGGATTGGCACTTTTGATGATTGCCCCAATGGGTACCAGCCAGTCCGGTCTCAGTAGTAATGCTGAAGGCGGAACAGAAGGCGGAACAGAAGGTGGCGACAACCCCGTAGTTGGCAGTTTGCCCTGCGTGGTCGATCCGACCTTGGACTTGAAGTTCTTCCAGGGCGCAAACAACGCCACTGCAGGCTCGCTTGCCCCTGTTTTGGGACTGGTTGGACCGCAACTTTCCACCGAGGTCGAAACGGCTTCCGGTACGCCCAACGGCCGCGTGAATCGTGGCGGTGGCGCGCACACCATTCTGGGCTTGACCAATAGTGGCACCATGGTGGTGGGGCGTGATTACCTTTCGAGTGCTGGCGTCAGCCTTTCGCAATGGATCCCAGATAGCTTCCAAGGCGGAACCGTCACCACGACGGGCTCCTTTGGATACTCCAAGGCCATGATTGTGGGCAACCTTGCCCACCTACCCGTTGGCAGCATGGCCGCTTCGCCGGCTGTCGTTGGCGATGTTTGGTTTACGATTCAGCCTCCGCCTGCACCAGGTGGGCAGGCCTTACCGCCGCTGCGCGTCCACCTTGTCTTCTTCGGCAATTTGGCGACGATCAGCTTCATGCCCTAGGGGCAATCGAAATGGAACCGCGACTTGTGGTTCCCCAGGGTGACCTTGGGGGCATTGCTCCCGAGGTCCTTTTGTTGGCACTGACCAAGGAAAGCCTGCGGGAACGTTGTCGGCCGGTGATTCTCGGCCATCGCCAAGCTTTGGAGCAGGTCGCGAAGCACATGGGGCTAGATGTCTCCTTGCAGAGCGTGCCCGATGTCGAAACCGCCTTCGCCATGGGTCCTGAACAGGCTCTTCCGGTATTGGAATTGGAGTCGGCCCAGCCCGCCGAAACCATTGGCCAACCTTCGGCAGCCTATGGCATGGCCTCGGTCGAAGCCGTGCTGCGTGCTGGCAGCTTAGCCTTGGAGGGACGCATTGACGCCATCGTCACGCCACCGGTACACAAGGAAAGCATGCACCTCGCGGGTTATCCCTATGAGGGGCAAACGCAAATCTTTGGCGAGACTTGTCGCTCCCGTCGTTACGGCATGTTGGCTTGCGCGGGGGGCCTGCGGGTATTGGTGGCCACGCGGCATATGTCCTTGCGTCAAGCACTCGACCGCCTTGAGGAGCCGGCTTTCGTCGCCAAGCAAATCCGTCTGGCCCATGAAGCGGCACGGCAAACCCTGGGAATGGAAGATCCGCGCATCGTGATGGCAGGCCTAAACCCGCACGCGGGAGAGAGCGGCGCCTTCGGCAAAGAGGAGCGTGGAACTCTGCTCAAGGCAATACGTATGGCCGAGAGCGATTGGGGATACCGCACGACCGGCCCAGCAGTTCCCGATGTCGTGTTCCGGGAAGGCTATGAAGGAAAATGGGATATCGTGATTGCGCTGTACCACGACCAAGCCTTTATTCCGCTCAAGATGCTGCCGAGGGAAGAATCCTACACCTTGTTTGTTGGCGGTCCGATCTTGCGCGTGAGCCCGGTGCATGGCGCTGCCTATGACATCGCCCGCCAAGGTAAAGCCGATGCCACACCATTTCTCTTTGCCATGGAGCAAGCGATTCGTTTGGCTCAGGTGGCCAAAGAAAATGGGGCCGCTTCCATAGAAGCAGCCCCCAAGGCTTGAACGAATTCGAGCTTACATGCGAGTCAAGTAACGCTTGACTTCCCAGGGGTGGACTTCGGCAATGTACTCAGACCACTCTGAGCGCTTGGCATGAACAAACTGCTTGAAGGCATGTTCGCCAAGAGCACTTTTAATCACGCTGTTCTTCTCGAGGATATCTACGGCTTCGCCCAGGTTGGCCGGAAGGCTCTTGATCTTCAAGCGTGAACGCTCGCGGGCGCTCATGGTGTAGACATTGCCCGTGACCGGGGCGGGAGGATTGATCTGGTTCTTCACACCATCTAGACCGGCGGCCAACATAACCGCAAAGGCCAGGTAAGGATTGCAAGAAGGATCCGGCATGCGCAGTTCGCAGCGCGTGCCGATGCCGCGGCGTGCAGGAACGCGGATCAATGGCGAGCGGTTGCGCATCGACCAAGCAAGGTGAGTTGGCGCTTCGTAGCCAGGCACCAGGCGCTTGTATGAGTTGACCGTCGGGTTGGTGACGGCAGCCAGCGCGCGACCGTGGTGGAGGAGACCACCGACGTACCAACGCATGAGGTCTGAAACACCGCCATCTTCCGCACCTTCTTTGTAGAAGGCATTGACGCCGTCCTGGAACAAGGACATGTGCACGTGCATTCCGGAGCCGTTCTCACCAAAGATCGGCTTCGGCATAAAGGTGGCGTGCAGGCCCATATCGCGGGCGACTTTGCGCACGACAAAGCGGAACACCGAAAGCTTGTCTGCGGTTGAGAGTGCGTCGCCGTATTTAAAGTCAATCTCGTGCTGACCGGCCGCGACCTCGTGGTGGGCCGCCTCGATTTCAAAACCAAGGTTCTCAAGGGCAATCACAATTTCGCGGCGACACTGCTCGCCGAGGTCGGTGGGGGCGAGGTCAAAGTAACCTGCGCCATCGTGAGTGTGTGTTGTGGCACTACCATCGGCGGCGCGTTGGAACAGGAAGAACTCTGCCTCTGGGCCGGCACTCATGGAGTAGCCAAGTTCCGCCGCCTGCGCGATCACGCGCTTCAAGATGCCGCGCGGGCAACCATCGAAGGCGTTGCCTTCCGGCATGTACACATCGCAAATGATGTGCGCGACCAAGCCGTGATCGGTGTGCGATTGGCCTTCACTAGGCCAAGGGTCGACCCGGTAGGTGTTGAAGTCCGGCTTCAACAACATGTCCGACTCTTCAATCCGGGTAAAGCCCTCGATCGAAGATCCGTCGAACATGATTTCGCCGTCGAGAGCTTTCTCGAACTGGCTCGCGGGCACCTCAACGTTTTTGTTGGCGCCAGCAATGTCCGTGAACTGCAAACGCAGGAAGCGAACATGGTGCTTTTTCATGTGCTCGAGAATGAACTCGCGGGACATGCTTTCAGAGATTTCGCCGCAGGCTTCGCGGGCGCGTGAGGATTTTTCCATCGTGAGCTTGGACATGACGGTTTCCGGGGGAGATTGAGCCGGAGTGAAAGCCCCAGCAGAGGCGGATAGCATATCAGCGGAAACTTTTCCGAATTCGAGAAATGCAAAATTTGAAGAAAATGATGGTCAAAATTGGAGAATAATCTAGAATTTAGGAAAATCGAGAGCATGAAATACCAAAATCTGCGATATTTGATTCGCGAGCCGTATTTCTCACCATCCTCCTAATAAAAGGCCTCAGGTTCGCGTGACTAAATCCAGACCAAGGGGTATTCTTTGCCTCAGCCAATGCTCCCAGGCACAGTAACATGGACAGATTCGGCGTCATCGGCATTAGCCATCGGAGATCCTCGGTAGAGGAAATCGGCCTATTCGCGAAGGCCCCCAAGAGCCTAGATGGCTTGCGTGAGGCTTTAGGCGTCGATGAGCTCATCCGTCTCGCGACTTGTAACCGCGTGGAGCTCTATTACGTCAGCCATCAGGGAGTGGCTGCCGACCGCGTTCTGCGTTCCTTTGCGGCCTATCTGTATCCAGAATCGGAAGAGATTCAAGAATTGGCCGACGCCTCCGGATATGCGATTTCGGGCGACGCCAGCTTGCGTCACCTCAACAATCTGTTGGCCGGTCTAGATTCCCTGGTCTTGGGCGATGAGCAAATCGTCGGTCAATTTCGTCAAGGATTGCAAGACGCGCGCGAAGCCGGGGTATGTGGCCCATGGCTTGGCATGCTCGGCGATGAAGCCCTCAAGTTCAATCGTCGTTTGCGCAAGCAAATCAATTTTGGCCGCTTGCCAACCTCGGTTCCGGAAGTGGCCGCCGAAATGATGAAGCGCCGCCTGAAGGGCAGAGGTGGCCGTGTGGTCATGGTCGGTGCCGGAGAAACGATTCAACTATTGGCTTCTCGTGTAAGCAGTTGGAATCAAGTCGAGCTTCACTTTGTGAATCGCAGCGCGGACAAAGCGGCGGCATTGGCCGCGCGCCACAAGGCAAGTTCCCAATGCCTGCATAGCTTCCGGGAACAGGTGAGGCCATTCGACATTTTGGTGGCGGCGACGGCTTCCGAAGAAGCGGTGCTCAGCGCAGAGCATCTAGCGCCGGCAGCTGGCAAGCATCAAAATAGTTTGCTCATCGATCTCGGCGTCCCTGCTGATATCGACCCGAGCTGCCATCAGGTTCCTGGCCTAGAACGGCACGACGTCCTTGCGATTGGGCGCGCCGTGGCGCAGCATCAAGAATCGGCCGAAGCGGTTAAGCGCCAAGTACGACCCTTCCTGCGCGAAGCCAGCCTTTCCTTCCGCGAAAAGATATTCCGCCGCCATCTCACGCCGATTGCGCAAAGCATGCGAGAAGCCGTGGAAGCGCGTGCCAAGTTAGAGGCAGACCGCTGGGCGGAAACGCGCCTGCAGCACCTCAGCGAAGAAGATCGCGAGTTGTTTCACGCCTTCGCCCGTCGTCTGGCCGAACAAACCGTGCAGGTTCCCCTAGTTGGCTTGCGCAAAACCTTGCGCGAGTTGCCGATGGGCGAAGTGTTGATTGAGCGCATGCGGGAAGCAGGGCGGAATGCGGCAGAACACGACAAGAACCGTCAGCCCAAATCATGACCAACCCTTTGCGCTTGGCGACACGCGGAAGCGACCTTGCTACAACGCAATCTTCTTGGGTGGCCCGGGCCGTAGAGGAAGCGAGTGGTCGCGCCAGTGAATTGGTGGTGGTGGAAACCACTGGCGATCGTAAGCAGGTGGGTGCCTTGGCAGAAGTCGGCAACATCGGCCTGTTTACTAAGGAAGTGCAAGAAGCGGTGTTGGACGGCCGCGCTGACTTTGCCGTCCACAGCTTGAAAGACTTGCCGGCGGAGCAGACCCCTGGGTTGTGTTGCGCCGCGATTCCTGTGCGCGAAGATGCGCGCGACTATCTATTAATTCGTCGTGAAGCTCACGCGCCAGATGCCAAGTCTGAATTGCCTATTCGCGCTGGGGGAGTGGTTGGCACTGCCTCTGCGCGTCGCGCGGCCTTTCTCGCCGCCCTCGCCCCAGACTTGCACAGCAAAGTGTTGCGCGGAAATGTCCCCACGCGAGTGGCGAAACTCCGCGATGGCGATTACGACGCCATTCTCCTCGCCGGCGCCGGATTGCGTCGCCTGGGATTGGACCTTTCGGACCTAGAAGTTTTGCCCTTGGAGCCAAGTCTCTGGCCCTGTGCTCCCGGCCAAGGCGCATTGGCTTTAGAGTGTCGCGCCGATGACCGCGCCACTCGGGATTGCTTGGCGCAAATCCATGACCAGGCGACTGCGGTAGCGGTTCACGTCGAACGCACGCTTTTGCGCCGGCTTGGTGGAGGCTGCGGCTTGCCGCTCGGCGCCTTCCTAGAAGGCTACCAAGACAACGAATACCGCTTTTTCACGGCTTTAGGGCCGGTGGCCGATGGAGACCTTCTATTGCGCCAAGCCGAAGTCGAATCTGACACCCTCGAGGGACTTGCCGATGAGGCCTTCGAAGCCCTCATGGCCTAAGCTGGAGTCATGACGGCTCAACCGGGCATCGACAGCAAATTATGGATTGGCCGGGCGGCAAAGGAGGCCGAGCCTTGGCTTCTGGCTTTGCAGGCGGCAGGGATTGCCCGGCTCGGCACCTTGCCGATGGTGGAGCGCAGGCCCTGTCCGCTCTCGGCGGAACAACGCACGCTTCTGGCTGGTTTAGACCATGACGACGTGCTGTTTCTGACCAGCAGTGGAGCGGTGGAGCTGTTGTGTGCCGAGCGCAGTTTCCTGCCGGTCTTGGCCCGGTGCCAAGTGGGCGTGGTGGGCCCGGCTACGGCCGCAGCTTTGCAACATGGCTATGGCAGTGGAGCCGGCCGCGAAGCCGATTTTGTCGCGCACCCTGCCGATGGCGCCCACTTGGCCGAGGCTTTCCTGCGCCTCGACCCTCGCCCGAGCGGTCGCCTGGTCTTTTTCGGTGCCGCTCATCCGCACCCAGAACTGGGCGAGGTCTTGTCGGCGAACGGACTGACCTTGCAGCGTATTGCTGCCTACCGCGTCGATGCCGTCCCCGGCGAATCCCCAAGCCCAGGCGAAGCGGTGCTGTTGTTCTCCCCAAGCAGCGCCGAAAGCTTGGCCCAGCGCGTGGATGGTCCAGAACATCATCCTGTGTACGCGATTGGCAAAAGCACCGCCGCCGCGGCGAGACAATGTGGGTTCCCGGTGCGCGCGACCCTCGCCGAGCCGACCCCACAAGCCCTGCTGGATTGCTTAGCCAACCATGACGGAACCTCTTGATTTGCGCCATCGGCCGCGGCGTTTACGGCGCACCCCGGCGTTGCGTTCTTTGGTCGCAGAAAGCGAGTTGAGTCTGCGCCGTTTGGTGCAAGGCCACTTTGTGCTTCCGGGAGAAAACCGCGAAGAAGCCATCGGCGCAATGCCGGGCATTTCACGCTTCAGCCCAGACCGCCTGCTGCCGCAAGTGGCCGCTGATTTAGAACGCGGGTTGCGCTCGGTGATGTTGTTCGGCGTTCCTGAACACAAAGACGGCGAGGCTCGTGGCGCCTTAGACCCCGATGGCGAAGTGCCCCAAGCCGTGCGTCTGTTGAAGCAAGAGTTTGGGCAAGACCTCGTGGTCATGGCCGACGTCTGCCTTTGCCCCTACACCGATCATGGACATTGCGGTTTTGTCGCCGAGGAAGAGATTGTCAATGACTCCAGCGTGTTGGCGCTTGCGAAAATGTCCCAAGTTTTGGCCGATGCCGGCGCTGATGTCCTTTGTCCTAGCGACATGATGGACGGGCGTATCGGTGTGATTCGCCAACACCTCGACCAAGTGGGTCATGAGCAGGCCGGCTTGTTGGCCTATAGCGCCAAGTATGCGAGCGCCTTTTATGGTCCCTTCCGCGAGGCTGCAGGTTCGGCGCCGTCCTTCGGCGATCGCCGCAGTTACCAGATGGATTTCCGCAACCGGCGCGAGGCCGAACGCGAAGTGCTGCTCGATCTCGAAGAGGGAGCAGACATGGTCATGGTCAAGCCGGCCTTGGCCTATCTCGACATCATTCGTACGGTACAAGACCTTTCGACCGTGCCCGTTGTGGCCTACAACGTCAGTGGCGAGTACAGCATGGTCCAACTGGCGGTGCGTGAAGGCTTGGCGGAGGAGCGCACGATGGTGCAGGAAGTCCTCGGCAGCATGCATCGCGCCGGCGCCGACATGATCATCACCTACCACGCCAGTCGCGTCGCCCAAAAAGGATGGCTTTCATGAGTAGTTCCCAAGACTTGTTTTCCCGTGCTACCGAGGTCATGCCCGGTGGTGTTTCTTCCCCGGTGCGTGCCTACCGTTCGGTGGGCGGAACCCCGCCCTTCTTGCTTTCTGGCAAGGGGTGTCGCGTGACTACCGAAGATGGCCGCGAGTATCTCGACTTCATTGGTAGTTGGGGGCCGTTGATTCTGGGGCATGCCCCCGAGCCGGTGGTCGAGGCCGTGCGTGAAGCCGCTGGCCGTGGCACCAGCTTTGGTGCGCCTTGCTTGGCCGAAACCGAACTGGCCGAAACGATTTGCCGGCTGTCGCCGGTTGCCGACAAAGTTCGTTTCGTAAATAGCGGCACCGAAGCCACAATGTCTGCCTTGCGCTTGGCGCGTGCGGCAACCGGTCGTGATTCCTTCGTCAAGTTTGATGGCTGCTATCACGGTCACGCCGATCCCTTCCTGGTCAAGGCGGGCAGTGGTTTGGCCACCTTTGGCGAAAGCTCTTCCGCGGGCGTTCCCGAGGCCACCAGTGCCTTGACCGGCGTACTGCCTTTAGACGACGAAGCCGCTCTAAGCGGGTGGTTTGCTGCCCATGGCCAAGAAATTGCCGCGGTGTTCGTGGAATCGATTCCGGCAAACTGTGGCTTATTGCCGCAACGGCCAGAGTGGTGGCGGCTATTGCGCGCCCTGACCGAAGAGCACGGTGCCTTGCTGATTGTCGATGAAGTGATCACCGGTTTCCGTGTGGCCGCCGGCGGTTTTTGTGCACAGGCTGGCATCGACGCTGACCTCGTGACCTATGGCAAAGTCATCGGCGGGGGACTGCCGGTGGGCGCCTACGGTGGGCGTAAGAAATGGATGGACATGGTCAGTCCCGATGGCGGGGTCTACCAAGCGGGCACCTTAAGCGGGAACCCCCTAGGAATGGCTGCCGGCCTGGCGACTTTGCGCACCCTCGAGCAAGAAAATGCTTGGCAGCGCCTGGAAGAACTAGGTGCGGCATGGGAACAGCGCATCTTGCCTTTGTTGCAGATTGAGCAAGAGGCGGGCGCACCGATTGCCTGGCGCCGCGAAGGCTCAATCTTCTGGCTTTGCTTCGACGCTGCGGAAGCGCCACGTGATTTTGCTTCGATTCCCTCAAGTGGAGCGGAGCGCTTCGGCCGATTCTTCCACGCCCTCATGAGTGAAGGCGTCATGGTGGCTCCTTCCGCTTACGAGGTGGGCTTCCTCAATCTTGCGATGACGGAGTCTGACCTCGACCAAGCCGCCGCGGCCTTCGCCAAGGCCTTGCCACAATCCCGATGAAGAACAAAATTCTCCTTCGCGCTTTGCGCGGTGAATCCGTAGAGCGCACACCGATTTGGTTGATGCGCCAAGCGGGTCGTGTGCTGCCGGAATATCGTGCCCTGAAAGCAGAGCATGGCTTTGTGAAAATGGCTTCTACGCCCGAGCTTGCCGCGCGCGTAACTCTACAACCGATTGAGCGTTTCGGCTGGGATGGCGCGATTTACTTCGCCGACATCCTGACCCCCTTAATGCCCTTGGACTTTGGCATCGAGTTCAAGCCGGGACCAGTTTTTGAGCGCCCCCTGCAAGGCCCAGAAGACTTGCACCGCGTACGAGAAGTGCCTGCCGGTGGATTGGATCACGTTTCCGAAGCCTTGCGCTTGGTACGCGAGGGCCTGCCACGCGAAACTACCTTGCTCGGCTTTGCTGGTGCGCCATTCACCATGGCCGCCTACCTACTCGACGGTGGCGGCAGTCGCGAACATGCACGCCTGCGTGCGGCGGTTTATGGCGACGGCAAGTTTTTCTCGGAGCTGATGACGCGCCTAGCCGACATGACGATTGGCTACCTGCAGCTGCAGATTGAAGCAGGTGCGGAAGCGGTACAACTCTTCGACACTTGGGCCGGCTTACTCGATGACACCATGTACCGTCGTTACGTCTTGCCTTCGGTGCAGCGCATCTTTGCTGGCCTCGGCAATCGTGTGCCGCGCTTGTACCTGGTCAAAGATGGCTCCCATCTCTTGCCCTCCATGACCGAAGCCGGCGCCGATGTGCTGAGCCTGGACTGGCGCAGTCCGCTTGGTGCCACCCGCGACTTCCTCGGCGACATGCCGGTGCAAGGCAACCTCGACCCCGGTTCATTACTCGGTACAGTCGAAGAAACGCGCGCCGCAGTATTGCGCGTCCTAGCGCAAAACGCCGGTCGCCCCGGCCATGTGTTCAACTTAGGCCACGGCCTGCTGCCGCAGACTTCCTTGGAGAACCTTGCGGCATTGAAGGAAACGGTTCACGACTATGTGCCCATCGCCAACTGATCTTCCGCCGGGTCTCGTTTCCAAATACGACGGACATGGTCCGCGCTACACCAGCTACCCCACCGCTCCGGTGTGGCGGGACGACTTCGAGGAAGCCTCCTGGCAAAAGGCCTTAGCCTCGGCAAACGAGCGCAGCGACGATCCGCTGGCACTCTACGTGCACTTGCCCTTCTGCGTGAAGCGTTGTCTATTTTGCGCGTGCAATGTGGTCATCACCCAGCGCGAAGATGTGGTTGAGGCATATTTGGACCGCCTGTACCAGAGCATCGATCGCGTTGCGGCATCGCTGCCGAAGCGCCGCGAGATCAGCGGCATGCATTGGGGCGGAGGAACACCGACGCACTTAAGCTCGGAGCAAATCCGCGACCTGTTTGGACGCCTGCAACAGCACTTCACTTTCTTGCCAGAGGCGGAGTTATCGATTGAGGTGCACCCTCCCGTGACCACACAGGAGCAAATGAAGGTTTTGCGCGAACTCGGCTTTAATCGCGTGAGCTTTGGCGTACAGGATATCGACCCAGAGGTCCAAAGCATCATTAACCGTGGCCAGACTTTGGAGCAAACCGAAGCGATCACTTCATGGGCGCGAGAACTCGGCTTTGGCAGCATCAATTACGACTTGATTTATGGTTTGCCTGGGCAAACTATGGACACCTGGAATCGAACTTTAGAGGAAGTCCAGCGCTTGCGCCCAGACCGTTTAGCCATCTACAGCTATGCTCATGTACCCTGGTTGCACCCACACCAAGAACGCATGCCGCAGGATCGTTTGCCCGATGCTGAACTCAAGCTCGAGTTGCTGCGCACCGCAAGCCGACGCTTAGTTGGTGATGCCGGTTACGAAGAGATTGGTTTTGATCACTTCGCCTTGCCGACCGATGACTTGGCCGTGGCGGTTCGCGAACATCGCTTATATCGCAATTTTATGGGGTACACGGTGAAGCCGGCGCCGGATTACATCGGCTTTGGTCTCACTGCGATTAGTGAAGTCGGCAATGCCTTTGCGCAAAACGAGCACAAGCTCAATCGTTGGAACGATGCCATGGATCGCGGGGAGAGTGGCGTCGCCAAGGGTATGTTCATCGACGAAGACGATCAAATCCGCAAAATTGTAATTGAACGATTGATGTGCAATCAACGCTTCAGCTATGCCGAAGCAGAAGCGCTCTGCGGGAAGTCCTTTGCTGAGTACTTTGCCAAGCAATGGGAGGAATTGGATTCCTTCGAAGCCGACGGCCTTATCGAGCGCCAAGAAGACGCCCTCGTGGTGACTTCTTTGGGGCGCCACTTCTTGCGCAACTTGTGCATGCTGTTTGACCGCCACCTTGCCGACATGCAAAAGGAGGGGCGCTTTTCGCGCACGGTGTAGTGGCCGGAAAGACTGCAGTGTTGCTGATGCAGATGGGTGGCCCGCGCGCACCCGACGAGGTGGAGGGCTACATCGAGCGTTTGTTTGCCGACAAAGACTTAGTGCAGTTGCCGGCACCGATTTCTTGGTTCCAAGGAAGCTTGGCCAAACGTGTGGCGAAGCGTCGTGGGCCCAAGGTGCGCGCCCAGTACGAGCAAATCGGCGGTGGTTCACCGAATAACGCCACAACGATGGCGCAAGCAAGTGGCGTCGAGGCCTTATTGCAGGAGGCAGGGCGAGAAGATCTGCGTTGTTTCGCCTGCATGACCTACAGCGAGCCGATGGCTGCGAAGGCTTTGCGGAAAGCCCAGGAAGCTGGTTGTGAGCGCATCCTTTTGCTTTCCCTGTTCCCGCAGTTCTGTCGTGCCAGCACCATGGCGTCGGTCAACGATGTCGACCGTGCACTCATAGCCCAAGGCAAGCAGGCGGGAAACTACGGCCTGATCGACCGTTGGGGGACCCACCCGGAATACCTCAGACTATTGGCCGAGGCGACAAAGGAAACTTTAGATCAGGCCGCCGCCGAAGCACAGGCCGCGGGCCGTCACAAGCCGCCGACGCTGGTGGTCTCCGCACATGGCGTTCCCGAGTCCTATGTGCGCAAGGGCGATCCCTACGTTGACGAAGTCCGCGCCAGTGTGCGCGCACTGCAGGCCCTGTTGCCGCCCGAACAGGAGTGCATTCTGGCATTCCAATCGCGTGTTGGACCGGTGAAGTGGGTTGGGCCTTCCACCGAAGAAACCTTGATTCGTTTGGGCGACGAAGGCCACCAAGACTTAGTGGTTCTTCCTATCAGCTTTGTGAACGATCACATTGAGACTCTCTACGAGATTGACATCGAGCTCGGGGAAGAAGCTATGGCGCATGGTGTGTTGGGATATCACCGCGTGCCGGCTTTCAACCTGGCTCCGGAGTTTTTAGCGCTTCTGCGTGATTTGATTCTGGCCAAGCTGCCATGAACCCCTCTGTAGACGTCTGCATCATTGGCGGCGGCTTGGGCGGCTTGGCGACTGCGGCCTTTTTGCAACAACAGGGCAAGAAGGTGGTGTTGCTCGAGCAACAATCCCGCCCTGGTGGCAGGGTGCGTTCGACCCAACTCGATGCGCAAACCGTATTGGAACATGGCCCGCTCGGGTGGCTCGACAAGGAGCCGGCGGTTTTGGATTTGTGTGACCTTATAGGCCAGGTTCCTATTCCCGCGGAACCAGTGCAGAAGGAGCGCCGACTGTGGAAGCAGGGAAAGATCTACGCCCTCCCCAAGGGCCCGGGTAGTTTTCTGGCGACCCCCGTCATGCCTTTGCGCAGCCGCTTACGCTTGCTGATGGAACCCTTCATCCGCCGTCGGCCAGAGCCCTTTGGGGAAGAGAGTGTGGCTGACTTTGCACGGCGACGTTTCGGTGCTGGCGTGGCGGACAACTTCTTTGCCGCGATGGTCTCGGGAATCTACGGAGGAGACGCCCATCAACTTTCCGTCCAGGCCGCCTTTCCCCTGATGGCGGGTTGGGAGCGAGATCACGGTTCCTGCGTGGCTGGGGCGTTGCCGCATATGCGTCGCTTGAAGCGAGAGGTGCAGTCTGGCCAGCGCCGACCAACGAGCCGCAACCTAATGACGGTGGAGGGGGGAATGGCAGGATTGACCGACGGGATGGCGCAATACCTCGGCGAGAGCTTTCGCACTGGACAAGATGTTGCTCAGCTTCGTCGCGTGGGCAAAAAGTGGTTCGTGTTGGATTCCTCGGGATCGACCTTGGCTGGGGCTTCGCAAATCGTGGCCGCGACACCAAGCGCAGTCACGGCGGGCTTACTACGCGAGGAAGCGCCACACCTAGCCCAAGTCGGTGCAGCGCAGGTCGTCGCCCCACTCGCGGTCGTGCACTTCTTGGTTCGCCAAGAAGAGATTGGCGGCGATATCCAGAGCTTCGGCTTCCTCGCTTTGCGCAACCAGGGCTTGCGCGCTTTGGGGGTGCAATACGCAAGCTCCATCTTCCCTGGCCAAACCGCCAGGGGCTTGGTGCAGCTGCGTGTCTTGATGGGAGGAGTGCACGACCCGGACTTGCTGGCTCTCCCAGATCAAGCCATCGTGGCTGAGGCGTGGGAGCCGCTCGTGGAGCCGCTGCAAATTTGCGGCGAAGCCGTCCACACCGAGGTCACCGGCTTGCCGCAGGCGATTCCTCAATATGATTTGGGCCATTTGGCGCGTAGGGTGGAGTTTGAACAGGTTGCCGCCAGACTTGGTGGCCTGCACCTCGGTGGCGATGCCTTGCATGGCGTGGGGGTGACCGCAGTTTTGGCGCGCGCCCAGGCCACCGCTCGATCACTGGCGTAGGCCGCCGCTCGCGCCTTGGCCTAAGCGTCTCCGCCGCTTCTCGCTAGGATAAGAACCCTGATTGCGGAGGCCCCGGCCGACGCTTGGCTCGCCATGAAATCCCTTCGCCTCGTGACACTCGCTGCGGCATTTGCAGTCCCCACCCTTCTCTTTGCGCAACAGCCGGGGCCTACCTACAAACCTGGTTTAGGACTCAAACCGGCGCCCGTCGCCGAGGCATCGCAAGAAGGCCAACAAGCGATTGCGCATTTCAAACTTCCGGCGGGTGCCGTGGTGACCTTAGTTGCGGCGGAACCTTTGCTGGCCAACCCGGTGGCGATTGAGGCTGGCGCCGACGGCCGTATTTATGTCGCCGAAACCTTTCGCCAGGAAACCGAAGGCGTCCCCGACAACCGCACCTTTCCGGAATGGCTGCAAGACGACCTGCGTTTACAGACGGTGGAAGAGCGCGCAGAGATGACCTTGCGCCATCATCCACAGTTCGCTACCGAATGGACCGACCGCGAAGATCGCGTACGCGTCTTGCTCGACGACGATGGCGATGGCGTCGCCGATCGCGGCGAAGTGTTTGCTCATGGTTTTAGCGGTTTGCTCGATGGCACCGGCTCCGGCTTGCTCGCCCATGGCAATGATGTGTATTACACCTGCATCCCGAAACTTTGGCGCTTGCAGGACGCCGATCGCGATGGCGTCGCCGAAAGTGGCGAAGCTCTACACCATGGCTATGGCGTGCGCGTGGCCTTCCGCGGCCATGACATGCACGGTTTGGTGCTCGGCCCCTTGCGCAAGTTGTACTTCAGCATCGGCGATCGTGGCTATCACGTCATGACCCAGGAAGGAGAGCTTTTGACTGAGCCAGGCCGAGGTGCTGTGTTCCGTTGCAATCTCGATGGCAGTGAACTCGAGGTGTTTTCGCGTGGATTGCGTAATCCGCAAGAGCTGGCCTTCGATGACTTCGGCCACCTGTTCACAGGCGACAACAACTGCGACGCCGGCGATCGCGCGCGCTTGGTGCACCTGCAAGAGGGGAGTGATAGCGGTTGGAGCATGAACTTTCAGTACTTACCGGACCGTGGTCCATGGATGAGTGAGGGTTGGTGGAAACCGACCGCCGAGCAGAAGGATCTTCCTTACTTCCTCAATGCGCCGTTGACGAACATCGCTTCTGGCCCATCTGGCTTGGCGGCTTACCCTGGCGTCGGCTTGGGTCCGGGCATGGAAGGCAGCTTCTTTCTATGCGATTTCTTGGGCGGGAGTTCCTACAGCGGCATTCGGCGTTTCACGGTGCAGCCCAAGGGCGCAAGTTATGCCTTTGAGCAAGAGGAAGAGTTTTGGTGGGGCATGCTCGTCACCGATGTTTGCTTCGCGCCAGATGGCAGCATGCTGGCAAGTGATTGGGTCTCCGGTTGGGTAGGCGATGGCAAAGGTCGGATTTACCGCGCGACCTTCCCCGATGCCGATGCCGCGGCCATGAGCCACAGCGCAAAAACCTTGGGCGAAGGGTTTGCGGACCGCACTGATGGCGAGTTGATTGCTTTTTTGCGCGATGCCGACCGGCGCATTCGTTTTGGTGCGCAGTGGGAGCTTGCTGATCGCGGCTCGCTTGCCGCGCTGCAAGAGGCCGCCGTCGCCCGCATCCCCGCAGGAGGCCGGCTGCCCTCGCTGACTCGACTGCACGGCATTTGGGGCCTCGGCATGATGCTATCCCACCCCGAGGAAGGCGTAGCGCAAGGAGCGGCCAGCACTCTGTATCAGTTGCTGGAAGATTCTGAATCACAAATCCGCGAGCAAGCTTTGCGCGCCTTGCACGAGGGCGCCGCCGCCTATCCCGCCGACGAAAGCCACGCCTTGGCAGTGCAAAGCCGTCTATTGGATGACTCACTTGCGGTGCGTCGACAAGCCGCTTTGCTCTTAGGCAACTGGGCCGCCGCCGGAAGTTTCGATGGTGCCTCCTTGTTGGCGATGAGCTTAAACCACCCTGGCAAGCTTGATCGCGCTTTACTGCAAGGCGTCGCCCTCGCCATGAGCCGCGGCATGGATGAGCAGGAGATTTTGCTCTCGGCCTCTACGGTTGCGGAGCAAAGAGGAGTGCGGCTTGCCACCGTATTGGCGCTGCGCCATCAACGGAGTGGAAGCTTGGCCCACTTCCTAAACGACAAAGACCCCGAGGTCTCCAAGGAAGCGGCGATTGCCATTTATGACATAGACATTCAAGCCGCGCTTCCTGCTCTTGCCGAGAGTTTGAGTGCTCACGAAGATACTCCCTTTGCATGGCAGCGCCGAGCACTGGCTGCCAACAATCGGCTTGGTCGTGCAGAAGATGCAAGGCGCTTACTTGCCTTCATCAAACGCGATGAACCAGATGAGCGTCTGCGCAAAGAGGCTCAGTCTTACATTCATAGTTGGGATCGGCCGAAGGAATTTGACCCCATCCTGAATGAGTCACGCACCTTCTCTGAGGATCGCGTCAAAGACTACTTCGCGAACAAGGAACTGCCCTTCAACACAGCCGCCGACGAGGACCGCATTTCACGCGGCAAAGACATCTTTAGCGGTCATGCTCTGGCGCAATGCACGCGTTGCCATTCGGTACGCGGCTTGACTCCTCCAGGGCGCCCGAATCCAGCTGGCCCAGATTTGAGCGCGATTGGTTTGAAGATGACTCCCGAGGAGTTGCGCACCTCGATTCTGGACCCCACAGACACCATTGCCGAAGGCTTCCGCTTCTACAACGATGGCGAGTTGCTGCCGGTTAGTTCTATGCCGGCCAACATGGAGAACCTTCTGCAAGAAGAAGAGCTTGAAGCACTGGTCAGCTACCTCGCTACCCTAAAGCAAGAACGCAAGATTCTGGTGCATGTCGAATCCGCGGGCTACGAGCATGAAGTGGCACGTGCTAGCGACAATGGATTATCTCTCGTAGAAACGCAATGGCAAGCTTGGGCCGAAGCCGACCACCGCTTTTCGGTCACGATTGATCGCAGTGCGGATCGCTTTAGCGCAGAAGGCCTTGCCGAATTCGACGCCGTGTTCTTCTACACCACGGGCGAGCTGGCCATGAATCCAGAGCAACGCCAAGCGCTGTTGACCTTTGTCGAAGAAGGTGGTGTGTTCGCAGGGTCTCACTGCGCCACCGACACCTTCTATGAATGGCCGGAATACGGCGACATGATCGGCGCTTACTTTGATGGCCACCCATGGCATCAAGAGATTGCACTGGACGTCGAGGACCCCATCCACCCGGCGACTCGTTTGTTGCCTCAAGGCTTCCGTTTAGCCGATGAGATCTATCAGTTTCGCGAGCCTTACGACCGCGACCGCATGCATGTGCTCTTGAGCCTGGACATCAACTCGGTTTCCTTAGATTCCGATGCCGTGCATCGAACCGACAAAGACTTCGCTGTGAGCTGGGAGCGCCCGCACGGAAAAGGCGCCGTGTTCTACACCTCATTGGGACACCGTCCCGCCATCTGGAAGAGTGATTGGTTTCGCTACCACCTTGTGAATGGCATTCTTGCTGTATGCGACCAGCCGCCTAAACTCCAAGTTCGTGGCAACGGCGCGATACAAGAGTTACCTGGTGGCCAGCACATCGAATTTCAGCCGATCGATATGCCCGATGGCAACACCATCTGGATGAGCACTACCGAAATCTCGTGGCCGGTGTACGACTTATTCTTCATGCGCGAAGCCGAGCAAGAAGAAGCCGATGGCATTAGTGGTCCGAGCCGTTCTGTGTTCCCGGTCACCCGCGGGTGGGGGCATGATGGCATGCCGGCCCTCGGCATGACTTACCACGCGGCACAAGAATTCACGCGTTGGCTCACCCTGCGCACCGAGCATGAGTATCGGTTGCCAACCGAAGCCGAATGGCAAGCCGCGGCAGATGCCGCAATCGCCGCCAACACCCCGCTCGAGAACCTGGCATGGCATGGCGCCAACTCCGAACAGAAACCGCACCCGCTGGCCAGCAAGAGCCCCGATGTGAATGGTCTCTTCGACCTCTTTGGCAATGTAGCCGAATGGGTAGTGGCGGATGAAGCGCCTAAGGGCGTCGTGCGCGGCGGAAGTTTCCTAGATCAGCCAGAAAAGGTCGGCGCAAAGGCCCGCGCCGCTTACCATTTAGATTGGCAGCGGCGCGATCCGCAATGGCCCAAAAGCTCCTGGTGGATGTCCGACGGTGGCTTTGCCGGCTTCCGCATCGTGACCACCAGCAAACCCTAAGCATGACCAAATCCTCCAACCCACCTTCTTCCGGTCTCCCTCGCCGCGAGTTTTTGAAAACAGCTGGCGCTGGCCTTGCCGCCTTGCCTTTGCTCAGCCGCAACGCCTTTGCGGGTGGCAGTGACAAACTCAAGGTTGGCTTGATCGGCTGCGGAGGTCGCGGCACGGGCGCCGCCATGCAGGCGATCCGCGCCGACTCTGGCGTAGTGCTCTGGGCGATGGGCGACTTGTTCGCCAACCGCCTGGCCTCCAGTTACGAAGGACTTTCGAGCAACTTCCCGGACCAAGTCGACGTCCCCAGCGAACGCCAGTTCGTCGGTTTCGATGCCTACCTCAAAGTGATTGAAGAGTGCGATGTCGTGCTCCTCACCACGACTCCCGCCTTCCGCCCGATGCATATCGCCGCGGCCGTCGAGGGCGGCTGCCATATCTTTGCCGAAAAGCCTGTGGCCGTCGATGCGCCAGGAGCACGCTCGGTGCTCGCTTCCGCGCGCAAAGCCAAGGCCAAAGGATTGAGTCTGGCTAGTGGTTTCTGCTGGCGCGCCGACAATTGCCTACGCGCCGGTTATGACCGCATTCTGGCCGGCGACATCGGCGAAGTGCGCCACATTCATGCCACCTACTTGGCCAGTGAGCTTTGGTACAAGAAACGTCAACCAGAGTGGAGTGACATGGAGTATCAGCTGCGCAACTGGTATTACTACACGCCGTTTAGCGGCGACCACATCGTCGAGCAGGCCATCCACTCGGTCGACAAAATCTTGTGGGCCAAGGAAGACAGCCCGCCGATTTACGCCACCGCCATGGGCGGCCGCCAAGTGCGCACCAATCCCAAGTACGGCAACATCTACGACCACTTTGGCGTAGTGTATGACTGGGCCGACGGAACTCAGGGCTTCCTGCAGACGCGCCAACAAAATGGCTGCCATGGAGAAAACTTAGACCGCGTCGTCGGCAGCGAAGGCATCGCCCATATTGATGGCTGGCAGCAGAAGTTCGCCATCCGTGGGGTTAAGTCTTGGGACTTCGCCGGCGAAAGCAACGATATGTATCAAACTGAACATGATGAACTGTTTGCCGCGATTCGTTCTGGCTTGGCCATGAACCAAGGCGATGAAATGGTGCAAAGTACCGTCGCCGCGTTGATGGGTCGGATGTCTGCCTACACCGGGCAGCGCATCACCTATCAGCAGGCTTTCGAATCGCAAGAAAACCTGTTGCCCAAGGAATGGGTGTTCGGCGAAGGCATCGAGGTTTCCATCGCCATGCCGGGCCGCACCAAGTTCCTGTAGGCGCGCGCCTTACTCTTTGAGTTGCAGCCAGGGAATGGCGCGTGGGTCGAGGTCTGGCTCCGCCTCCAAGGCGTCGGCGGAGTTTCCTTCGGTATAACCCATGGCGGCCAAAGCATCGCTTTGTTCGCCGCTAATCACGGCGCCGCTGCTGAGGCGTGCGTCTGGGCCCAGGAAGTAACCGCTGGCTTGAAGCGCCTTGCGCAAGAGATCGCGCTGCTCTGGATTTTCATGCGCTAAGTTGTGGTGCTCCCCCGGGTCTGCGGCGAGATGGAACAGCCACAAGCGATTGGCCGCCATCTCGACGTGGGGATCGGTCTCCACCAGCTTCCAGTTGGGCAATCTCCAGCTGCGCAAGGGCCCAGAAGGCCCGCTAATTGGTGAACCAAAGTTGTCGGTTTCCGAAAACGCAGGGCGCAAAGCCTGCACCTCTTCGCCTTTTAGATAGGGGGTAAGCGTTTCGCCATCAAAGGGGCGCTCGCCTTCGGGCCAGGTGAGATCACAAAGTTCGAGCAAGGTCGGCATCAGGTCCATATGTCGAACTTGCGCGTCTTCGTGGCCGGCCTTGAGGCCAAGTTTTTCGCCAAGCGCCGGGCTCCAAGCGAATTGCAGGGGAATGCGGATCAACTCTTCGTGCAGAGAATGTCCATGGCCGAGGTCGCCATGCTCCAAGAACTCTTCGCCGTGGTCGGCAGTAATCACCACCAACATGTTGTCGTGCTCCGCAAGTAAGTCTTCGACCAATTGCCCCACTTGGTCGTCGAGGTAGCGAATTTCTTCCGAATAGCTCAGGCGCATAGCCTCGACATCGTCCTCGCTGAATCCTTCGCCGAAGCTTGTCCGAAAAGCCTCTTCGGTGAGCCCATCTAGGTGCGGGTTGGTGCCAGTGTGGTTGAACAGCCCGGCATATTCTGGCGCCGGGTTATAGGGGTAGTGCGCGTCGTTGAGGTGCAGGTAGAGGAAGGAAGGGCGATCCTTCTCAGCGTCGAGCCAGCGGCGGGCATCGGCAATCAAGGTGTCTGCGGTTGCCTCGGTATCTTCATGCCAGTTCAGGAAGCCCTGGCGGAATCCAAACACGGTGGCGATATTGGGGTTGGAAGACAACCCCATGGTGCGATAGCCGGCGGCGGCATAAGCCTCGGCCAAGGTGCGGTTGCGGGGCAGCATCGGGCCGCGCCGCGCGGTGGCACCGGTACGCCCCGGAATGACTCCGGTCAGAATCGTGGCCACCGAAGGTTTGGTCCAGGGCGCCTGGGTGATGGTCTGGGTGAAGGCGACGCCGTCGCGGGCGAGGGCATCGAGGCGCGGGGAAGTGTCTAACTCGGAGCCACCCCAGCCAAGGTGGTCGAGGCGCACGGTGTCGAGCAGAATAAACACCACGGTGGGGCGTTCGCCGGCATCGGGCCGTTTCATGGCGGAAACCAGCTGCGGTAGGAAGGCCAGGGCGATGGCAACAATGGCGACCGGCATGCGGCCGAGGAATCGAATCACTGCCGCGCCGAGGGCCGCCACGGGGCGCAGGCCTTGCGGGCCGCTAGAATTCAGCCAGCGCACGATCGCCCACACGACGACCGCCAATCCGGCGGCCATCAAAAGGCGCCGTCCACCTGGGTCCGTGGCCCAATTGAGCCAGAACAGCACGCCGTCGCCGGATGCCGACCAGCCTTCCGCTGCGGACATGCGCCACGCGCGCCAGGCTCCAGTGGCGGCAGAAGCCAGCGCCACCGAGGTCACAAGGAAGATAATGGCAGCCATGGATGTGAAGGAGTATATCCCCACCTTCCGCTATCCGGCGGATACGGACAAGGTCGAATACGTACGCGCCACGCGCGAAGACGCCGAGGCCATCAATGATTTGTTCAACCGCGCCTTTGGTCAGGAGCGCAGCCTAGCTCACTATCTGTGGAAATATTGGGAGTGTCCAGCCGGCGAGCCTTTTGGGATTTTGGCGCGCGAAGTGGAGAGCGGGCGCTATTTGTCGACTAGCACGGGTGTGCGTAAGCAAGCCTGGGTGAACCAGCAGGAAGTCCCGGGCATGTTGATGTGCGAGACCTCCTCCGACCCCGATGCTCGAGGCGGCGGCCGTTTGTTCAAAAGCGTGATGCAGGGCTTCGGTGTGGCGGTCAATGACGACCAAGGCATTGTTTGGAGTTTCGGCGGGCAATCGAGCGACGAAGCCATCAAGATTGGCAAGCGCTGGTTTGGATTCCGGGTTGCGGTTGAACTTCTGCCGTGGGAGTTTCGCCTCAGTACCCGTGGCTTTCTCCAGCGCAAGCTAGGACCGCTGCGTGGTTTCGCCGGCGTCCTTTCCAAGCTCGCTGACCCGCTCATGCGCTTGCGGTGGCATAAAGCCAAGAGCTCTCTGCGCTTTGAAGAACTGGAGCGCTTTGGCCCCGAGTTTGATGAGCTGTGGGAACGCTATCGCGATCGTTACCGAGTCGTGTTTTGGCGTGACGCGCAAACCTTGAACTGGCGCTATGTTGACATCCCTGGTAAGTATCGCCATCGGATATTGGCCGCGCGCGATGCCCAAGGAATCCTTCAGGGTTATGTGGTCTGGCGCGAATGGAGCGACGGCAACCATCAGCTGGCAACAGTGTTAGACCTTTGGAGTGGCGGTGAAATTGAAGTGATTGAAGCCCTGCTGGACCAAGCGCGGCGCCATTCTGCAAAATCCGGTTGCGCCTTCTTACGCTTTGCCGTGAAGGAAAGCAGCGCCGAGGAGCAAGCCTTCCAGCGCTTCCCGCAGGCACGCATCTCGCCGAATGATCGCATCGACCGTGTCATTTGCACGCCGATGCCAGGTTCTACCCCGCACGAACAAAGTAACGAGGTCTACCGCGTACTAGAAGCCGTGGTCGATGGCAGCAACTGGTTCTACACTCAGGGCGATTGTGATTTCCTGGATTAGGGAAGCGCCTCATCAAGGCTTGCTGTAGCCATAGAAAAACGGCGGCTCCTGACAACAGGAACCGCCGTGAGTGTAAAAGACGACTTAGGCGTCGGCGCCGACAGCCTCTTCCATTTCTGCAAGGCGCTCATCGAGGCTCTGCAGATACTTTTCTGCGCGCTTGTTATCGGCAAGAATTGATTTCACTTGCTCGACACAGCGGCGATAAAGCTTGAGGTCGTTGGCTTGATCAGCACCCTGAAGCATGGTGAACCAGAAGGCGCGCTCGGCCTTGGGGCCAGGCAAATAACCATCATTGGCGATTTCCTTGAAACGAGAATAAGCTGCGTTGAACTTTTCCTCGTCGCGGGTATCCATGGCGCGTTCGACAACTTCAGCATCGAGCACAATCTGAGTAACCTGCTTCTGCTCCTTTGGCGTGAGCTTGCCCAGGCCATCGGCCTTCTTCTTGGCTTCTTCCCAAGTCAGTTTGCCAAGAGCCCATTCAGCTTTCATGACTTCGACGCCAAGGCCTTTCTCGCCACTGGTGACACGCTTCATCAGGTCAGCGTAGGCTTGGACATCGGCTTGGGTTTTGCGGAAACCTTCGACGCTGCGATCGCCTTGGACCGCCAGGACTTCTCCTGAGGCATCCATAAAGGCAAGCGAGGGGAAGCCGCGGAAGCCCTTCTCCTTCAACAGGCCATCGTAGGCCTTGCCTTCGATGCGCGTGGTGATGTGAAGGAAAGGAACGACGGTTTCGGCGAAGGCGGGGAACTTGGGATCGGAGAGCGGACCGTTCTCCAGTGCATCACAAGGTCCTCATGGCGAATAACTACGAGAGAAGTAGGCAAAGATGACCTTGCCTTCTTTCTTCGCAGTTTCGCGCGCGACGTCGTAGTCGGTAATCCAGCCGCCGTAAGACACAAAGTCTTTCTGCAGCTTCTTTTCGTACTTGGCTTGGTAGTCGTCGGCGTCCTGCGCTACTGCAGTGCCAGCGAGAGCTCCAAGCGCAAGCAGGGGAGCAAAGAGTGTAGTTTTCATGGTTAAGGTGTTTTAAGACACGGGGGAGGTCTTTACTCTACGAAACGAAGGCCCAAGCCGAGGGTCATTTTTTGCGGCTTCCTTGTCTTAGGGGCGCATTTTTTCTCAGCGCTCATCTATGGGCAGCACAACTACAATCCGTGGGTGACGGAACAGGCCTCTGATGCTCGATTTTTGACCACGCGGTGGAGCTTGGTCGTGCGCGCTGGTGGTGGCGCGAACCGTCCTAGCCAAGAAGCGCCGAACCAAGCGTTGGAAGAACTTTGCGCGCGGTATTGGTTTCCGCTTTACGCATTTGCTCGTCGACAGGGACATGCCGCGGCCGATGCACAGGACTTGGTGCAGGGTTTCCTGCTTGACGTTCTCGAGCGCAACGCGATTGCTTCCGCTTCGGAGAAACGCGGGCGCTTTCGCAATTTCCTTTTGCAGTCTTTTCGCAACTATCAGTCCAAAATGCGGGAACAGGCCTCGGCAAAAAAGCGCGGTGGAGACTTCTTGCATCAATCCTTCGAGGGGGGCGCCGCAGAGCAACGCTTCCAGCGCGCAGATCCCTCGGCCGCCTCGCCGGAACAACTTTTTCTGCGCTCGTGGACCATGGATCTACTTGCCGCGGCATTGGAAGACCTACGTATGGATTACCACAAGAAGGGCAAGGAAAGCATTTTCCTCGCCCTGCAGGATGACCTCGCAGAGGGCAGTACCCCTGACTATGCCGCTCTCGCCGAGTCCTTGGATTTGAGCGTTGGCTCCGTGCGAGTCGCGCTACATCGGCTTCGAGGGCGCTACCGGGAAGCTGTCCGGAGCGCCATCGCCGAGACCTTGGAGCAAGCCTCAGAATCCGACGTCGAGCGCGAGCTGACCGAACTTCTTCAGGCACTTTCTGCGACCTAGCTGTAATGTCGCGCATGCTTTTCCGTTAGAGGACATTGGAGAACGAAACATGACCCAATTACCTACCTGTCCTCAATGCCATCAACTCCTTCCTGAGGGAGTCCCCGTGGGCCGCTGCCCGCACTGTCTGCTGCTTGCCGCGGCCCAAGATTCCGGACCGTACAAGCCGGGGGCCTTTGTGCCGCCAACGCCAGATGAATTGAATCAACGCTTGGAAGCATTTGAAGTGCTCAGCTTGTTGGGCCGTGGGGGCATGGGCGCGGTGTACAAAGCGATTCACTTGCGCTTAGACCGTGTGGTCGCAATTAAATTACTGCCGCATGAGTTGGCGGAATCGGACCCGGCATTCGGCGAACGTTTTCTACGCGAAGCGCGCTCACTGGCCAAGCTGCAGCACCCCAACCTAGTCGTGGTGCATGACTTCGGCGAGGTCGATGGCCTGTATTTCATTGTCATGGAATATGTCGAAGGGCCAACCTTGCGTCGACTCTTGCAAGAGGGGGCCTTGACCCCGGAGCGTGCCTTGGCAATCCTCCCGCAGATTTGTGAAGGCTTGCGCTATGCGCACGAGCAAGGCTTGGTCCATCGCGACATTAAGCCAGAAAACATTCTGATTGGCGATGACGGCCGCGTGCGCATCACCGATTTTGGCTTGGCGCGCCTCACCAGTTCGGTGCGGGGCGACATTTCCCTAACCGGAAGTGCGCAGTCTTTAGGCACGCCGCACTACATGGCGCCGGAACAGTTGCGTGATCCAGATAGCGTGGACCATCGCGCCGACATCTTCGCCCTTGGTGTGGTGTTTTATGAAATGCTGACCGGGCATCTGCCGCACGGCCGTTTCCCGCTGCCTTCGACCGAGTCCGGAGTTGGCAAAGTCGTCGATGAGGTGGTGTTGCGCTCCCTTGAGCCAGATCCGAATCAGCGCTATCAGCGCGCCGATGACGTCGAACGCGCTTTAGGGCAAGAGCCTAGCCCAGAACCTCGGCCGCGAGTGGAGGAGCCGAGTCCACTCGCCTTCCCAGCCGCCGAAGGTTGTTGGCCCAAAGGAAACTCAATACACAAATCGGGCGCTTGGCTTTGCGATTGCCGCGACCGTGACCGCCTTCTTGCCTTGGGGAGCGATTGAAGGTGGCGGCCTGATGTCGATCCCATGGAATCTGAGTGACGGCACCATCAGTATCTGGTTTCTCACCATTCCGCTTTGGATGATTCCCGCCGTTTCGGCAATCTTGGCGCTATTGCTGGTTTTCCACGTTAGGGGTTCGATGGGATTGCCATGGAAAGTTCTCAGTCGCGTCACCATGGGAACCTTTCTCGTGTGCGCCTTTGGTTTAGGCGTTGGCCTCTATTCCATGACCTCAGGCAATGGCGGAGGGGGCTATGTCGCACCGACCAGTCTCACCATCGATGGCCAGCCGGTCGAGATGGACTCGGAAATGGCCTCGGCTTTTCTTGGCATGCTTCCCAGCAACTCCGATCCCTACCTCAGTCCTGGCCCAGGAGTTTTCTTAACTACGCTTATGCTGCTCTTGCTGTGGTTCCCGCTACACCGACTGGCACGTCGCCAAGCCGGGAAAGACTAAGGCGTCTTGTGCAGGCGAAATACGCGAATCTGCGAACCCTCCCCAACGGCCACATAGTCTTTCTGCGGACTCAAAACGGCATGAGTCCCCTTTAGATCGGTCAGTCGTTGAGTCTGCTTCAAATTCTGCTCCTGAACCAAGCCAAGGGCGGGGTATTGCCAGTTTCCAGTAATGCAAAGAAGGGTTTCCTCATCGAGGTAGCGGGCCCACTGCAAATTCTTGATGCTAAATGTTTGCCAGGAATACTCGCGGAGAGGATGTAGGGAGTCCGCGTTCGCCACAAAGGCTTGGGGAAAACTCTCCCCTCCGATCCAACTTGACATCCTCGTGGCATAGAGGATTCTTTTGCCATCAGGTGAGGCGGTAACCGTGATTGCAGGTCCACCGGTATCCCCACCCGTTTGGCGTACATGCGCAAGCTGGGTGCCGTCCCGTTGAAATTGGGCAATGCTGCCTGAGTAGGCATGCTGCGATTCCGATCCTGTAATCAGCAGCCCCGAGCTATCGGGCAACCAGGCAATGTCCGTGACCCGATTGTGGAAATCAATGGTTCTCCATTCCCCTGTGGGCAGGTGAACTAAGGAGTGGCGATTCTCAAAATAACCTCCACCAACAAACAAGGTTGTATGGTCAGGCGAAAGAGACATATCCAGTCCTCCCTGATTCCAGCCACCAAATAAATTGTGGCCCGGGTGCCTCATTACCTGTGGTGGCAGAATTTGATGTTGGACCGATCCTGACTCGGCATCGATTTGCACCAGACCCTTTGAGTATGACATGAGAAAGGTGCCATCTTCCGTTCCCTGTGAGATGGATCTTGCCTCAGGGTAGCGATGAATGGCCGCTCCATCTTCAAGACGATAGATGGTGGTGCCTTCACCGGTGGCACATAAAAATTCACTTGATGGCGAAAAAGCCACATCGTCGACGGTGGTCTTCTGTAAATAGGAAAACAGCTCGGTGCCTCCCTGTGCAGCCCCGACGTGCAGCCAACCCTGGTGCAGGTTTAATGTCATGGTCCGGCCCTGAGGGGCTGAGCGAAAGAGATAGGGGCGGTGCTTCACTTGCCTTATCTTCCAAAGTCTCTCGCGGATGCTTTGATATAGCGTTTTTCGCCATATGTATTTGGGCTTTGGCGTGATGGGCAGAAAGACATCGTCACTCAACTCGGCGCGCCATAGCCTTCCGGAGTACTCCTGCATCAATAACTCCGTTTCTTGCTCCACGTAGCGGAGCGAGCCACCATGAGATGTCGAGGAGTGAATTTTGCGCTCGACCTCCCAGGTCTCGGTGTTTAGAAGGATGACCCCCTCCGTATTTACAGATGCAGCAAGCTGAGTGCTGTCTTGAGTCCAAGCCAAACCACCGCAATCGAATGCAGGACGGGAAAACACCACTTCCCCATCCAGCGTCATGACCAATAGGCGTTCGCCGCCGACGGCCACCCATTCACCGCTAGGGCTGAACGCAGCAGACCAAACCCCGCGGTCACTGAGTGGCGCGAGTGGCCGAACCTCTAGGGTTTCCAAATCGCACAACACGACATCGCCAAGTTCGCCGCCGGTGACAAGAAAACGGCCACTGGGAGACACATCGGCGGCAATAATCCTGCCGCCCCTAAGAGACAGTGTGTGCGCGAGCTCTAAGTGATAACCAAAGTCAGGCTCACTCTCGACGCCTTCTTGCGCAGGGGTTAGCGCGCTAAGGCAAAGACAAATCTGGAGTCCAAGAGCAATCAAAGCTCCATGACATTCGTTGGAGTACAGGTGGCTAAATTCACAGCCTGTACTCTAAGCCCGCAGGCGCCGGCGGGGGCGACGAAGGGGAAGGGCGCTACGCCGAGACTGTTGGTGATGGCAATCCCACCGAGCTGCGGCTGTCCTATCGCCAGTTCCACGCCTTGGCAGGGGCCGGTAGTTTGCACATGGCTCCCGGCAGCCCCAAACAACATGGCGACGGCTTGACCGGGAGTACCTCCGGAAACCAGAAGGGTGACGCCGCCTGGGCAAAGGCCCTGCTTGGTCAAGGCAGGCCCGCGTCGGTCATGCACAAAGATGTCCGTGACCGCATTGGAATCATTGGGAACTAAGTTCGTGGAAGCGCTAGCAAAGGCAACGAGTTGCCCATTCGCGGACAGTGTGGCAAAGTCGGACATGCCGTTGGTCTCTTCACCGAGGGCATTTTTGCTGATTCGCTCCGTGATTCCTGTTGTCGTGTCATGCAGGAAAAGATCGGCCTGATTATTGGTATCTCCGAATACCAGATTCGTCGCAAGACTATCGAAAACGATGTAGCGCCCATTGGCCGAGATGAATGGATCATGAGAGGAGGCATTCGCTTCTGCACCAGAAGAGCTCACGCTGACTCGAGTGGTCTGTGCTGTAGCACGGTCATGTAGAAAAATATCGCTACCGACTCCAGAATCCCCAACAACAAGTTCGGATGAAGAGCTGAAGAAGGCAACAAAGCGGCCGTCCTCTGAAATCGATGGCGCATAAGAGAACCCTCGAGACCCTGCTCCAAAGGAGTCAACGCTCACAGCCGTGGTCTGTGCCGTGAGCTGATCATGGACAAATACGTTCTTATAGATTGCAGGGAGTCCGGCCACCAAATTCTCAGCATAACTGGTGAATGCGATGAAGCGACCGTGCTTGGAAATCGAAGGGAAATCAAATCCAGATAACCGATCGCCCTCGATGCCAGAGGAAGACACGCTCACTCTTTTTGTTGTGCCGGTGGTGGTGTCGTGAACAAATACATCCCCTACGCTGTTGGTGTCATTGGCAACTAAGTTCAGCGCAATACTGTTGAAGGCAACATGTCGGCCGTCTGCAGAAATGACGGGGTAGCTTGAGTCGCGATCTCCTTCGACTCCCAGCGAATTGACACTAACGCGAGTCGTTATCGAAGTGACTCGATCGTGTAAGAAAATGTCCGAACGTTGACCCTGGTCACCAGTCACGAGATTGTCCGCCGAACTTTCAAATGCGACGAAGCGTCCATTTGCAGAAATAGCTGGGCGAATTGATCTTCCATTGCCTTCGACTCCATGAGAGCTCACGCTTACTCTGGATACTTTCCCAGAGAACCGGTCATGGACGAAAATATCTATTTCATTGTTGTTGTCGCTGGGCACCAAATTCCCATCGGCGCTCTGAAACGCGATGTACCTTCCGTTGCCGGAGATCGCGGGGCGCAGCGATTCTTCCGTTGCCTCTCCGCCGGAAGAATCAACACTAATGCGGGCGATTCCATGCTGTTCACCGGCAACAGGGCAGGTAAAGAGCAAGGCTACAGAAAAGCAAGTCAGGGCGGTTGATTTCATGATGTTCTAAAGCTCCATGACATTCGTGGGGGTGCAGGTAGAAAGATTGACGGCTTGCACTCTCGTCCCGCAGGCACCGGCGGGAGCAACGAAGGGGAAGAGCGCTTGGCCGACACCATTGATGATGGCAATCCCGCCAAGTTGCGGTTGGCCAATCGCCAGATCCACGCCTTGGCAGGGTCCGGTAGTTTGCAGATGGCTCCCGGCAGGTCCAAACAGCATGGCGACGGCTTGACCGGGAGTGCCCCCGGAAACCAGAAGGGTGATTCCGCCTGGGCAAAGACCTTCTTTGCTAAGGGTCTGGCCAAGGCGATTGTGCACGAAAATATCTGTCATCAAATTTTGATCGTTGGGCACCAAGTTATTGCCGAGAGTACCGAACCCGATAAGTTTGCCGTCAGGAGAAATCGATGGATACTGGGAGAAAGCCACAGCTTCTCCACCTAGAGAATTGACACTCACTCTCGTGGTGATTCCTGTGCTAGCTTGGCGGAGAAAAATATCTTGAACACCATTGGTATCGCCAGCGACCAAATTGCTCGCCGAGCTTTGGAAAACAAGCCATGAGCCATCTGCAGAAATGTGAGGCCTGCCAGAATCTTCATTGCTTTCCTGGCCAGAGGAATCGACACTGGCACGGATTGTGATTCCGGTGTTACGGTCATGCACGAATACATCGTCTGCATTGTTGGTGTCGTTGGTTACGAGATTAGAGGCAGAACTCTCCATGCCGACAAATCGGCCGTCCTCCGAAATTGTGGCTAAGAAGGAAAAGCCGTTCCCCTCCAAGCCGAAAGAATCCACGCTAGCTCTGGTCGTGATTCGTTGCATCCGATCATGCACATAAACATCTTTGCTTCTGTTGGTGTCGCCTGGGACCAAATTTGTCGCCGAGCTGTCAAACGCAATGTAGCGCCCGTTCTTAGAAATAGATGGCGGCCACCATCCGGAACGAAAATCCCCCTCAAGCCCATTGGAGTCCACACTCACTCTGGTGGTGTGCCCCGTGGCTAGATCGTGAGCAAAAACATCCCCAGTGAAATTGAGATCACTGAGAACTAAATTGGTGGCATCGGAGATGAAGGCAACGGTTGAGCCATCAGCAGAAATTTTTGGATGTGAACTCCCCAGATTTCCTTCAATCCCCAAGGTAGATACATTGATTCGTTCCGTGGTACCCAGAAGTCGATCATGGACAAAAATATCGCTATGAAAATTGGTGTCCCCAAAAACTAAATTGGAAGCGCCACTCTCGAATGCAACAAAACGGCCATCGCCAGAAATAGATGGCCGGAAGGAATAGTCATTACCTTCAACGCCCAGAGAATCGACACTGACGCGAGTCACTTCCCCGGTGAGCCGGTCATGGACAAAAACATCGAATGCGTTGTTGTTGTCTCCGGTTACCAGATTGGAACCTTTGCTGGCGAAGACCACGAATCTACCGTTGGCAGAGAAAAACTGACGTGCCGAGAACTCATTGGCCTCGGCCCCTGCAGAATCCACGCTAATGCGTGTGGTGCTTTGGGCGTAAGAAGGAGAACTGAGGCTAAGCAGCAGTCCAATTGCGATTAAGGGGGAGACTCTGACCATGGGTAATGCCAGTGGGGGTTATTCATTGTCTAGCAATTCCCGTTCCAGTGGGAAAGGGCCCAATATTGTGCTAATTCGCACTATGGGATTGGCAGCATTTGCCCTGAAGCCCTGTCTAGAGGGCGCTGAGCGTTGTTTAGGCGCATCCATTCCCGTAGAGCGTCTTGCATCTGTGCGGCTTTCTCCACCTCTGTGGCCATCAGATTGTTGCGCTCGCCGAGGTCCTCGGCCAAGTGAAAGAGTTCCCATTCGGCACTCTCGTACCAATAGATGATCTTCCAATCGCCATCACGCAACGCGGTGAATGGTTCATAGCGGTCTCCCTTCGGTCCCCATTTGTGCGGGTAGTTCCACGCTAGAACTCGCGGAGGAATGTCGAGACCAAGGCGCCAGTGCTTACTTAGATTGACGCCCTCTCGATACGGAATGGAGGGCGGCGAATGGTATTGGTGGCCAAAGGCAATAAAGGTGTAGTACAGGTCGTTGGTGGTGATGGGGGTATCCAGTAGCTGGCCAGGGGAGTGCAGGCGATCTGATGTCACACCACGAATGGCGTCGTCGGCATAGCCCACAACGAAGGGCACGCGGATGCCACCTTCGTAACCAGAACTCTTCCCGCTCCGCAGCGGCGCATTGTGTGTACCCGCTCCCGTTCCGCTTGGAGTTTGACCGCGCGCCCCGACGCTGTAACCGCCATTGTCTGAAGTGAACACGATCAGCGTATTCTCTGCGAGGTCGAGTTCTTCAAGCTTCGTCAACATGCGGCCGATGCTGTGGTCCACTCCTTCAATCAAGGAGGCATAGGCGGCTTCTTTGTTGTCCAAGCCGGCTTCGCGATAAGCAGGGGCGAAGCGTTCATCGGCCTGAATCGGGGTATGTACTGCATAGTGACTGAAGTCGAGAAAGAATGGGCGGCCATCGGCGGCGGCTACTTCGAGCTCTCGTTCCATTTCCAAAGTGAGTGCCTCGGTGAGAAAAATGTCCTGGCCGTGATACTTCTCGAGCCCGGGCACGGCCCATGGGTTATCCGCGCCATTGCCAAAGTTGTCGGTGCCGTAATAACTTCCCGGCGCGCCAGCGGCATGCCCCGCGATATTGACATCGAAACCAAGATTGCGCGGATCAGCCCCGGGAGTTCCAATGGCTGCAAAGTGAGCTTTGCCAATGAAGATGGTGCGGTACCCTTGCTTGCGCAACAATTCAGGAAGCAGCAGCGGTCCAGGGGCTAAACCGGTCTTGCACCAATCCGGATCCGCCAAGTCCGGCATCTTGCGCGAGAAGTCACGATCGGTATGCAGAGTCCAATCGGTGATGTGGGTTCGCGCGGGTTGCTCGCCGGAAAGCAGTCCAGCGCGGGTTGGGGTACACACAGAACCCGTGGCGTAAGCATTGGAGTAGCGCAAGCCAACCGCAGCGAGCCGCTCCAGATTTGGCGTTCGATAGCGCGCCTGGAAGGAGGTTGGCTCCGGTGTAAAGGCAACACCGGTGTCCTGCCAGCCAAGATCATCGACCAAAATCAATATGATATTGGACGGCTTGGGGACCGGTGTATGTTGCGTCGGCGTTTGGCATGCGGCGAGCAAACAGCCGACAGCTAGAAGAGTTAGGGCGTGGCCAAGCTTCAAGGTCCACGCAATGTAGCGCGTAGGCGCTTTAGAACGACATGCCCACGGTAAGGAACACCTGATAACTCGGTTCACCACGGCGTCGGTCAGGATTCCAAGCCATGTCCAGCCGCAAGGCGCCCACCGGAAGCAAATAGCGCAGGCCGGTGCCGACGCCCCAACGCAAATCGCCAAAGATGTCATCGGCGCGTAGGCCGACATTACCGGCATCGACAAAGGCAGATGCCCAAAGGTTGTTCTTGACCTTTTGACGCAGCTCCACACTCGCCGTGTGAAAACTCTCGCCGCCAAGTGGTTCAATATTGATGTCGAGCGGGCCCAATTCTCCTTCACGGAAACTGCGCACACTATCCTCGCCGCCATTGAAGAAGCGCTCTTGCAGGGGAAGGCGCTCGGTGGAGCCGAGTGGCCAGGCTAGACCTGCACTCCAGGCGAAACCCAGTACGCGGTCTTGCTCGCGGGTGAGCGAAATTAAACGGCTCAAATCTACCCGTGAACGCAAGAAGGCCGCTTCGCCACCGAGGAAATGGTCGCCAGCCCACTCAAAGCGAACCCGCGCCAAGCTGCCAGCAGTTGGATTGAACAAGTCATTGCGCGAGTCATACTCGGGTTGCGTGAAGAACGAGGAAATGTTGACATCTTCCGCAATTACTTCAGAACTAGTGAGGACCGTCACCGCAGAAACATTGCTGCGCCGGAAAGACCAACCGCCACTTAGGTTCCAGCGCGGCGTGAATTCGCGCTGCAGATTCCAACCGAAGCCGAGCTCCTCTCGGGTAAACGAAGGCTCTTGGCGTCTGCGGATATAGACCGGCAGGTCTAGAGAGATTTCACTTCCCAATAACCAAGGGTCGGTCCAACCGATTTCAGCGGCCCATCCCACTTGGGAGGCATCGAGGCTACTGCGGAAACGCCTGCCGGTGCCAAACAAATTGCGTTCCACAAAAGAAGTGCCGATGCGAATCCCCTCATAACTGCCATAGCCGCTGCGGAAGCTCAACTCTTTGGCCAAGCTTTCTTCCACGGTCACAATCAGTGGTCGCTCTTCTGGACCCTGTGCACCCGGCCCCAAGTCCATCTTGATGGTGCGAAATAAGCCTGTTCGAAACAGGCGCACAAAGGCGTCATCGAGCTTTTCCCGGTCATAAGCCTCGCCAACTTCCATGCCTAGGCGCTGGCGCACAAAGTCGGGGTTTGTGCGCTCCACACCCTCGACGACAATCTCACTGTATGTGGTTGCCGCGCCCGGCTCGATTGTCACGGCAAGCAAGACATCGCCAGTTTTACGATCGCGGGATTCTACGAGATGAACCTTGGTTTCCGGGTAAGCTGCCCGCGCATAGAGGAAACGCAATCGTTGTGCTAACTCTACCTGACGGCGAGGAAAGTAGGGCAAGCCCACTAAAGAAGAGGCCACTTCTTGGCAAGCCTCTTCGCCAAGAGGCCCGGCATCTAAGAACGAAATATTGCGCAGGACATACCCGGTGCCCTCTTCAATGACGAGTCGAGCTCCACGCCGCTGCTCGGCCCTTTGCTCGAGATACTCGGGCGCCGACACTTTGGTTTCCAGGTAACCGAGCTGCCAATAGGCTTCTTGAATCGCACTCGGCAGGCCTTGCAGTTGGCTGCGGCGGAAGGGTGACTTGCTGGTTCCTTCTGGGCTCACGCCAATCAACCCAGCGAGTTGCTCTGGAGTTAGGGCAGTTGCGCCTGGGAAAGTAAGCGCTCCCAATAGAAGTGGCTTCCCTTCTTGAATCAAAAAACGGGCGAGGTATTGCGGTGGAGCTTGCTCTAGTTGCCAATCCACTTCGACGTCGGGGAATCCTTCTGCGCGGTAAGCCTCTTCCATCAAGAAAGCCGCGTCATCTAGAGCACTAGGTTGTTGGCCCTTGCGCCGAAAGGCATCGAGCTCCAGTTCGGCGGCCTTACGTAAGGCGCCTTCGGAAAGGGTTTCCCGTCCGACGAATTGGATTTCCAGCGGCACCGGCTCCTGCGCGGCAGCGTTTTGGGCGGGCAACCAAGCCACCATGGAGAGTAAGGCCAAGATCATCGAAAGCGCAGCAGCAACTCCAAGCCTAAGAAGTAATCCTCGAAGGCGTCGCGACCTCCTTCGAGATAAAGACTGTCATTCTCACGCCACACTTCATCACGTAGGCGCAATCGCCCGCTCAAAGTCTCGGCGCCGTTGCGGGTTTGATCGCGACCAAAGTTGATTTCGAGGCGGTCGAGGAGGGACTCTTCAGCATCGACCGAATCACTGCCAAAGAAAGTGGTTAAGAAATCGCGCGCCAGATAAAGCGCCGCCGTGCCCGCCGCGGCGCGACGATCCAAACGATTCGCCGGCGGCTGCCCGGTCGTCAGCAGCAAAATGATGTCTTGTTCTTGCAGCGGGGGAGTGCTGGAGAGCAAAACCTTGGGCTGGTCATAGGGTCCCGTCACGACAACTTGCACGTCGAAACCCTGGAGCGAAGCACGGCCAAACAGGTTGAGCTGCGGATGGAAGGGGTCGTCTTCCAAGAAACGCGCCACTGAAGGCTGCAAATACAGACGCGTGGCGGGGAGCGTCATCGAAACCTTATCGAGGAAGACTTCTCCGCGTAACTTGGGAACCGCCCCCGTTCCCTCCAAGCGCAATGCTGGGCGCAACATGCCTCGCGCCAAATTGCTGCGCAGGCCGATGCCCTCTTCCGAGGTCAGACCCACTGAGAACTGCAACTGATCCAATGGCGGCGCCAAGCGGAATAGCGTGAGTCCGCCAGGTGTGGGCGGACGTGGTGGACCAATTGGCGAACGCAACAACGGAATGTTTTGCACCACCCGGCTATCGGTGAACGCCAAATCGCCACCAATCTGGAGTTTTGGCCAAACCCCTTGCACCGTAAGTTCGCTGTCGGCGCGGATTTTGATTCCCGAGGTGCGATAGAGCAGCAAGTCTTCCCCGCTTAAGCGCAGATCCGAATGCACCAGGCCATCGGCTTGACGTTCCATGGTGCCTGCAAGCTGGAAGGGCGCTGCGCCAAGTTCTCCGCGACTATCGACAAGGCGAATGCCATCGGGGCCAAAGGCGGCATGCACCTCAAGGTCTTCGATGGAGGGAAGGCCAGGATCCTGAACCCGCAGCGCGGCCTCCTCCAAATCTAACTGACCGCGCCAAAGCGGGGCCCCCAGTGTGCCGTCGGCGCTGGCTTCGAAACCAAGGCGACCTTGCACGCGGCGCAAACTCGGCAAAGTCGACAGCCAGGAGAGGGCATCGATTTGCCCTTCCATCGTGGCTTCGAAGGGGAGGTCGGCAAAGTTGGTTTCCGCGAAAGCCGTGGGCTGCAAGCTTAGGCCCAAGGTGGCGGACCCACTTGCTTTCACTAATGGCCCGGCGGCACGCACCTCTCGGATGCGTAAGCCTTGTCGATCCCATTCCAGCCCGACGTTCATATCGAAGGCAGGCAAGGCACTTTCTTCGTCTTTGGGGATGGGGCGCAATTCGGCGCCCTCAAGGCTGGCCTGCAAGTTCAAATCTTGCATCGAGCCCGTGAGGTGGGCACGGACGCTGGCGAGGCCTTCCCAGTCAAGCCAATCCGGTTCCAGTTGCGGAGTGTGGAATTGAAAGTCTAGCGAAGGGTTTTCCCCAAGTGGGTTCTGAATGGATCCATCCAGTTGCGCAATCTCTTTGGCCTCTTGAACCACCAAGGTGGAAAGCACTAAATCCTGCTGGTGCCAAGTGGCCTCCATCCGAAAATCGAGGGCGCCAGGCGGTAGTTGTTTGGCGAGATCTCCCTGAGGCTGCCAACCATTGGCGTGAAGGAGTACACCGGCCTTAAGGCTTGAGGCCGCGCCTTCCATCTCAAAGTCGAGCGCGATATTCCCTTCGCGCAAGGGGATGTCCGCAGGAAGCCAATCGCGAACCCAGCCCTGATCACTGGCTTGGATCTCGCCGTCTGCGTAGAACACCATGTCCTGCCAATCTTGCTGAAGTCGATTCAGTTCAGGGATAGGCGGAAGGTGGTAACCCGAATGAGCGGCGACATTCATCGAAACGACCGCGTCTTGGTAACGAATCGGGTTGACCTCGAGACCATCTTGATTCCAAACAAAGCCCAATTCCACTTCGGCTTGGTCAGGGAAGCCCTCGGGCGCCGCCGACGGTTGTGGCCGAAAGTTGCGCAGCGTCCAATGCCCCTCGAGAGTGGGCGCGGCCTGACTTCCGCCTAGATGAAGTTGGCCGTGCAGGGTTCCGGCTGCCAGCGGTAAAGCAGGCACGCCGGGAATCGTTTGCAAGGCCGCGAGATCAAAGCCATCACTTTGCACCGAGGCTGACCAAGGTTGGCCTTCTAGTGCAGGGTCTTTGGAAAAGGCGCTGGGAAGATCAGCCTCTAAGGCAAGCGACCCTGCTGGGGTGAGTAGCTTCCACGAAGAAATCGCGAGAGCTTCGGTAGACCAATCCAATTCCATCGGCGCTTCCTGGCGCACCCAAGTTTTGCCGTCGGCGCTCTCCCAGAGGAAGGTCTCCATGGCGAGTCGCAGTGGCGGCATAACCTTGCCGAGGACGAATTCTTCTCGAGTGCTCAAAGCAAGCTGCCCGTGACCTGCGGGGAGGACGCGTCCGTCCTCGAGGGGAAAATCCTCTTTGGCCTCGACCTCGAGCCGGAGCACAGGAAGCCCCAAGCGCCACTGTCCTTGGTCTAAGGCTATGGTGAATTCGGAAAGCGAAGCATCGGCGCGAAGGCGACTGCTATGCACCAAGGCTTGAGGAGCTCGCAGTTTGCCGTCGGCGTAGGCCAGCTGGAGCTTCACTTGCTCCAAGGCGCCGAACTCGCTGGGCGCTTCGAGTGCCATTCCCCAAGCGGTGGCAAAGCCCGGCCAATCTTGGCACTGGAAGGCGAGTTCGGAGGACCAGCTGGCCAAGGCTTGTTCGACGGTCCATGCCGAGGTGAGCTCTTGCGAGCTACGCCCCTTCCAAATCCAACTAGCCTGAGCCTGTTGCCCCTCGACGGCAATCTGCTCGATAGCCAGTTGAAGAGTCTCCGGCTGAGCCAAGGGAAGGCGAAGACGCAATTGCCCTCGTGCCGTGGCCTGTAAGTCAGGGGGCAGCGTTGAAGCCATCCAACTTTGCCACTGTGGATCCCAAGCCAAGCGCTGCAACTGAATGCCAGCGAGGAAATCCTCGCCTTCGAGTGCGAGTTGGGCACTCAGGTTTAGGTTTGGGCCACGCAACTGAAGTTGGCGCTTGTCCACGGCCTCTAGGAATTGGGCCAGCCCCATATGCTCAAGGCGAAGTTGTTCTTGCTGGTTGTCGCGCCAAAGCAGGTCTTTCACGGCAATTGGAGGCAGCTGCGGCCACCATTCCTGAAGAGCTTCGAGGCCGGAAGGCTCTGTGCTGGGCGTGTCCTGAACCTGATGACCCAACAAATCGGTATGGACCGCCAGCTCCTTCAGCAAGACCCCGTGAACTCCGGCAAGTCCCTGCTTCCAAAGCGAGGGAAGATGAAAATCCACGCGCAGCTTGGCCAAAGTCACCTGCTGCAGCGCTTGCTCATCCTTCGGCTGAACAGAAATCCCGTGCAACTCAAGGTAGCTCCAGCCGTCGGTCTCGAGAGTCTTGTAATCGAGGGTAAAGGCTGCCGCATCTGCCTGATTCACCAACAAGGGGCGCAGGGCCCACGGTAGCCACAGGGAGCGCAGAAACAAGGCGAGCGCCAGCACCACAACGAGTGCCGTAAGGCCAATCCGCACCCGTCGCCATTTCGATCGACGGGGTTTCGCAGGCGGGGACGAGGAGTCGTCCTCGGGCGGTGGGGATGAAGTCTGGGACACGAGTGGTCTCGCTTAGCAGACCAGTTTACGGGCAAGGGCTCTGAACCCCGGGGCAAATATTTGGGCCGATTCGGGTAATTGCATGAAGCAAGTTTGGGGCAATCACCTATTCTTTATCCGCGGCTCCTAGATTTCCTTTAGGACCCCGTACCCCAAAATGAAACTTGCCATTCTTTCGCGCAGTCCTCGTTGCTACAGCACGAGACGCCTGCGCCAGGCTGCCGAGGATCGCGATCTTCGCGTCAAGGTGCTCGACACGACCAAGTTTGCGATTGATTTGGACCGGGCGACCCCGGACCTATATTTTCGCAGCAAACGACTGAGTCATTACGACGCCATTTTGCCGCGCATTGGCGCCTCCATTACCTACTTTGGTACGGCGGTCGTGCGCCAATTCGAACAAATCGGCGTGTTCAGCGCCAACAGCTCGGCAGGCATTAACAACACCCGCGACAAATTGCGCTGCATGCAGATTTTGTCGCGTCATGACATCGGGATTCCGGCGACGACCTTTGTACGGGACCGTCAAGATGTCCTTCCTGCCATTGAGCGGATTGGCGGCGCTCCGGTGGTGATTAAGTTGCTCGAGGGCACACAAGGGGTCGGCGTGATTTTGGCCGAAACCGTAAAAGTTGCTGAAGCGATCATTGAGACTTTGCAAAGCGCGCGGCAAAACGTGCTGGTGCAGAAGTTTGTCGCCGAAAGCCGAGGCCGCGATGTCCGCGCCTTCGTCGTCGGAGACCGTGTGGTTGCGGCCATGCGGCGCGTGGCCCAGGGCCAGGAGTTTCGCAGCAACGTCCACCGCGGTGGCCGTGCCGAAGCCGTCGACCTTGATCCGGAATATGCGCGTACGGCAGTGCGTTCGGCGCAAATCATGGGCCTGCGGATTGCTGGCGTGGACATGCTCGAAGGCGAGGACGGACCCAAGGTGATGGAGCTCAACAGTAGCCCAGGGCTGGAAGGAATCGAAACTGCCACTGGCATCGATGTCGCTGGTTCCGTAATGGACTACATCAAGGATCAAGTGCAGTTCCCAGACATTGATTTGCGCCAGCGCCTTTCGGTTTCGGCTGGCTTTGGCGTTGCCGAGCTGACCATTCCCACTCCGTCCAATCTCATCGGCAAGACCATTCGCGAGAGTGGTCTGCGCGAATCCGATATCTCCATCCTGACCCTGCAACGCGGAGTGACCGTGGTGCCGAATCCGCGTGGGTCGAGGGAGTTGGAAGCTGGAGATCGACTGTTGTGCTTTGGTCGCCTGTCTTCCATGAAGACCTTGCTGCCGAAAAGCATCAAGCGTCGGCGCCTTCGCTCGCTACCGAAGTCCGCGCAGAAGATTGTGGAGCAAGTTCATCGGGAAGCCCATCCCGAGGACACCCTATGAGCGACAAGCCGTCGCGTAAGCCAGGCTGGAGTTGGCCCGAGGGTGATTTAGCCCCCGGCGAACGCCGCGACATGGCAATTCATGCCACCGAAGGTTTCTCTGGGCAAGCTCTGGAGATTCCGATTCATGTTTGGCGTGGCAAGGAAGACGGACCGACAGTTTTCGTCACCGCAGCTTTGCACGGCGACGAAATCAATGGCACCGGCGCTGTGCGCGAAATGATTTTGGACCCGGGCTTTGAGTTGGAGCGTGGTTGCCTGTTGTTGGTGCCGGTGCTCAACGTGCTCGGCTTTGAGCGCCACAGTCGTTACCTGCCCGACCGCCGCGATCTGAACCGATCCTTCCCCGGTTCCAATAGCGGCAGCATGGCCTCGCGCTTTGCTCAGCGCATTTTTGAAGAGGTCATTCTGCGTTCTGATTTCGGCATCGATCTGCACTCGGCAGCGGTGCGCCGCACCAACTACCCGCATATTCGCGGTGATTTTTCGAATCCAGAAGTCGATCGGCTAGCGCGGGCCTTTGGTACCGAAATCATGGTCGACACCATCGGCCCAAAGGGGTCCATGCGTCGCGCCGCCTGTGATGTCGGCTGCCCCACCATCTTGCTCGAGGCCGGAGAGGTCTGGAAGGTAGAACCGACCGTGGTCGAGGTGACCCACCGTGGCATTCTCTCGGTCTTGCGCAGTCTCAACATGGTCGAAGGCAAGCCGCATAAACCGGAATTCAGGATCATCGCCAAGAAAACAGCTTGGTTGCGTGCCGAGGCTGGTGGCTTTTTGCGCTTCCATGCTGCCCCCGGGGAAATCGTTGAGGAAGGCCAGACGCTTGCCACCAACACCAGCCTGCTCGGGCGCGAACAAAGCACCATTGTCAGCCCGATGGACGGGGTGATTTTGGGAATGACCACGCTGCCTTCGGTGGCACCTGGTGACCCGGTGTTGAACATCGGGCGTTTGCGTCAACCGATCGAACGCATCGAGAAGAAGGTGGACAATCTCACGCAGGATTCCTTGCACGAGCGCATCGTTTCGGACCTCAGCTCCAGCGTGATGGTCGACGACCTGGAAGACAAGCCCGATCCCGCCTAAAAATCCCGACTACGGAAACCCCATAAGCAAGGCCTCTTTGTGATCATAGTTCAATCAAATTGGTGACCTTGCCAGTGAAGATATCCACTCCTTGAACAACTAAGCCGCAAACTCCGGATGGTGCAAAAAAGTATGCTGAGGCAAAGCCGCGTGGGGAAGTCCGGTATTTTCCAATCCAAGTGGGGTTTGATATTCCAAGATGAATTTCGGCCCCAGGGGGATTCGGCTTAGTGAATCTACCGCTTGTTCCATAAAAAAAGGCCAAATTGTGTCCGATGCTTCCACCGGTTACTTCGAGTTCCATGTTGCCAGGGCACGCCCCCTTTCTAACTAGGCTAATTCCTTTACGGTTATGTATGAAGATGTCGCGTTTAAAATTTTCATCATTTGGGACAAGGTCAATTGCGCCGCTATCAAAGGAAATGAAATCTCCGTGTTCCGAAATGGATGGCCCATACCCCCCTCCGTTGGGCAACTTGCCCAGGAGATTGTTTACAGGTGAGGTTGTTCGGGCAATCAGGCGGTCATGAATATAGATGGATGAGTTGAATTGACCTATTAGGAAGTTGGTTGCATCCGAATAAAAGGCAATCGCCCTTCCATCCATGGAAAGGTCACACCCGTAGGAGGCACCATTTCCCTGACCCCTATGAGTGCTAATGCTGGCAATCCCTGTGCGGCCGATTGCTCGGTCAAAAAAAAAAGACATCCTGTAACCCATTGTTGTCATTGGCGACGAGATTGTTAGCGTAGCTTTCAAAGGCGACGATTTGTCCGTCTCCTGATATGGAAGGTTTGGATGATTTTGCATTTGCTTCAAGACCTAAAGCTCCGATGCTGATTCTCTCCATCGTGGCTTGGGCTCGGTCATACACGAAAATATCGCTTGCGCCATTTGTGTCATTGGGGACCAAATTGGAAGCATTGCTTCCAAATGCAACATACCGCCCGTTGGCAGAAATGCTGGGTTCGAGGGAGTCACCGTTGCCTCCAATCCCAAACAAGCCAGGACTTACGATTTCGATTTGCCCACTAATTCGGTCGTAAACGAAAATATCGTAGAAGCCATTTGTATCTCCGGGAACAAGATTGTCGGCGGAGCTATGGAAGGTAGTGAATTGTCCATCATGAGATAGGCTCGGAGCTGCAAATCCAGAAGATGACCCATTTCCGTCTCGCCCTTGTGGGCTAACGCTTATTTGAGTGATAGCTCCAGTGGCAACCTCAAAGAGAAATACATCTTTGTTCGAACCGTGCACGGAGGGAGAAAGGCTTTCCCAACTCCAGAATGCCACAAACCGCCCATCGCCAGATACCTCAGGGTCATGACCAGAACCTGTATAGCCAAATTGATCAATGCTTACCGCGATGGTCTCGCCGTTCCTTCGGTCATGAAGAAAACAGTCATTGCGATTGTTCCAATCATCGTCGACAAGGTTGTCGGCGACACTATCAAATGCAACGAAACGCCCATTACTAGAGATGGAAGAACGACCAGAATCATCGTTCGCTTCGTTTCCAATTGAGTCGAGGCTGACCCTCGCATTGCTCTGTGCCTCCACACTTTGGCTGAATAGCGGAGTTAGAAGCAAAGCCAGTATCGTGGAAGCATCTTTTGCCATGGTATTGGTGCTCACATCAAACTCTGTGCCAGGTGAACTTGCACTGCTGGAGTGCGAAGTCGCACGTGGCCGCCTAAAAATCCCGACTACGGAAACCCCACAGGGCGAGTCCGTAGAACAGCAAGGTAAACGCACTGAGCCATCCCGCTTCCATCCACGGGAAGGGGCCGCCATCCATGGGCAGGGTGACGTCGAGATCAATCAAGTTGTAAAGGGAATAGTCCCACAGCTTGTCGATCATGTAGATGGCGAGTTGCATCAGCAAGAGTCCAAGCACCAAGATGCCGGCTTTGAGTTGGTTGCTGAAGCGCGTGCTGAGTGCCACGGTTGCGGTGTAGGCGCACAGGATGAACAGGAAGGTGTAGCAGCTACCGCGCAGCACCAACATCATGTCGAGACCTTCGTCGACCTGTGGGGCGATGGCCCAGCCGATCATTGCGACGCCCACATAAGGTACGAACAACAAGAAGGCGCCCGCAAGCCAGCGCGTGAACAGAATGCGCGCACGCGAAACCGGGCGTGAAAGCAAGAGCTCTGCCGTGCGGCGATCGACTTCACGCGCGACGAGTCCGGAGCCAATCAAGCCACCGGCGGCAATGCCAAACATGCCGGCACCCTTGAAGAACTGCTGTACCGAGAAGTAGGCCCAGTAGCCGTTGGTTTCGAAGGCCCGCACAAAATCTTGCAGAGGCTCCAATGGAATTAGCTTGATGACTTCTGGGAAGTTGTCGCGCAACTCGGGCCAGTAGTAGGTGCCAGCCAGTATGTTGATCAACAACAAAAAGAAGTAGCCGATCGCTAGGAAGCGGTGCTCTTCGAGGTATTGGCGGAACAGCATCATGCGCCGACTTCTCCATACAACGCTTCGAAGACTTCCTCGAGGCCACCGGAGGCATCGCGCAGGCCAACTAAAGGTAGCCTTTGCAGATGGGGAAGGACGTCGGCCAGTTCGCCTTCAAAGCGAAGTTGCCAGTGCTGCCCGGCGCCGCGCCATTGCAAGCTTGGCGCTTGAGGTAGGGCTGACAGCTCCATGGGCTCGCGCAAGTGCAGTCGCAGAACATGTGCCATGCGCTCCAAGATGGTGTCGACGCGATCGCATTCGAGAAGTTCGCCTTGGCGCAAGAAGGCCACGCGGTGACAGACTCGTTCGACACTGGCGAGGTCATGCGAACTAAAAAACACGGTGCGTCCCTTGGAGGCCTCTTCTTGCAACAAGCCTTCGAGATCGCGCCTCGCTTCGGGGTCGAGGCCTTCCATCGGCTCATCCAACAACAAGATTGGTGTGCCACTAGCAATCGCTTGCGCCAACAAGAGTTTGCGTTTCATGCCATGGCTTAAGGCGCGAACACGTTTGCGGCGATCCAGGGTAAAGCGGTCGAGCAATTCTCGGCCATGCGCCAGGTTCGCCCCGGCATGAAAGCTCAAGGCGAAACGCAACATGGCATCGACCCGAAGATGGTCGTACATGGCGGTTTCGCTGGGCGCATAGGCACACAGGCGGCGCGCAGTCAAAGGGTGGCGCCGCACCTCCTTGCCGTCCATCACGATACTGCCGCTATCGGCGCGCGCGATGCCAAGTAGGCACTTCAAAAACGTGGTTTTGCCGGCACCGTTAGGGCCGACAAAACCAAAGAGCTCCCCTTTGGAGACCTCGAGCGAAACGCCGCGCAGGACTTCCTGCCGGCCGTAACGCTTGCGCATGCCATCGACGCGAATCATGAAGCTGATTGTAGGCTCCAGAACTCGCGTCTTCTCGGATTAGTTGGCGCTGGCGCTGGTGGGCTGATCCTCGGCCGCGCCGTTTGCGACAGCCTGGACCTGGATTTCGTTGTCCACCACCTCGACTTCCACCACATGGCAGTTTTCGAGCGTTCCCGCCAGCAACAGCTCGCTCAATGGGTTGAGCAGCGAGCGTTGGAGGATGCGCCGCAAGGGGCGGGCTCCGAAATCGGGATCGTAGCCATGCTCAGCAAACCAACTGCGGGCGGCATCCGAAATGCGCAAGCTGAGTTGTTGGCGCTGCATCAGCCGTTCCTCCAGCTGATGAAGTTGCAGGTCCACAATCCGCGTCAAGACCTCTGGGGACAACGGCGAGAACACCAAGACCTCGTCCAAGCGGTTGATGAACTCGGGGCGGAAATGGCCCTTGAGCTGTTCCATCGAGCGGATGTTGCTGGTCATGACAATCAGCGTGTTGCGGAAATCCACAGTGCGGCCCTTACTGTCGGTGAGGCGACCATCGTCGAGCACCTGGAGCAGGGTGTTGAAGACATCGGGGTGGGCCTTCTCGATTTCATCAAAGAGCACCACCGCATAAGGATGGCGACGCACCGCCTCGGTGAGCTGGCCGCCTTCATCATGGCCGATGTATCCGGGAGGGGCGCCAATCAATCGTGCCACCGTGTGCTTTTCCTGGTACTCGGACATGTCCAGGCGCACCATCGCCGCAGGGTCGCCAAACATTTCGGTGGCGACGGCTTTGCACAATTCAGTTTTACCTACACCAGTCGGACCGAGGAAGACAAAGCTGCCCAGTGGGCGGTTTTCATCTTGCAAGCCAGCGCGCGCGCGGCGAATCGTTTCGGATACCGCTTGTACGGCAGACTCTTGGCCGATGACATGTTTGCCCAGAAGATCCTCAAGGCGCAACAGCTTTTGCCTCTCGGTTTCGACCAATCGGTCGACCGGGACGCCGGTCCAGGCGGCGACGACTTCAGCAATCTGCTCAGGGCCAACCTCTTCGCGCAAGATGGCATGGTCTTGCTGTAAGGCGCGAAGCTTTTCTTCGGCTTCGGCGGCAATCCCTTCCAATCGCGGAATGTCGCCATAGCGAACTCGCGCGACGTCTTCGAGTTTGCCCTCGCGCTCCCATTGCTCGGCCTGAGTGCGCAGGCTCTCCATCTCTGCGCGAGCATCTTTGATCGCATCGAGTTGGGTTTTTTCGTTCTGCCAACGCGCACGTAGCGCTTCGGCTTCTTCGTTCAGCTCCGCCTGTTCCGCCTGCAGGGTCGCGCGTTTGGCTTCCGCATCGGCGCCGCCTTCGGCCTCGAGGCCGGCTTCTTCAATCTGCATTTGGCGCAAACGGCGCTCCAGCGCATCAAGCTCGGCGGGCATGGAGTCCAGCTCCAAGCGCAATCGACTCATGGCTTCATCCATGGCATCAATCGCTTTGTCCGGAAGCTGTCGATCGGACAAATAGCGATCGGTCAGTTGCGCCGCGGAAACCAAAGCTGCGTCGGTGATCTTGACACCATGATAAACCTCATAGCGTTCTTGCAAGCCGCGCAGAATCGCAATGGTGTTGAGGACATCTGGCTCTTCAATCACCACTGGCTGGAAGCGACGCTCTAGCGCGGCATCCTTTTCAATGTGCTTGCGGTACTCATTAAAGGTGGTTGCACCAATGCAGCGCAACTCGCCGCGCGCCAGTGCAGGCTTCAACAGGTTGGCAGCATCAACCGCGCCTTCGGAGGCACCAGCACCGACCATGGTGTGTAGTTCATCAATGAACAACATGACTTCGCCAGCGGCATCTTGCACTTCGCTAAGAACTGCCTTGAGTCTTTCTTCAAACTCGCCGCGATATTTGGCACCCGCGAGTAGAGAACCCATGTCCAGCGACAACAGACGCTTGCCCTGAAGAGGGGTGGGGACATCGCCGGCGACAATGCGCTGCGCCAAGCCCTCGACCACCGCAGTCTTGCCGACGCCAGGTTCACCCACCAGCACCGGGTTATTCTTGGTGCGACGTGACAAAATCTGCATCACACGGCGCACTTCTTCGTCGCGGCCGATGACCGGATCAAGCTTGCCTTCGCGTGCTCGTTCGGTCAGATCTTGGGCGAACTTCTCAAGCGCGCCGTCCTTGCTTTCGGGGTTGTCATCTGTGACTTTGCGTGATCCACGCACCGCGGCCAGAGCCTCTCGCAGAGCCTCCGTTGTGGCACCGCTCGCAACCAGGGCCTTGCCTAGATCGGAGCCAGAGGCCACCAGAGCAATCAAAAGGTGCTCGGTGGAGAGGTACTCATCGCCACTGGCCAGGCGGTTGGCTTCGGCGGCCTCAAGCAGCCGGACAAAATCCTGGCCAGCGCGAATCTCACCGCCCTCCACGCGGGGCAGCTTGTTGAGCTCATCCTGGGCGTGAGAAATGGCTAGGGAAGGAGCGACTCCAACCTTAGAAAGCAGGGCGGGAACAAGGCCATCGGCTTGTTCTGCAAGGGCGATGAGCACGTGAGGGGCCTGAACCTCGCGGTGCGAGGCTTGGCGGGCGCGAGATTCGGCATCTTGGACCGCCTCACGAGTTTTCTGTGTCCAACGTTCTGGGTTCATGCCTTCCAGAACGCAAGGTCGATGCCACCCTTCCTTCGGCCGCCTCGGCAGAAAGTGCTGCCGTTCTGGCAGCGTGGCCCGTAATCTCCCGCTGTGGAAGCCCTTCTGGACCTCGCCCTCGCCCTAACCAGCGCCCTTTTGGCGGGTTTGGGCCTGTTGCTGATCGTGTTCAGCCTGCCAGGGAACTGGATCATTGCCGCTGCGGGCCTGTTTGGACCTGCTTTAGGCCTCGGTTGGGCCCCCCTAGGCATCCTGCTCGCCGCCGCCGCTGTGGCCGAAGCCCTGGAATTTTTCGTCGGCGCAGGCTTTACCAAGAAGGCTGGGGGGAGCAAGGCCTCGATGTGGGGCACCATTTTGGGGGGCATCGTGGGCGCCATCATGCTCACACCCTTTTTCCCCGTGCCGATTCTGGGTACTTTGCTGGGAGCCGCTCTAGGCGCAGCAGGCGGGGCAGTAGGCTTTGAATTCCTGTTTGCCAAGCAAGAAGCCGACCGCCTGCTCTCGATTGGGCTCGGCGCCTTCTTCGGCACTCTCTTTGGAAAAGGGCTGAAATTGGCCATCGGCGTGTTCCAGGCTGTGTACTGGTTGTGGCAAATGACCGAGGTCGTTGAGGAAAACATGCCTTCATTCTTCTAGCAATCTCCGATTCGGGCCGTAATGAGGCCGCCCCCGGGAATTCGGTGCGGCGTTACAATCCCAATCCGCCTCGATTCCGCGGACCCAATCACATGATTAAGAAATCCCTCCTCTTCGGTACGGTCGCATTGGCCACCACCGTTCCCGCCTTCGCTCAAGAAGCCGAGGCCGAAGCCACACCAGTCCAGAACCCAGCGCTTGAAGAAGTCTTGGCCAACGTGCCAAAGCTGATGAACAAGCACTGGCAGACAACCATGAACATCGACGTCCAAGAGGGCGAAGAAGCTGGCCCCAAGGTCAAGGTTGGCGTCAAATTCATGGACAAGAACCACTTCGCACTCGATCTCAACCTCGACATTCCTGACGAGTTTGAAGCGCAGAAGATGGAGTTCCACGTCATCGCCGATGGCACCTACCTTTACCTGAACTCCCCCAACATGGCGGAAGTTTCTGGTGGCATGGCCCAAGGCCCAGTCAAAGTTGAGCTCGCCACGATCTGGAAGATGGTTGAGTTGAGCACTCCCTCTGGCGCCATGAAGGAAGGCGAAATGAACACCGATGCCCTCGCCGGCATGGTGCGCGAAGCTGCAAGCCAGTTCACCTTTAAGGAAGAAGGCAGCACCGAAGCGAACAAGCGCTACATCATGAGCAACGAAGACGTCTCTGGGCACATTGTGTTTGCCAAGGACACTTGGTTGCCAAGGTCGATGGAAATGTCTGGCCCTAACGGCGAAGGCTCGATGAAGATGTCCTCTTCTGATTCCAAGATTGTCGAGTCCTTCCCAGAAGGCACCTTCGCCTTCACGCCTGCTGAGGGCGTTACCGTCATGGACCTCACCCCAATGTTGCAGATGCAACTCAACCAAATGGGTGGCGGTGCAGAAGAAGAGGAAGACCTCGAGTTCTAAACCCGTTTCCATTCGGAAATCTCACGGCGGGCCTCTCTATTCAGGGGAGCCCGCCGCATTTCTTGAACAGGACCACGACCCCAATGACCCTACGTCTTTCCGCCAGTCTCCTTCTGCTTGTCGCTTGCTCGGCACCCCAGGCCACCACACCGGAGGATCATGCGCCTTCCGGGTTGCAGGTCGCAACGGTGGCTCCAGCCGCGGAACCCAAGACCTTTCAGGATTGGGTGGAGGGCTTGCCCCCGGCAAGTGAGTTCGTGGATCAGGCTTTTCGTGCCGAGTTGTCCGGCGCCATGACCATGAGCATTCCTGGCATGGTTGACATGTCGAATCCGGTCGAAGCAAATATGCGCGTGGACCTTGCCGGCAGCATGGCGGTGAAGGATTCCAGTCATCTCCGCTATGAAGTCGACGTCGTGGTGGATTTATCTAGCATCCCAGATGCGGGCGTCCCCGGCCCCGTGCATGTCGGTTTGCTTTTTGTCGCAGATGGAGAAACACTTTCGATTGTTCCCCAGTTTCACGATGAGTGGATTCTGGCCCAACTCGAGAGCACCGGCATTGGCATTGAAAATATGGTGTTGACTTTAGACGTCGACCTATTCGAACGCATGATGACGATTTACATACGCTCTTTCGAAGCTTCCGGCATGGACATGTCCTTGCTTGTACCCAAAGGCATGACTGTAGAGGAGTTCTTCGAAAACAGTATGAATCCCGCGCTATGGGCGCGTTCCTTCCTGGCCACGACGGACATCGTGGATTTCACCGTCGACCAGAACAAGGTCCACGCCGTTGCGCTGTTGAAGAAAGATTTGTTCACCTCCATGATGGGTGCGACACCGAATGGTCAAGACCAAACCGCCATGCTGGAGTCGATGCGCTATTCGGTGACCTTCGACCGCTGGACCGGTTTGCCTTTGGGCATGGAGTTCGGCTTCGCGATGGAAGAGGAAATGAACATGAGCATGTCCATGTCCACGACCGATTTTGTGGTCGGTCCTGGTGCCGTCGAAGATGTCGAGTTCAGTTACACCATGTTGGATCGGCAAACGCGATTCCCGCTGGACCCGTGGGTGCAACTCATGCTCACGCAGATGGAAGCCATGATTCAGGAGGACGATGGCGATACATCGTTCTAGCCACGTCCCCGTTCTCTTAGGCTTCGCCCTATTCTTTTCGGCCTGCGGCGGCTCGGAGTCGCCGAATGGAGCCCATCAGGCGAACCGAGTTTCCCTGCCCGCGGCTGAAGACGCCGGTGCCTGGCGCAGCTGGCTCAGCGCATCCATGCAATCTCCGTGGCAAGGAGATTTTGTTTCCAACTGGGATGACGAGGCCGCGCAAGAAGGATCCTTTGTGTTGCTAGCGCCTGATTCCTTCTATGTGCAAACGCGAACGGCATTGCGCCAGCATTCTCCGGAAGGTCAGTCTGCTGCGCAGACGGTTCGCGTCGAGGTCGCCTGCGATGGCGAAGAATTACTGATTCTGCTGCCGGCGGTTCTTGGCTCTGGCCCAACCATTGCCACCATGCCTGCCAATCGCTTGAGTGCCCTGGAAGAAGTCGACCCACGGGGCAATGCCGGATTGTTCCGGCTCGATGCCATGTCGCCGTGGCACCTTGTGCGGCGTGCCTTAGATTTTGGTCGCGCGCTATCCAGCGCAGAGGAAAACCATCAACTGCATCTGCAGCTGGAGATTCCAGCAGGCGTTTTGGCTCGTTTCCCCAGAGACCAAGAAGTGCAGGCTACGGTGTTTCTGGAAAAGGGCAGCGCCAAATTAAGCCGCCTTGAGCTGACCTCTGCCACCCACACCTTGACGGTCGGCTTTTCCAACATGGAAAAGGTCGAGGATCTCGATGCGGCGCGCGCCGCAACCAAGCTCGATGTACCCAAAGATGCGACACAGCTTGCCTTGGGACCTATCGTCGACGGCGAAGTCTCAGAAGCGATGTCCACGAACCTGGACCAGCTCGGCTATTAAGAGTCGACGTGGTCAATCGCCGGAGCGATTTGCTGCCACAGTCGTTCCGCGGCCTTGCGCCAGGTAAAGGTCAAAGCGCGGGCTCGGCCCATGCCGGAAAGCTCATGGCGCAAGGCAGAGTCTTCGACGAGACGGCGCATTTGCTTGGCGATAGAGGCATCGTCGGCGGGGTCGCAATACAGGGCGGCATCGCCACAGACTTCTGGAAGCGAAGTGGTGTTGCTGACAATCACCGGGCAGCCAAGAATCATGGCTTCGCCTGGGGGCAGACCCCACCCCTCGTAAAAAGAGGGAAAGACAAAACCAAGTGCATGCTCATATAAGGCGCGCAGCTCGCCATCGCTGACGCGACCAACATGGCGTACGTTTTGCGGCAAGCTGTCTAACAACTCGGTGCCTTCAAACACGCGTGGGTTAGTGCCACCAGCAATGACCAAGGGGACTTGAATCTCCGCCAGACTCATAGCGCGTAAAATCGCGGCAAAGTTTTTATTCGGATTCATGCTGCTAACTGCAAGCAGGTAGCCGCGGGAGGTAAGCTCCTCGCGCTTGAGGATGTCCTCTTCGGGTGGGGTCCGCAAGATATGTTCATGACTTGCGCCGGTGACCGTGAGCATTTGCTGAGGGTAGCCGTAGTACTTTTCAATTTCTCTTGCCGTTGCTTGCGACAACGCCGCCACAGCTTTGGCGCGTTTGACGGCTCGTGGTAAGACCCAAGTGTAAAATTTGCGGAACAAACCCGAGTGGGTTTCCGGTGCCCCGAGCACTTGAAGATCCAGAATGGCCATCGAAAAATTGGGGTGGCGCAGGGGGGCGGTATTTTTGAGGTTGATTAAAAAGCCGCCCTTGGCCAGGCGGGGCAAGCTGAGCTGCTCCCAGAAATGTGAGCGCAGGCGCCCGGCAACACGCATTTCGATGTGCTTGAAGTTCGTGCCTGGAAGTGGCGGCAATGGCATGAGGGCGATGAAGCGGTAGCGGCTGCGGTCAATCGTTCCATCGTCAAGCATGTCATCCCATGCCGTCAGCATTTCGCGGCCGTAACGCTGCACGCCGGTCAACGGCTCGGTCAAAAACCGCGCGTTAATAAAAACGAGCTCGCGCTGTTGGCTCATGCCTCCGGTGGTGCGGCAGCAAGAATGCGGTCTTGCATTTCGCGCACGGCCTGGTCCATGCCAACGTACATCGCGCGGCAAACCACGGCATAACCAATATTCAGTTCTTCCACATGCGGAAGTTGCGCAACTGGCAGCACGTTGTCGTAATCCAGGCCATGCCCAGCATTCACGCGTAAGCCCAAACTATTGGCATAGTTTGCTGCGGTTTCTAGGCGCTTGAGTTCATTCTCGCGGTCGGCTCCCTTGGCGTTGGCATAAGCGCCGGTATGCAGCTCAATGAAATCGGCGCCGGAACGAGCGGCGGCTTCTATCGCCTCTGGGTCCGGATCGACAAACAAGCTCACTTCAATGCCAGCTTGTTTCATCGCGGGAATGCCGGCGGCAAGTTCCGCCTCTAGCCCGACGCAATCCAGTCCGCCTTCGGTGGTGAGCTCTTCGCGGCTTTCGGGCACCACGCAGACCTGATCAGGCTGAATCTCCACAGCCAGCGCTTGCATCTCTGCCGTCCAAGCCAATTCGAGGTTGAGCAAGGTCTTGACCGTCTCGCGCAGAATGCGGACATCGCGTTCCTGAATATGGCGGCGATCCTCGCGCAAGTGGACGGTGATGCCATTCGCTCCGGCTAGCTCACACAGGCCGGCGGCGAGCACTGGATCGGGCTCCAGACCCTTGCGAGCTTGTCGCAGGGTGGCGACATGGTCGATGTTCACGTGAAGTCGTGGCATGGGGCGCTATTCTACGCGGGCCATGCTGCGCATCACTGCAGGAGAACACCGCGGCCGCAAACTCAAGGTGCCCGCCGTTGCCGCCACTCGTCCCCTGGTCGAGCGCGCGCGGGAAGGGGTGTTCAATCACCTCGGCCCCCTAGTCCACGATGCGGTGGTCTGGGATGTCTACGCCGGCAGCGGCATCATTGGCCTTGAGGCCCTGTCTCGTGGCGCTCAAGAGGTGCTTGCGATTGAGCGCAATGCTCGCGCCGCCGCCCAGCTGCAAGAGAATGCGGCCATTCTGGGCCTGAGTGAGCGCCTGCGCTGCCTCAAGCTCGATGCCCACCGCCTGCCCAGCCTGGCCGACGGCTTCCCTGCGCCCGATTTGGTCTTCTTCGACCCTCCCTACGATGATTTCCGCAAGGGCGGCCATCCTCGGATCAAGGCATGGAAGCTTTTTTGTGCCCTCGCCAAACTTCTGCGCCCAGGGGGATGCGCAGTGGCGCACACGCCGCGAAGATTGCTGACCGAAGAGGAATGCGCCGCCCTCCCCGGCCTCGAATGCCGTGATTACGGCACCACCTCTTTGTACTGGTGGCATCGGCCAGCAGAGGATCCCCACGAAAATCCAGAAGCATGACCAGCACCTCGTCCAAAGCCAATGCGCGCATCTCCGGATTGTGCGGCCACCTATGGCTAGATGGCCGCTTTCGCGCGGGTTGGCTGCGCTGGAAGTCTGGCCGCCTCAGCGAAATCGGCAAGGGCAAGCCCGTGGAAGAGCAAGCCGAAGGGCTGTTGGACCTCGGCAAGGCGAAAATCCTGCCAGGGTTCGTCGACACTCTGCTCCATGGTTTCGCTGGCGTGGATTGCGGCGAGGGCACTGCGCGAGAATTGCAGCGCATGAGTGTGGCCTTGGCGGGAACCGGGGTCACCACGGCCTATGCCGGCTTCTATCCCTTGGACAATCCGGGATATCGCCGCGCTGCGGCGCGTTGGCAGGCTTGGAAGGCGGTGCGCGGCGCTGCGCGCACACGCTTTGCCGGCTGGCACTTAGAGGGACCCTTCTTGCCCAAAACCATGCGCGGTGCCCTGCCGGCCAAGGCCTTGTTGGCCCCTAACGAGGTTCATGCCAAGCGCCTGGTTGCGGCTTGCCGCGGCTGGCTCAAGCTGTGCACTTTGGCGCCGGAATTGGCCGGCATGGAAGAGGCAATCGATCCTTTGCGCGACGCTGGGGTCTTGCCCATGGTCGGTCACACCGAAGCGACTTGGCTAGATTGCGCCGCTTTGGCGGCGACTGGACCAATCGGCATGACCCACCTAGGCAACCGCATGACCGCTTTCACTGCGCGCGAGCCGGGTCCGCTTGGCTTTGCCCTGGCGGGTCACGCCAACTGGGTAGGTGTCATCCCTGATCGGGTGCACGTCGCCAGCGAAAACTTGGCCATGTGGGCGAGCCAACCGGCCATGCAGGATTGCCTCATGGCCATGTCCGACAATCTCTCTCATGCCGGCCTAGCCGCCGATGATTTTGAGGCTGGCGGGCAGCGCCTTTCGCGCAGCGGAGCGGTTGCGGTGAATGCCAAAGGAGAGCTTGGTGGCACCTTGGATCCCCTGCCAGAACTCCTTCTGCGCGCGGTGCGCGACGGAGAGTTGAGTTGGGCCCAAGCCATTCGCATGGGCGCAGAAGTGCCGGGGCGCTTGGTCGGCGATTGTGGCCGATTGGAAGAAGGATTACGCGCCGACGTCCTCTGCCTCAGCGAAGATGAGCAAGAGGTGGATCAGGTTTGGGTGGGGGGCCGCCCCGCAGTCAGCGCCGGAGGCTGGCGTGACTGAACTATTTCAGCAGGGCAGCCTGCTGCAGCCAGAAACCCTCGAGGATTGGACCCCCGAGGTTGTGACCAGGGTCATTGCCGAAACTCTCGAAACTTGGGGCTTTGCGGACTATGGCGCCAGGGTGCGTTGGTGTTGGAACCCGCGCCTGCGCACGACCATCGGTCGCGCCATTTTTGAAGACCATTTGGTGGAGTTGAATCCCCATTTGTTGGCGCGCCATCCGGGAGAAATCCGCGGGGTGTTGATTCACGAATTGGCACATCTTGTGGTGGTCGAGCACTTTGGCTTTCGAGAGTCACCACATGGGCCGCGTTGGAAGGCGCTCATGCGTGCAGCCGGAGAAAGCACCCGCGCCACACATCAACTCGACGTCGGCAATCTTCGTCGTCGCCGCAAGAATGCACAGCCTCGACCGCACCGAAGTCGACAAGCACAAACTTTGTCACGTCTCGAGGCCTGGTGGCGGCGGCTATCCCAGCGCGGCTGGTAGAATACGGGGCTGTGTCGATGACTCCCTTTGCCTTGGAACCCTTGTTTTTCGAGCGCCTTCTGAAAGAGAAGGTGTGGGGTGGACACACACTGGCCAAGCGTTTTTCTTTACAGCCAGAGTTTGATGGCCCCTTGGGAGAGACCTGGGAGTTGAGTGATTACCCCGGCGAAGAAACCACCGTTCGTGGTGGTGCACATGCAGGCAAAAGCCTGCGCGCCCTGATGGAGGAAGTCCCCGAGGTTGTTCTCGGAAACTCACAACCCAGTGCGGATGGCCGTTTCCCCTTGTTGGTGAAGTTCATCGACGCCGGCGACGACCTTAGCGTGCAAATCCATCCACCCGATGGACCTAAGTCCCCAACGGGCGTTGGTAAAACCGAGGCGTGGTACATCTTGGACCGCGAACCTGGAGCCGGCGTGATTTGCGGATTGAAACCGGGAACCTCGCAAGAAGTGTTTGCCGCAGAAGCGGGTGATTCGCGCGTGCGCAATCACTTGGCCGAGATTGCGGTGGAGTCTGGTGACTGCGTCATGGTTCCTGCCGGCCAAACCCACGCGATTCGCGGGGGAGTGGTGTTATGCGAAGTGCAGCAAACTTCCGACGTCACTTACCGCATGTACGACTGGGATCGACTTGGTCTAGATGGCAAGCCGCGAGAAACGCACTTGCAGCAAGCCCTGGAAGTGGTGGATTTCCAGCTTCCGCCAGCAATTCCCTACCGAGCCACCTTTGGTTTGGCGCGGGCGACTGGTGGCCTGCAAAACTCGGTGCTGGTGTCGTGTGATTACTTCCGCCTGGAAGAGCTGCGCGTCGGCAGCGTTGGCGGAGACTTGCGCGGCCAAGGTTTCGCGCAAACCCTTTCGGTGTTGTCTGGTCAAGGCGACGTGGCTTCGCTTGACAACAGCTTTGCTCCACGGGAGCTGATTCCTGGCGACACGTTGTTGCTGCCGGGCGGCCTAGAAGGAGTGCGCTTGTGCGCTTCCAGCGATCAGGAGCCGCTGTCATTGCTCCTCGGCGTCGCGCTTTAAGCGCGAATAGCAACAGAGCAACATGGTACGCGGAAAAGGCAAACCTCTTAAGCGCAAAAAGAAGCGCAAGCCCGGCAAACCAGCCGCCGGTACCGGGCGCGGCGTGCCCAAGGTCAGTAAACGCGCGAGGCGGGTTGCGCATGGTTTTGTCGCAGCAAGCCCTGCGGCGACCGACGCTACGGACATGCCATTGATGGAACGTTCCGCGCAAGGCGTACGCCTGAACCGTTGGCTTGCCGAGCAAGGTGTCGCTTCGCGCCGTAAGTGCGATGAAAAGATTTTCGATGGCGAAGTGTCTGTCAACGGAAGCGTGATTATGGAACCGGGCTATCGGGTGCAAGACGGCGATGACGTCCGACTAAATGGCACACGGATTCAAACCAGCCGTCGTTTGTACTACTTGTTCTATAAGCCGCGTGGCGTGTTGTGCACCAATGATCCTCGCGAAACGAGAACTCGCTTATGCGATTTGGTCGATCCCATGGTCCCTGGCCGGGTGTACCCCGTTGGCCGTCTAGATGAAGATTCCGAGGGTTTGCTTCTTCTGACCAATGACGGCGACTTTGCGCAGCTCGTGGCCCATCCACGGCATGGTGTGCGCAAGACCTATGTATGCCATGTCAGTTCAGCGATCAACGGCGCTGACGTCGCGCGGATGAAAGAGGGCATCTACATGGATGGTGTGAAGGTTGTTCCTGAGAAGATACGCATCGTCAAGCGTATGCCCAGCGCGACCTCACTGGAAGTCACTTTGCATGAGGGCCGCAATCGCGAAGTGCGGCGATTGCTCGCACGCTTTGGCTATGGCGTGAAGCGCCTCAAGCGCGTGCGCATTGGCAACCTTGGCTTGCAAGGGATTAAGCGTGGGCAGCTGCGCCCTCTTGCCGCTAGTGAACGCGATGCCCTCATCGCTCACGCCGAAGGTAAGACGCTCGAAGAGTTGGGTGCGCCGGTAAAGCGTAAGCGCTCACGTCGTGCAGTCAGTACTCGCGGCACGGGAACCCGTAGCGAAGGTGGCCCGCGCGGTAGCGGGGGAGGCGCGCGCAGTCCTCGCAAGAAGAGTAGCTCTCGAAACTCCGGCAAAGGTCCCAAGCGCGGTGCTTAGGTTCGACACCATTCTGCGCGACCCGGTGCACGGGGACATTCCGCTGACTGCGGAAGAATTGCGCGTGCTCGACACGCCGGAAATGCAGCGCCTGCGCCATGTGCGTCAACTTGGTGCGGCCTTCCTGATTTACCCTGGCGCGCAGCACAGTCGCTTTGAGCATTCCATCGGCACGGCGCACTTGGCCACGCGCATGGTCAATGCAGTGAATCAAGAAAGAGACCGTCTTGGCGACCCACGCCTCGATGGTTATGACCAGGCGGCCCTGCGCATCATTCGTCTTGCAGCACTGGTGCACGACGCAACACACCTTCCCTTTGGTCACAACATTGAGGACCAAACTGGATTGTTGCCGCGCCACGACCGCCCAGATCGTTTCGCACGCCTGCTTTCCGAGGACACGTCATTGGGGCGGACTCTTCAGTCCCTCGGTGCACGGCAAAGTGTGTTGTCGATTCTTGCTCCCGAGTTAGTCGATCCAGGCGAGGCCGCGCCGGACCATTGGCGCGCCCTGGTGAGCGGAACTATCGACGCCGACATGCTCGATTATCTCGCCCGCGACGCCATGTTCACTGGGCTGAAGTTGGAGTATGACCCGCGCATCTTTGGGGTCTTCCGCGTCGACCGCGCCAGCCAACGACTTTATGTCGAGATGGGGCGGCAGGGTTATCTCAAGGAAGCCGTGCTGTCCGAGGTCGTGCGCTGCCTCGAAGCGCGCTACTACTTCTCTGAGCGGGTGTATTACCACCACGCCAAAATCGCCGCCGGTTCGTTGGTGGCCAAGGCGGTCGAAGTGGTTCTGCTCGAAGAGGCGGTCAGCTTTGAAGAGCTGCAAACCGCGACCGATGCGGGCCTGTTCGACCTGCTTTCTCGCGCCAAGGTCGACGACCCGCGCCGCCGCGCCGATCTCGATCTCTACCTCGAGGCCTGGCAGCATCGTCGCCTGCCCAAGCGTGCCGCGGTCTATCCGGTTTACGCCAATGCTGAGATTCAGCAGGACTTGATCGACCAGTTCTTCGGCGCGGGCTCGGCAGAGCATCGGCGCAAGGTCGAGCGCGAAATGGCTGAGGAGCTCGAGCGCCGCTGCGGGCGCCGCGTTCCGGTCATGCTGTACTGCCCCGCAGGCCACATGCAGCTAAAACAAGCCAAACTCCTTGTTCACTGGCCAGGCACCGAGGGCCTGAGCAGCCTCTCGGATTACTCTGCCGAGGCTCCCCGCCTCAAGGATCTCGAACAGGCCTATCCGCGGATGTGGAAGTTTTATGCCCATGTCCTCAGCGACGAACCGAGCGAGCTCGAGGCGGCGCGCCAATTGTGTGCAGAAGTCTTCCCTCGGGCCGTGAATGTTTTACGGCCAGAAAGCGGAAACCCATTCCTGAGTAGGCTCTAGAATGGGGGCCAGGCTGCCGGGTTTCCCGGCGCGCTTTGTCCCCATCGCTATGCCTAGAACCCTGCTCATCACCCTCGCCGCTACCGGGCTCCTACTCGGTGCCGGTGTCGCTTCCCCGGCGCCAGACGCCGGGGCATTTGCATCGTCCACACTCGGTGCGCAAACCAATGTCGTTTTCCTCGGGATCGAAGGAGATTACAAAGAGGTCTCGGTAGAGGAACTCACCACGTGGTTTGACGAGGAAAAAGAGCAGAAGGTTGTTGGCAAACCGCTGCGCGCGATCAGTGATCAATCCCGTCACGTATGGGCTTTGGAGACTGATGAGCCTAAAAAGCTGTTGCGCAGTCTAAAGTCTGGCCTGAAGAAGCAAGGCTTTAAAGCCTCCATGTTGGTGACCACTGCGGTCGAGCCACTGGAGAGAGATTCCCGTGCCGTCCGCACTGCTCTGCGCACGATTGAACAACAGAAAAAGGTCTGGACTAGCTACAGCGCTCGTGGCAGCGAGATCATTTGGGTCTTTCACGAGAAGAGCTACTCGGCGAAGAAGGTCGAGGGCTTGTTCCGCGACACCGATGCCACTGTGGCCTATGCCCACCAAAATGTGTCTTTGGCTCCGGCGCAATGCGACGACCTAGCCACCATGGCCGTCGAGCTGACTGAAAAGCTCGACGCACTCAAGATCTCCACCAATGATGACCACTTTGTCGCCGACTTATTCCTGCGTGACATCGAAAGCTTCCTGGTCCTGCATCAAGACGGCGGCAAGCAAATGGTGTTCTGCCCTTCGACCTTGCTCCGTGCCGTGCCTGCGGACCAAGATCCGGCGACTTGGCAAGTCACCATCGACAACACCGGCTACCCTTTCCTGAAGAAGTAGCCGCGGTTGCGGTCACGGCGAAGGTCCGTGAACCTGCGCCCCGACCCCAAAATCGCGCGTTTCCGCCAGGATTCGCGCGATTTTTGCATGACTGAGGGGGCTTCGGTCGCTAAATAGTGCAAATGTCCCCAAGCACCCCCACAGGTCAGACATCGACACCGATGTCTCGTGACTCCGGCTCGCTGCCGGGCTCCTTGCCTTTGATCCGCGGCCAGTAGGCGCGGAAGGCGGTGCAGCCTGTTCAGGGCTCCGCGAGCGAGCTACCCAGGGCTTGATTGGAGCGCGGCGAGCCGTGCAGCCAGCCGCTTCATGGCCTCGGTCAACACCTCTTCGCCTGTGGCGAAGCTGAAGCGCAGGCAGCGGGAATCGCCAAAGGCGCTGCCGCCAATGCTGGCCACGCGATCAGCTTCGAGCAGAATGTCGGCGAGGTCATCGCCACTGGTCACAGTGCGCTTGGTGGCGGGGTCTTGCTTGCCGAAAAAGGCGCTGACATCGAGCCAGGCATAGAAGGCGCCTTGAGGCAGCTCACAGCGAATGCCAGGCATGGCGGAGAGCTTCTCGCTGATGAGTTTGGCGCGGGAGGCGAAAGCTAGGTCCATACGTGCGACATCCTCGTCGGCCTGCTCAATCGCGGCCAAAGAGGCCAGTTGGGAGATGGCATTGGGAGAGCCGGAAAGTTGGCTCTGCACCGTGGCCACGGCTTTGGCGACCTCTGGTGCTGCGGCAAGAAAGCCCATGCGCCACCCGGTCATGGCGTAGGTTTTGCTCATGCCGCCAATCCAGACACTGGTTTTGCGCAATTCCGGAAGGATGGCGAGTGGGGAGACGTGCTTGGCCTCGCCGTAAGTCAGCGCGGCGTAGATCTCATCGGAAATGATGCGGATTCCGTGCCGCAGGGCCCACTCTCCGAGTTCACGCAGACAAGCCTCGGGGTAAACCACCCCTGTTGGATTGGAGGGCGTATTGAGCAGAATGGCTACCGTGCGTTCGGTGCGCGCCGCTTCGAGCGCGGCCAGATCAGGCAGGTGATTGCTGAGGCAGGGAACTTCCACCGCAACGCCCGCGGCGAGCTTGACCATTTCGGGATAACTGGTCCAGCACGGAATCGGAATCAGGACTTCGTCACCGGGGTCGACCAAGGCCAACAGGGCTTGGGCGATGGCAATCTTGGCGCCATTGGTGATGACCACTTCCTGTGGTCGATAGGGCAGACCCCAATTGCGTTCGAGTTGCGCGGCCACGGCCTTGCGCAGCGGCATCATGCCTGCTGCGGCGGTGTAGCGGCCTTTGCCCTGCTCGATGGCGGCGATCCCAGCAGCCTCGGCAGCCGGCGGCGGCGGGAAATCAGGCTCACCAGCAGTAAGGTCGAAGATCTGCGCGCCCTCGGCCTGCATTCTGCGCACCTTGGCCACTGTGGCCAGGGTGGCCGAAGGTGCCAATGTGCGCGCGCGATGCGCCAATTTCCCCTGGGATTGTGGGGTCGCGGAGGAAGACGACGAAGATTCCATAGGAGAGCTGCAGGGAAAGGGACGACATTCCCTTGCCGAAGCGTCAGAATAGCGTCGCCATGGCAGAGTTCGGAATCCTAGATAGGCTGCGCGATTTGTTCGCCAGTCGGCGCTTCATGTGGATCCTCACCATTTCCCTTGCGGTTTTGGTGGCGCTGTACCTCCTATTCGTCACCCTTTTCTTCAACCCCTTTGAAGCCAAGCTGGTCGATAGTGCGACCATCGTGCCTTCCCAGGTGGATTATTTTGTGCGCTGGCGAGAGGCCGGCAGCCAGTTTGGAGAGTTCCCCACGCCGGCCATGTGGTCTTCGGTGGAAGACAGCTCGGCCTTCCCTGAGGTGCAATCGAGTGGTGCGCTGACCGCCCTGGGTGAAAGTTCGGGGCTTGGCGGAGTCCTGGAGCAGCTTGGCACACTTTCCGCCTATCTGCCGATTGGCTTATCGCTGAAAGATGACCTCTTGCAAGAGGTCGCCGTTGCCGGCAACGGAGCGCTTCGTTTCGATAGTGGATTCGAAGGCATGATCATGTTGCGCGGCTCCTTCAAGGTGAAGGCTGGCGTATCCATGTTGGGCTTTGGCTTCGTGCGCGACAAGTTGCCGGAAGGCGTGCAGATTGAGGACATCGGTGGCGGCTTGTATCGCTTGCCACAATTTGAAGCCTTTGGTTTCCAAGATGCCTACCTAGGCCGCGTCAAAGACATGATTTTGCTGTCTTCGCGTCGCGAGTTGATTGATGTCGCCAAAGATCTAGATCAACGCAGTGGCCAAGACTCTTTGGCGCAGTCGTCGAACTTTCATGACAATGTGATTGCTTGGCTTGGCCCAGGCGAACGTCCATTAGAAGTATTCTTGCGTTGGGATACAGCACAAAAACAGTTCGGTACCTTCCCTAATCCGGAATCCGATGGTTTGGTGTCACGCTTCTTGCGGCGCTTCTTCACCACCGACATGCTGCGTTTCGCTGCCGGCTACTGGAAGCTCGAAAAAGAAATGGAGCTGCGTTTGTCGGGTGACCTCGACTATGCACTTGGCGATGACTTCCAAAAGTCTTGGCTGGAGGGCTCTCCTGTGGGGGCGCAACGGCTGAAGGATTATGCCGACATGGTCCCCGCCAGCAGCTTCGCCTTTGCCGCAATTGCGGGTGATCCCGTTGATTTATTGCTAGAGCTTTATGACCTCACGCCTGAGGACTTGCGCCAAAGTATGGATCGCGGCGTGGCCGACAGCGGTCAGTATCAGGGCATGGTTTCGCTCCTGCGTGAGATTGGCGGAATCTACAAGCCAGGCATGGCGGTGGCTTTGCGGCCCAACACCTATCCTGTGGATGAAGATAGTCCCGAGAACGATGGCGCTCCGGTGCCTTTGTTTGCTGTCATTGGCAAGGTGCGGAATATGGGTGCCTATGAACGGGTTTACGAGTACTTGCGTGCGAACTGGGCGAACTTCACCGGGCGTAACGGCAACCAATCGGTGCAAACGGTGACCTTCGGCGGTGGCGCCAAGGGGACGAGTTTTGTTTCCCGCCTGATTCCCGGCACGGGAGAAATCATGGTGCTGCAGATTCCGACCTTAGAAGTGGTCATCGTGACCAACTCGGCTTTGTTTGCCAACGACATCATCAATGTGGCTTTCTTGGATAAGAAGCAACCGCGTGCCAAGAGGGACAAGCTCTTGTTGCAGCCGAGCTTCGAAGAAGCGATGGAAAAGAACCGCAATGGCGCTCACTTCTTTCTCTGGGCTTCACCCAAGGCTGCGCGTCCGTGGCTTGAGCCGCTAAGCATCGGAGATGCTGAACAGGCATTCAAGCTCGAGCGTGAGGCTGCTTGGCGCAGTCGTCGCCCGCAACTCGAAAAGCAATTGCGTCAATCCATGTTCGAAGGTCGCACCGCGTTGAATCCGGGCGAAGAGGCTCAGCTCCTCGATGCCATCGACGACGCCTTGCTCAAGGAGGACTCTTCGACAAGCACTCGCCTCAGCGAGTTGGTCGAGATCCAGCGCAAGGGTTGGCTCCCAAGCCAGCTGCTGGAGTCCATGTACTTGGGCTTCCGCGTCAGCCGGCGTAGTGCGGAAATGGTGCTTGGCGCTACGGTTGCCGATTAGGCTTCCGAGGCATCGGCAGCCCACACCGGGTGCTTGTGCATGATGCCAAGAAACCTTTCCGAGCTTAGAAAGCTCTCCAGCCATTGCTGCAAGGCTGGCCATGGCTGCGCATCGAACCAGGCCTTGTCGGCAAAGGCAAACTGACGAACGAATGGGGCTAGGGCAGCGTCTGCGAAGGTGAAACGGTCGCCCAATAAATAAGGCCCTGAGTGCAGGCATTGGTCGAGGTCGCTCAAAATCACGCAAGCGGCCGCGCGATGCGCCATCGGGTCGACATCGTCATAGCGCGTGGCGTATTTATAGCGATCCAAGTGCCTCTTGAAGTCGCCATCGTTGCGGGCGAGCAGAGCATCGGTTTTGGCTCGCTCTTTCTCAGTCGTGGGCAGCCAATCTTCCGGGTCATGCTGCGCGAGTGCCCAGCGCATGACATCGATGCTTTCTTCAAGGACAGTGCCATCGGTAAGGACGAGAACTGGAACCGTAGCCTTGGGCGAGACTGCAATCAGCTCCTCAGGTCGTTGCTTGAGGTCGACTTCGCGGTGCTCCAACTCTTGTCCGCTCACCGCCAAGGCCATGCGTGCGCGCATGGCGTAAGGGCAGCGGCGAAAGCTGTACAGAATGGGCAGGGCTTGGCTCATCCGTCAGCGAGGTGCTGGGACCCACGCGCTTGCGCAAGTTCCATTTGGCGTTGGCGCTCGGCGAAGCCCGCCTTTTGCTCCGAAGTCGTTTTGTCATGACAATGCACGCAGCTCACTCCTTCGACAAACTCCGAAGCCTCGCGGTCTTCCGCGGAAATGGGGAAGCGGCACGCGCGGCACAGCCCATAACTTCCTTCTTTGAGGCCATGGCCGACGGCAACGCGTTCGTCAAAAACGAAGCACTCGCCTTTCCAAAGACTTTCTGCCTGTGGAATCTGCTCGAGGTATTTCAAAATACCGCCCTTGAGGTGGTACACCTCTTCCACACCTTCCCCTTTCAAGAAGGCGGTCGATTTCTCGCAGCGAATTCCACCGGTGCAGAACATCGCGACCTTGGCCTTCTTCTGCGCTTCCTTCTGCGCACGAATCCATTCGGGGAACTCGCGAAAGCTTTGGATTTGCGGATCGACCGCGCCACGAAAGCTGCCGATGGCCACTTCGTAATCATTGCGTGTGTCCACCACCCAAACGTCTTCATCTTCTAAGAGAGCGTTCCAGTTTTTAGGCTCGACATAGGTGCCGACCACTCGATTGGGGTCTATGCCCTCCACGCCCATGGTCACAATCTCTTTCTTCAGGCGCACTTTCATGCGATGGAACGGTGCTTGGCTGGCATGGGAAAACTTCACTTCCAACTCGGCCAAGCGTTCTTCCGTGCGCAAGGAGGCAATCACCGCCTGAATGCCCGACTCCGATCCCGCAATCGTGCCGTTAATGCCTTCGCTCGCGAGTAACAACGTGCCACAAACACCTTGCTCACGACATAAATCTAGCAAGGGCGCGCGCAAATCGCGGTAGTCTGGCAACGCAACGAAGCGGTACAAAGCGGCGACGAGGAAATCGGCCATCGCAGTATTTTACCGACGTCTTCGCTATCATCGTTGCTGTGCGCATTTGTCTTCTGACCAATCAAGACCTAGATGGTGTCGAAGGTGGCATGGCAGAAGGGGATTGGCCCTGCGATCCACGGCCATACCTCCCCGATGACGACTGGACGTTGCAACCACTATTTGACAGCCGAACCTCGGTCAAGATTGTGGAATCGCGCATTGCCGAGGATTTCGACCTCTACTTCAACCTCACCGATGGCGCCTCGGGCGAGTTTGACCCCGGCATCGAGGTAGTCAAGACCTTGGAGAAGCATGGCGTGCCCTTCACCGGCGCGAATGCCGCCTTCTTTGAGCCCACTCGCGCCAAAATGAAGGCTGCATGTCGCAGGCTCGGCATTGCCACGCCGAAGGGAGTTACGGTGAAAAGCGAAGAGGACATCGAGAAAGCTTTAGCGCGGCTGAAGTTTCCCATGTTCGTGAAGCACCACAACAGCTATGCCAGTGTAGATCTGAGTCGGCATTCCAAGGTGGTGTCCCCTGAGGGCTTGCGTCGGCAAGTCATAAAAATTCTTTCTCGCCACAAAGCTGCTCTGGTCGAAGAGTTCATTGAAGGCGAAGAATGCACTGTGTTGATTGCGGAGAATCCACAGAATCAGAACAAACCGGTGGTGTACACGCCGGTGCAATTTCACTTCCCCAATGGCGATACCTTCAAGCACGAAGACTTGAAGTGGTTTGACTACGAAGGTTTGCGCGCCATCCCGGTGAAAGACCCAAAACTTCGCGCCCGCCTAATCGACGAATCCGCGCGCTTCTTCCTAGAGTTGGGTGGGGTGAGCTATGGTCGCTCCGATATTCGCGTCGCCGAAGATGGCACCACCTATATGCTGGAAATGAATTCGAACTGCGGTCTGTTCTACCCCAAGAAAGATTACAGCAGTGCCGACTTCTGCTTATCCATGGATCCCGCCGGCCACGCCGGTTTCGTCGAACAATTGGTGATTGCCGCCTTTTCCCGTGCAGGCAAGCGTCTGCCCAGAGGTTGGCGGGCAGCCTTGGAGCAACGCCGCAAGCAACGATTGGCTGCCGCCTCGGGCTAAAGCGAGTGCCGGGCTAAGGTGAGATCAAGCCGATGCGGAAGCTCGAGGAACTCGCCCGGAAACTCTTGCGCGAGCAAAGCCATCAATTCCTGATCAAAGGCTTGCACCTGGGCGGCATCTAAGCTTGCCGCAATGCCGACGCTAGCGCGGATGCGTCCACGCCAATCTTCGGGGCGAAAGGGCTGCGCCACAATTTCATGCACGCGTTCACAAGAGGTCAATCCGGCACTTCGTAAGTCTTCGGCGGCTTGGGGGTGAAAGCCATCGCCGCCACCCAGTTGCCATTGTGGATTGTGCTTCAGAATCAGGGCTTCGGTCGCCGCAGCGAGAGACCCTGGGGCAGGGAGCCAATCGTAATGAGCCACCACCACGAGACCTCCCGGCCGCAAGCAGCGGCGGATTTCCGCACAAGCTTGGGGCGCATCGAACCAGTGCCAACATTGCCCTGCAGAGATTAGATCAAAAGACTGGTCGGCGAAGGGCAGGGCCTCGGCCGTGCCTGGAATCCACTCCATCTGGAGGCCCTCATTCTTGGCGATGGCCGCGGCAGATTTGAGCATGCGTACGTCGGGATCTAACCCGGTGACTTGATAGCCCTGTCGCGCCCACCATCGTGCCAGGGTGCCGGTTCCGGTACCCAGATCCAAGGCATCGGCGGGAGCTTTGGGCAAAACGGTGCGCTCCTCAAGCAGCTCCATGAGCCGAGGAGGAAAGCCAGGTCGATGGCGCGCATAATCCTTGGCAGCGGCTCCGAAGTTGCGCTGGATGGGGTTTGAGGGCGAGGGCATGAGCGCAGAATAGGGCTAGACGGATGGCGCAGCGCGGCTAGAATTTGCCTCCCAACCCAGCCGGGATGGCGGAATTGGCAGACGCGCATGGTTGAGGGCCATGTTGGGATAATACCCAGTGCAGGTTCGACCCCTGTTCCCGGCACCAAAGCAAGGGCCACTCTTTCGAGGGTGGCCTGATTGCTTTTCTGGGGCGACCTAATGCCGCGAGCAACCCTCTGCGGGGCCTAAAATTCTCGCATGATGGCTTCTCTCGATCGACCCGAGCTTCAGGGGCTTGCCCAGCTGAGCAAGCTGGTGGGCAACACCAGTCTGTTGGCGATTCACGCCCGAGTTCGTGGGCAAGAGGTCACGGTTTATGCCAAGTACGAGTCGGCCAACTTTAGTGGCAGTATCAAGGACCGCATGGCGCTGCATATTTTGGGGCGAGCCCTGGAACAGGGACAACTGAAGCCCGGCGACACGATCGTGGAGGCGACCAGTGGCAACACCGGGATCGCCTTTGCCGCTCTGGGTCGTGCCTTGGGCCACCCGGTCACGATCATGATGCCGGATTGGATGAGCCGCGAACGCGTCTCGATTATCCAGAGCTTTGGCGCCACCGTGGTTCCGGTTTCGGCGGCGGAAGGTGGCTTTGTGGGCAGCATTCAACGCGCCGAAGAAATGGCGCAAGAACGCGACGATGTGTTCCTGCCCTCTCAGTTTGCCAACCAAGCCAACGTGGCGGCGCACGCGACCACCACCGGGCCCGAAATTTTGGCCCAGCTCGCCACGATTGGGCGTGCGCCTACGGCATTCGTTGCCGGAGTGGGCACCGGCGGCACCGTGATGGGAGTAGCGGAAGCCTTCCGAGCCGCAGGGTGCAGCGCCACCATCCACCCTTTGGAGCCGAGTAACTCGCCCACCCTGCGTACCGGGAGCAAAGTCGGCAAGCACCGGATCCAAGGCGTTTCCGATGAGTTCATTCCAGCGATTGTAGATCTGGACACGCTTGATGAAATCATTGACGTGCATGATGGAGATGCCATTTGCATGGCGCAGCAGCTTGCCCAACAAGCTGGCCTTGCTGTGGGGATTTCGAGCGGCGCCAATTTCCTTGGTGCGTTACAGTTAGCCATGGCTCAGGGACCGGATTCCGTCGTGACCACGGTCTTCTCCGACTGCAATAAAAAGTACTTGTCGACGGATTACGTGAGCGATGAGCCCACGCTTCCCGACGACTTGACCCCTGAAGTCACCATCGATTCCTTCGACGTCCTCCAACCTGCCTGCCTCGAATGCCCAAGCCGCGCTTAAGTCTTCAAACGACCACCTTGTGGGAGTACCCTTCGCAACATTACGGCAACGAGGAGCAAGGAAGCTCGTCTTACCGTGGCGCCACTCCGAGCTATGTGATTTGGAATTTGCTTGAGCGCTACACCAAGCCGAAAGACCTGGTGATTGACCCGATGTGCGGTAGTGGTACCACCCTCGATGTCGCGCGCGATTTGGGTCGCCGCGGCTTAGGCTACGATTTGCAGCCGCAACGCGAGGACGTCTTCCGCGCCGATGCCCGCCACCTTCCCTTAGAAGATGGCAAGGCAGACTTCGTCTTTGTTGATCCGCCCTATGGCGACAACCTCAAGTACTCGGGGCAAGAAAATTGCATCGGCGAGTTGCCGGCAACCGACCCGGCCTACTTTGAAGCCATGGACATGGTGTTCCAGGAGATCGATCGCGTGCTGCGCCCCGACCGTTATCTTGCGATTTATGTTTGCGACATTTGGAAGCGCAATGCCTTTGTGCCGCTTGGCGTCCACCTTTCCGCCATGTTGATGAGCCGCTTCTTGCCGGTCGACCATGTCACGGTGGTGCGCGGCAATAAAGATTTGGACAAGGGCAACTATCACAAGGCGGCCGAAGAATCGAACTTCTTCCTGCGCGGGTATAACCACTTGCTCATTTTTAAGAAGCCTTCCGAAGAGCAGGCACGCGAAGCCCGTCGCGAGGAAGAGCGTGCGCAACAGCCGCAGCGTTCGCAAAAGCCCGCAAAGGAGAAAAACCGTAACGCAGGATCACGCCCGCGGCGCAAGAAGCCAAATCGTTCGGGGTCTACAACTCGTCGGCCGCGGCACTAAAGCCGTTGTCGAGTGCTTGTTGTAGATAGCTCGTTGCCTTTGCGGCATCTTCAGGCACTTCGAGCCCGTACTTGTAGGCAATGCCTAGAGTGAAGGCAGCTTCGGCATGGCCAGCAGCAGCGGCCTCTTCGAGCATGGCGCGGCCAGCCTCGGCATCTTTGGCGTAGCCAGCGATGCCATGCAGGCGGTATTTACCGAGCAGAAACTTGCCTTCAAGTGCGCCACCTTCAGCAGCCTGCTCCAGCCACTTCTTGAAGTCGGCAGTGCCTTGACCGGCACGACGAGAAAGTTCGAGCGCCGCATCGGCGGCCATGGCCGTGCCCTCTTGCGCGAGCTCTTGTAGTTTTTCGACCGACTGTTGCTGCATCGAGAGCAGTTGATCGCTGCCCTTCTCGACGGCCTTGACCAGGTCTTCCTTGCTGGAGTCACTGCATGCAGGCAGGAACAAGGCAAGCGAGATCAGAAGAGGCACAGCGTAGGGGCGAAGGCTCATGGCGAGAGTTTAGCGCTCCGGTGGGGGAGATTGTTCTGCCACACGAAAGCGCGTGAGCAAGGGCCAATGGTCAGAACCAATGTCCGGGCCTTTGTCGCAAGCCACCACCTCTAGCTGTTCGGAAACCAAGACATGGTCAATCTGAATGCCAAATAATGGCCTCGCCACCGGCCAAGTGTTGGTCCAGGAAGTTCGTGCAGGGTGCAGATTCGTTTGTGCTTTGAACTCATTCAGCACCTTGGACCATGGTGTGGTGTTCATGTCGCCAGCCACCAGCACCGGAAGCTCATTAGCCACAACCAATTCGCCGATGGCTTGAAGTTGGCGGTTGCGAGAGTTCACCATGGCGCGATTCGTGGGTGGCAGGGGATGAACCGCAAACAGCGCAAAGGCTTGCTCGCCCTGGAAGGTGGCAAGGATGCTGGGAATCTCGACTTCGCCAATCCAATCAGATTTGGCTTCCATAGGAATCCGACTCCATAGAGAAATTCCGAAGTTGTCGCTGCGCGGATGGTCTTCACGATAGGGAAATTGTCCATGCAAGGGCGCCAACTTTTTGAGCCAAGTGGTATTGACCTCGAGCAAGATCAAGAGGTCAGGGTTTTCCTGTCGAACCCAATCGAGTAGGGCTTGAGCATCGGGATTGGAAGTCAGGACATTCGCGGAAATCAGTTTGATGTCTCCGCTTTGTTCGACGACATACTCCGGCCCTCGCAGGGATAAATCAATCAGGCCAATCTGAGCAGCGCCAAGAAGGACGAATGCCGTTGCCCAGCGCCATTGTTTGCGCAGCGCAAAAAGGATGGCGAATACCCCGCTGCAAACTGCAATCTGCGCCAAGAAGTGTCGGAAATACTCCAGCCACCAAGGGCCGATCGGAGCCAGGACAAAAGCGCCCACAAGGACTAATGCCCATGCCATCCACTTGATGATGTCCTTCATTTCAGAAGTGTAGACGAAACAGGGTCCGCACCTCTTGCGAGATGCGGACCCTGTTTTTGAGGTTGCTTAGTCGACTAGAAGCCGCCCATGCCACCCATACCGCCCATGCCACCCATGGGGTCGCCGCCGCCACCAGCAGGCATGGCCGGAGCCTTCTGCGGGATTTCGGAAACGATGGCTTCGGTGGTGAGGAGCAGGGTGCTAACCGAGCTTGCGTTCTGCAAGGTGGCGCGCACAACCTTGACCGGATCAATGATGCCGGCCTTAAGCATGTCGACGTACTCGCCAGAAGCGGCGTTGTAACCGAAGGAGAAGCTCTTGTTGTTGAGCACCTTGTCGACCACGATGCTGCCATCGACACCGGCGTTGTGAGCAATCTGACGAATCGGAGATTCCAGAGCACGCTTGATGATGTCGGCGCCGGCGCGTTGGTCGCCGCTCAACTCGAGCTTGGCGATGACGGCTTGGGCACGCAAGAGGGAAGTACCGCCACCAGGCAAGATGCCTTCTTCGGCAGCCGCGCGCACCGAGGCGAGCGCGTCGTCGACACGGTCCTTCTTCTCTTTCATCTCGGCTTCGGTTGCGGCGCCCACGTTGAGCACGGCAACTCCGCCGGCCAACTTGGCGAGACGCTCCATCAGCTTCTCTTGATCGTAGTCGCTCGAAGTGCGTTCGATCTCGGCGCGGATTTGCTCCATGCGATCCTTGATCTCTTTCTTCTTGCCAGCGCCTTCGACGATGGTGGTGCTGTCCTTGGTGACCACGACGCGCTTGGCGCGACCGAGCTGGTCGATAGAAGCGGACTCAAGCTTGAGGCCGAGGTCTTCCATCAGGGCAACGCCGCCAGTCAACACAGCGATGTCTTCGATCATGGCCTTGCGGCGATCGCCGAAGCCAGGAGCCTTGACGGCCACGCATTTGAAGATGCCACGCAGCTTGTTCACGACCAAGGTCGCGAGTGCTTCGCCTTCAACATCTTCGGCGATGATCACCAAAGGCTTGCCGGACTGAGCCACGGCTTCAAGAACCGGCAGCATGTCGCGCACATTCGAAATCTTCTTCTCGAAGATCAAGATGTAAGGATCTTCAAACTCGGCTTCCATCTTCTCCATGTTGGTGGAGAAGTGTGGCGAGAGATAACCCTTGTCGAACTGCATGCCTTCGACCCAATCAATCTCGGTTTCGAGCGAACGGCCTTCTTCGACAGTGATGACACCGTCTTTACCGACCTTCTCGAAAGCCTCGGCGAGCTTGGCGCCGATCTCTGGGTCGTTGTTGGCGGCGATGGTCGCCACCTGCTCGATTTCCTGCGAACCCTTCACTGGCTTCGACTTCTTCTGCAAGAACTCGACCACAGCTTCGACCGCAGCTTCCATGCCGCGCTTGAGCTCGACGGGGTTGGCGCCAGCGGCGACATTGCGCAGGCCTTCTTCAAAGATGGCTTCGGCAAGGACGGTGGCGGAAGTGGTGCCGTCGCCAGCGATGTCGCTGGTTTTGGCCGAGACCTGGCGCACGAGTTGCGCGCCGATGTTCTCGTAGGCGTCTTCGAGTTCAATCTCGCGCGCCACCGAAACACCATCTTTGGTGACGGTCGGTGTGCCGAAGCTCTTCTCGATGATGACGTTGCGACCGCGCGGGCCGAGGGTGACCTTGACCGCAGCGGCGAGTTTTTTCACTCCAGCGCGGATGGCCTCGCGGGCCTCCTGGTCAAATGCAATTTTCTTAGCAGACATGTTTCTGTTTTGCTGGTGCGTTAACCAATGATGCCGAGAATGTCATTCTCGGACATGATGAGGTACTCGGAGCCTTCCCACTCGACATCGGTGCCGGCGTAGGAAGTGAAGAGCACGCGCTGGCCTTCCTTCACGGTGAAGGAACTGCGCGAGCCATCGTCATTCAAGCGGCCTGGGCCGAGCGCGATGATGGTGCCTTCAGCAGGCTTCTCTTTAGCGGAGTCAGGAAGCACGATGCCACCGGCGGAGACGTCGGCAGCTTCGAGACGTTGAACGAGGACTTTGTCGCCGAGTGGACGGATGGCAACTTTCTTTGCGGTCTTAGCCATGATTCTTTAGTGTTTCTCGAGCGGCGCGGGCTACCAAGGTTGACCGGGATCGGTCGCCGTGGGGCCATTGGGCCGCGGGGAAAAGATTTGTTGGACGGTGATGCGGAGGATCTCCGCCGGGATGGGTTTGCGCAGCATCGTGACGACGCCAAGATCCATGGCGGCCATCTCGATTTCGCGGGACGGGTGACCCGTCATCAGGATGCTCGGGACCTGGCTCCCGGACTGCCGCAGCTGGCTGAGCACTTCGAGGCCGGTGAGGCCTGGCATGTGCACGTCGAGCAGCGAAAGGTCAAAGGGCTGGGCCATGAGCTGTTGCAGGGCCTCCGCGCCGTCGCGAGCGACCTCGATTTGCGCGTCGAGCATGCCCTGCAACAGGGCGACGAGCGCCTGGCGGGCGTCGTCTTGGTCGTCGGCAATGAGGATGTGGCGTGGCATGGAGCGTACCTGCGGCCCTAAGTGGCAACTCTCGTGCCAAAACTAGGCCCCTCTCAGGCCCTCAGCGGCCTCAGAAGGTGACCTTGGCTGCCGAAGTGGCAGTCCCACCACCTCCAAAACGGCTTAGAATGGCCCATGCTTCTTTTTCCAGCTTTGCAGCTCACGGTGACCTATCCCAAAGCGACCGCAAGTGCCGACGGCTTCGAAATTCTCGCCATTATCCCCATTTTGGCCCTGGTATTTACGGTGTTGGTTCACCTTGCCTGCGCCATTGCGGTCAGTGACGATTGCAGTCGTTACCGTAAAGAAATGGGCGACACCGTGTTTCTCAGTCGCTTCATCTGGGTGGTGATTGCGCTATTAACTGGCCCCATCGGCCTAGCGATTTATTGGGTGATGCACCGCTCAACCATCAACCCAGCCAATCAAGCCGGCGTCGAAACCTAAGCGCCAAAAGTAGGCGGCGGGATATCGCCCTCGTCGTCGTCTTCGCCCTCGTCGCCAAAGTCGTGGCCGGAGTCGACCCATTCTTGGTCTTCATGCCACTCCTGCTCATCGCGGGCGCGGGCGCCACCCTCTTTGAGGATGTCGAGGTCATCCCAGTGGTCTGCGGCATGCTTCAACTTCTCTGGGTCTAGCTTGCCGCCACAAAGTAAGCACTTGTTGCCGCTTTCCAAGGCTTCGACGACATCGGAATAGGTGACCACTTCATAGCCGCACAGGGCACAATTGGTGATTGCCTTGCCGCCGCTCATGGCTTTGGCTCCGTTCCGATTTCGCGCATGCGCAGGTAATGCATGAGTGGCAACTGCAACAAAGCGTGACTGAGTTCTCCCGATTGAATTAAATCAACAACGCCGGCAAAAGGATGCGGCTCGACTTGAATGACTTCGTCATGATCCATATCGGTGGCATGCGAAAGCGTGGCATTGCGCACCAAATAACTGAAGCAACGATTGTTGTGAGTGGCCGGATTCGGTTCGGTCGAACACAACAGCTCGGGCGCGTCGCCGGAGTAGCCAGTTTCCTCCCGCAGCTCGCGCATGGCGGCGACTTCAGGATCTTCCCCAGGCTCAATGATGCCGCCAGGAATTTCCAAGCGCACCTCACCGATGCCAGGCCGATGCTGACGAATGAAGATCACCTGATCTTCGGCAGTCACCGCCACAATGTTCACCCAGTCATGCGCTTCAATCACAAAGAAACTGCGCTCGCCATCTTTGTCGGGATGAGTGTAGAAGTCTTCGCGCACGCGAAAGATGCGGAAGTCCCCACGCGGTGAGGTCGAAGTGCGTTTCCAGCGATGAGCCATAACGGTGCTAAAGCTTAGCCTTGCCCGGGCTCTGGCGATTGAGGAGCGGGATCGGCCAGACTTTGCGCCACACCTAGAAGCGCATCGAGCGCGCCTGATGCATGCAAGGAATACAGCGCACCCGACAGATAGTCCGCCGCCGTTTGTTCGGCATCGGTCTCTTCAAAGAAACGGGTCACCGCGGCCGAAGCTCCAAGCAACAGGGTGACCCCTTTACAGTCTTCCTGCCAAAAGCGATCCCATTCACTGAAACGCGACTCGGCACGGCGCGAGGCGAGTTGCGTCCAGCCGCCGCTGCGCAGGGCATCGGCCAATGCCACCGATGTCGCTTCAATGCGCACTTCCCATATGGGGTCGTGACCTTGGTCGCCCCAGGTCATGCCGAGGAAAAGCATGAGGTGGTGGCCCTCATCGCACCAGCGGTCGCCAAACTCGGTGACTCCTTGTGCGCTGGTCGGTTCCATGACGCGGAAGGGAGAATCTGAGGGCAGGGCGAATTGCAAGCGCGCGCGATCGATTACGCGGCGAATGCGTTGAAACATACCGGGCAAACGAATCAACGCCACCAAGTCCTCGAGGACCATGGGGTCTGCGCTGGTTCCACTCGCGAGAATGCGTTGCGGTTCCGACGGGAGTTCCGACGAAGGTTCAATCACCGCGTCCAGTGTACGCGGTCGTGGATATTTACTCCCGAATCAGCGACAGCGCAAAATCGGTGTCGTTGAGTCCTGCTTCCAAGCTGCCAAGCATGACTTGCACCGCTTCATGTCCACGGTCTAAATCGTGCAGGCATAACACCAGCTCGGCAACGGTTGTCGCGTCGGTGGGCTGATGATGCCAGGCCCGCTTGAGGTAGGCGACAGCTCCTTCCAAATCACCCACTGCACGCAGCACCTTGCCGAGTTCACAGGCGACTTCTGGGTTGTTGGAATCCGAGCGGAAGGCCTCCAGCAGAAAGTCTGCGGCGGCCACAAAGCGACCTTCTTCGTGACAACGACGAGCGCGTTGTAGAAGGGCGTGGGAGGGTGTCATGGTCGGTGAAATCGGGGAAAGGCGCGTGGGGGCGGCGAAGGAGTCCTGATGGACAACTCCTTATCGTCCGCTCCCTCGCTCGCTCTTGAGCCTCGATTGGGGCAGATTCCAGCCTTTCCGCCTTCAGAATCGACCTGGCAAAAAAAAGCCGGGCCGCCCCATGAGGAGCGGCCCGGCAAGAAAGGATTCAGAATCCCTTAAGGAACCGAGATGGTCAGGGTGTTGGAGTCATGAATGACGCCGTTGTCATCTACCTGAATCTCCATGTAGACCGTGCGACCAGAGCCACCATTCGGAACGATGCGGTTGATGCTACCGGTACCAATCACGTTGGTAGTGCCAGTGCCGACCAAGCCGCTGTAGGTTGCGAAGAACGGAGAATTGTTAGTGAAGTCCCAAACAAAGGTGTACGGGCTGTTTACCGGCGCTCCGGACCAGCTGAAGGTCACCAAAGAACCTGCAGGCGGGGTGAAGCTGGAAGCCGTCAGGATGATGGTGTCATTGCCGATCGTGCCGCCGCCACCGTTGCCGTCGAATGGGTGAGATTCACTCAAAGACTTCTTGCCGACGTCGTCCATTTGCACGTGCAAAGCACCGCCGGTCCAACCGCTGTTGGGCAGGGTAAAGGTCATCGAGGTGCCCGAACCCGAGCTAATGCCAGTCACCTTCTCTGCATCACCGCCGGTGTTTCCACCAGTGACTACATCGCTTTGAAGCCAAACCGTGTTGTTCGTTGGCGAGAAGTTGCCACCGTTGATGGTGACCGAACCGCCAGGAACCAAGGAACCCGAGATGGAATCGATCCAGGGCATCTTGTTGTCGTCGCGCGCTTCGTAGAGGAACTTGACACCGTTGATGTCGTCGCTCTGGATCGAACGCTGACCGGTGCCGGTGCCACTGATGAAGGCGGTCATGGTCGAGCCACTTGCGGTGGTGTGACCAAGGCCCAAGGTGTGGCCGAGCTCGTGGCAGGCAACGCCCTGAATGTCGATGCCGGAGCCAACGCTACCGGGGCCATCTTGCCACGACCAAGCATCGCCGTAGAAGCGGATGCGCCAACCGTTGTTGATGGGAGTTTCGGCAAAGGCCAAAACGCCACCCGAAGAGCCACCGAGGGAGGAGATGATGTTGTCGTTGGTGCCACCGACGCCAGATGCTTCGCCATTCCAGAAGTAACTGAAGTTGGCCGTGCCAGAACCGACGGTGCCCTGCGAAGTGTCGCCGGAGCCGTCGCCGTGAGCGCGGGAGCCCCATTCTGCGCCACCCTTCCACATCGCCAACTCGGCGCCATCGTATTGAGGCCAGTTTGCGTTGATGGTGGTGTTGTTATTAGCAGAAGAGCCGTTGAAGTTGTTGTACAGACGGAAGTCACGCTGGCTCATGCCCAACGTACCACCAATGGTGGTGTAACCGACGGCCTGATCTTGCGTGGCGACCATGGCGCTACCGCCAAGGACCAAACCACCCAGTGCAATGCGTAAGAAGTTCTTCATCTATCGGTTCTCCTTACGGTTCTGTGCAATCAGCTCTGCGCTGATCTGCTGGCTCAGGTCGGAAATCAGGATGTTGCTCTCGACGGCGAATCCTTCACCTTTGCCGAGGACGACTTCGCCCTTCTTGGTATCCACCGTGCGGAAGATACCACCCATGGAGGCGTAAACGCAGTGGCTGATCTCTGGAGCCCAGCCCTCGACGGGACCGGAAAAGAGCACCACGTCGTTGCCAAGACGATACTCCGAAGGAGCAGGCATGGAAGTGACGGTCATGGAGCGACCTTCGTAGGTACCGCCAACAAAGGCAGCCTCGTGAGTGACCTGTTGGCCGGTGTAGAGGTCTTTACCTTCTACGGTCACGATGGTGTAAATGATGGGATCCTCTTCACCAGCGGGGGTGAATTGGACAGAGTGGACATCGGTAATGGAGCCTTGGACGGCGTAATCCGTCTTGGAAACCATCTTGCCGAGATCCAGCTCTTCGATACAGGCGGAGCCGACCTGCACCATCAGTAGGGCAGCGGCGGCGCCTAGGAGCCAGCGGGTTGTTCTCATCTTTTTGGGTGTGGATTTAGGGATTTACCGCCAGCAAGGACGGCCTACTGTGGGAAGACGGCCTCGGCCGCTAGGGTGTTCCCACAAAAACACCGCAAATCCCCCATGGAAACGCAGATTTTTACGCATTCCGGGGTCTTGCGACATATAGTTTTACCGCGGATGTGTCCGCTAAATGCGTTTTTCTAGAAGAAATGATTCTTTCGCTCCTGTTTGCCGTCCTTCCCCAGGGCGATTTCCTCCCTCCGACCCTGACTGATCGTGAGCAATCGCCCACGACCTTGGTCCTGCGTGGGCTGAACTGGGACACCCGAGCCGGGGCGCTACCCTTACCTGAGGCAGGACGCTTCGACGAAGAGCAGGCAGCGCAGGCTGGGCTCTACATCGTGCAGGCAAGAGTCGAGCGTATGTCTTTGCTACGCAATCGGATACGTGAGGTTGGGGGGCAGGTATTTGGTTATATTCCCCACCATGCCTATGAGGTGCGCTTGCCCCGTGGCATGGCCGATGTCCTCGCCAAAGAATTCACCGCCGTCCTCCCGCTGCACCCCGCCTTGAAGGTGGCGCCGGAGTTTGGTGGTTACGGAACCGCCTGGGATGACCCAGAGACACAAGGCAGAAGCCTTGTTTCGGTGGAGTTCTGGCCAGATCTAGACCTCAGTGCCGAGGCCACCGCCCTCCGCAATCTCGGCATCGATGTGCTCGAGGAAATCGCGTCTAGCCGCTACCTGCGGGTGCAGGCCCGCGTCTCTGCCGAGCAGGTGGAGCAGCTAGCCGCCTTACCAAGCGTGCGCTGGATCGAAGAATCGGCAACGGCGGAACTGCGCAATGATCGCTCACGCTGGATCATCCAAACCAACCGTCCTGGTGAGGTCAAGTTGTGGCAGCGCGGCGTGACGGGCTCTGGCGTGACTGTCGGCCATATGGATGGCCGCCTTTATCTGGATAGCTGTTACTTCACCGACCCCAATGTGCCGGCCCCTGGTCCCAGTCACCGCAAGGTGAAATGGTGGTCCTCAGGCGCAGGCTCTGATTTTCATGGCACCCATACCGCAGGAACCGTGGTGGGGGATGCGCGACCCATAAACGGCGAAACTAGTGGCACCGGCATGGCGCCCGATGCCTTCTTGGTTCATGAATCCAATCTGCCCACCTCGAGTGAAATGCTGCTCAAGTTGGATCAAGCGCATGCACTTGGTGCACGTGTCCATACCAACAGCTGGGGCAATGACAGCACGCGCCAATACGACAACTGGGCGCGCGACATCGACGCTTACAGCCATGACAACGAACAGGGCCTAGTGTTGTTCGCGGTGAGCAACGGAACGCTCATCAAAAATCCAGAGAATGCCAAGTCCGCTTTGGCCGTTTCCGCCACCGACGGCAATGACCAAGCGCAATATGGCATTGGCGGCAAGGGTCCAACTCTGGATGGTCGCGTGAAGCCCGAAGTCATGGCGCCCGGTTGCTCAACCTTCTCTGCCAGTGCCGGAATCTTTTGCTTCACCATTAGTGATTGCGGCACCTCTATGGCATGTCCTGTGGTTGCCGGCGGCGCTGCCCTGATGCAGCAGTATTTTGAGAGTGGCTATTACCCAAGCGGCGTGGCCACTCCAGCAGATGGTTTTGCGCCCAGTGGTTCGTTGTTGCGTGCCACGATTGCGAACAGTGCGGTCGACATGACCGGAATCAATGGCTATCCCGGACACCAAGAAGGGTGGGGGCGTTTGCTCCTAGATAATGCCGCGTACTTTGACGGTGATCGCCGCAAGCTAGCGGTGCACGATGTCCTTCACGCACAGGGCGTGGGGCAAGGGGCAAGCCAACAGCAGGTCTTGAACCTAGTCGGCCAACGAAAATATCTGCGCATTACCTTGGCTTACGCCGATGAAGCTGGTGCGCCACTGGCCGCCGCTCCAGTGGTCAATGACTTGGACCTTGTCGTCACCGCTCCCGATGGCACGAAGTACCACGGCAATATTTTGCGCCCCGGAATCAGCACCACTCAGTCGCGCCCCAACCCCCAAGTGAAGGATCATCTCAATACTCTTGAGCAAGTTCTCATCACCACACCTTTGCAGGGGAATTGGACGATGGAAGTGGTCGGCGCCGCTGTCCCGGCCGGTACGCAGGGTTACGCCCTTGTCGCCACCTGGTAGCCGATTTCCTGGCACAATCGAATCATGGCGAAGCTCCTCCTCCCCCTCAGCCTCCTTGCCGCCCTTGCCTTTGGCTTATTGAGCCAATTGGGCGCAGGCTCTCCCGCGGTCTCTGGCGAGGCCGAAATGGTGATTTATCCTTTCGGCATCATGCGCGAAGTGCGTCGCGCTGATTTGGAAGTGCCCATGCAAGTGCAGTTGAACAACGTGGGTTCCGCCGCGGCCAAGGTGCTGGAACTGCGTGTGCAGACTCCAGAGGGCGAAGTGCTCACCAGCTTAGACCTTGAGCAACAGCGAGTGGAAGGGGACCAAGGCTTTGTGCGTGATTTGTACCGAGGCATGGAGAGTGTCGATCCCGACTTTAGCCATCGCCACCGCAACCGTTTGTTCATTCCTTTGGAGGAACGCCAAGAGCTCGGTCCTGATGTTGAAATCCGCATCATGCGCGAAATCACCGAGGGTGTTGCGCAACTACAACGCAGTGGCGCCCCACAACTCGCGATGGCTCCCTTTGACCTAGACCTTGCTGCGCTGTTTGGCCCCGAAGCACAAGCCGGCGATGTCGCCCCTTTCGAGCTGGTCTTGTCCTGGCGCGATCAAGGGCAAGCCTTACAAGAAACGCGTTTGTCTTTAGACATCGCGCTGTTGCCGCAATACCTGCCCCCGCCTCCTGGTCGCGCATCGCGCGGAACCGGCAGTTGGGTGACCGGAGATTTGCACGTGCACAACTGCCGCGATGAAGCGGTCTTTGGTTGCGATTCTTGCCCCGCAGAATCGGTCAATATTACCGGCGCATTCACCAACGCAGATTTGAAGACGCAGTACCTCGCCATGGGGATGGACTTCTTTTCGAGCACGAGTCATAGCTACTGCATCAGCGCAAGTGAGTTCAACAGCGTGCTGCAAGAGTCGGCTTCCTTGACCGATCCTTCTTTCGTCATGATGGCGAGCACGGAAGTGTCCACACGAGAAACTGGGCCGCAACAGGGAAGCGATGCAGCCGACCTCTTTTGCACGCTAGGCTTTGGTCGTGGCGATGTCCTGCATATGGGTGCGCACAACGTAACCTCGCAAAAAGAAGGCGGGCAAGATGACTTGCTCGACTTCTGTGACTCTCCGCTCTACCCGCAATCGCAGAACTTGAGCGATGTCCGTAGCGAAGGCGGTTTTGCCATTGCTAACCACCCGGCATCGACCTATTGGGCTTTCAATAGCGTTGCTGAAATGAAGGGCATGGAGCGCCGAGGCTTCCACGGCGTCGAAGTTTGGAATGGCTCCGAAGGTCCTGGGTACTTCCAGACCTTCCACCGCGATTGGTGGGTCGACCGCCTGACCGACGGCCTGGTTCTTTATCCCTACAGCGGTTCCGACACCCACGACAGCGTGTTCGATTTTGGCGTGATGCACACCTATGTGAGCGGCGCCCTGACCCCGACCACCCTCGACCAGGCACTCCAGGGTGGTCGCAGTTACCTTTCCAATGGCCCCTACCTCGAAGTGGAGTTGCGTGACAACAACAATCACGTGTTACCGATGGGCGGCATCGCGATTACCCAAGCTGCGCAGATTCCACCGAACTACCCCGTCACGATTGATGTGCCTTACAACGTAGGCTCCGAAGTCGGCACCTTGACCGTGTACCGCGGTGTCGTCGGCGTAGGCGAAACCGCCATTTCGACGCAAACTGGGCTCACGGGTGCCGGCACCCTGGCCGTGCCCGACACCCTGCCGCAGGCAAGTTGCTGGTATCGCGCGGAGTTCCACAACAATAGCTTCAGCCAGGCGGCACTGACGACCCAGGCTTACATCTACATGCGCTGAGCCGCTTCCGGCGCAGCGTTACAATCCGTCCGCATGCCTTCCCGCATCCCGGCAGATTGGTCCCCAGTCATCATGGTGGAGACCCCCGAGGCCCTCGATGAGGCCCTCGCCATTTGGTCCCAAGTCCCTGCCATCGGGGTAGATACAGAGGCGAACTCCTTCTTCGCCTACCACGAGCGGATGTGCCTGCTGCAGGTCTCGACCGATGACCAGGATTGGATCGTCGACCCGATTGCCCTGGAGGGACAGCTCGGCTCGCTGAAGCCTTTGTTCGAAGATCCGAGCGTAATCAAGATTTTTCACGCCGCCGAGTTCGACCTGATGATTCTGCGCAAAGACCTCGACGTCGAGGTCCGCGGCCTGTTCGACACCCAAGTCGCCATGACCCTCCTGCGCCATGACAAAACTGGTTTGGCGGCATTGATTGAGAGTTATTACGGGATAGAGCTCAATAAGAAGGAGCAGCGCTCCAACTGGGGCAAGCGGCCGTTGACCGAGGAGCAAATCGCCTATGCGCGGATTGATACGCACTTCTTGACCGACCTTTACCGGCGCCTGGTCAAGGAGTTGGAAGAGGCCGACATGACTGCGGCTGCAGAGGGCGAGTTTCGTCGCCAAGAGCAAGAGATCTTGATTCCGGGACCGCCGGACCCGCAACGCTTTCGCAAAATCAAGGGCGCCCGCGACCTCAATGGCGAGGCTTTAGCGCGGCTTCAGGCCATTTTCCAATGGCGCGAGGAAGAAGCTTCGCGTCGCGATGTCCCCTTGTTCCGCGTCCTTGCCAATGAAGCTATGATTAGCATGTGTGTGCACCCACCGCGCAATATGAAAGATCTTGCTGGCTTAAAGGGTGTGGGTTGGAAGAAAGCCAAGCGTCATGGCGACGACATGATGGCCGCCATCGGCGCTGTCGCTGGACAATCGCTCGAGACCAAAGTCGCTCGCGTTTCTCCAGAAGAACGTCGCAAGCGCAGGGTCATGCGCGAGAATCTAGATGCTCTGCGCAATTGGCGAAAGAATGTGGCCAAGGAGTTGGGTTTGCCGAGTGAACGACTCATGCATCGCCGTCATCTCGAAGCGATTGCCAAGGCGCTGCCGCGGAGTGCGAGTGAGCTTGAGCAGGTCGTCGCCCTGAATGATTGGCAGCGACAAGAATTCGAGGCCTCTTTGCTGTCCGCCTTGGAGCGCCTGCCTGATCCGGAGTCCTGCTCATGAAACCATTCTTGGTGATTGCCTTGATGAGCTTGACTGCTTGCACGGCTCCTGCCGCAAAATCTGCCGGCGCCGCATCTGGTGCCGCTGAGAAACACGGCGCGACCGGAGTGGTGATGCAAGAAAATGGTGCCCCTTACATCGACGGATTATTGACGCCGGTCGAGCAAGATGAGCGCTCCCTACGGGAACAAGACCTCGAGCGCATTGGCCGTCGGCCCTAGGGCGCGCGCCCAAGAGTGAGAAAATCGCGTACCTTGGGGTGACATGTTTGTCGTCGCCCTATCCCTGTTACTGGCCGCCCAAGGACCGGCACCGTTTTCGCGCACCGCGGACTGGGAGTCCTATACCTCTGGAGTCACCACCGGCGGTAGCTTCGCCGACATCAACGGCGATGGCCACATGGATATGGTTGTGGCCAACGGCAATGACATCAGTCGCCAACACGTCGAGGTTTACTACAACGACGGCGCTGGAAACTTCCCGAACTCGCCACAATGGCAATCCGCAGATATTGATTATCACGGCCATTTAGCAGTCGGTGATGTCGATCAAGATGGTTGGCCCGATGTCGCGGTCTCGGTGTTCCTGGGCCCGAGCGGCTTCGGTGACCTGGGTCGGGTCAAGCTTTACCGCAACCTAGGCGGCGCCCTGGAAAGCTCGCCAAGCTGGGAATCTGCGGATCGCTTTTACACCTTTGGCTGCGCCTTCGGCGATGCCGATGGCGATGGTGACTTGGATTTGGCGGTGGCCGTCGGCGAAGCTTATTACGGTGCCCCGGCAAAAAACCGCGTCTACTACAACACGGCTGGTTCACTGGAAACGACGCCAAGTTGGATGGCCTCCTCCGCCGACCACGCGATGGATGTCATGTGGGGTGACCTTACCGGCAATGGAGAGCTCGACCTAGCCTTTGTCACCGCCGGTCGCCAGAACACGGTGTACTACCAAAGTGGGGGAAGCCTAGCGACCACGCCTGGTTGGTCGAGCACCGACAACGGCAATCAGAATGGCAACAACGGAGCGATTGCCGACGTCGACGGTGATGGCGACATGGACTTATGTGTGTCCGACAACAATCAACTCTCCGGCGGTCAGGGTTTGTACAAGATTTACCTGCAAGGCCCCGGTGGTCTTGCCACCAACCCGTACTGGAGTGATTTCCAAGGCTATGTATCGGCGGTTGCCTTTGCTGACACTCTGCTCGACGGCAGCCCCGATTTGTTTGGCGGCGCGTGGTGGGGCGGCACGTTCTTGTACATGAATCAAGCCGGGGCGTTCCCGTCTTCGCCGGACTGGGATTCGCAAGAGAACTCGGTGGTCGAAGCCTTGTTTCTTGCCGATCTCGATAGCGCCGGTTTGGTGCACGAGCCCGCGATGAGCTTTGTCGGCAACAGCGTGCAACAACTGTTCTATCTGCCCCACGCACCCATTCACGAGATTCAGCAAGTTGCGGTCGACGGCGTGGTCATGCCACAAAGCTCTTGGTCGATGGACCGCGAAGCCGGTTGGCTTAGCCTTGCTGTGGCGCCGCAAAGTTTGCTCGAGGTGGACTACACCTGGTCGACTTCCTTAGACCTAGGCGTGACCAACTGGGACAGCTCAGTCGGCAACTTAGTCTTTCTTCGCGACCCCTTGGTCGAAGTTTCGGTCACGCCACCGGCGGCTTCGGTGTTTAGTGCCGGCGACACGATTTCCTTCCAAGGTCATTGGCAAAGCACGACGGCGCGCACCGAAACGGTGACCTTTGCCGCTGCAGGTTTCCCCGCTGCCGGTGGCATGCGCGTTTTGAGTTTGGTACCTGGAAGCCTGGCGCCCTTCGGCCAGCAAACGCTTCCCTTCCAAATCACTTTGCCTGCTCAATTGCCGCCACCCTTCCTCGGTACCACCACCTTTACCGTGGCTTCGCTGGTGGACGGCGCACCCATCGATAGCAGTAGCTTCCAGGTTACCCTGCAGTAGCCGCGCGTAGTCCTCGCTCAAAAAAGGCGGGGTCTAGATCGTGGCCAAGAAAGACCAACTCATTGTTGGGGGCCTCGCCTTGTGGCCAAGCCTCGCTCGCTTCCACAGAGTACAAGTCATAGACGCCTTGGAGCACGCAGCGATAGGGGATTCCTTGAATGTGAAGGAAGCCTTTGTAGCGCACCAAGCGCTCACCAAGTTGCTGCACGCAGGTGTCTAGCCACAGGCGCAGCTTGAGCTCGTCGACCGCCGCTTCTTGTTGCAGGCATACACTGACCACGCCGTGGGCCGGTCCGGGAACAGGTGTTGCGTTAGCTCGCGGAAGTTGCTCGAGGCGAAATTCCTCCCGACGCGGCTTGAGTAACTGCTCCAAGGGCACCGCGGCGTGGGCGGTAGGCAAAATTGGTGCCACCGGATTGAGTTCACGCAGTTGTTGCTTACGCGCATCTAGTGCCGGCGCATCGATGAGGTCTGTTTTGTTGAGCAGTAGGAGGTCGGCTAAGGCGATTTGCTCGACCGCACTTTTGGTGCCGAGCGCAAAATCTAGGTTCGCGGCGTCGACCAAACTCAGAACCGATTGCACCTCGTAATAACTGGCGATGTCCTCCTCGACCAAGAATGTGCGCAAAAGCGGCGCCGGCTCAGCAACCCCGGTGGTCTCTACTACCACATGATCAAAGCTGCGCCGCGGCCCGATGCCAAAGCGCCGCGCCTTAAGTCGCTTGAGGGACTTCACCAAGTCACCACGCACGGTGCAGCACACGCAGCCGTTCGAGAGCTCGACCAAGTCTTCGTCCCGACGCTTGACCAGGCGATCATCGATCCCGACCTGGCCGAATTCATTGACCAGCACGGCGTAACGGCGGCCGTGGTCTTCCTTGAGCAGGCGGTTGAGCAGGGTCGTTTTGCCCGCCCCCAACCACCCCGTCAGCAGGGTGACTGGGGTCACAGCGGCGGATTCCCGAGAGCTCATGCGCACAGGGTAGCGGGGCTGCGATAATCCCGGCGATGGTGGTGCAACAGGGGAGCCTGTTTGGCGCGCCGGAAGGTCGTTATGTGCAGGTCGCGCTGGATACCCCAGTGCGCCGCGAGTTCAGCTACCTTTTGCCGCCGCAACAAGATGGACGGGAGGACCCCGTTCCTGGCTGTCGTGTGCGCGTGCCCTTTGGCAGTCGCTCAGCAATAGGGGTTGTCGTCGGCGTGGATGGTGAGTTACCGAGCGGTGTCGACCCCCATCGCGTGCGGCCCATCACCGAAGTGCTCGATGAGCAACCGCTCCTGACTCCAGCGCTCCTGCGTTTGGCTCGGCAGATGGCCGAGGACACTTTCTGTAGTTGGGGGCGAGCACTGGCCGCCATGCTGCCTTTGGCTTTGCGACATGACCGCCCTCGGCGCACGATCCCCGTCGTCGAAGTGGAGGCCGATGCTGTCACCGAGGACATCCGCAGCGAACTCGAGAACAAACAGCCTAAGCAGGCGCGAGCCCTTGCTGTGCTGGAACAAGCAGGTGGCCCGATGGAAATGCGCGAGTTCTACAATCGCACTGGTTTGTCGCGTTCACCGCTCACTTCCTTAGAGAAGAAAGGCTTGGTGCGCTTTGGGCGGAAGCAAGAGTTCATCGACCCCTTTGCCGGGCGCGAGGTGGCGCGTGATCAACCGCCTCAGTTAGTGCCTGAACAGCAGGCTGCCGTCGACGCTGTTCGCGAAGCTTTAGCGGCCGAGGTGCATCAGGATTTTTTGCTGTTCGGGATTACCGGCTCCGGCAAGACCGAGGTGTACTTACATGCCTTGGAAACGGCACTTGCGGCCGGCCGCGGAGGGATTGTTTTGGTACCGGAAATTGCTTTGACCCCGCAAACCGTGGCGCGTTTCCGCGCTCGTTGCGGAGATGTCGCGGTGTTGCATTCTGGCCTCACCGATGCCGAGCGCCACGATCAATGGCGCGCGATTCGCGAAGGTCGTTTGCGAGTTGTGGTCGGCGCACGCAGTGCCCTATTTGCGCCGATGCCGAACCTTGGCGTCATTGTGGTCGACGAGGAGCATGAAAGTTCTTTCAAGCAAGAAACGGCACCCCGCTATCACGCCCGGGAAATCGCGCGGGAACGCGCGCGCCTGGAAGGAGCGGTGTGTATTTTGGGATCGGCCACGCCGTCTTTGGAGAGTTGGGCGGCTGCCCAGCCCCAGCAGGCGGGTACGGCAGAAGAAGGCAGCAGAACCCCCATGCGTTTGTTGCCTTTGCGCGAGCGTGTCGGCGGTGGCCGCTTGCCGCACATCGAAGTGGTCGACCTGCGCGAGCAAAAGCCAGAGAAGGGGCATTGGATGGTTATGGCGCCGCCTTTGCAACAAGCCTTAGCCGAAACCCTGGCGCGCAAAGAACGCGCGATTTTGTTTTTGAATCAACGCGGCTTTGCGCCCGCTTGGCATTGCCGAACTTGCGGCGGAAGCGTGCATTGCCCGACTTGCGATGTCGCCTTGACCTACCATCGCTGGCGCAAGAAGGCTCTGTGTCATTACTGCATGCGCGAGGAGCCGCCGCCCGCCGTTTGCACTCATTGCCGCGGCAAGGTGGAGTTAGTTGGCATCGGCACCGAGCGTGCCGAAGAAAGTGTGCAACATTTGTTTCCGAACGCGCGCATGGCGCGGATGGATCGCGACACCATGTTGCGGCGCGAAAGTTACGAAGAAGTGCTCGATGCCTTTGGCCGCGGAGACATCGACATCTTGCTCGGCACGCAAATGGTGGCGAAGGGCCTGGACTTTCCTGAGGTCACGTTGGTGGGGGTACTCAATGCCGACACCGCGCTGCATCACCCAGACTTCCGCGCCAGCGAACGCTGCTTCAATCTAATTTCTCAAGTGGCTGGGCGCGCAGGGCGAAGTTCCCGTGGCGGGCGCGTCGTGGTGCAAAGTTGGATGCCGGAACATGCCGCCATTACCGCAGCGGTTCGGCATGACTACATCGGTTTTGCTGCCAAGGAGTTGGAGGAACGACGTCTATTCCGCTTCCCGCCCTTTGGTCAAGTGCTGCGCCTGACCCTCGAGAGTCAAGACCGTGCACGCGTCGAGGCGATGTCTCTTGAGATTGCCACCGCCCTGCGCGATGCCGGGCATGATGCCGGCTTCCTTTCGCGGCCCCCTTCCATGAACGATGGCTTGATCATCTTGGGGCCATCTTTGCCCCCGGTAGAAAAGCTGCGCGGACGCATCCGTCGGCAAATCATGGTCAAAGGCAGTCGTCGTGCGCTGCAGGCGATTCATGGTGTCTTGGGTACGGCGAGCGAACGCCAAGGCGTGACCATTGACCCTCTTTAGGGGTGGGCATGTTCCGGGCGCACATATTGCCCACCGCTTTCCTGGGCCAAGCGCTGCAAGAGCTCGCAAGGTTCGGGACCGATGTCGATGGCATGGATACGCACACCAAGATGTCGGTTGGCTCGTGCCACGACTTGCAGCAGCGACTCGGTATCGCGCAAGAAGCCCGATGTCGGGGCGCCGTCGGTCAGGACATATAGAGATTCCACTTCGGAAATGGCGAGCGCTGTGACCAAGGCATCGTGCAGATCGGTGGGGCCACCCAAAGAGGCTTGCGTCAAGAACTTTGCCGCGGCATCGACATGCTCCGGGCGATTGGCCGCAAGTTCACTTCTCCATAATTGCGCATCGCCGCTAAACAGCATCATGCCAAACGTAGCTTTGGCGCTGAGGCCGCCGATGGTTTGCAGCAAATTCTCGGCATACACTTGATACTTGCTGCGACTGGAATCAAAGTCTTCTTCCATCGAACCACTGGCGTCGAGGAGAAACAAAGAGCCACCATCGTGAATGGCCAAGCCGTGGTAACGACGCTCGGAAACGGTATGTGTTGCCGCAGCCTCTACGTCGATCAGTTCAGCCGCGGCGCGTTCTTGCGCCAGTTGTTCCAGGCTGGGAAGGACATAATCCTGCCCTTGTCCCCGCCACCAAGCTTCCCATGCCGAGGAACTTAGGCCGAGCTGGGCTCCAGTCAGCGCCACCAATGCCTCATGCGCCGCGAGTTGTACGGAACCATGCTCACGCGCCAATGTATCCACCAGGTGTGGAATGCCTTCCTGCAGTCGCCATTGCTGCCAACAACGCACGGCTGCCATGCGCACTGACCAGCTGTCATCTTGGAGAGCGGCATATGCCCACTCCTGGGCATCGGCCTTAGGCTTGCGCGCGGCGAGCAGACGCATGGACTGCACGCGAACGGCCGCTGATGTGGAGTTCATCCACTGCGGCATGTACCGCAGCTGCGACGAAGGCAGCTTGTCGAGTGTCGATAAGCCCCAAAGCAAATCCGCAACGCGAGGGTCATCGGCATCGAGACCGCGGAGACGGCTGCCAAGGAGCGTAGCCAGGGCATTGGGTTTGGCGAGGACGAGTCCTTCCACGGCACGACTCATGAGTACCGGATCGTCCTGTTGTAGCAGTTGGCTCAGTGGCCCAATCGTCGTTTTGGGGGCAAGGTCCGCGCGCAAGGCCAAGATGTCTGCGGTCAAAAGCACCACGGAAGGCTCGGCGTGGCGCAGCCCATCGGTGGCCAGCACTTCCAACTCTTTCGGCAGGTGTCGCTGCCACAGAAGCTGCTGAATGACTGGTCGTAGCGCCAGATTTTCTGGCTTTCCGTAGGCGTCGAGCAATAACCCCGTCGCTCGCGGCCCACCAAAGGAATCCAAGGCTTCCAAGGCGGCGCGGCGTAACACGGGGTCGGTGCCATCCAAGGCGCGACCGACGGCAGGTAAACCGCGGCGCAAACGCAGGCGGCCGACGCCCTCAATGCCAATGCCGGCTTCCACAGCGTGGACCGAACGCGAGGCAGCAAGCACCGCTTGTTCCAGTCGCGGAACTTCATATTGCAAGAGCATGCGAAGGATTTCTGCACGCAGCATGGGGTCTTTTTCCTGGGATAAGCGTTTATCCCGTAACCACAGACGATCACCTTCGGTGCCATTGGCAAGATCGCGCGCAGCTTGGCGGCGCACACTTGCCTGTTGTCGGTCACGCGCTAAATCGCGCAGCCGTTCGTGGGCGTAGGCCTGGGGGCTCAGGGCGATGGCATGCACCGCCGCGAACTGCAGACGGCCCTCGAGACGGTAGACCAAATCGGTCAGGGCATCGATGGCCTGCTCTTCGCCTCGGGTGGCAATCTCCTGCAAAATCTTCGTGGCATCTTCCACCGACCCCTGGCGACGAGCGTCATCAAAGGCGTCGAGCTGCTCACGCAGGCTTGTGCTTGTAGTGCTCTGCGGAAGGCTCAAGAAGGCGTTTCCGGGCATCAAATTCGGCAAATATGCCGAAAAAACATGCCACTGAGGCCCTTCAGGGCTTCCTGAGGGCAAACAGAGCAAGAGGGCGAAGAAAGGGCTCATGGCCGCAGCGGTCCATTTCAAACGGGTCCGCCTTCCTATATCGGCCTGATTCAGAGGGAAGAACAGCGTTCTTCGCCGAGAAATGGGGCCTACAGCACCTCGATTTCACTGAAGCCAACTTCGGCGCCTTCGCCCAAGATGCCGCCTTCAATCGCCAAGATTTTCACGCGAATGCGGTGTACCGAAAGCCGCTTGCCGAAATCCAAAATGGCTTTGCCGTGGGGATCACTTGGAATGCGCAGGGTTACTGGCGCGCCGCTGTCGATCTGCACCTCCACCAAGGTGGGGCGGGCCATCGGCGTGACCTCTAGTGGGCCAGGCACGCGCGGCACTAGGCGCAAGGTGGTGCCCTTAGCGCTACGACGTAATTTGATCTGCAGACTTGGCTCTGGGTCGAGGCCATCGCACTTCCAGCCAAGGAAATAATTGTTGTCGACGAGATTCCCGGGAGAGGTTCCTGGGCTGGAACTCGATGCCTTGGGCTGAGGGTTGCTGCCGCGAAGTTGATTGCGCTCGCCTTCCTCCAGATAAGCCTGCCGCTCCTTGGTCAGGCCATCGCGCTGTTCGAAATCAACTGTTCCGGAAGTCATGACGCTACCGTCAATTAGCACAGCGTCGGCGCGAAGGGACCACTCGCCAGGTTGTTCGAGATCTGGCTGAATCGCAAAGTTTTGGCCAGAGGTCACAGACTGGCGAATCCAGGGCTTACCAGGAGGGCGCATCCAGTACACCACCTGGGCAATCTGCGAAAAGCCTTCGGAGCTACGGTCAATCCACATCGCGGGCGGATGACGCAAGGTCACGCGCAACTGCAAAGGACCATCTTCGAGATCGCTTTGCTTGAGTCGCTCGTCTTCGAGCTCAATATTAGTCACAGGTGGCTGCGCCGAAGCCTTTTTCAGAAAGAGCAGAGCAAAGCACACCGTGACCGGATCGTCTTGTTCGCCCCAGCCTCCATTCGGCGCCTGCTGGTCCACCAAGAGTTCCGCGCCCTCTTGATACCAATCATGTTCTCCAAACAAATCCGCTTGGCCAAGAACGCCTGCGCGCTCAATGCCATAGAGGTAGTAATAATCCCACAGAAGATTGCGCGAGTTGCCGAGGAAGTTGCGGCCGAGGTCGGTCAGTTTCCAGTTGGCGCCCATCCAAGCAATGCCATCTTGAATCGCGCGTTCTGCGGTCGAGGCTAGGTTTTTCATGCCACTCGTCGGTAGGTTGTCGCGACAAATCGCCAGCGTGCCGATGCCCGCAGCCGTCATCGAGCCATAAGCGTTGGGATAACCAGTGCTGTAACCAAAGCCATTCGGAGTGCCAGAGTGCTTGCCGGTCACGGGGCCTCTGCTGCTTTGGCGCCCTTCTCGGCAATCCAAAGTGCCTCGGGTGAGGCGCTCCCAAGTCAATGGCGGCACTGGAATGCCCGCGGCCACCGCTGCGCGCAAACCCAGGGCGGCATATTGCGTATTCGATAGGTCGCCACCGCCGGGGCCAGGGCCATCTCCATGAGCGCCATAAGCCCATAGCCCGTTACTCAATTGCCAGCTAATCAGGTCTTCGCTGAGATCGAGAATGAACTCCCGATCTTGGGGGTCATTGCCGGCGACCATCGCCATCAACTGCAAGGAGGCGCTGTAGGTCATGGGTGACTTTTCGCGCCGTAGCTGCGCCAATCCTTTGAGTACCGCTTCATGGCGTCGGCCAACGCCGCAAGCTAGCAAGGTGTACGTGGCAATAGAAGTAGAGGCTTGGGTGTAGCCTCCGCCGTAGGGGTACCAGCGACCGTCGATGCTTTGCCGATCCAGGAGATACTGCACCCCCAGGTCGATGGCGCGGTTGATGCGCTCCTGATCTAACGGCCGCGATTCGCGCAGCTCCACCGTCCACGGCGCCGCCTTGGTGTTCTGGACTTCAAGCAACAAGTGGTTCAAGCCGGCGCGCACGGTCAAGTTGGCGCGCGAAGCGACTTGGGTATCCCTCTTATCCATCTCAATCAGGCGATCTCCGTTCCACCACAAGGCCGCAACTTGTGACGAATGAAGCTCGATTTCTAAGGTTTGGTCCGCGCTGGCAAACACCGTGCGATACAAAAAGACCGTGGCATCTTCGGCGAGTGTGGGATCTGCCTTGGCCAGAGGGAGTAGCTGGGCCATGTCCAACTCACCCGAATCAATCCCCTGTCGCGGGCGGGGGTTGGGGGTAAGCGCATCTTGCGCAAGCAGCCAATCCTGTGGATGGATTTCCAACCATGGAACCGTGAGCTTGCCTTTGCCAGAAAAAGCCTGCTGTAAGGCAGGCCAAGGAACCGGCTTGCGCATCTTGCTGAGATGGGTCTGCATGCCCGCAGAAGAGCCCACCTTGCCGTTTTTGCGTCGCGGAATCGGCCCCAAGACCTGCCAGGCACTGGCTTGCAAGGCAGACAGCTCCGGCTCTTGACTTTGTGGCGGCAGGGTGGCGGCGAAACTCATCCCACTCCAGAGGGGCGCGGCCATCCACAAGCTCAATATCAGCATGCTCTGTTCTAGCAGCTCCCTTCTAGCTTGGTCACTGCCTTTCCGTCGACGGCTACACTGAGGGCGCGGCTGTGGCCGCCTGACTCGCCGCCATGACCCGCTTGCCTCGCTGTTTGCCCTTGATTTTGCCCGCCCTGCTGGCTTGGGTGAGCGCTCTCCCGGCATCAGCCGTAGCCTGGCTCCCTGCGCCTATAGCACAAGAGCGCACGCGCGGGGGCCTAGATCCTTTCGCCGAAAGTATGCGCGCGGGCACCACGGCCCTAGAAGCGGGCCGCGGCGAGGAAGCTCTGAACCACTTTCAATTCGCGCTGACGCGTTGCCCTGGCGTGGAGCAGCGCTTTACTGTTCTGGCCAAGTTGGTGGAGTCCGCGGCAGCTGCTCAAGATGCGAATGCGCAATGGCTGTGGACAGAAGCTTTGATTGCTGCTGCTGCCGATGAGCGGGGGCGCTGGAAGCCCGATCGTGAGCTACTCGCCTTTTTACCTGAGGGCGGCACCGACGCCATGAAGGAGCTTGCCGATGTCCGCGCCGATGCGGTCCAAGCTTTGCTGCGCTTTCGCGATCAACAACGGAAGAGTAAAAAGCCTGGGGCGTCCTTGGCCGCGGAATGGGCGGAAGATTTTGCGCGAAGCATTTTGAAAGATGCCGAAGCCACCACCATGTTGGCGAAGTGGCAGGACAAGGTGCCGCCTGAATTGTCCGTGCCTTGGTCGGTGCAAGACAAGGTGTTAGATGGCCTCGAAGAGGTCATCCGCCAGGCGCAAGCGAGTGGCGACACCGCTTTGGTCATTCGTGCGGCGCGTTGTTTGCGCGGATTGACTTCGCAGGCCAACTTCGACAAGTTGCAAGGGCCGCGCCCACCGGGTTTGGGTGGCGCTGCGAGTTTGGCCAACGGCGCTTTATCCCGTGCGCGTCGCGAGCAAATGGAGTCCGGCGCCGCGCCATGGACCGTCGAGGCCCTCGAGGACCTAGATGAAGACGAGCGTCGGAAATTCACGCTCAAGCACGCAAGCTTTGCGAATCCGGGCGTGGCTCATTCGCCGCGGGAGTGGTATCGCCTGGAGACCAATTGCGGATTTGGCACCTTGCTCGGCGCCGCCGAAACGGTGGAGCTTCATCACCAGCGCTTGGCCAACTGGTATGGCACTGATCCATTCGTGGGCCGCCAGGGCATCGTGCGTGTGGTGCCCGAATCCTATGGCTTAGAAGAAGAAGGCGCTGGTTTTTGGTGGGTCGGCGGATTCCAGGGTGGCGATGTCACTACGTTGAAGTTCACCATGAGCAACATCCCGGCGTTAGGCCGGGGTTTAACCCATGAGCTGACGCACCGTTTCGATGGCGCGATTTACCCTGGGCAGCCGGCTTGTTTTGCCGAAGGTCGTGCGGTGTGGACTGGCGGCAGTTACGGCCACATGGATGACGAAGAGTTTGTCGAGGACTACGTCAACTTTGGCACCATGCGCGCGGTGCGGCGCAAGGGGTATTCCGTAAAGGAGGAGCTCATCAATTTGCTCGACGGTGAGATTGAAGACTATCGCGACAACTATTCCGCGGGTTATGCACTCTTTGTTTTCCTGCGCTCCTGGACCGGACTGGAGCCCGCCGCAGAAGGCGCCGTCGATGTCGATGGCATTCCTCTTGGCCCTACAGCGAAGGAGGGCCCCCCGATATTCGCCGAGCCAATGGAAGCCTTCCTCAAAGGCAGTGCACGAGGTAAAGGCAAGGCATCGGTGCGATTCGCCAAGTGGATGGCCGATGGCAAAGACGGACGACCAGCCGACATGGAGGCTTTCGCCAAGCTGTTCGACACTTTCTTGCGCGGCTTTGATGGACCGCGCCTTGCGCGCTGGACCAAAATCTTTGACCCGGTTCCACCAAATGGTGAACAAGCGGAGCAAGTGATGGATGAGCCCACCTTTACTTGGCTACGCCGCCGCGCCGAACCCTACTTTGGTCAGGACCAAGCGCGCGTGGCGGCAGAAATTTTCCATCAGGAAGGCATGCATCGAGAAGCACTGTTGGCCTTCCGCTGGACTTTGGCTGTTGACGAACCCTCCGATGCCGTACTCAGCACCCTGCAGTCGACCTTGCGGGAGTTATCTGCGCCGGAGGTGGTTTGGGCGGTAGCGCAATGGCCACGCTTTGCCTCGCCTCAGCGGAAACTGGTCGCGGCTCAGCAAGAACCCTGCCCGTGGTTGGCCGACATCCCCGCGTTAGAAGCCTTGGTACAGGCGCAGAGTGCCCTAGTGCAACAAGCTGCCAAAGCCGGACTTGTGCAAGCCGCAGCGGCCTTTGCCGCCGACCATGATTTGCTCGCTGTACGCCTTGGCTTGGCCCCCTTGGCAATCACCTTGGAAAATGATGTCGATGCACTCGGTCATCCTTTCCATCAGCCCGAACAATTGATGGCCATGCAGGGATGGCATGAAGATGGTCTGACTGATCATGAGGAGCGCCGCGTCGAAGGTCTTTGGTTAGTGACAGATACCGGAGATGTTCACGTCGGCCGCAATGAGTTGCGCACCGGAACCGACACCATGGACCGGCAGTCGCATTGGCGCGACGCTTTCGTCCTCGCCGACGCCTGGATGGAGCCGGGGCGTTATCGCGTCTCGATGCAAATCGAGCAAACCACCGCCTTATTTAATGGTGGGGTTGTGCTCGGCTATACCCGCCGCGATCGTCAGGTGCGCTTTTCCATGAGTGGCGGCGATGTTCAGTTTGCACGTGGGGAGACGGCACAGCGCGAAGCCGGTGGCGCAGTCAGCTGGACCTTAGATGGCTTATATGCCAGAGGCGGCCGCGAATCTGGCAACATCTCCTTTGCTTCAGGGAGCACGACCTTTGCTCTCGAGTTTTTGGTCGATGGCCCTACGGTCACGGTTTATGGCCAAGGCAAAGAGATTGCGCAGTTCACCACCCTAGATGCACACCCCATCCAAGGGCGGGTCGGCTTCTTTACTAGCTATGGTGCCATGCGTGTGGTCAGCCCATCTTGGGCTCGATTGGATCGTGAGCGCCACGCAGGACTTGCCGGCTCCGAAGGGCAGGGCTTAGATCCATGGTTGCCGGGCAAGAATCGCTTGCGTGAGCTCATCGGGCTGCCGGTCAATGGCGTACCCCTGGCCGACCCGGGCACCGTGGTTTTGTGGTTTTCCGAAGAGAAGGCCGAGCGCATTGCCGAAGTCGGACAAGAAGCGTGGCGGGAGCGCATAGAAGAGCAATGCCTACGCTTGCTAAAGGCTTGGAAAGTGCAGTTGCCTGCGCAAGGCATCACGATTGTCTTGCCGCAAAGTCTAGGCGAAGAGCAGGCGGCGACATTGCGCAGCAACCTAGAAGCCGAAGAGTTGCTTCAGCCACGCGGACCCTTGCAGTGGTCCTGGCATGGCCCCAAGCCAGAGCTTCGCGAAAGCAGTATGACGGTCGGGGGTTGGACACGCCCGCTGTTGGTGTTTGCTGATCCGGTAGGCATCGTGCGCAGTGCACGCCGCATGCCCACGACAGGGTCCGCGATTCCCGAAGAGATTTTCCGCCTGCTCGAGATCTATCAAGATCACTCGCGCCCAGGCATGGCCGGCGCTGCTGATTAAGCACCATGCACATTCGTCTTGCTGATGCCGAAGACGATGCCGCTTTGCTGGCCTTGTTTCATGACTCCATTTATGCCCTTGGCCCTGAGTATTACCAGCCAGAGGAGCTGCAGGCTTGGGCGCCCAAAGGCCAAGCGCCGGATTGGCAGAAATGGCGGCGGCGATTGGAACCCCTGGTGACATTGACCGCATGGAATGACGAATCTTTATTAGGTTTCCTTTCCTATGAACTGGATGGCCATATTGATTTCCTCTACACCTCACCGCAGGCGGCAAGGCGTGGTGTTGCGACGACGCTATTGCGCCAAGCAGAGCAAGAACTGCAGGAGCATGGGATCGATGCCTTCTTCACGGAAGCCAGTCGAGTAGCGAAACCCTTCTTTGCACACCATGGCTATCGTGTAGAGGCGGAAGAGTGGTTGGAGCGTGATGGCGTTTGCTTACGGCGCTTTCGCATGCGAAAGTAGTCGCTATGGATATTCGCCCGCTTACGCAGGACGACTTAGCGTCGGTTTGTCGGGTGTACCGTATTGCCAATCAGAATGAGCGCCGCAGAGGGGATGCGGCACCGCCGCCCCCAGGGGTCATCCTAGATGAAGATCTCATCACCTGGGAGTTCGAGATTCTTGCTGGCACCACCTTTGTTGCGGTCGAAAGGGAAGAAATCGTGGGCTTTGTGCATTGGCGCATTCCTGGCCAGATTTCACTCTTGGAATTTCTCCCCGAAAAAGGTTGGGAACAGCGAGCCTATAAACTTTTACGTTTCGCCGAAGCCCATTTTGTAGATTCGGGGATCAGAACTTGGACAGCGCAAGTGAATCAACCAATGCGCGCATTGCTGGAGCGAGATGGCTTGCGCATGGTGCGCACGGAGTGGATTCGCATCAATGATTTGCAGACATTGCGCTCCCTCATGCTCTACGGTTCAGGATTTCAGTTTCACTTCTCCCAAGACGTGGCGCCGCAGACCTTTCTCCAGCGACAAATTGCGAGTTTACATCCTCGCGGGAACGTCTTTGCTGTCGTCGCAATTGGCGTATTGGTCCCGATGATTCTGTTTGTTGTCGACCCAGTCTTTTTCCGCGGAGAGGGTTTGGATTGGGGTTTCGACCCCTCGCGTTATCGTGCCTTTATTTATGTGAGCGCCGCGGTCGCTGCACTCAATCTTCTCGGCGCAGTATTTGTTCCCGAAATGGTGGGGACCTTGCGCGCCGGAATGTTCTATGGATCTAGCTTGCTGGTTGCCCTGCTAGCCCTAGGCCTTCTTCCCTTCAGTTTGATTGGCGTCTTCTATTTCGGCATTGGCGTCCTGGGCTTCCTGCCCTGGCTGGTGGCGTGGCTTTACCATCGCATGGGGCATTGGGCCATCGCAGAAGAGCGTCAGCGCGCTGGAGATGTCATGGTCTCCCGCGCCCCCATTCTTTGCGGCATGGTATTGGCTTGGCTCCCTGGCCTTGGCGTGCAACGAGCTTGCGAAGCGCGTGTCGATTGGCATATTGCCCAAATCGAGAGGGGGGGGCGAAGTCGAAGTGCGTGCCGCTGTGCGGGAGCTGAGCTACCTGTATTGGCTGCATAGCCCAATCAAAATGCGGTACTACCGAGATTCCGATGGGGTGACGCCCACAGAGGTGAGCGACCGCCTTGATGAGGCCTACGATTTGATATTAGAGGCGAATGGAGTCGATCCTTGGTAATGAGGTAGAGTGTAGGAGTCCCTATTTCTCATCATGACTGAGCAGCCATCCGTTCCGACCCAACCCACTGTCCCTGTCCAACCACCCGCGCGCCCTGTTGCGCGGCAATCTGCGCCTCCACCGAATGAGGCGCCACATGCCGCCGACATCGCGCGGATGAAAGCCTTCTTGTGGATTCAGATTTTATTTCTCTTGGCTTCGCCATTAACCGGCGGTTTCCACTTCGCCATGTGGTCGATGCTCGACACTTCGTTATTGCTCCTGTCCATCGGCATCACGAACTTGGCATTCGTCGTCGAATCACGCGCTTCACGCCGCCTGATTTTTCAGGTAGCCGCCACCATTTACATAGCCGGTGTGATTGACATGGCCATCAATGTGCTCATGTCCGGCGTGCTCGGTTGGCGCCCTGGCATGAAGGCCATGTTGGTTGGCTAGCCTTACTCTTCGAGAGAAATCTCGGCAAAGCCAAAGGCCCCGGCGCCTAAGGTGCCGTCGGTCACGGCAGTAATCACAATCTTGAGCGTAGATATTCTGGTGCGCTCAGGAAACTCGTATACCGTTTTACGCGTGGCGTCGGGGTCGAGCTGCAAGATGACCGGCGTCTTGTCTTTGTTGATCCACAGCTCCACCGTGGCCGGCCGAGGATTACTCGTCTGGGCACTTGCCGTATTGCGTGCTTGCGTGAGTAAAAGTCGCCGCACCTTGGGCTTGCGCTTGCATTTGATCTCAATCGTTGGCGTGGCGTCGTTCTGGGCGCACTCCCAAGCAGACCAAACCATGCCGTCAATCATTTTGTCAGAGCCATAAGAGCTAACCTGACTGCTAATCAAAATGGTCGGGCGCGATGCTGGCAGTAGGTTGCGTTCCACGGCCGATGCTGCAAGTAGGTCGCCTTCGCGCAAGCCAGTGGCGAAGGTGCCGGAAATCACGGCGCTGAAGCCCAGTCTCGCTGGTGTTGGCGAGCCCTCTTGCGGCCCAAACACCTCTGCGCGCACTTCCCAGGCCCCTGGGCTTTCGATGTCATGTTGCAACGCAAAGCGATCCCCAACACCCATGCCCACTTCTGTCCAGCTTGCTGCGCCAGGACGGCGAATCTCATAGCGCACTGCTGTGGGGGCCACGCCCTTTTGGGGTACGACCCACATCGTGGCAGGAGGGCGCGGGTTCACGTGGAGCACCACTGGGTGCTCACCGAGTTCGGACTCCAAGTGGTCTTTGCGTTGCGCACTCTGTCCGGTGGCAACGGCACGCGCCGTAGCTTTCTTCAGGAACAGTAAAGCGAAGCAAGTTGTGGCTTCAGGGCGCCCCCAAGGGGTAGTCCATTGTCCTTTCGCTTCTTGGTCGGCAACCAGGAAGCTGGCTCCCGCCCGATACCAATCGTGATGGCCGAGTTGCTCGAGGTTCAGCAGTGCGCCCACGCGCTCGATGCCATACAACCAGTAATAGCGCCAGTTTAGTTCATAATGCGGGTTGACGGCAGTGGTGAAATCTTCCTGTAAAAACTGCAGGCTTAGTTGAATCGCCTCTTCCACCTTGGGCGCCACCGTGCGCTTCATGCGTTCGCCAAGTTGCTCACGCGCAATCGCCATCACGGTGATGCCGGCGGTGGTCATGGAGCCGGTGGGCACGCGGTACCCTGGGTAATAGGCAAAACCTGCGCGCAAGGGCAGCCGCTTGTTATTCGGGCGCGCCTGATTGTCGAGGCAAAGGTCAATCATGTCCTTCCAAACCTCTTCTGGAATCTCTGCGCCCGCCTCCGCAGCGGCGCGCAAGCCAAGGGCGGCAAACTGAGAAGTGCTGAAATCCCAATGGCCTTCTGGATAGGCCCAGCCGCCGTTATGCAACTGCCAAGAAATTAAATCATCGGCACGCTCTTCAATCCACGGCAGGAAATTTTCGTCGTCCATGGCGGCGAGCGCCATGAGTTCGCAGCTGATGGAATAGGTGTCCTCCGAAGGGGCGACCTTGAGGTAGGCAAGCCCGCGCTGGATGGCAGGGTGACTCGGATTCAAGCCGGAACTCAACAAGGTGTACACCGAAAGCGCAGTGCCGCCATTGCGGTACTGGCCTTGATGCTGTTGCCATGAACCATCAATCAACTGTTGGCCGAGCAAATAATCCACGCCACGGTCGACCGCGCGGTTGATGGCAGCTTGCCCAATTCCGCGTTGCGCTTGCATGACAAAACCCCAGCCGCCATTGGCCGAGGCCACTTGCACCAACAAATGGTTGCGCCCCTCCTGAAGAGATAGACGCAGCTGATCTTCAAAGGGGTTGGCCTTGCGAACAAAGGCGCGGCGCAGGATGGATTTTCCGTTGAGCCAAACTTCACAGCCATCGTCGCTACCGAGGAGGACATCGACCTCCATCGCGCGCGGTGCATCCAAGGCGCAGTACAGAAAGGCCGTTTGATTATTGACGCTCTTCGCACCAAGCAGCGAGGCGAAGTCCATGTACCCGCTATCGACTGCGGTCGTGCCGTGAGGGTCTCGCCCGGTCACCGCCTTCCATTCCAGGGAGCTAGCGCGGCCACTGAAGCTTTCTGCAAGCGCAGGCCACTCTTTGCCAATGGTCATGTCCTCGAGGAAGCCATGTAGCGCATGCTCCCCTGGCTTATTGCCGCCTTCGTTATCGAAAGGACCGAGGGCTTGCCAGCCACCGCATTGGAGTTCTTGTGCCTGCGCCGAAAGCGACGACGCAGAGCCAAGCATGACCAGCATGAGCCAGCCAAGGAGTAGGGTTAGGGTTCGGGACAGGGTTCTGCCAATCAGGGTTCGGTCCAAGATAGCAGCCGATTGCCGATTCATGGCCGATTCCTGTTTAACCAACCACTTCGACCAAGGCCTGACCGATGGCCTGCGCAGTGCTGTCAACCGCCTGCATCCATAGCGACAGGCCTTGCGCTCCAGCGGGGACACGAAGGTCGAGCTGGCCAGCGCCTTGGCTGTCTGCGGTCACCGCCAAACTATGCCACGGGGCGGTGACGGCGAGGGTGCCGTAGGCGGTGTTGGTAGGGCCGGGGCCATGAGCGCTGACCAAAATCAAACCTTGGCCGAAGGGGCTGAGGTTCTGCATTTGGAATAGGGCACGATTGCCGGCGATGAGATTTTGCACGGTCACCGTCGGACCTTGAGGAAGGTCCGCGACGACCGCGCGCAAAAACAGTTCGCGGCTTTCCACCGCGAAGGACGAGTAGGCATCGAGGCAATCATCACTCGCCGAACTGCGTCCGCTACTACCACTGTTGTAGGCGAGCGTGAATCCACTCCCGCTGCCACAAGGATTGCTCGGGCGCATTTCCAGGGTGAAGTCGTTGGCGCCGACGGTGATTTGCAAACTGCTGAGATCGACCACTTGCCAGTTGCTGGAATCAATTCCGGCGGTTAAACCAGTCAAGGTACCGAGCACGACTCCGGCAGTATCACGCACGACCAGATCAAAATCTGCACTGGCGCCCCATTGGGTGGGGGCTAAGTAGCGCGCTTCCAGAAGCTGGCCTTGGGCTACGGCAGTGGGGCTGAAGCGCACGGCCAATGCCCAATAGGGCCAGCCGGGAAATAGGTTGGCGTGCTGTAGGTTGCGCGAGGTTCCGCCATAAACCCCACTGTCATAAGCGAGCTCCGTCGAACCCGGCGGCAATGGCGGACGGAAAGGCGTCGCCCGCGATTGCTGCACAAGTTCTTGGGAAAGGGTGCCATCACTTTGACGGTTCGCTCCAACACTCTGTTGGGCCGGTGTGGCCACGGCCAGGCACAGCGCCATTAGCGCGGTAGGCAACAGAAACTGCCCCTTGAGGCAGGAAAAAGCGAACGGGGCAGCCATCCAGAAGGAAGACTACCCCGTAGAGCAGGTGGCGTCCGCGGAAATAGCGGGGCCAGAGAGCGCTTAGTCGCGACGCATCAGCATGAGCAGGATGTGCTTAAACATGATGATGAAGTCCACGAGCAAGGTAGCTGCTCCAGCGACGGCCATGTTTTCGGGATAACGCTTGAGGATGTTTTGCGTGTCGTAGAGAACGAAGCCGCCCATCAGGACTACCCATGCTAGCGAGAAGCCCCATCCCATGAGACCCCCGCCGATTCCGAAGAAGGACAGAATCATGATGCCGACTAAGGCAAAGAAGCCCATCCAAAGTGCGCCCCTTAGCCACAGGAAGTCACGCTTGGTGGTGAGCGCGTATGCGGTCAGACCGGTAAAGACAGCAGCGGTAATCACAAAGGCTTGGGTCACAATCCCACCGCCTTGGCTAAAGATGCCTTCAATGGTTTCGCCTTGTTGCAACGCGGCCATGGCAGCCTCGTTTCCCTTGGCAAGGGCTAGATACACCAAAGGTGCAGTAAGGAAGCCTTCCACGATGGAAAACAGGCCGATGCCCACCACATTCATCGGGTAGTTGTTGGCGGTCATGCGCAAGAGCAAGAACATGGCGGCCATGATCAGCATGAAGCCGAGGAATCCACCCATCATCAATGGCATGGCGATGTTCATCAGACTTGGCGTGGTCGCCACGACCAAAGTCGTGCCCATCCATAGCACCATGGAGGCGCCAAAGATGGCATAGACCTTGCGCAAGAAGGCGAGGCGGGTTGGTGTGTCGGCGTAAGCGACAGGCTGCGCCGAAGCGTGTTCGACGGCGCCGGTATGACCGGGTTGGTACTGGTTCATGAATCTATTCTATCGACAGGCGCACGAAGAGCGTGGCGCCAAGTGCCTTTCAATACGAGCGAGCCGATCAGGGCGCAGGCAAAAGCGGGCCAGGAGGGCCGCGCCAAGAGCCAGGAGCCGATGCCGAACAGCAGGCCGTAAATCAGGGCGATGCCGCTCATCCAGGCGGCAAAAAGGGGCAAAAGAGAGCGTTTTGCCGCGCCATCGGTATCGAGAGGGCCCCACCAGCCCGCCGGCTGCACCTTGGCGTAGAAACTTTCTAAACGTTCCCGCGCGACAGGCTCAGTGGCGAAGGTGGCAATCAGGCTCGCGGCGACCGAGGCGACGACAATTACCAAGTAGGACACTGGGTAGGGGATATTCAAGACCGCTTCGGAGGCGCCGAGCACGGTGGTGTTGGTCAGAATCGCTAGCACGGTGCTGGTGGCGAGGGCGGCGACCTCGGTCCAGGGGTTGGCGCGCCACCAAAACCAGCGCATGAGCAGGGCCGGGCCGACGCCAGCAAGAAGCGCCAAACTAAAGGTGAACAAGTTGGAAATCGAGTTTGCGCTTAGGGCCAACAGGGCGGCGAGGATGCCAATGAACACCTCCATGCCGCGCCCTACCCACAGGTAGTGGCGGTCGCTCGCCTTCGGTTTCAGAAAACGTCGGTACACATCATTGACGATATAGGCCGACGCCAAGTTGAAGTGCGTATCAAGCGTGCTCATGAACGCCGCCAGAAAACTCGCGCACATCAGGCCGAACAAGCCTGGGCCGAGGTAAGTCGCCATCATTAGGGGATAGGCAGCTTCATGATCGGGTTCCAGGGTGCCGTCGGCGCCGGCGATCATCGGCAACTGCGCGGGGTCAATCAGCACAATCGATGCCAAGCCGACCAAAATCCATGGCCACGGGCGCAAGCAATAATGCGCCAAGTTAAACCACAAGGCGGCACCGCGGGCATGGGCTTCATTGCGGCAGGCGGAGTAGCGCTGCACACCCGCACCGCCGCCGTCGGCATTTTTGTTTAGCCAACCCTGAATCGCCGTGAAGATCAAAAAAGCGCCGACGCCTTGCGTCCACCACGCCAAGTCTTCCCAGCCGCTGCCATGATGCGGCATGAGGGCGGTAGTTTCTTTCGGCATTTCCGCGAAACGCTGGCGCGCCTCGGCGAGACCACCTAAATCGGCAACCGCTTCATAAGCCAGCAGCACCGCGCCGCCAAGGGCGAGGAAGAACTGGAAGAAGTCCGTCACGACCACTCCCCATAGGCCACTCAAGAAGGAGTAACTCAGGGCGAGGACCAAAGCCACGGCCACGATGTACTGGTCTTGGCGATCATCTTCCGCGCCAATGACCACGCGCACCAACTTGAGCATGGCCAGCAGCACCCAAGCCAAGACCACGGTATTGGTAATCAGCGCGTGATAGCCGCCATAAAATCCGCGCAGCACGCGCGCGGCTTTGCCCTGGTAGCGGCGCTCAATGCACTCGGCATCGGTGGTGACCTTCAGCCGTCGCCACCACGCCGCCATGCACGTGAAACTGAGCGCGCCGCCCACGGCCATGCCCCACCACAACCAGTTCTGCGAAATGCCGCCGCTGCGCACCCAACCACTGACCACCAACGGCGTATCCGCGGCGAAAGAAGTCGCGACCAAACTGGTGCCGGCCACCCACCATGGCAAGGTGCGGCCGGCCAGATAGAAGTCTTCGGTCGAACGCGAGGCGCGGCGTGTTAAGTAAAAGCCCACGCCTAGGGCGAAGACGATGTAACCCCCGATGGCAAGCCAGTCGAGGGTTGTGAATAGCACGGGCGCGTAAGCGGCTTAGACTTCGGCGCCGGCGGTCAAGAGCAGACCGAGCAGTGCAGGCGAAAGTCCAGGAAGGTGCCAGCCGCGGGCGCTGGAGGGCACGGCCTCGGCAGCATCAGGGGCGCCGGCGACGAAGAGCGCGGGGTGATGGTGGTGGATGGCTTCTAGCCACGGGCCCGGAACCGAGGGCAATCCTTTGCCTTCGCGTGCGCCACACAGGACCAGGAGCGGACCAGGGAAGGTGGTCGGCGGTTCTGATTCTGCGGAGAAGACGGGGACATCCCATTCTTCGAGGTAGCGGATGGCATCGGGGGTGCTGGACAAGTTCAGTGCACAGGCCGGGCGCTGAATGCCAGTGCGTGGGGCACCGCCTGGCAGGGGGTGCAGCAAACGCTTGGCGCCACCCCCCAACATGAGTGGGCGTGGTGTGGCTGCTTCGGTGTCGAGGGCCAAACGAATCAGCTTGTCGACACGGCCGACGGCTTCAAATACGCGCTCTTGCTCGAGCTCGCCAAATTCATAAGCTTGGCGCAAACCTTTGGCCAAACCAACGGGGTCTTGTGGATCGAGCAAAAGGTCGATGCCCACGCGCAAACTTTGCGTAGCCATTTGCACGATGTCGCCTTCGCCATAACCCGACATGCTGATGGAGTCGGTGACGACCAAGCCTTGGTAGCCCCAATCCTTGCGCAACATATCCATGATCACCTTGGAGCGGCTGGCGGGCACGCCCTCGCCATCGAGCATGGGGAACTCAACATGACCCACCATTAAGCTTGGCAACTTAGGCAGCAGTGTTTGGAAGGGCTCCAAGTGTGGGGCGGCATCTTCAAAGCAGACTGCCATATCGGTATGGCTGTCTTGGCTGCAGCCACCATGCCCGGGGAAATGCTTGCCGCAGGAAATCCCGCCGGCATCGAGCAAGCCTTGGTTAAAGGCGCCCGCACATTCCAGTACGCGCTCGATGTCGCCGCCGAAAGCACGGTTGGCAATGATGGGGCTGCGTACGGCGTCGACCTCCATGCGGTGAAGATCCAACACCGGACCCAAAATCCAGCGCACGCCAGCGGTGGCGGCTTCGGAAGCGGTGCGATGGCCGGCGTCGTAGCTAGCTTCTGGCCCTAGTAGGCCGAGTGCCCATGCATCGGGCAATGGGGTGAGTCCGTCGAACTGCTGGCCTGCGCCGCGCTCCAAGTCGGCGGCAAACAAAATCGGGTGCCCCGCCTGCTCTTCAAGCGTTTCTTGCAGCCATTGCACGTCTTCAGCGTCACCGCCAAAAATCATGAACACGCGTGGATCAAATTCGCGCAGGCAGCGCAGAGCTTCGGCCAGTCCTTCGCCCTTATCGAGGCGCAGGGTGGGGGCCACCAGGTAGTCGGTCGGGGCGTGAGTCACGGGCAAGCGGGAGTGCGGGGGGACGCATCTCCGGTGACCTTTAGGGTAGGCGGGGGAGGCCTTCGAGTCGAGCCGCAGACGTAGAATCCGGCCTATGGCGGACCCCCTCCTCCTCGTTCATGGCGGCGCCGGTGACATTCCGGAAGCCAGCCGTGCCGCGCATGCCGCAGGTTGCCAAGAGGCGGCTGAAGCGGGTGGTGCGGTTCTTGCCGAAGGTGGGTCCTCGGTCGCGGCGGTGTGCGCCGCCGTGGAAGTCCTCGAGAGCAATCCCCTCTACAACGCCGGAACGGGCTGTGCGCTCACTCTCGCGGGCCGAATCTCTCTCGACGCCGCGATTATGGAGGGGCATACCGGGCAGGCCGCCGGCCTCGCAGCGCTCGATGCCTTCCCGCACCCAATCCGCTTGGCTGAGCGCATGCTCGCCGAGTCCGAAGTTTTGATGGTTGGTCAACCGGCCAGTCAATGGGCCGAGCGCATGGGCTTTCGCCGCGTACCCGAAAATGAGCTCACCACCGAAGCGGCACTGAAGCAATGGCACCGCGTGGTCGAAGAAGGCGCGAGTCCCAACTTCGCCGGCGGCACCGTCGGTGCGGTCGCACGTGATGCCGAAGGGCGACTTGCTGCAGGAACGAGCACAGGCGGCACCATGGGCAAGAAGCCGGGGCGCGTCGGCGATTCGCCCATCATCGGCTGTGGCACTTATGCCGACAATCAGTGTGCGGTGAGTGCCACCGGCGAAGGCGAAGCCTTCCTGCGTTCGGTGTTTGGTGCCCGCGTTGCCGATGCCGTTCGCTATGGCGAAGTGCCCGCCGAGGCCCTGCAACGCATGCTGGAGCGTGTGCGCGATTTCTTCGGCGGCATTGGCGGCGCGATCTTGATCACTCCGGAAAGTGGGCCGGAAGCATTCTGGACCACCGTCGGCATGTCGCATGGCTGGTGGACCCCACAAGGTTCCGATTGCGCCATTTGAATTCGGAAAGCTCTCACGATGGTGCCGCGCAAGAGGAAAGGGTTGCCGCGCGCCGCGGTGCCATCTGGATGTTGGTCGCGGCCTTTAGTTTTGCCTGCATGGCGGCCTCGGCAAAGTTGATTCCGGAAGTGCCGAACACGGAGAAGGTGTTTGTGCGCAGTTTGATTTCCGTGGTGCTGACCTTGCTCATGCTCCATGGCGCCGGTTCGCGTGCCATTCCCAAACGCCCCTGGATGTTGATGTGGCGTGCCTTCTTTGGCTTCCTGGGCTTGTGGGCTTACTTCGAAGCGATCGATCGCCTGCCTTTGGGTACAGCGGTCACAATCTACAACATGACTCCGCTGTTTGCCGCGGCCCTCGGCATGTTGTTTCTGAGCGAACGCTTTCGCACCATGCAAATCCTGTCGCTATTGGTTGGGCTTGGTGGCGTCGCGCTGATTAAAGGCTTGAGCCCGGAAGTGACTTGGGTTGGCGTCGGCTTTGCGTTGTGCACCGCACTAGCTTCCGCGATTGCCTACACCCTAGTGCGTGTCCTGACTCGAACCGAGCATCCGCTCACGATAGTCATGGCCTTTGCGGTGGTCAGTCTGCCGTTGTCTCTACTCGCGGGCTGGGGCTCCTGGCGCATGCCGCAGGGCATGGAGTGGGTTTGGCTATTCGCACTCGGCATCACCACCCAATCCGGCCAAGTGTGTTTGACCAAAGCGTTGCAAAGCCTGCGTGCCTCGCGCGCCACCCAGATCGGCTTTGTGGGGGTGATTTTCGCCATGCTGCTCGGGATTCCGCTTGGTGACGGAATCCCGGGCATGGCTCAGTTGGCAGGCGCAGGGCTCATCTTCTGGAGCTTGCACCTTGGGCGCCAACGGGTGACTAAAGAATTGTCACGGTGAGCAGATCGCTCAAGCGGCACTCGTCAGTATCCAAGCCTTGGAAGTACAGAGTGGATCCGCTGAAGGAAGGGGGTATGACAAAGGACACCGAGGCATCGCCGCGGCCGTCAGCCTGAGCGGAACCTAAACCGCGTGGGCTCGCCATGGAAAGTGCCGAGGAAATGCCGTTGCATTGGAAGGGAGTGACTCCGCTTTGGGTAGAACCGGCGAAGAGCACCATGCTGTTGGCGGAGGCGTTGTCGATGGACAAGGTGTTGGGCGTGCCAGCAGTGCCTGGAGTCAAGGCAACGGTCACTGGGCTGTTCCACTCAATGGTCATGTTGTCGACACCTGCATCCCAGGTTTGGAAGATCGAGAACAGGGCTGGGTCTTGCCACCAGATTTCGACGACGTCGACGCTAGTGATGACATCGTTCCAGTCGATGCCGGGACGGAAGTCATCGCCGTCACCAACCCAACCACCTTTCCAGCCTGGAGGAACGGCAGCGGTGGACTGACTCGGAACTTCAAAGTTGTAGTGGAACCAGCCTGCTCCCTCGATGGGAGTGGGCAAGCCAATGCTGTAGGCGTAGTCGTCATCATCGACGGCCACGGTGCCCTTGGTGTCGCGCAACAGAACGCTGATGTTGCGCCCGCCAGAACCAAAGGTGGAGCCGAGGGTCTGCGCATCGAAATGAATGCGCGAAACGCCGGTAGCGCGATAATCGCCCACCCAAGGACCTGTGGCGGTGTCGTTGTGCAGGATCACCGTGAACATGTCGATCTGCGAATTGTGCAGCCAGCTATTGGGGTTGCCGCCAGTCGGTTCAATGACGTCGGCGGGAAAGACGCCAAAGGTCCAGTTGGCGCCATTGACGCCGCCTTCGAAGTCATCGGCGAGACTTCCCTGGGCAGCCAAAGGTGCGGCCAGTAGAAGAGAAAAAGAGGAAAGGATGAGGTGCTTCATGGTTTTCTTGGGGTACGCAGCATCGTCCGCGTGGCCCCAAGATAGCGTTGATTTGTTTCCAGGAAACAAAGTTTCCCGGAAACTTTTGTGGGCAGTGCTAAGCTAGAGCACCCGATGAGCCCTACTCCCGCCTCAGAAAAATCTGCGTATCCCCTTCGCCAGCGTTTACTTACGCTCGGTCAGGAGCTCCAATCGGCACTCCTAGCGGTGGTTCAGAGCTTTCCGCCGGAGGCCCAAAGAACCACCGGGCTGAGTTCGCTAGGCAGGGTCAACAAGGTGTTTGCCTCGCGCTTGCTCAAGGCGCTACGCCAGGACGAGCCCTTGGCGGTGGTGCACCATCTACCTGGGCCCGAGCCTCTGCGCCGCTTCCTTGACGGCCTATCCGAGGACCACCTTTCGCCGCAGCATCGCCAGGCCGCCAAGTCTGCGGTCGAGAGTTTTCAGCAGCTGATTGAAACCGAAGCGGGGGATCGCGCCGCCCTGCAAACCATGATGTCGAACTGGTTGGGGGATGCGCGCCAGGAGTTTGAACTTCGACGACGCCAGGCTGCTTACAAAGCCATTAGTGAATTGCATGGCGCCTCGGTGGACCTGAACTTGTCCGCCGCAATCTTGCACCCGTCGGCGAATGAGGATTACCTCGACCTGGTGTGGCTGATGTCCATGATCGGTTTGCAGCGCCTGCGCCCAGGTGCGCAGTTGCGGGTGGACACGCGTCTCATGAGCGATGAGGGGCATAAACGTCAGCCCAAAGTGTTCCTCGGCGAAGAGCTCGAGCAAATCCTTCCCGAGGGGCTTGGCGCATACTGCCCTCACGGTGCTGCCCGCATCGAGGCAGAGCAGTTGCAGGGCACGATGAACTACTTCTTAGGCGGGGAGGACTTCGGCCCACATCGGCGCAGCGACATGTTGCTCGTGGAATCCAACCGCGAGGAGTTGCGGCGGTTCCGTCCCGAGGAACCCAATCGCCGCAGCTATGTGTACAGCAATCCCATGCCACCTAGCCAAGGCTTAGTCCTCGACTTGTTCCTGCACAAATCCTTGCTGGACGAAGAAGCTCCGGAGTTGCTGATCTATGACACCGCCGGCGTCGGCCCGCGTGATCCCAATGACCCCTTGTGCCGTTTTGACCTCCTGGAGCAGGTCGAGGAGTTGGATTATGCCGACGGTGCCCGCGGCTTTCTGCCGGTGTCGGAGTACCCACCGTATGAGCGGCTATTGGGGCATGTCCTCGCGCGCCTCGACTGGAATCCCAAGGAGTTTCACTTATGGCGCGCCCGCGTGGCTTATCCCCTGCATTCCAGCCAGGTCACCGTGGCCTTTAAGCCACGGCGTTCTTAGAAAGGCGCAGGCGCAGGCCTAAAAGGCCATATCTTCTTCTTCGCCGGCAACTTCCGACATCATGCCTTCGAGTTGGCTCTTGGCCATCTGCAGGAACATGGTGACGTCCATGGCTTTGTCAGCACTCTTGGGCGCGGCGAACAGGTTTTCGTCAATGGCTTCCAGTTGCTGCACCGAACCGTTGCCATCCACGATGAGGTGAAGGCTATCGCCTTCGTCTTCGAGGCCGACATCGGCAAAGTCAAACTTCCAATCCATGGCAATCCCGGTGGTGACGCCAGTGGCAGCATCGAATTCGGCCTTCATGAGGAAGCTTTCGAACATCTTGTGCATCATGTCGCCGAAGTTGAACTCTTCGTCTACAAGAATCTCCGAGAACATTTCGTCGAAGCTTGCAATCATTTCCCCAAACATGCTGCCCGGCGAGAGGTCTAGATACATTTCAGCAAGCACGCTGTCGCCTTCGTGACGGAAGGTGCGGCAACCCAAAGCGGGTGCGGTGCTGCGGAAATAAGCCGCCGGGTGTAAATAGCCGCCAATCTCCTTAGGCATCATGTTCATCGCGCTATTCATGGTCGAAGAAATCAGACCAGCATCCATGCCGAGGCCCTCCTCTTCCATCAGTGACATCATGGCGGGAACAGCCTTGATGTACAGGTGGTAGAGCTCTTCGAGCATTTTTTGATCGCCCTTCGCAAGGAAACCACCAGCGGGAATGAAATCGTCGTCGTTGGCTTTGACCAACACCCAGAAGTTGGTGCCGTCCATCATGATGGTGGCGCTGAACTCAATGCTTTCACCACCTCCCTCTTCGCGAAACGACCCCGTAAAGGTATGGCGCATGCGGTGAATATCTTGGATATCTGAAACCATGCGCAGATCAAAATTCACCGATTCGCTAGAGAACTCATCGAGGAAGTTGGTCTTGACTTTGACCGCGAAGTCCACATGCATTGGGCCGCCATAGTCGGCAGGAAGGCCCTTGAGCCATTCGTGGTAGGCCAGGTTCGCGGCATCGACCGATTTCGAGGACGGTGCGGGAGCCGGATCTGCAGGAGTAGTGACCTGCGCCCAGGTTGGGAAAGCAGGTACGGCAAGCAACAGAGTGGCTAGGTACATCACACTTATTGTACGGATGAGGCCAGGAAGCCGCTTTTCCTTTTTTTTGCCGAGGCCTAGGATTTTTTGGCCAACGCCCGGCTGTCGACCAGGGTTACGCGCCAGCCATCCGGGTCGGCAAAGGTCAGGCTGATGCCATCCCAGTAAGGGTTCTCCGGCGCAACCGGGGCGACCCCGATGGCCGCCATTCGTTGTCGCACCTTTTCGGCGGCATCGGCATTCTCCAGGTAGAAGACCAATAAGTTGTCTTCGCTAGGGGCTGGGCAAGGGCTGCCGTCGACATGTGAGGTGAACTCAATCTCCACCCCGGTCTCTCCGTAATCCAGAATGAGCCCGTCGTAGCCAGAATGCCCGGCAAAGCGTCCGCGCACCTGAAGGCCCAACCCCTCGACATAGAAATGCTCGAGAGCAGCCAGTTGATTAGTCGGTCGCGCGACGCGAAATTTCTGCGTTTCAGGCTGCATGTTTAGAAGTCGCCGAATTCATCTTCATACCCCACCTCCATTCCCCCAAGCTCCAGAAACATCCTTGCCATGGAATCCAGGTCAAATGGCACAGCGGCGTCCTCAGGAAGGGCAAAGGTAAGAGAGTTCACGTCAGAGGTTGGTCGAAGCTCAGTATCAATCCAAACCTCTAACTCGAAAGCGATTGGCGAGCCCTTGATGCGATGATCGCGCAGGCTAATCTCGGACTCCAAGCTTAAGAGGATTCCTGTGTTTGCATCCCAACTAACGGCGGCGGTTGCCTCTTTGGCGCCTTGCTTAAAGAAGTACCAAAAATCCTCGGGGGACATAATGTCCTTTAAAAGGAAGTCAATTTCCATAAGCCCGGTGATGGCGTCCAAGGTAGCGGCACCGACTGAGCCCGGGCGTAAATCAAATCGCAAAGTGGCCGTCGCGAGGCCATCTTGGATTTGCCAAGAGTCACAGTAGAGAGTGTCGGTTAAGGAGGACAGGCCAAATGCGGGGTGCAGATAGGCCCCTATAGGCTCACCCTCGTCCGCCACGCCAGCCTGCAGCAGTTGGTTGGCGAGGCTCATGGATAAGCGACCACCATGTTGTTCGTTTAGGTAGTCTGGGTCGATGGCAACAGCACCTAATAGTTCTTCCTTCTGGAGGACTAAGTGATAGTCGGCGTCGAATTTTACCTCCTGATCGGCTTGCAGGGTGAAGTGAAGATCGCCGAGAAGTTCGGCTTGGTGGACATCTTTCATCTTGAGGTCATACTTCAATCGATATTCACCACCACCTTGCTCGATCTGAGGCAATCGAAAAACCGCCCGAACCGTGCGCACTAGGCTAATGGGATAGCTGAGTTCTTCGGGTCGCTGAGCAACCCAGTGATGGAAATCCCAGTTTGTTGGGTCGACTGGAAAGATTTCTGGCTCTTGCTTTTGGCAAGAGGCCAAGGCCATAAGAACACCAAGGGGCCATAATTTCATGGCCCCATGATAGCGGGCGATTAATTACGCAAGAACAAGTAATACATGCGCCCTCGAGAGCCGACGTAGCCGGCGCGCGCCATGGCATCGTCGCCGAGGCCCATGTAAATGTCACAGCGACCTGCCGAACGAATGGCGCCGCCGCGATCTTGATCTAAGGCAAAGAAACGCACCGGCCGCTGCACGAGCTGATGGTTGCGGTCGAACTCTGGGAGGCGGGCTTCTACATAGACCAAGGCTGCACGCGGGAAGACATCTTTGTCGGTGGCGATGCTGTGCATGGCCGTGACCGGTTGCCCCAGGCAGCCATAAGGTCCGCCGGAACTCTCGCGGAAGAACACAAAGCTTGGGTTCATCGGCAACACGCGATCGGCCTCGGAAGGATTGCTGCCGAAGTAGTCGCGCAGCGCTTGCAAGCTCAGTTCAGAGCGGTCGAGCTTGCCTTCTTCAATCAAAATCAAGCCCACACTCTCATACTCGTGACCATTCTTGCCGGCATAGCCGACTTCATACAAGGAGCCATCGGACATGCGAATCACCGCACTGCCTTGGACCTGTGCGATGTAGGCATCGAACGGATTAGTGAGCCAAACCAGTTCTTGACCATCGAGGTGATGGTTGTCGCGCAGCTCGGCCGCGGTGTAGTAGGGAACCACGCCGCCATCGGAAGCCATGCGCCCGAGGATGGCGCCATCGTCAGCTTTGACTAAATCCTCCGGCAGTTTGTACAGCGGGTACTGGTACTCGCCACCTTGGGTCATGGCGCCGTCTAGGATTGGCGTGCCATACCCTGTGAAGTAGACATCGCCGGTGCCGCTGCGCCCGCGCGAAACCCACACCTCGAACTCGTCGTCGAGGTGGCGCAAAAATTCCTCGGCACTCGCGCTCGATTCCAGCACTTCGGAAAAGCGCGTGACCGACCGCACCATGAGGTCATGGGTGATCTCCCCATCGCCGACGGGAAAGAAGCCTTGGCTACTGGGCTTGGAAAGATACGTCAGGCTGGCCTGTGCGGCTTCCATCAACTCCCCGCGGCGCTGCCAGCCAATCGAAAAGTCCGGCGCGGACTCATAGGGGGGAAGGCGTTCGATGCCATATTCGCCGTCGGCCAACTGGTAGTCGAAGGGGTCGGCAAGCTCCTGCTCGACGGCCGGTTGGGTACAGGAGAAGAGCCCCAGTGAAGAAGCGAGGAGAGCGGTGGCAAGCGGTCGGCGGCGCATCCGGACAGCGTATCCTGAAAGGCCATGCGTTTCGACTACTCCCGCGAACTTGCTGGCGGCGCGCTGCTCACCGTCTTCCCGGTGGAGAGCTCTCTGCTCCGAAATAATCCGCTCGGCGATCCACATGTGCGGTCCCAACCGGTGCTCCTGCCTCCTGGCGTGGAGGCCGGAGAGGCCAGTGGGCTGCCGCTCGTGACCGTGCTCGTCGGCTACACCGGATTCAACCACAAGGTCTTGAACAAGTCCTCGATGTGGAGTGACAACGTGCCGGAAATGTTTGCGCGCGGCATGGCCAGCGGCGAGATTCCCCCCGCAGTGTTCTTGTGGCCAGCTTGCGAAACTCGGCTCGGTGGCAGCCAATATGTCGATTCCAGCGGAACCGGACCCTATATGTCGTACCTGCTCGATGAAGTCGTACCGGCTACCGAAGCGCGTTACGGCTGTGGCGGCGACGGTAAGCGCGTGGTGGTTGGCAAATCTAGCGGTGGTTACGGGGCACTGACTCTGGCCATGCGCCGCCCGGGTTACTTCCAAGCCGTCGGCAGTCATGCCGGCGACATGGGCTTCGACATGAGTCATTTCCGTGGCTTCGCCGATGCCCTGAACTGTTGGGCGAAGTATGGCGGCCCTGAAGCCTTTGTCGCGGGATTGCCCAAGCTCGAAAAATTTGGGCATATGGAGCATGCGGGGATTGAGGGCATTGCCATGGCCGCTTGTTATTCGCCAAACCCAGATGCCCCGCTTGGCGTAGACTTGCCATTGGTCCCGGAAACGGGAGAAATCCGCGAGGACATTTTTGCCCGTTGGTTGGAGCATGATCCGCTGCGCATGGTCGAGCGGGAGAGTTGTGCTCAATCTCTGCGCGGTTTGCGCGCGTTGTTCTTAGACGCTGGCGAGCGCGATGAGTTCGCCTTGCAGTGGGGGCTCAAGCGCATGGCCAAGCGCCTTGAAGAACTCGAGATTCCTGCCGAAGTGCAGTACTTCCCAGGCGGCCATTTCGCGATGGATCATCGCTACTTGGTGAGCCTGCCGCGATTGCTGGGCAGTTTGTAGACTGCCAGGGCCATGGGAAATCCTGTCGTCCACTTTGACATTGGCTGTCGCGACCGCGACCGCTCCGTTGCCTTCTACAGCGAACTCTTTGCCTGGGAGGCCTCGGACTACGGCCCCTTGTCTTCCAAAATCAAGGCCTGCGCCGAACGTGGGATTCAAGGCGCCATCACTGCTTTGGGGCACGAGCCGGAGAACTACGTGATGATTTACGTCGAGGTCGATGACATCCCGGCCTACCTTGCGAAGGTCGAGGCATTGGGTGGCCAAGTTTTGATCCCCGAAACCCCGGTCCCTGATAGTGGCCACTTCGCCTGGTTCGCCGATCTCGACGGCAACCTGGTCGGCCTGTGGAAAGAAGGCTAGGCCTTTGGGGCCAAAGCTGCTTCGGCTTCGGTCGCAGCGTCGGCCATCACACTTGCCCAGCAATCAAAGCACGCTTGCTCCGCGTTGAGGGCTTCGGCCACCAGGGCACGCCAATCTTGCGGGAAAAACTCTTGCAGGCGTTCCGCCATTTCGGCCAAGTGTCGCTCTTCATCTTTGATGATGGAGCGTACCGAGAATGGTGCGCCAGCTGCCTGCAAAGCCTCTTCGTAAAGAGGGTAGAAGGCGTCGGCGCGAATTTCGATGACCGCACTGCTCAATAGATAGTTCGCTTCGGTGCGCCGCGACGCGGGCAATGCCTCTTCGCCCAGTGTCGCTAGGTAACGATCTAAGACCGCTTCGCAAGCACGGTCGACGCCTTGCAAATAATCTTCGGCACCATCGCCTGCGAGGGTGTCTGCAGCGGAATAGGTTTGGATGCCTCTCTCGCCGCCTTGGAGCTTAATCGCGGCGCGCTTGAGACGCAGGGCGTGGGAGGCTTCCTCGATGATGTGCTCGAGACCATCTAAATCCATGTGATCGGCATGGCGGGCTTTGAGCATTTTGCGTACGCCGACATATTCCATGCGCGACAGCGAATTCAGCATGCGCGCATGGATGAGTGGCGCGGAAACCACTCTAGGAAGGGTCTGGCGCACTTGCTCCATGCAGGGCTGCTGCTTTGCTTGCTCGAGAAAGGCCTTCATCGTCGGCTATTGTAGCTAAGCTAGGGTTGCCTCCGGCGTTTAGCCGCCTAGCTAGATTGATGCGCCTTCTCTACTTGCTCCTGGTTGTGGCCTGTTTCGCATGCCCCAAGGGGCCGGTGCCGCACGATTTAGGAGACCACCGCCTGAATCTACAAATCTACGACGCAGAAACCGGCGAGCCTTTGCATAAGGCCTTGGCTGTGGAGCTGTTGTTCCAGCGCAACGGTCACACCAATGAAGAAGGCAATGTCACATTGCAGTTGCCCTACTTCTACGAGGACCTTGCCGTAGAAATTTCGGCTCGGGGTTATCTCACGCAACAGCTGACCTGCCCACGGCCGATTGAGGAGCAGAAGTTTCTTGGAGTGCAAATTTTTCTGCAGCCGGTTTACGGGGAATGGAGCCCGGTGATTGAAGAACCCGGTCTGCACATGACCCTGGATGCGGGCCACCCCAAGGAGAGCAGGGTCATCGTGCCCAGTTTTGCGGTGCCCTTTTCTCTGCAGTGCCGCTTGACCGTGGGCGCCGCCACCACCTTGCAGCAAATTGTCGATGGGCCTTGGGCATTTCAGCACACCATCTTGGCGCGCTTCCAACTCGATGCACGGCCTCACGCGCATGCTTTCCTCAAGCCCTGGCGCCTGGAGATTCCTTTTTCCGATGGACCTGCCGCAACTCTTGCCGCCAGTCGGAAACTTCGGCTTTATCGCTATGAACGATCTGAGCGCGCATGGCGCCTGGTAGGTGATCCGGTTGTCGCGTTGAACAATGGAGCCCAGTTCCGCGTCGACTTAAATGCGCCTGGGATTTACTTAGTTGTTGCGGAAGGGAACCAAGTGGCCACGGCTGCCGAGGAGGATGGTCATTGGATTGGCCTCGACATTGTTCCCATGGCCAATGGCGAAGGCCGACTCCTTCCGCACCCCTTGCCGGAATCGATTTCGCAAGAGATTACCTTGACCCCTTACTTCGCTGGACAAGCCACCATCCGCAACCAACTTTTCCTTTATGGCTTCTCCTTTGATCGTTGGGAATCTGACAGCGCGGTGTACCGCCGCACGATTCCTTTGCCGGATCATGAATCCATGTCGAACCAGAATCGAGATTGGTACCAATGCGGAGAGTACATCGAGATTTATCGCTATGACCCCTTATCGAAGCCCAATGACAGGGCATCGACGCGTTCCTTGCTCAATCGCTATTTCATCCTGACCGGCATTCTTCCCGGGGAAGCGCTGCCGCGTACGCCGCAGTAAGAATTTCCTGGAAGGAATCGGTGCCGAGGTGGCGTCCAAGAGGCATGAAATGGATGATCCCCCTGCCCTTGCTGTTGATGGTGGCCTGCCAGGTGCCGAATACGGCTTCCACGGCTGAGCAAGAGGTCAAGGTCGCGACCACCACGGCCGGCCCTTCGAAGCGTCAAGTTGCCGAAGATCCGGCGGTGATTGAGGTTTTTGTGCTCAAGCATGCTCATGCCGGCTCTATGGAATCGGCATTACAAAATCTATTGCCGAACCGTCGCGGCACACAGTTCCGTGTGGTTGCGGATCATCGGCTCAACGCCATCTTGCTGTCGGGCGCAAAGGACCAAGTAGAGCAGGCGAAAGTACTTCTTGTGCAGCTAGACGTGCCTAGCCCCAAGGACGAATAGACCTTGCTAAGGTGGGGGAGTTCCTGCAGCTCATGAACGCATGAGTCGTGGCAACTCCCCCCATGGAATTCCTCACAGCCCTTTGGTTGCCGATTTTTCTTTCGGCAGTGTTTGTGTTTTTGGCAAGCTCCGTCTTACACATGATTCTTCCGATGCATCGCAACGACGCCAAACCGCTACCAGAGGAAGAGGAGTTTTGTGCAAACCTCAACGCGCACAACGTAGAACCAGGGGAGTATTATTTCCCGGCTTGTGCCTCCATGAAAGATATGGGCAGCGAAGAAATGATGGCCAAGTTCCACCGTGGCCCAGTCGGCTTCTTGTTGCTCTCTCCGAAGGGTCCGCCACCCATGGGTAAATTATTGGGGCAATGGTTTATCTATTGCGTGGTCGTCAGCATTTTCACGGCCTACATCGCCTTCCTCGCCATGGGCAAGGGGGCAGACTATGAGCATGCCTTCCGCGTGAGTGGTTCCATCGCCGTGAGCATCTACGCTCTAGGCAGTGTTCCGAACTCAATATGGAAAGGCGTACCCTGGTCGAACACGGTGAAATTCTTGTTCGACGGCGTAGTCTACGGACTCATCACGGCCGGTACCTTTGGCTGGCTTTGGCCCACAACCTAAGACCCACATGGACTTCCTTTACTTCCTCCTCCTTGGTGCCGTGGCCGGTTGGCTTGCAGGCACATTCATGAAAGGCAGTGGCTTCGGCCTGCTCGGCAACATTTTGGTCGGCATTGTCGGCGGTATTTTGGGCGGCTGGGTGTTTGGCCTGCTCGGAATCGGCTCCGATGGAAGCATCATCGGCTCCTTGGTGACGGCGGTGGTCGGTGCCGTGATCTTGCTCTTCATTTTGGGCAAGTTGAAAAAGTGACGAAGGCTTGAACTTCTAAATTTCCGGCCTAGATAAGCGGCTTGGCGTTACCCTACGCGCGGCGCACGTTTCGACCCCGCGTGGTCAAGCCCTAACCGCATGAGCCCCCCAACCGCAGACGCACCGAGCTCCGCGAGCTTGCATGAGTTGCGGCGCATCGTGCCTTATTATCGGCGCTATCGATGGCGCTATGTGCTCGGTGGACTGGCTCTGATTTGCGCGGTATTGCTGCGGATTAGTGTCCCCTATTTATTAGGAAGCACGGTAGACCGCTTGCGAGCGGCGGCGAGTGACAATGCTGTGGCGGAAAGCCTCGGCTTGACCGCGACCGACGTCAGCCACCTCGCCCTCATGGGCGGCCTTGGCATTTTGGTGGTTGCCGTTCTCGGCGCGGTGGTGCGGACCATCAGTCGCCTGCAGGTGCTCGGCACAAGCCGACGAGCGGTGCACGATTTGCGGCAGTCCTTGATGCAGCATTTGCTGACCTTGTCGCCTAGCTTCTATGCGCGGCAGGCTACTGGCGGACTGATGTCGCGTGCCGTCAACGATGTGCAGTTTGTGCAGAGCCTGATGGGCCCGGTCTTTTTGTACTTGGCGGAAACTGGCGCTCTTTATGTGGTGGCTCTGAGCTTCATGCTGAACATCAGTCCGGGCTTAACCGCAGTCGCGATTCTTCCCTTTCCTTTCTTCTTATGGCGCGCCCGGCGCCTGGCCGCGGTGATTCAGCGCGACTCCCGAGCCGCGCAGGAGGGCTTGGCGCAAATTAGCCAAAAGGTCGAAGAAAGTTTGTCTGGCGCCATGGTGATTCGCTCCCTGGCCTTGGAAGACTTTGATTTGGGGCGCTTTCAGGCTCATGCAAATGCATATCGCGACCGCAACCTTCAGGTGGCGAAAGCACGCGCCCGCCTCGGCTCGGGAATGAGCCTGCTTGGTTCCATCAGCGTGTTGATCATGCTGGCAGTGGGTGGCCCGATGGTCGTCGACGGCAAGATTACGCTGGGCAATTTCCTGTCCATGACGCTGTACTTGCAAATGTTGGCGGCGCCAACCGGGGTACTTGGCTTTGTCATGAGTAGTTTGCAGCGAGGGGCAGCCGCACTGGGGCGTGTAGGTGAGCTTTTCGATGAAAAAGCCACGCTGTTTGATCCTGCTCCGGAGCAGAAGGAGCAACACGCCGGTGGCCCAAGTGCCGGCGCGATTCGCGTCACCAACTTGTCGATGACTCTGCGGAACCGCCATGACCAAGAACGACAAGTCCTCGACGACGTGAGCTTTGCCATCGAGCCCGGCGAGCTGGTTGGTGTTGTCGGCCCAACAGGTTCTGGGAAAAGTGTGCTGTTGCAAGCCTTAGCGCGGCAAATCGAGGTTGAACGCGGTCAGGTTGCCGTCGACAACACCGATGTCCTTGATTACCCGCTTGCGGCCTTACGCGGAAGCATCGGCTATGTCCCGCAGGAAGGCTTTTTATTCTCGGCACCGCTTGCCGAAAACATTGCCCTCGGCCAACCCGATGCCAGTGAGGAGCAAATTCGCGAAGCCCTGCGTGCAAGTCAGCTTGAACAAGACTTAGATCAGCTTCCACAAGGAACCGCCACTGTGGTTGGGGAGCGAGGTCTCAATCTAAGTGGGGGCCAGCGGCAACGCGCCGCCTTGGCACGGGTCATGCTGATGCAGCCGCAAATTTTGCTACTCGATGACCCCTTCTCCGCCGTAGATGCCCACACCACCGACGCCATCCTTTCCGGTTTGCGTCCTTACTTCGATGGTCGCACCAGTTTGTTGGTGGCGCATCGAGTGGCCACGGTACAACACGCCGACCGCATTTTGGTTCTCGAAGGGGGTCGATTGGTCGAGCAGGGAACGCATGAAGAGCTGATCGCCAAGAACGGTCTGTATGCTTCTCTGCACCGTCGCCAACAAGAACAGGCCGATCGCGCGCACGATGTCGACGACCCACAGCAGGAGGCCGAATAATGCCTCCGCAAAGACACACTGGTGTGGAAGAGGACGATGCTCCCGCTAAAGCCCTAGACCTCGCGCTCTTGCGTCGCCTGTGGTATTTCATTCGGCCCCACCAACGCTGGTTGTGGGCAGGATTGGCATGCCTGCTGCTCATGTCTGGCAGTCGTCTCATGATGCCATGGTTGGTCAAAATCGCACTCGATGACCACCTCTCGATCGGCGATCTCGAAGGCTATTACCCCTTGGTGCTGTTGTTCCTAGGCATCGCTCTGGTCGATGCCTCTTTACGACGACTCCAGCAAGTTCTTGTAGAAACCGGGGGGCAATCGGCCTTGCGCGATCTACGCGTAGCCTTGTTCCAGCACTTGCAACGCTTGTCCGCAAGCTTCTTTGACCGCACACCAACGGGTCGCTTGATTGGTCGCGTGACTACAGATATTGAAGCTTTGCAAGAACTGTTTGCGAGTGGCGTCGTCACGATTGCCGGGGATCTTTTGTTCCTCGTCGCCACCATCGTTATTTTGTTCTCACTGGCTCCAGGGTTGGCTGCAGCTTCGATGGTGGTGGTACCCATCTTGATTTGCGTGACGCTCCTGATTCGAAATCGGGTGCGCGGCGCCTATGTCAAGATGCGCGGCAAGCTATCTGAGATGAACGGCTTCTTGCATGAGCGCATTAGCGGCATGGCGGTGGTGCAGATGTTTAACCGAGAAACTGCCACGCTCGAAAGCTATGGTGAAATCAATCAGGGAGTGCGTGGCGCGCAGTTGCGCACCGTGTGGTGGGAAACACTCTTATCCACTAGCGTGGAACTCCTGAGCTCGATGACTATCGCCGTCATCCTTTGGTACGGCGGCGCTGCCGTGGCCGAAGGCTGGGAAGCCCAGGCACTACCTACGGGCAGCGATTACCTCACCTTGGGGGTTCTCTTTGCCTTCATTGACTACATGCAGAAATTCTTTCAGCCTCTGAATGAACTCAGCCTGAAGTACACGGTTATGCAAAATGCGATGACCGCCGGGCGCCGCGTGTTCGATGTTCTCGATGTCGAAGACCATCTTCCCGAGCCTGAGCAACCGCAAGCACCGGCGCAAACCCGTGGTGAGCTGGTGTTCGAAGATGTGCACTTTGCCTATGATCCAGAGCAACCGGTACTCGATGGCGTGAGCTTCCGCGTCGCTCCTGGGGAGCGCGTCGCTTTAGTCGGAGCAACTGGAGCGGGCAAAACCACCGTGCTGAAGTTGTTGACTCGCCTTTACGATCCGCATCAAGGGCGCATTTTGTTAGATGGTATTGATTTGCGTGAGTTCGCGAGCCGGGACCTCCGCCGTCGCATCGGTCTGGTGCCACAAGACGTCTTCTTGTTCGAAGGCACGATCCTCGACAACATCACTCTGGGCCACGCCGAAGTGGACGAAGGGCGCGCCATCCAAGCAGCGACGCGCCTTCATCTTGATGAGCTAGTGCAACGCTTTCCCGGTGGCTGGCATGAGCCGGTGCGCGAGCGCGGCCGCAATCTCTCGGCAGGGGAGAAGCAGCTGATCAGTTTTGCCCGAGTGGTGGCTGCGGCGCCGCCGGTCCTGGTGTTGGACGAGGCCACTAGCAACGTCGATTCGCATACCGAGCACCTTCTTCAGGAAGCCGTGCACGACGCCATGGAGGGCCGCACCAGCCTGGCCATTGCCCACCGCCTGTCCACCATTCGAGACGTGGACCGCATTCTCCTGTTCCATAAGGGGAAGTTGGTCGAGCAAGGCACACACGATGAGCTGATGCGGCTGGATGGCCGCTATCGCCGTCTGGTCGAGCTGCAATTTTCCTCCTGAGCCGCTTGGGCTGATTTCCCAAATAATGATGACGGGTTTGCCACCCGTGCGGCAACTAGTTCATGGAACGTCTGCGGCCGTGAGGGGCCCGTAGGCAGAGTTATCCTGCGCCGCCTCCGGCCTTCGGGCCGCTAGGGATAAGGGTGTCTGGGAATTTCCCTGATCCTATTCATCACCGCCAGTCCAAAGATTTGCCTCTTTGGGCTGGTTTTTTTCTATTTTCGCGACCGATTTTTGCTTTGGCGGCAATAACACAGATATGGGTTTCCTTTGGTGGGCTCAAATCTAACCCCTTAACCTCATCTTAGAAGATAAGGGGTCATTATTGGCCCGTTTCAGCATATTCGCTTGGGTTGGTTGTCCATGGTGTTTGCTGTGGCCGGCCATCCCTTTTTTGTCAAACTGCAGACATGGCCCAACACCACACCGCCCGCGAGCTCGAGATTGAAGCGCTCTTGCGGAACTCGCAGTGGCTCCAAGAGCTCGCGAGGTCCTTGGTGGGCGATGCCTTCACGGCCGAGGACCTTCTGCAGGAGGCATTAAGCCATGCCAAGAAGGAGGCAAAATGGGCCACCGGGCATTTGGGTGGATGGGTTGCCGGCATCGTGCGCAACCTTGCCAAGCAGCACTTTCGCAAGGAAAGCCGCCGCATTGCGCGCGAACAAGAAGCGGCCTATCGACGCGCCCTTGAACATTCTCTACCACAAGAAACGCAAGGAGCTCCAGATCCGGCCTTCCTTGCGCAAAAGGTAGAAGTGCAGCAAATCCTTGCGCAACAGGTGTTGGCATTGGACTTGCCCAGTCGCGAAGTGTTATTGCTGCGCTATTACGGCGACCGCAGCACGAAGCAAATTGCGGCACAGCTGAATTTGGAGCCATCGGCAGTCGAAACCCGACTGCGTCGTGCGCGCACACGGCTTCGGGCGCAAATGGAAAAGACCTTGGGCAAAGGACAATGGGCGCTTGCCTGCATGCCCCTTCTTCCCCCACATATGGCACCGCCACCTCAGCCGGTGCCGATGCTCCCCACTTGGGTTTCTGCCACGGTTGCCGCTGGGCTATTGCTGGTGGTGGCAATGTTCGGCGGATGGCTTCCTTGGCAAGGAGTTGATTTAGGTCAGGGCCATGATCTCGCCATGGTCGAGGCTACCGACCCCCTAATGCAGCAAGGGCAAACCACGACAGGGATTGAGCGAAACCCGGTGATGGTTCCACCGCCAGGGGAACCGAGTGCCCGTGGCTTGAGATGGCATTTTCAAGTTTTGGAAAGCCAAACCAATGTGCCCCTTCCGGGCCTGAAGCCACGTTTCCACTATGCGCGCCGCGCGACTCAGCAAGAACTTGCCATCCAAGATGACCCCAGCTACCTGCGCCTGAAGTCGGTGCCGTATTGGATTTTGAGAACGGAAGAAGGTCTTTCCGATGAGCAGGGATTGGTGTGGCTTAAGCCTCCTAAGGATTGCACCGTCGTGGTGCTCGATCTCGCCTTGCATACCGAAACGCACAGCTTGGCGACCTATAGTCGTGGACATACCGCCTATCCACTGCCCAAGAAACCCAATCAGCGGATTGCTTTAGAGATGGTGCCGCGTAGCGGGCAAGCCTCAGGGCGTGTGGTGAACCCAAAAGGAGATCCTATTCCCTTCGCCAAAGTGGACTTGGTACCTACGGTATTGTTCCCGAAGGAGGACTCGATTTCCGCCACGGTCGTGGCCGACGCGCATGGGAGGTTTTCCATGAACCATGTGGCTTCCAATGTCGGCGGATTTCTGCTGCGCCCACGACTGCCAGGATTTGTTCCTGCTCGCCAACTACAAATTAACGCCTTTTCAGATGCGCAAGAATCTTTGGCTGACATCGAGCTGCAACTCGCTGCGGTGGTGACCGCAAAGGTCGTGGTGCAAGACGCGCGCGGAGTGCCCATCGCGAATGCCATGGTCCAAGCCATGGACTCCCTTGCAGTGTTCGACTTGCCGTCCTTTCCGGGGGGCAGGTACCAATCGGAATGGAGCTCGACCACGCAGTCCAATCCCGAAGGCATTGCCGAGGTCCTCGTCGCGGAAAATCAAGGAGTTCATTTTGAAGTCCACGCCAAAGACTTTGTCCCGTGGCACCAACGTTTCGCCGCGCCGCCCGCGATTGTGCCGGCAGTTTTGCTGCCAGATGTCGAAGTGCGCGTGATGGTCACCGCCGACGGCAAGCCAATCCCCAAAGCCCAGGTGCGGATGGTGGCGCAACGACACTTTACTAGTCGTGAGATTGGTGAACATGCGATGACAGATGCGCAGGGCCAGGCGCTTTTTCGCCATGCGCGTCCGGGGGAACTTGTGGAGTTCGCGGTTTCCGCTCCGGGCTACGAGGTCGCCCTCAGTCCACCAATCACCATCCTGACGCATGGCCAGGAGTTGTCGATTCCGCTGAGCAAAGGGCTCAGCATCAGCGGGCAAGTCCGTGACTGGCAGGGGTTGTACCCCGGAAGGGCCGTGCCGGTGGTCTTTGTGCTGCCGGTGGAGGCTCAGAGCTGGGCATGGGACCAACCCGTTCCCCCAGCCCAACGGCAACTCCATCGCCTGGAGCTGGCCTCGGCCGACCGCATGGAGATTCAGCAAGATGGATCCTTCCGCTTCGAGGGACTTGCCCCCGGCCGCTACCGCATTTGGTTTGGCAAACGACAACTGCCTTGGGGTGTGACCGAGGTCATGGCTGGCGAGGAAGATGTGGTGTTGACGCCATTCCTCAATGCGCAAACGACTTCCGTTTTCCATGGCGTGGTGCGCGACGCCGTGACGTTGCAGCCAGTGCCTGACGTCCGCCTGATTTTGACCGCTTATTCAGACCGGGGCATGCCCCTCAAAGGGAATCGCGGCCAACAGTATCCACCGATGCACCGCGAGAGGAACCCTCAAGGCAGCTATCGCCTCATGGCCCGCGAGCCAGGTTGGTATAGCCTTGCGGCATGGGTTCCAAGCCAGGGCTACTGCCTCATCGAAGCGAGGCCGAGGTACTTTGCCGCTGGCGATCACCAGTTGGATTTCCAGTTGACCGAGTCAACCGCCCTGAACTTCCGCGTGGAAAATGGCCAAGGGCAAAGCCTGCGCGGGGTCAAAGTGCGCGTGATGGACTCCCACGGCGGCACGGTGTTGCAAACGGGAGAGGGAATCCGCGATTTCTTAGACTTAAGCCAAAGCCTTGAGCGAGGCCGAGTCACTCTGGGATCGATTCCCGCCTCTGGAGAGTTTCAGTTAGAGCTCGAATATCAGGGCAAGACTCAACTGGTGGCTGGTTCGCCATTACGCGACAGTACACAAGGTGAACTCGTCGTCATGATGCTGTAGCTACGGCTTTCGTGGCAGGCATCTAGAATATGTGGATGCCCCATTCGGCACCCCTAGCCGCTTCCTCAACTGCGAAAGCAGATTGGGATCTCAACCATGCAGTGGACACCTATGGCATTTCTGCATGGGGCCAGGGTTACTTTGGTACCAACGCCGAGGGCCATCTCATGGTCATGCCCGAGAAGGATCCTTCGCGAGCAGTGAGTTTGATGGAGGTGGTCGAGGGTATGCAGGAACGCGGTTACCACACCCCGCTGTTGATTCGTTTCCCAGATTTGCTTGGCAATCGTCTGCGCGAGATTAAGCAGGCATTCGACCGCGCGCGGGAAGCTAGTGGTTACCAGGGTGGATACCATTGCATTTATCCAATCAAAGTCAATCAAGAGCGCTCCGTTTGCGAGGAAATCGCGCGACTGGCTGGTGAACTCGGCTTCGGTTTAGAGGCAGGGAGTAAGCCAGAGTTGTTGGCCGTTTTGGGTTTGACTCAAGGAGAAGAAGAGACGCCCATCATATGCAATGGCTTCAAAGATGATGAGTTTTTAGAGACGGTGATTTTGGCGACGAAGCTGGGTAGGCACATCACAACCGTGGTGGAAAAGCCTGCTGAATTAGATGCGCTGATTCGGATTGCCAAAAAATATCGTGTTCGGCCACGCATCGGCATTCGTATTAAGCTGGCCTCTCGCGGGGCAGGTCGCTGGGAAAGTTCCGCCGGCCCGCGGAGCAAGTTCGGTTTGTTTACGAGTGAAGCCTTGCGTGCCGTCGAGTTGCTGGACAGCGAAGGCATGATGGATTGCTTGGATATGCTTCATTGCCACATCGGCAGTCAGGTTCACGACATTCATCGCCTCGAAGATGCCGTCAACGAACTTGCGCAAATCTATTGCCAGCTTTACCAGATGGGAGCGGGCTTGCGTGGCCTGGATGTTGGCGGCGGTTTAGGCGTGGATTACGACGGCAGCCAAACCAACTGGGCCTCGAGTATCAATTATCGCCTTGAGGAATATGCCGAAGTGGTGGTCGACCGAGTGCAATCAGCTTGTGACCAAGCCCAGGTCCCTCACCCCGCGATTCTGAGTGAGTCTGGACGCGCCATGGTGGCCTATTCCACGATGCTGGTGACCAATGTCCTCGGCCGCAGTTCAAATGCCAATCAGCGCCCCGAAGTCGAGGCTCTCATTCAAGCTGCAGAGTCAGGCCAGTCGTCTGTGATTAGTGCCGAAACGCCCCCGCCTTTGGCGGAATTAATGGAGCTGGTCGCGGAACTCAATCCAGATCGTTTGTCGTGGACCTATCACAAGGCTGAGGCGGCGCATGACCAAGCTTTGTCCTTATTCAAACTTGGCATGTTGGACCTGAAAGCGCGAGCCCAATGCGAGGAGCTGTATTGGCACATTTGCCGCCAACTTTGGGACATGGCGTCCAAGTTAGAAGAAGTTCCCGAAGACTTGATGCCCCTTGGCCAGGAACTCTCAGACATCTACTTCTGCAATTTCTCGTTGTTCCAATCTATGCCAGACAGTTGGGCGATTGATCAAGTTTTCCCGGTGTGCCCGATCCACCGCTTGCAAGAGGAGCCCACGCGCCAAGGCGTGCTTGCTGACATCACATGTGATAGCGATGGGCAGATAAGCCTGTTTCCTGATAGAAGTCAGCAAGAAGTGAAACGCACTCTAGAGCTTCATGAGCTCAAAGAGAATCAACCGTATTACTTGGGCTTCTTTTTGATTGGCGCCTACCAAGAAATTCTTGGAGACCTTCACAACCTACTGGGAGATACCCACGCGGTACAACTGCGCTTGGATGCCCATGGAGAATGGGAAGTGGAAAATTTGCAGCGCGGCGATAACGTCGCCGATGTGCTTCGCTATGTCAATTTTCAACCCGAGCAGCTGGAAGAAAGTTTCCGCCGCGACATTGAGAGCGCCATGCGTGCTGGGCGCTTAACCGTCCGTGAAGGACGGTCCCTACTTCAGTATTGGCGCGACGGTCTTTCTGGCTACACTTACCTAGAGGATCCGGAACCGATTCTCCCCCCGGATAGCCCTTAGGCAGTTGCTGGGGCAAGCGCGGTCAGCGCCACTTCGCGCATAGCCTGGGCAATCTGCAAGGCTTGTACTTGTGTGACACAAGAAGGTGGAATGGCATAAAGCACTTTTCCAAGCGGCCTAAGCAGGACATCTTGACGCTCGCGGCAAGCTTCGCGCAAACGGTCTCCAATTGCGGCGAGGTAAGCTCCCTCACTTTCCAGTTCTAAGGCCACAATGCCGCCGCACCGGCGGAGTTCGACAACCCCAGGAAGCTCCTTCATGTCTTGGAGTTCCGTTTCGACCCATTGCCCAAGTTGGTTCAACACTGCCGGGGTGTTTTCTTCCTTCACGATGCGCAATGAAGCGCGCGCAACAGAACAAGCAATCGGATGCGCGGTGAAAGTGTGCCCGTGAAAGAAGGCCTGTGCACGGTCCTCAGCAAGAAAAGCCTGGAATACGTCTTCACGGCAAAGGGTGACCGCCAGAGGCATTGTGCCACCGGTAAGTCCTTTGGCTAGGCAAAGAAAATCTGGCTGAATCCCGGCCTTCTCGCAAGCAAAGAGTGCTCCGGTGCGGCCGAAGCCGGTCATGACTTCGTCGGCAATCAAGAAGGTCCCTTGCTGGGTGCAACTGTTGCGCAGCGCTTGTAAAAATGCCGCATCGTGCATGACCATGCCTGCGGCGCCTTGCACCAAAGGCTCGACAATCACCGCAGCAATCTCTTCTCCGCGCTCCGCCAGAAGCTCTTCCATGGCGGCAATCGTCGGCGGGATGCGAATGACCTCACACAGCAAATCTCCCAGCTCAGCAAAGAAGGGTTCCGGAGCGCCGACCGCCATCGCGCCGAAGGTGTCGCCGTGATACGCCTCTTCTAAGGCAACAAAAAGACGACGCTTTGGATTGCCCTGGCGACGCCAGTAAAGATAGGCCGCTTTGAGGGCGACCTCGACCGCAGTGGAGCCGTTGTCCGAATAGAACACGCGATCGAAACCGGAAGGCGCGACTTCTAACAGCTCTTCGGCCAAAGCGATTGCCGGCTCATGTGTGAAGCCGGCGAAAATCACATGGTCTAGAGTGGCGGCTTGTTGAGCCGCTGCATCGCGCAGCTCCTGACGGCCATGGCCATGCAAGGTGCACCACCAAGAAGCAATCGCGTCGATGAGCTTGCGGCCATCTTCCAAATGCAGCATCGCTCCGGAAGCCCCAGTGACCACCATCGATTCTGGGTCCAGGGCATGCTGGGTATAAGGATGCCAAATGACGGCGCGGTCGCGGTCGCTGAGCTTACTCATGATCCATTTCCTCGAGGAAGTCAAGCCTTTCGGCGCTCAACCACAAGTCTAAGCTCGCTGGGTTGAGTTCTCTAAACGGCGGGACTTCGTAGATGGGCAACTTACCAACGCGTGCGCGCAGGCTCGCGACATTGTCACGATGACTTTGGCCCACTAAGAACAAGGCCTTCACGGCGATCCCGCGTGACGCACAGGCTTCCAGGCTCAGGAGCGTGTGATTGAGCGTGCCCAATCCACTGCGTGCGACCAACACCAGGGGCAAGCGCAAGGCTTGCAATAAATCGAGCTGGTCGGCACGCTCGTTAATCGGCACGCGCAGACCTCCTGCGCACTCCAGTAGCAAATGCGCCTTAGATTCTCCGGCGCTTTGGCGCGCTCGCTGCACACCCTGAATCAACTGCGGCAATTCCAAGCGAATCCCTGCCGCTTGTGCCGCTTGGTCGACGGAAGCCGGAAGCGGCAATTGCGCCAACGGCGGCAGATAACCATCGGCCGCTAAGTTGGCCAAGCGAGCAACCGTAGGGGTGTCTAGGTCATCGCCGGTTTGCAGCGGCTTGAGGTAGCGCAATGGCCGCTGGCGCTGCAATATCGCGCGCGCAAGCAAGGCCGAGATGACAGTCTTGCCGACGTCAGTGTCGGTGCCAGCCACAATCAAACCAGGCGCGGGCTTGGCCATGGGGGCGGTGTCCAAGAACTCTTGGCGACGGCGTTCTTTCACAGCAACAACCAGGGCGTCGGCCAACTCTTGCAACTCTTCTGCGGCGTGATCGGCGTGTACCACCAAACGCAAACGGCTCGTGCCTTTTGGCACCGTGGGAGGGCGCACTGCGCGGACATCAAAGCCTTGTGCTTGCATGTCTTTTGCGACCGCAACGGCTAAATCTGCACGACCAAGATGCACCGGCACAATGGCGGCTTCCCCGCCTACCTCTAGGCCACCTTCGCGCAAATGCTTGCGCAGTCGTTGGGCATTATCCAGAGCCATTTGCCCACGCTCGCCTTCCGTCTGCACAATGCGAATCGCGGCAGTCAGGGAAGCCGCCAAGGGCGGAGGCGTGGCGGTGGTGAATAAAAAGCTACGCCCATGATTTAGGATATGGTGGCGAACCTCCTGAGAACAACAGAGAAAGGCGCCCGCCAAACCAAGGGCCTTGCCGCCAGTGATGGTGCGCACCAACAAGCGTGCATGTCCTTGCCCGCGCATCGGCAACAATCCAGCCGCGTGTGCGCTATCGAGCAGCAACCAAGCGTCGTATTGTTCGCAAAGATCAAGCAAGCCAGAGACGGGTGCGAGATCTCCATCCATGGAGTAGACATCTTCGACCACGACAAAGCGCTGACGCGCACCCTGCTCGGAAGCGAGGGCATCGGCAAAGGCGGCCAAATTCAGGTGCGGCACAATCCTTCGTTGCGCGCGGCTGAGGCGAATGCCGTCGATCAGAGATGCATGGTTGAGACTGTCCGAGACAATCACGTCTTCGGCACTAGCCAAGGCGCTAATCATGGCCAGGTTTGCCTGATACCCGCTAGGGAAGAGCAGAGCGCTTTCCTCTCCGGACCAGTGCGCGGCCTCGCGCTCGGCCTCTTCATGCACGGAGAGGTGCCCGCGTAACAAACGTGCCGACGGCATTCCGGCGCCCCATTCCCGCGCCGCCGTCGCCGCAGCTTCGGTCACGCGCGGATCCCGACTTAAGCCGAGATAATCATTGGAGCAGAAATCAATGCCCTCGGGCAAAGACAGCTTCCGCTCCAAGCCGGCCTGACGCCAAGCTTCGGCTTGTTGCTGCAATTGGGCACGCAAGTCACTCATAGCATGCCGTGCGCTTGGCGCTTACACCTCGAGCGATTGCGCTTCGAGAGGTTCATGAACGCCGCGCAAACCCAACAGCGTAAACATTTCGCTGTCTTCGTCGGCGCCGCGGTTCGGTGTGGTCAAGAGTTGGTCGCCGAGGAAGATGCTGTTGGCGCCTGCCAGGAAGCACATGGCTTGGGCCTCTTGGGTCATGGCATGACGACCAGCAGAAAGGCGCACCACGCTTTGTGGCATGAGGATGCGTGCGGTCGCAACCATGCGTACAACCTCGTGCCAGGCGACCGGCGGCTGGTCGCCAAGGGGAGTGCCTTCAATCGGCACCAAGGCATTGACCGGGACCGATTCCGGTTGCGGATCGCGGGAAGCAAGTTGATAGAGCAGCGAAATGCGATCGTCATCGGATTCGCCGAGCCCTAGAATGCCACCACAGCACAACTTCATGCCAGCATCGCGTGCGCAATCCAGAGTCTGCAAGCGATCTTCGTAGGTGCGCGTGGTGATGACCTCGGCGTAGTGTTCCGGCGAAGTATCTAGATTGTGGTTGTAGTAATCCAGGCCAGCCTCTTTCAGCTTGGCCGCCTGCTGTGGATTAATCATGCCGAGCGTGGCACAAGTTTCCAGGCCGAGGTCTTTGACCTCGCTGATCATGCTGAGCACCCGATCAAACTCAGGGCCGTCTTTGACATTGCGCCAAGCGGCACCCATGCAGAAACGGTCGGCGCCGCCGGCGCGTGCATTCTTGGCGGCGTGAAGCACCTGCTCTTTGCTCAGCAAGGGCTCGCGTTCGAGCTCGCTGTCATGGTGTGCGGATTGCGAGCAGTAGCTGCAGTCTTCCGGACAGGCGCCAGTCTTGATCGACAGCAAGGTGGAACACTGCACTTCATGCGGATCATGATGCGCACGATGCATACGAGCTGCTTCAAACACAAGGTCGAGCAGTGGGCGGCGGTAGATCTCGGCGACTTCGTCGAGCGTGATCCGGGTTGGGCAGGCGACAGCCATGGGAGCCTATTCTAGGGTGCGCGGGGCCTCGCAAGTCTGACCGACGCACAAGTACAGCGTGCTTTTTTCGTCAATCGGCGTGCGCGCTTGGAGCAGGCCAAGTGGACTTTCTGGGAGTGCTGAAGACAAGAACACCGGCAAGCTGTCGTGATGTGCCGCAGTCGCCAATTCTCGTTGCCACTCCACGAGGGACGAGGCTTCGCCCGTGCCGACGACCACGGCCACTGCAGGCTCCTCTGCGGCCCAGGCGAACAGGCGCAGAGCGCTGGCGAAGGCTCGGGGCTGACGATCGACCATGGCCCCCATGGCCAGAAGCCCGCGCAGTGCTGCCTCGCGCCAGGACTCTTCGCCGGTGAAGGCGTGGAGCATGAACAGCGACTCCAGCGCGACCGCATGCGGTGCCGGGGTGGCGCCATCCCAAGGCGATTGCAGACGGTGGAGCAGGCTGTCGTCTTGACCATCGGTATCCCAAAAGATGCCGCTCTCGGCATCGGCAAAGTCTTGCAGCATGCGCGCCGCAACCTTTTCCGCCAAGTCCAGCCACTGCGGGTCACCGGTCGCCATGAACAACTCCAACAAACCGCGGCTGAAATAGGCGAGGTCCTCCAAGACCGCCCGGTGGGCGGTGCGACCTTGACGTGTACTGCGCAACCAGCTGCCATCGTCTTGTTGCAGCGTGGCTTCTAAGAAACGCGCCGCCGCAGCGGCCGCTTCGATGTACCGAGGTTCCTGCAACATCCAGCCTGCGCGCGCGAGTGCACCAATCGCCAAGCCATTCCAGGACAGCAAAATCTTGTCATCGGAATGAGGCGCGATGCGTTGCAAGCGATTTCCATACAAGGCTTTGCGCACGTCTTCTGCGCGTTGCAAAGCACTTGTGGCATCGTCCTTAAGCCCAGCCGCTTGGGCCGCTTCTGCAGGTGGCATTGCGGCGAACAAGGCAGACTTGCCATGCTCAAAGTTGCCTTCCGCGGTCACGCCATACAAAGCTGCGGCAAAGGCCCCGTTCTCTTCGCCAAGAACTTCCTTCAGTTCCTTTGGCGTCCACACGAAAAAGGTCCCTTCTTCACCCTCGGAATCGGCATCGGTAGAACTCCAGAACGCACCGCCGGGATCTTGCCGTTCCCGCAGTAAATAGTCGGCAATCTCGCGTGCAATCTTTTCGAAAGCGGAATCTCCGCTCAGCCGCCAACCCTCGAGGTAAGCGGGCAACAAGGTGCCCTGGTCGTAGAGCATTTTCTCGAAGTGGGGGATGTGCCATTGCGCATCGACGGAGTAGCGTGAGAAGCCGCCGGCCAAGCGGTCATACATGCCACCCGCCGCCATCTTTTTGAGTGTGTGGGTGACCATGGTCAGTGCTTCTTGACCCTCGGCACTTTGCGGCTGACGTGCGGCGACGGCGAGCAAGAAACGCAGGTCATCGGCACGCGGGAATTTCGGCGCAGGGCCAAAGCCGCCATCTTGGGCGTCGTACTCCGCGGCGAAGGATTTGCTCCAGCTGCGCTCGCGCTTGGCCACGGCTTCCGCGTCGGGCACGGTCATCTCGCCCTCGAGCTTGGGAAAGGTCACCGTGAGCGAACCACTCAAAGACTTGGCCGACTCCTCAATTTCTTCGCGCCGGGTCTCCCAGGCCTGCTCAATGCTGGTCAACAAATCAGCAAAACCTGGCCGTCCATAACGGCTCTCAGGAGGGAAGTAAGTGCCCCCATAGAAGGGTAAAAGCTCAGGAGTGAGCCACACTGACATCGGCCAACCGCCCTGGCCGGTCATCTGCTGAACGGCCTTCATATAGAGGTCATCCAAATCCGGGCGTTCCTCGCGATCCACCTTGATGGAGATGAAGTGCTCATTCAAGATCGCCGCGATTCCCTCATTTTCGAAGGATTCCCGCTCCATCACGTGGCACCAGTGGCAGGCGGAGTAACCGATGCTCAAAAAGATCGGTTTGTCCTCTTTTTTGGCCTTCTCCAGGGCTTCTTCACCCCATGGATACCAGTCCACAGGGTTGTGCGCATGCGAGAGCAAATAGGGGCTGGTTTCCCCGGCTAAATGGTTGCGAGCTTCGACGGGTTCCTGGGTCGGGGGCATGGGTGTAAGCGTAATGAGGAGGAGAAGCGAGGAAATAGCCATGAGAAGGCCCTCAGGTGGCGGAGAAGGCTGTGGCGAGGTGGCCACAGGAAGGGGATTCGGCCCTTGTCAATTAGGACGAAATCAGGGACACTATAAGCAACATGGGCTGGTTCCAACGCCTTTTGGGAGCGGACAGCCAAGACGGCCAAAGCCGCGGCGATCGCTCCCCGAATCAAGCCCGAGTCTCTGCTGAGGAATTAGCAGAGGAACTTCGGGCTCTTAAATCAGAAATCACCTTGCTCCGAGAGACCATCGGTGGCGAGGGAAGTACAGCTGTCCGGGGTTCAACCGGCGAAGGCTCTTCTTCCACTCGTCGTCGGCGCTCTCGTGGGGGCAGGGGCGGTCGTCGTCACGATGGTGACGAGACTATTACGCGCCAGGGCGACTCAGGTCGTCCACGCCGAGAAGACGAAACACCGCGCCGGCGTAAGCCGCGACCGGTGCCAGATGACGCACCGACCGGATTGCTGGTCGACTACCTCAAGGGCCAAGGCATTTTGGTTTATGAGGGGCAAGATGATCTCAACGGCAACGAAGCTTTTGAGCATCTCGCGCGTCACCTTGGCACGCACTTCAACGTGCTCGCGAACTTTTACGAAAAGGTCAAGCGTTGCGTCGCGACAGGCCGCGGCCAACGCATCGACATCGATGGCTTCACGCCCGCCGAGCGTTCGGCTGCCGTGCAGTTTGGCACGCTGTTGCATCGCCACGGCATGCTCAAAGATTTTTATTACCACCGCTCGCCAAAGAAGCAGCTGCGCGTGATTCCGACCAAAGATGGTCAGGTCGGCCAGTTCCTGACTGGCGGTTGGCTAGAAATTTATGTGTCGAGCATGTTGTCGCGCCGGCTGCGTGCAGCGGTCAACCCGGCCAAGTATCAGCTTCTCTACAACGTCAAGGGTGCCCTGCCCGATGGTCGCGAGTTCGAAGCCGATGTCATGGCCGCCGTCGATGGCCGTCTGTTTTGGCTCGAATGCAAGACCGGGCATTGGCAGGACTACTCCGCCCGCTTCCGTGGCTTGGTGCCGATTTTCGGCGTCGACCGCACCAGCGGAGCTTTGCTGCTGATCAAGTCACCCGATGGGCCAACCCGCAAGCGCGCCACGGACATGCTCAACATGTCTTTGCTTGCGCTAGATGATGTCGATGCCTTCATCAGCCAGTTCTTGGGCATTAGCCCGAGTGAAGCGCGGCAGCAAGACCGCGAAGCCGGCGATGATCACGCGGCTTCTGGTGCAGGCATGCACGACCATGACGATGTCCTGCCCTTAGGCATGATCCCCGCCCTGAGCGACGAAGAAATCCCACTCGAAGATGCGGCGCCCGCACGCAAACTGGGTCGCGTGCCTCTCGATGATAACGGCAACCCGGTTGCCGAAGAGGCTGAAGCTGCGCCACGCCGCCGCCGTCGTCGTCGTCGTGGAGGTCGAGGCCGAGGTGGTCGCAGTGCTGCTGCAGCTGATGCGGAAACGCCGAAGGAAGAAGCTACCGAAACTGGGGGCCCCAGGGCTGCCAAGGGCGCATTGAATGAGCCGGTCCCGATGTCGCCATTGGAAGATGGTGCGCACGAGGCGAAAGCGGAAGATGATTCCGCCGAGGCCAAGTCCACCCCGGCAGGCCAAGACGCCGAAGCCAGCGAAGAGGGAGCCCCTCGCCGCCGTCGTCGTCGTCGCCGGACTTCTTCACCCTTCTCCGAGAACGAAGGCACAGAAGAATCCGCAAGCTCCGAAGGCAAGGCAGAGGCCTCCGCTGGAGAAGCACCGGCCGAAGCCAAGCCCGTACCGACTCAGGCGAAGTCTTCCGTGTCTCCAGATTTAGCTGCCATGATGGCGCCGACTCCGGGTGCGGCAAAGGAAGAGGAAGCTCCTGCAAAGCCCAAGCGCAAGCGCGCAGCCAAGCCCAAGGCCGAAGCCAAGGAGCCAGTGGCAGAATCTGCACCCGCAGAACCGAAGCCGAAGAGGGAACCAAGGCCAGAGCCGAAAGCCGCAGAGAAGCCCAAAGAGGACCCGTTGTTGGCCAGCATGGTCGCCTCGGTGCCTTCGAGTGCTGAAGAGGCTGCGCAAAAACTAGCCGCGACGGCCAAGCCACCGCGCAAGCGCACTACCACGAAGAAGGCCGATGCCACGAAGGAAGAATCTGCCCCTCGCAAAGAGGTCACGATTGCTCCCGACCTGGCCTCGATGATGGCTGGCGGCAAGACAGCAGAAGCCAACAAAGAAAACACCGACGACGCTTAAGCGTCGTCGGTGTTTCTGAGGTGGTGGTCAGAGCTCTATGCCCGCTTCCGACTCAACAACCTTGGGAAGGAAGGCATGGTCATCAACATCAGATTTTCTGGGCGTTCGCCATATTTGACCTTGGAGCGGATGATGTTCCCGGTCCCCCCAAAGTTATCTTTTAGACCCTCTAGAGCAGTTAGAAGTTCTTCAATCTTCTCCTCGCTGACGCCGCCAACATTAATTTGGCAGGTGTAGGTCGTACCAATGGTTCCAAAGCCGCCGCCCGCAACCCTTCCGTGAATCGGCTTAATGCTAATTTGAACGGTATTGCCGCCAGAAATTGCAATCGGGGCAATCAGTGCTTTGAGTCCGTTGGGGCCGGTGCCTTGTTCCTCGGCAGAGTAAGTAACTCGCCTTGCACTAGCCAATAGGCTCTTCCGCGCTTCTTTGGCATCTTCCTCTAGCCGGCGTACACGAGCGGTGGGAGGGAAAAGAAGATCAGTTTCTCTTAGGAACTCAGTCAGGGCTCGGGGAGCATTCATTTTGTCCCCTAGGTAATGGACGTCAAAATGCCCTTTGGCGATACCACTACTCACGTTAACCGTGAAATCATCGAGGGTAATGTCCCTGTCAGAAATGAGTTCGGCAAAATCACGGATTAGGTGAAGGCGGTCAATCGTGTGGAAAGAATCCGAAACACTTCCAGCCAAGTCCGAGTTGTTTAGGAAATCTAGATTGTTGTCTCGTTGATTCGATGTGTCCGCAATGCGGCTAATTTGCTCGAGCATGAGCTCTTGGCAATCGACATCGTAGGCAAAGACGAGAGGATTGGTCTTAGCCTCTTGGACCAGAAAGTTACGAACCCAAGGCCGAATCTCTCCTGCATAGGGATTCATGAAAATGTGCACAGGCACTTTGTAGTTGCCGGAGGCGCACTGCAGCAAAAGTTTGGATGCCCTTTCCGTGAAGCCGGAGCCAATGGCAGCAAAGACGCTTCCCCCAGAATGCCAGCAAATGGGTTTTTTGACTGCCTGGCTAAAAACGCCACTTAACTTGGGTTGCACGACATATGTCGCGGCCTCGCAATCGAGCTTTCCAAGCTCTGAATTTAAATCATCCCGTAAGGCACTCTCCAGTGCGGGATCGATGACAAGCATATGCTTCATTAAAAACTCCTCACGCCATAGACGTGGATTGTGGTGAATGGCTGGAAAATCCCAGCAAATCGTCTAGGGGGGAGCTTGCCGTTGGTAACGCCAAAAAGAAAACACCGACGACGCTTAAGCGTCGTCGGTGTTTCTGAGGTGGTGGTCAGAGCCGGATTTGAACCGGCGACACACGGATTTTCAATCCGTTGCTCTACCAACTGAGCTATCCGACCTCGGGCGAAAGAATACCCTGTCGCCCACGTCCGCGCTAGCACTTATCGGCACGAGATTTAGGCGAATAACTCTTCCGGACGGCTGCCTTCAATCGGCAGGAAATGCCCGGGAATCCGCCATTGCTCCGGGGCAGCGAGGCAAATTTGACGCGCAGCCTCGACGTCCTGGCGAATCTGCGCAATCAGAGCAGCCTGATCGGGGTAGCGCTGTTCACCGCGGATTTGCTGCAAAAAGAACACCTCGATGGTGTCGCCGTAGAGGTCGCCGTCGAAATCGAGGAGGTGAACTTCTACCGCATGACCAGCATCGGCAAAGGTGGGTCGCTCGCCGATGTTGATGACCGCCGGCACCAGAGCGTTGGCTTCGGCAGGGGCATCAGGGCGGCAGGCGAAGGCGGCATAGACGCCAGCTGGCGGGTGCAGCTCGTGCAGCAGATCCAAATTCGCCGTGGGGAACCCCAAACCGCGGCCGCGGCCGTCGCCCGGAACCACCTTGCCCAACAAGCTCACTGGGCGACCGAGCATGCGCGCGCCGCGCGACAGGTCACCAAGGCTCACCGCCTCGCGAATCACCGTGCTGGAAACAGCGCGCCCATTCAGGCGCAGCGCCGGGACCTCGGTAATGTCGAAGCCTAAACGCTTCGAGAGTGGCGCCAAGCTTTCGGGATTGCCGCCGCGATCCTTGCCGAATTTGGAATCGAAACCAAACACTAACTCGCGCAGGCCGAGGCCATCGAGCAAAAGCTGCATGGTGAATTCTTCCGCGCTGAGTTTGCGTAGTTCCTCGCTGAACTGCAACACCAATGTGGCACCGATGCCGGCACGCTGAAACAACAGTAAGCGGTGCTCCAAGCTGGTGATGGTTGGCGGCGCTTGCCCCAGCAACACGCGCTTGGGGTGGCCGGCGAAAGTCACCATCACCGGCATCAAGCCACGACTCTCCGCCCGCTTCACCACTTCGCGCAAGACGTGAAAGTGGCCGAGATGTACGCCATCGAAAACGCCCACGGTGGCGACGGCGCCTTGCTGAGCGAAAGGGGCCGGGAGCTCCCGGCGACCATCCAAAACGAGCATGTTTAAGACGCGTCTTGCGTTTCGCGGTAGTGCTCCACCATGTCTTGCAACTGCCCCTTCGCTTGGGATTTGCTGACAGGGCTCATGCGATCGATGAACAAGATGCCTTCGAGGTGGTCAAACTCGTGAAGGAAGATGCGCGCATCCCAGTCTTCGAGCTCCAGCTCCATCGGCTCGCCGTGGAGGTCCTGCGCCGTCACCTTAACCTTTATCGGTCGCGTGACCTGGCCGCGGATGTCGGGGAAGGACAGGCAGCCCTCTTCACCGGGTTCCTGTTCGCGCGACTTGAACACGAGCTTGGGATTGCACAACACATGCTCTTGCTCCTTCTCCGCAGCCTTGCCCGAAGCGTTGTACACCAATAGGCGTAAGTTCACACCCACTTGAGGTGCGGCGAGGCCCACACCGCCTGTGCGGTACATGGCCTCAAACATGTCACGCGCGATCTGCTCCAGTGTCGCATCGAAGCTGGTCACCGGTGCGTTCTTGGCGCGTAGACGCGGGTCGGGGTAGAGAAGGATGTCCATGTCGGCTTCCGTCAATCCCCTAGAATACCAGCAACATGAATTTGAAAAAGCATCTGGACCGCGCCGCCCAAGCTCTCGAGCGTGGGCAACCCGATTTCGCCATCGAGCTGTGCGACCAGGTGATGGAATTCGCCCCGGGCGAGCAACGTGCTGCCGAGCTCCTAACCGAGGCCGCCTTGGCCGGCCAAGATGGAAAGGGTGGCTTTCTGAAGAAGATGGGTGCTGGCCCCGCAGGCCTCGCCGCCCGCTTCTCCAAGCTCACACGTAATCCCGATGCCGAGGCGCGCCAGCTGCGTCGGGCCTTTCTGAAGAACCCCGCTGACTCAAGTAATGGTCTGGCTTGGGGCGATGCCCTCGAACGAGCGGGTTACGCCGGCGCCGCCCTGGGGGTGTTCTCCCGCCTTGCCGCCGTCTCCGGCGAGGCCGCCAAACGAGCCGGAGCTTTGGCTGCCGCCACTGGCGACGTCGATATGGCCATTGAGTTCCTCGGCCAAGCCTTGGCGCGAAATCCGCGCGACACCGAGGCCATGCGCGCCCGTAAAAACCTCGCTGCGGAACAGGCACTGCGTACCAAGAAGTACGACGACGACGGTGCCAGCGGTCTGGATTCCGAAGCCTTCCTACGTGCCGCTCGTGGAGAGGCAGACCCCAAACCCGAGGAAGGGACCTAGAAGGGCTTTTTACCTCTAAATTGGCTCCTCAGGCTTGCGCCTACTCTCAGGGGCCGTACAATGTTCCGCCCGTTTTCGGGGCATCACACTCGCCATGCCAAACACCCCGTCCGCCAAAGCGTCCCTCAAGAAGAGCCTCAAGCGCCGCGAGCGCAACCGTGGCCGCCGTTCCGCCATGCGCACCTGGATTCGTCGCACCATGGTTGCCGTCGAGGAAGGCAACCTGGAGAACGCCGAACAACACTTCGTCATGGCGACGAAGCTAATTGACAAAAATGTGAAGTGGAACCAGCTTCACCAGAACACGGCCGCGCGCAAGAAGTCGCATCTGGCCAAGGCTGTGAACACTTTGCGTTCCGCCTAGTTCCAAACTGCTCCGGTTTCCCCCGGAGCCAAAGCTAAACCCCGGTAGCCCTCGCAGGCTACCGGGGTTTCTTCATGCCCGCATTTAAGGACGGTAGGAGCGAACGATGTCGAGCAGCGCTTGGGCGAGTTCGGGATCGTCCTTGGCGCCAGGTGCGGCCACCATCAAGGGGCTCTTGCCGGCAGCGGCGCCGCCTTCACGAATGACTAGCAAAAGGTCCTCGTCGCTGCGGTCATCCTGCCAAGCGTTGTCCGCAAAACTAGCGGGCTTCGGATCCATGAGTGGAGTCACTGCTGGGCCATCGCCTTTGCCTTCGGAGCCGTGGCAGGTGGTGCAGAAGCTAGAGAACAACTGCTGTGCAGCTGCAGCTTTGGCTTCCGAAACCACGACGCCAGCCTTCTCCATGGCCTGGTCGACTTTGCTGCCGGCCTTGGCCTTGGAGGCTTCATCGACATTATCCTGGACTCCGGAAGCTTGCTCCTGGGTGTTGTCGGTTTCGGCAGGCTTCTCGCTTCCGCCACAAGATGCCATGAGGAAGGCGGCCAACACAGCTGCGGCCAGTGAACAAGGAAGGGTGCACTTCATGATGGTCTAGGGTAGCGCGAGGACAGCGAGGTTCCTGCAAACCAAGGAAAAAGCCCGGGAGAATCGTAAGATTCTCCCAGGCGAGGAGGAGCAGGGCTCCGTTTGAGGTCTTAGAGAGCCTCGACGTTGGACGCGGCGCAGGAGGTTACGTCGACCGCTTGCAAGAACAAGGTGCCGCAAGCGCCGGCCGGTAAGGTCAGCGACAGGCTCAGGCCACCCGATGCATCGGAGCCAACGACGGTGCGCAGGGTCGGAGGCGTAACACCAAGAGTCGTTCCAGCGCAGGCACCACTAGCAATGGTGAAGCTACCAGCGCTTGGGCCAGTGACCAGGGCAATGCCGCCGAAAGGCGTGGCACCAGTGACGGTAAAGGTTACCGAAGGGCAGGTGCCGGTCACGGCGAGGGTCAGACCGCCACCACCGTAAGTGCGGAAGGAGTAATCGAAGCTTGGGAAGCTACCGTAGCCGGCGTTGGCGTAAACCTGGCCACCTGCGTATGGGTCGCTGGTGGAGCCGGCGTAGCACATGCTGAAGGTTGGGCTGAAATCGAGGTAGTAGGTGTTGCCTGGGGTCACGGCAACGGCTGGCCAGAAGAGGTCAGTCCACACACCAGGCGAAACCAAACCGGTACCGCTAGCAATCATGGTGCCGCCTTGGCCAGGCAGGCCGCCTTCGTAAAGGCTAATGGTCAGCGTTTCTGCCGAACCCAAGCCGGCGCTCATAAAGACGCCAGCGCCAGAGCAATCGCTGACGTTAGGAATGAAGGACTGGGCCAAGTCGACTTGACCAAAGCCAGCCATGCACACGGAGGTGTCAGGCTGATCGACGTCGATTGTTTGCGCAGCAAGGGGGGTTGCCAAAGCGGCAACCACGAGGGGAGCAAGGAAGTGTTTCATGAAAGAAGGAGAGAGAGGGGGGCAAATTGCCTATATCGAGCCTATCAGAGGAATTCGGATATAAAATGGAAATCGTCCGTGAAATCCGCGGATTTCCCGGACGAAAGCTTCCAGAAACGCCTGAGGTTGGCTAACGAGCGCCAAGCACTTGCGCGTAGCGGTAGTAGACCTCGAGCATGAGGGTGCAGATGGCGGTGGAGTACACGCGCCCGCCTTCTTCGCCCCACGGGCCGACGGGATCCCAGGAGCCAGTGAGGTTGTCCTTGTCGCCATCGATGGCACGATGCTGACTCGGAATCAGTGCCTTTTCCAAAGCCTTCTTCCAGCCATTCCAATGCTTGCCACCCCACTGGTTCATGGCAAAGGTGCCGTAGTACCAGTAGTACATGTCAATCGAGCCGTCTTGCTCATCCCACAATGGAGGCTTCGAAGCAATCAAGTCCGCCGCCTTCTTCATCATGTCGTAGTTTCCATGTTCGCTCCAACGCCTGACTTCCTGGTTATCGGTCATGAAGATCTGCGAGAGCAAAGCCACTGCAGTGAGTGATTCCGATTTGGAAGCCGGGAACTTGTCGAGGTAATGCGCAGGGCGCGAAGGAGGGGACCCAGGCCCGCCACCGCCTTCACCCCAGGCATAACCAACGCGACCGGTGTTCTTGTCTTGCATGGTGCCGAACCATTGGTTTGCGCCATCGAAGGCTTGTTGGTTGATCGCCATGTGATTGTCCTTGGCGGTCTTCAGCGCGAACACCATCCAACCGGTAATCGAAGTGTCGTTGTCGCCATTCGGCTCCAAGCTATAGCGCCAGGCGCCATAGGGATTTTGAGCATGGACGATGACCTTCACCGCGCTCTTCATCGTGTCTTTCAAGATGGGGGTTTGCGAGCTGAAGTAATAAGCTTCTCCCATGGCCATCGAGGCAATCGCATGGTTGTACAGCGTGGGGTTCCCGACTTCGCCGCCGAACAATCCGCTATCTGCATCTTGCACTTCTTTGAGCCAATGAATGCCTCGAGAAACATTCTGGCGATAGTCTCCCTGGTTCAGCGTGTGATTGTTTCCCAAGAAGGCAAGTAGCGCCAAACCGGTCAAGCCAACATCATTCACAGGGTTTCCAGGCCCGGTGCTTGGAGCGGCAGAGGTGTAAACGTCTTCCAACATGAAGTTGTCCGCATCCCAAAACCCCTCACTGTTTTGGTGGTCGCGCAACCATTCCAGGCCGGCTTGGACCGCCGCCTCTGATGGTGCACCGCTGCCACCATTTCCAGGCCCTCCTGGGCGGCCGCCATTGCCCCCAGGAGGGCCGCCAATGCCAAGGTCATTGTTGGTGAACAAGTTGTCGAATGGAGAGTCTGCATTTTCATTCGGATCGCCATTTTCGACCAAGTCGACCTGAGTATCTGGATTCACCAAAGGAGTTTCCACTACCTCCGGATCTATCACCGGCTCTGGCTCCACAATGGGATCCACGATTGGGTCATCTTCCACCTCAGGCGGTGGCGGCGGAGGCGCAGCCACCAACTGCGGCGGATCGGTCTTGGGCTTCGTGGTCAAGATCATGATCCCCGCGAAGATCAAGCCGAGAACGAAGTGCAAGAAAACGGAAGCAATGACGTAAGGCGCGCGTTGCAGTTGCTCGCCAAGAACATCGCTAAAGGAATTTTCGTGCTCCCACGGGCGTGGCAGCTCATCAGTGGTTTCGTGTATTGGGTTACTCATGACAACAGAAGCAACGAGGGCTTTTCTTGGCGGTTGGAGAGAATCCAAAAACGAAAATAAAAAAAGAGAGGAGGTTTTTTGAACCTCCTCTCGAGTGGTCGGTTTACGCCGACGAGTTTGCTTGGTCGTTTTAGCGAGCGCCGAGCACCTGTGCGTAGCGGTAGTACACCTCAAGCATCAGAGCGCAGATCGCGGTGGAGTACACGCGACCGCCTTCTTCACCCCAAGGGCCAGCCGGGTCCCAGGAGCCATAGAAGTTGTCTTCCTTGTTTGGCGTATCTTTGCGCTGGTTCGGAAGCAGTGCGGTTTCAATCGCCTTCTTCCAAGTGTTCCAGTGCTTGCCACCCCACTGGTTGATGGCAAAGGTGCCGTAGTACCAGTAGTACATGTCGATGGAGCCATCGTCCTCGTCCCACTTCGGTGGCTTGGAAATGATTAGGTCTGCAGCCTTCTTCATCATTTCGTAGTTCGGGTGCTCACTCCACTTCTTGACCTCATTGGTGTCGGTCATGAAGATCTGCGACAGCAAAGCCACAGCGGTCAGAGACTCCGACTTAGAAGCTGGGAACTTGTCGATGTAGTGCGCAGGTCGCGAGGGAGGCGAACCAGGTCCACCACCGCCTTCCCCCCAAGCGTAACCAACACGCCCGGTGTTCTTGTCCTGCATGGTGTCAAACCAAGCGCCAGCACCTTCGTAGGCCTGCTTGTTGATTTGCATCTTGCCGTCTTCGGCAGTCTTCAGTGCGAAGACCATCCAACCCGTAATCGAGGAGTCATTGTCACCGTTTGGCTCGAGGCTATAACGCCAAGCACCGTAAGGGTTCTGCGCGTTAATGATGACCTTGACCGAATCCTTCATCGTCCGCTTCAAAAGCGGGGACTTGTTGGAGAAGAAGTACGCCTCGCCCATGGCCATGGTGGCAATGGAGTGGTTGTACAGAGTGGGGTTACCCACCTCTTCTCCGTACAGGCCGGTGTCGTTGTCTTGTACGTCCTTCAGCCAGTTAATGCCCTTGGACACCACGTCTTTGTACTTACCCTTAGACAGGGTGTGGTTGTTACCCAAGAAAGCGAGCAAGGCCATGCCAGTGAGACCGACGTCGTTGACCGCGTTACCAGGACCGGTGCTGGGAGCTTGGTCGGGGTAGACGTCGTAGAGCATGAACTCGTCGGAGTCCCAGAAGCCTTCTGGAGTCTGGTGGTCTCGCAGCCACTTCAGGGCGTCGAGTACAGCAGCTTCCTGAGGGGTGCCGCCGCGCTTACCGCCACGACCGCCACGGCCACCGGATTTACCACCGGCACCGCCACCAAGGCCGACATCGTTGTTCCATGCGTCGGAGTCAAAGGCCGCATCGGCATTCATGTCCGGGTCGCCGTCTTCTTCGAGAGTTTCCTGTTCGACGACTTCCTCGAGTTCAGTCTCTTGGATGACCGGCTCTTCGACAATCTCTTCGATGATCTCCTCTTCCGGCTCTTCCTCTTCTTCGACGTCGGGCGGCGGGGGTGGTGGCGCAGCGACGAGCTGAGGTGGATCCGAGGAGTCGCTAGCGGTCAACACCATGATGCCGGCAACGATGAGCATCAGGATGAAGTGCAGGAAGATCGAGGCGATTAGATAGGGCGCGCGGCGGAGCTGCTCCGCGAGGACATCGTTAAAGGAGGTTTCATGCTCCCACGGACGTTGCGCGTACTCGTAATCGACGTAATTAGGCTGGTGCTCAGACATGGCAATGGGGACAACGCCCAAACCGGCAGTCGGTTCGAACGGGGTCGGCCATTCTACACATCCGCGGAATTTCCGGCGCCAATCAGGTTTTCGCCGTAGTAGCTGTCCAATTCAGCCTGGAGTTCGGCCAAATTGGGGGCCAACCAGAGAAAAGAAGTGGACCAGATTTCCGCCTCAGCCTCCTTCAGGGCCTGATTGGCCTTCTCAGATTCTAAATTGTAGGCAATCACGGCCTGAGCTTCGGAGAAGGGGATGCTCCGCGCCTCGAGGCGGTTGTAGAGCATCGGGAACTGGACGATTTGGGTCGAGGTCTCGTTCAGTTCACCCGGCTGCCCCGGCTCGGCGAAATCGAGAAAATCGGCCCAGTCTTGGCGCATGCCATTGACGAGGCCATCGCGGGGAAGGGAGCGGTCCGCGTTTCGCATGGCCTCATCTGGCGTGATGGTGCCGGCTTCCAGCTTGGCAATCATTGCCTTGGCGCGAATCGCTGGCTTTTCCTCGCCAGTTCTTGGATAGAACTGAAGAATGGCCCATTGCAAGGTCTCTTCCTGCTCGCGGTAGCGGATTTCCTCGTCGTAAGCCGCGCGAATTTCTCTTGGAGAGGGGGTGATGTCCACCCGTCGTCCGCCTTGCGGCATGGGACTGCGTCCAGTCGCGACCGCGGTGAAGGTTTGCTGAATCAGGTTTTTGCGCAAGTCCTGGCGAAAGCTCTCAATCGTGGTGTAGCCATCCTTTTCCAAATTGCGCACGAATTGGTCGCGTGAACCGCTTTCGCGCACCATCGAGGCAATCCGGTCCTCAATCTCCGGTTCGAGCATGCCCTGATCTAAACCGAGTCGCTTAAAGCCTTCCTCAGCAATGAGACTGCGCATAGCTGCCACCACTGCATTGGTAAAGACTTGCTCCTCTGGCATCTCTGGAGCGCGAGCCGCCAAGGTGTCCATGTAGGCAGCGAGTTCCGAGATGGTCAGCACTTCATCATTGAAGATGATCAGGGTGGCGTCGACCACACCATCGCTGCCGGGCTCTTGGCCAGCTTGCAGGGCGAAAGGAAGGGCGAGACAGAGTGAGGCCAGCAGCATGATGTTCATGGGCCACTCGACTTCGAGCGACGCTTAGGTGTGGATTGTCGCCGCTGGCCGGGCAGACGGCAAGCTTGGGCGACTTGAAATACGTAGGCAAGGATTTCGTCGGCCTTGGCATCGGCCTTGGGCAACATCCATAAAGCCCTACGAGGGTTGAGGATACGAAAATCAATTTGCATATCCTTGGTGGCCTTGGAGAAGGTTTTTGCCTCACGCAGGGTGCACGCCAGATGGTCGTCTACGCGCTGTAAAGCGTCGAGGCCAAGGGTGCCGAGCCGATGCTTGAGCAGAAACAGCCGGGCGAGGTTTTGCAAAACCTTCGGCGGGGGGCCAAAACGGTCCTTCACCGCGACCATCAGGGCATCGATCTCTTCCGGCGCGCGCAACCGGTCTAGTTCGCGCAGCAACTGCAGTCGCGTTTCCTCGTCGGGGACATACTCCGGCGGCAGCGCGGCTTCGACTCCCAGAGACAAATCGCAGGCCGGAGCGATCCCGGCATCTTGCACTACGCCGCGGCGCTTGAGTCGGGCCACAGCTTGGGCCAGCAAACGGCGATAGGTTTCGTAGCCCACCGCATTGATGTGCCCGCTTTGTTCCGAACCCAAAAGGTTGCCGGCGCCGCGAATTTCGAGGTCGCGCAAAGCCAATTGAAAGCCTGCACCTAGATAGTGCATTTCTTCGACCGCCTTCAGGCGCTTGCGCGCATCTTGCGGCAGCGGTTTGCCGCGCGGAATCAAAAGGTAGCAGTAGCCGCGGCGCTCGGAACGGCCCACGCGCCCGCGCAGCTGGTGCAGGTCGGCCAAGCCATGGCGCTGCGCCTGATCAATCAAAATGGTGTTGGCGTTAGGGATATCCAAACCACTCTCAATGATCGAGGTCGCGCACAGAATATCGGCATCGCCGCGCACGAAGGTGAGCATGGCCTTCTCTAGCTCCGCCGGCTCCATCTGCCCATGCCCGGTCACAATCCGCGCTTCCGGAACCAGCCGATGTAGCCTCTCGGCCTCGCGATCGAGGGTTTTGACGCGATTGTGCAAGTAAAAGATTTGGCCACCGCGCGCGAGTTCGCGCTTCAAAGCCTCTTGCATCAGGCTCTTTTCATCGTCGTAGCGAATCTCGGTATGGACTTCCTGGCGGCCGACGGGAGCCGTGGACAAAGAAGTGATGTCACGGATGCCAGCCATCGCCATGTGCAGCGTGCGCGGCACCGGCGTGGCGGAAAGCGTGAGCACATCGACCTGCGCGCGCTTCTTCTTCAGGGTCTCTTTGTGGCGCACGCCGAAACGCTGTTCCTCATCGATGATGACCAGACCGAGGTCAGCAAAGGAGACATCGCGCGAAAGCAAACGGTGGGTGCCGACGACCAAATCGACTTTGCCGGCAGCAAGATCAGCAATGGTTTGCTTGCGCCTCGCAGGCTTGACGAAGCGCGACAGAATCTCGACCTCGACCGGCCAGTCGGCGAAGCGTTGTGATAACGATTGGTAGTGCTGTTCGGCAAGGACGGTCGTCGGCACCAAAATCGCGACCTGCTTGCCTGCGTGGATGGCGCGGAAGGCGGCGCGTGCGGCGAGTTCAGTCTTGCCGTAACCAACATCGCCGCAGAGCAGGCGATCCATCGCCCGCGGCAGCGAAAGGTCGGCATGCAGTTCGCGCGTTCCGGTGGCTTGGTCCGGAGTGTCTTCCCACGGGAAGCTAGCCTCGAAGGCGCGCTGGTCTTCGCCGGCTTCGGGGAAAGCAAAGCCTGGCTGGGCTTGGCGCGCGGCTTGCATGTCGAGCATGTCGGCGGCCATGTCCTCGACCGCAGCCGCCACCTTGTCGCGGCGCTTGCTGAAGGAGCCCGACCCCAGCTTGTCGAGCTCTGGGGCGCCGCCTCCTGCACCGATATACCGTTCCACCAGGTCGACGCGGCTCGCGGGCACACGCAATTCGGCAGAATTGCCGAATTCAAGCAGAATCACATCTTGGTTGCCCTCGCGAGCGGCACGGTCGAGGCCGCGGAAACGCGCCAGACCATGGATGGCGTGCACCACCAAATCTCCAGGCTTGAGCGCCATCACCGTGTCCAGCTGCTCGGTTTGGTGTTCGCGGCGCCCACGCGGTTTCGGCCGATGTCGCCCATGACCCGGAACGAACTCGCGGTGATGCAGGACCGTCATGCGCGCTTCGGGCAAACGGAAGCCGCGGTCGAGGCCGCCCGGACGAATGTCGAGAGCATCGGCCGCTTGGTGTTGGTCTTCCAGAATCTGGCGCAGGCGATCCGATTCGGCATCGGTGGAGCACAGCACCAGGGCTTGTTCGCCATCGACCGCGCGCTGCGCCAACAGAGTGGAGCCTTCGACCACACCTTGGCAGTATTCCTCTACCGATAGGGTGGTCAGGGTGCCATCGTTTCCAGGCAGGGTGGCCAGCTCGAGTTGGCCGCGGCTTTCGCACTGCTCTTCCAAACGCTTCAGGGCTCGCACTGCCTCACCCCCATGGAAGCGCAGTTGTTGGCGGCGCTCATCAATCGCGGCGGGCTCCCAAGCAATCACCTTCATGGCGCCGGGTAAGCGATCTAGCGGGAGCAGTTCCTCGGCGCCAGCGACCTCGCCCAGCTCTTGGGTAAGGGGCACCAGCACTTCCCGCAAGATATGGCGCGTGCGCTGGGTCGCCAGATCAAACACGCGAATGCTCTCGAGTTCCTCATCGAAGAACTCCAGGCGCAGCGGTTCGCCCAGGGCCGGCGCGTAAAAGTCCAAGATGTCGCCACGGCGGGAAAACTCACCGGCTGCGGTGATGGCCGGAACGCGTTCAAAGCCGGCCGCAATCAGGTGCCGCGCGCACTCGTCGGCATCGAGTTGCTGTCCTTCTTTGAGATCTAGGCTCAGCAGCTCGGCATCGCCCTCGGCCTGGCCTTCGGCGGCGGCGTCGGGAGGAACGGCTTGCACCAAAGCGGCAATGGGAGCCACCAAAAACCCTTTGAAGCCCTCGCGCGCAGCGAGGTGCATGGCGTGATGGCGCTCGCGCAACACTTGAGCTTCGGTGCCAAGGCTGCTCTCCCGCGCTGGGAAGGACAAGGCGGCCTGGCCAAAGGCTTCGAGGTCGTCCATGGCCAGTGCCGCCGCCTTGGCGTCGGCGACCACGATCAGCATGGGTTGGTCGAGCTCCGCACCTAGAGCCAGGCTCAACAGCGCCTTCGAGGAGCCCCACAGTCCGCCCCAATGCAATGAACCCGCGGCCTGATCGCGCCAGCGGGCGGTCAGGTCGTGGAAGGACGGGGTGGCTCGCAGCAGCGCAATCGGCGCCAAAGGGGTGGCGGGATCCGCCTTCTTTTTCGCCTTTGACCGCGCCCCCGTTGCAGGACCACGCGATGCCATGGCGCGTAGTTTACGCGATTAATCCCGCGCCGGGGCATCGCCACGTTGGGGCGGTTTGCCTTCGTCGGTGACCGGCAGCACCGTCTCCCAAGTGGCGTCGGCGCGCCGCCCTTTTTGCCGATGCTCGCGGCTTGGCAAGTCCTTGCGGCGATAGCTTTTGAGCCCTTTGCGCAGGAGCTTCGCGACATCGGCTTTCTCTTCGGCGACGCCTAAGACGCCAAGTGCCTTTCCCTCCAAGCCAAACTGACCTGGCTCGATGATGGCGACAAAATCACCCTTGGGCAAACCTGAAATCTGGCCCAGCTCCTCGCGCGAAGTCGCCACGATGTACTGCATGCGCCCCACGAACTTCTCGCTCCAAGCCAGTTCGGCAAGTTGCGCTTTGGCTTTGTGCCGAGCTTGATCGGACTCCGCGTACAAGACCACTAAAGGTTGGTTGTCGCAGGCGGCGACAACCAGGGCACGGCGGACATCGAGTGCTTCTGGCAGCAAGGCCAAATCACCTTTGTGGTCATAGTCCTTGGCCTTGGTCGCCAGAACCTCGGCAAAGGCAATCACATCTTCGGGTGCCGCCTGTTGATCTGGGTTGCCGCGCTTGCCTAAGACGAACTGAGGTCCACGCCCGGAAGGAGCGAGCAAGGTTTCGCCGTCTGGCGCCAGGAGCGCAAAGGTGGTGTTGTTGAGCAGGCCGGTGCGCCCGCGGTAAAGCTGGGTCAGGTATTCGCTTTCTTCCTTTTCTTCATAGCTCGCTAAGCGGACGCAAACCCAATCTCGCGAGTTCGCCACGACCGTGGCGTCGAACAGAAAATCTCTGTCTGAATTTTGCTTGCCGGGTCACCACTCGCCGGCGATACCACCACAGCTGGGAGCGGCAGCGCTCATCATGATCGGACGATTGGTGCGTTTGGCTTCGGCCAAGCCCTGCTCCAGAGTGCCGAACCATTGGATTCGCGTGGGCGCAGCCTGCTCTTGCACTACGGTAGCTTGAGAAGGCGCTGGCTCTTGCGCCGCAACGGCAAGGAGGAGTGGGAGGAGTAGGGTCATGGTGCGTCGTGGGGTGGGGGTGAAACCCCGAGCGGCAGCGGAAGTTTCGCTTCTCTACACTGTTTCGGTTGGATATCGGCAAATGAGTTCCCAATGGCTGAAAGAAATCACCCTCGAGGGCTAGGGCGTTCGCCTGGAGCCCATGCGGCCAGAGCATGCAGAGGGTTTAGAGCAAGCCGTGGCGATGGAAGCCGCTGGAACCGCCCGGCCTTTTGTGATTCGCTTGCAGGATGGTGGGCGTGTGGTGGGTAGCACGCGCTTTTGTCACATCGACGACGACAACCAACGCGTCGAGATTGGCTACACCTGGTTAGCCAAGAGCGTGCAACGGACTTTTGTCAACGCGGCATGCAAACAACTATTGTTGACGCATGCCTTTGAAGACCGCGGCGCGATTGCGGTGGAGTTTCGCACCCACTGGCATAACCGCGCTTCTAGGCGAGCGATCGAACGTTTGGGCGCAAAGCAAGACGGTGTATTGCGCCAGCATCGGCGCGATCCCGATGGCAGCTATCGCGACACCGTCGTGTTTTCGATTTTGCAAAGCGAGTGGCCTGCGGTGCGTCGCGGCTTACTTGCCGATCTTTCTTACTGAAGCAAGGTTTGACCGAGAGAGGTCATCGACCAAATCGGGTCTGCACTACCAGCGGGGTTCAGGATCAAGCCGCGCGAATAAAGAGTTTGGCCGATAAGATTTGGGTTCGGAGGAACCATGGCATAGGTGAAGCCTTGGCCTTCTGCGTCGAGAGTCCCGGAAAGGGCGCGACTGCGCAGCGTTAGGTCCAAAGCGCTTGATGCACCGAGATAGGTTTTCCAATGGCCGATGTTCAAACCATGCCTTTCGGAGAAAGCCGTCGAAAGCAGCACCACAAAATCTTTTCCCGGACCTGAGGGGCAGATGAGGTTGAAGGTTACCGGGGTGGGCGCCAGGACATCGTGAGTCTCTTCGGTGAACAGAGTGCGCTGGCCGAGAATGACGAGGCGCTGCGAGTAATTGCTCATGCCAAGCGCTACTGCCCAGGCGGGGGAGTTCGCCTTGTCCCGAGCAAGAACGCTGTACTCCATGAAGCCATCATTGTCGAAGTCGCCGTAGGGCCAAGGAAATTGAGACATCAACACGCTGCCATTTAGGGTAATGGCGGCATCCCAAGGTGAAAGGTCCTGGGGTGCACTGGCAGTACCAAGGAGTGCGCCATCGCTGGTGTCGAAGATGGCAAAGTCCATTGAAACCGCCATGGTCGATAGCTCTGTTTGTAAGAATGGCCTAACAATCTTTGTGCTATCTGTGGCCATCAATCCTTTGGAAAAGGTTTGCTCTCCGAGGGAGATCTGTGTCAATTCCCAACCAGGATTTAGCGACTGAGACAGTACGGTCCATGGAGTTTTCCAAATGTCGACTCCATTATTGGCCGAGATTAATCGGAGGAAATCCGCTTCCAAGAGGGCGGCCTCCGGGAAGCCGTCGCCATTTAGGTCTTTCCCAATCATTGCACCTTCAGCGATTGGGCCACCAGCATCTTCTCGCCAAACAATCGCTCCGTCGGCGCCAGATAGGAGGAACCAAGAATGCTCAAACATACCAATCCCAACAAACCGAGCGGTACCCACCAAAAAATCTGGTACTCCATCCCCGGTAAGGTCAGGCATTGGGTTGGCTTCCCAGGTGACGCTTGGGAGGGCTGAGCCGATTTCAGCATGTGTCCATCGACTTGTAAGGGAAGCGCCATCGCCTAGTCCAAAATATGCGTAGCCCGGCCCAACACTTAGGGTTGTTCCCCAAAAGAAATCATCAAACCCATCCCCATTTGTGTCGCCGCTAGGGGCAAGAATCTCCATGAATGTTGGATCCGGAACTCCGCCAGGTAAGTTGGTTGGAGCAACAACCTTTCCAACCACCTCCCCGTCCGGAACACTAACGGCAAGGAGGGCGCTACCGCGAACTGAGGTGGAGCCAAATCCCAAAAAGCGTAGGCCGTAAGGAGTTTGAAGGAGGGCCCAATCGTGTCCGCCTCCGTGGCGAAATATTGAGGAAGAAAAACCCTGAGTGGTCTGAAGCGTAGTGCTCAAGCCAAGATGAAAAATGCCTTGCATTCCAGACCCTGGAGGCGGAATCCAAAGCCCGCCAACTAACGTATCGGGTTGATAATCGCCCCCAACATCTCCAAAGGGATGGCGAGCTCCCCATTCAAATGCTTCATCGCTGGGACCGGCTAGGGGTAGAAGGGTGTCTTTGACCACCCAATCAATCTCCGGCTGCTGGCCTTGAAGAAAAAGGCAGGTAGCGAGACAGGCGGTAGTGAACGACATTAGCTTGAAAATTCCCTCCTTACTGGAGCAAGGTTTGACCGAGAGAGGTCACCGACCAAAGTGGGTCGGCGCTGCCAGCGGGGTTTAAAATTAGGCCGCGCGAGTACAGCGTTTGACCGATGAGGTTTGGGTTTGGCGGCACCATGGCATAGGTGAAACCTTGGCCTTCTGCATCGAGAGTGCCGGAAAGGGCGCGGCTGCGCAGTGTTAGGTCGAGAGCACTTGATGCACCGAGATAGGTTTTCCAATGGCCAAAGGTCAGGCCATTGCGCTCAGAGAATTGAGTAGAGAGCAACACCACAAAATCTTTTCCCGGCCCGGAAGGACAGATGAGATTAAAGGTGACGGGAGTGGGCGTCAGGACATCGTGAGTCTCTTCGGTGAACAGAGTGCGCTGGCCGAGAATGACGAGGCGCTTGGAGTAATTGCTGATGCTTCCCGCTGCCGCCCAAGGTGGAGAATTGGCCTTGTCCGCAACCCAAACGCTGTATTCCATCAATCCATCATTGTCGAAATCACCGTAGGGTGAAGGAAAATAGGACATGAATACATCGCCGTTGAGGGGGATACTGGAATCCCAAGGCGAAAGGTCTGCCGGTGCACTAGCAGTGCCGAGCAGTGTTCCATCGTTTGCCGAGAAGATGGCAAAGTCCATGGAGGCCGCAAGTGTGGAAAGTTCAGTCTGCAAGAAGGGCTGAATGATTGTGGTGGGGTCCGTTGATTTCAATCCCTTTGAGAAGGTATTCTCCCCGATGGCTGTCTCCTGCAAGGACCAGCTGGGAGCAAGTGCCTGCTCGATAACGGTCCATGGAGTCTTCCATATCTCAGCTCCATCCGTTGGAGAGATTAGTCGCAGGTGATGTTGTTCCCAGAGCGCGGCGTCCGGAGAACCATCGCCGTTAAGGTCAGGGCCGATCATTGGGCCATGAACCAGTGTTCCGACGCCTCCGTCTTGCCTCCAAATCGTGGAACCGTCGGCGCCTGATAATAGAAACCAAGAATGCTCGGAGATTCCAACGCCTAGGACGCGCACGGTTCCTACGAGAAAATCAGAAATGCCGTCGCCAGAAAAATCGGGCATCTTTTCTGGCTCCCAGGAGACGGCACCCCCACCAGAGCCATACTCAGCATGGGTCCAACCCTGATTGCCATCTAAGGATGCGCCGTCGCAAAGTCCAAAATAAACCTCCCCCAGTCCAACGGTTTGGCTTCTCGACCAAAAGAAATCTTCATATCCGTCTCCATCGGTGTCGCCACAAGGAGCCAATCCCTCCATGAATCCGGGATCAGGGAAGCCTCCAGGAAGATTTGTTGGAGGTGTAGTTACTCCGACAAGGTCCAACTCTGGAAGGCCGAGGGCGAGTTGTTGGGTGCCTTGCGGGGTGTGATCAAACACAATCAGACGTGGCCCAAGTGGTGATTGCAGCAGACCCCAAAGATGTGCTCCAGCACTGGATTGGGTTTTCGAAGACCACCTCAAAGAGGAAGTGGGATTTAGCTCAAGAACGAGGTGATTCACCAAATATTGCCCAAATCCAGGCTTAGGAATCCATCGTCCCTCAAGAAGAGTGTCTGTGCGCCCATCTTTGTCCCAATCCCCAAAGGGATGACGGCCATGCCAGTTAAAGGATTTTTCATTGGGTCCCTCGAGTGGCAAGAGGGTGTCCTTGACCACCCAATCAATCTCCGGCTGCTGGCCTTGAACAAGGAGAGCTAGAGCGCAGGATACGGCAGAGAGGGACACGAAGAACTGGATTTTTTGGAGTTGTAAATGGTGCTCAAATAGTTGTTAAGAGGTCATAAGAATAGAATAACAGAGAATTGTGAAGCGAATCAGAGATTCCGAAGCTCAGATTCTATTGTAATCCTCTTTAGAACCGACCTTCCGCGCGCAACAGCAGGATCGCTTCCCAGGCGGCGCGGCGTTCCGCTTCTTTCTTGCTTGCACCCCATGCGCCGGGGAATCGACGCCCACGCCACTCGGCCGCAATTTGAAAGGCCTGGGTGTCGGGGTGATCGTGAAAATCGGTCAGCACATAAATCGGCAGGCTGCCTTTTTGTTGCGCCCAGTTCTGCAGCAACTGTTTGGCTTGCTTGCGTTCTTGACTTTGCGGTAACCGAGCAAGTTCCCCGCCAAGCCATTGCTCGGCAAGTTTGCGGCAGGTGGGCAGGGCATCGGCTTCGTCGCAATCGAGATAGACCGCAGCAAGCAGCGCCTCGACGGCATTGCCCAACAGTGAGCGCGGCAAGCTTCCGCGTTGACGTAGATGCTCGCCCGGAAGTAACCACTGTTCCAAGGAGAGTCGCTCGCCGACGCGCGACAAGGTTTCGCGAGAGACCAATAGCGCCTTCCATTCTGTGAGTTCTCCTTCGCGTGCTTTGGGGAACCGCTGAAATAGCAACAAACTCACGACGAGGTCCAAGATGCCGTCGCCCAAGAACTCCAAGCGCTCATTGTGCTCGGTTTCGCGACTGGCATGAGTCAGCGCAAGCTCCAGCAACCCATGGTCGCGGAAGTCATGCCCGAGTAGCGCCTCGAGCGGTCGCCAGTCTTGCTGCGGCGGCTGCACCCGCGGATTCTAGCGACTCATGCTAATCTGCCATCTATGGTCCGCCTCTTCTTTCTCGCCTTGGCAAGCATGGTCGTCTTGAGTTGTGCGCCATCGCCGATGGATGCCGTGGTTCTACTGGTGGATACTCCAGAACAAGAATTTGCGGATGCCGTAGACGAATATTTGGCGAAGCATGAGGATGTGCTTGCCATGCATAATTTTGCAGCTGGGGAACGGCACTGGAGCCGCTTGTCTTATGAGCTTTTCCGCAGTATGCAGGCCTGGGAGTGGCTGGAAAAATACAATGACTTTGGAAATGTACAGCTGAAGCCTGGAACTCGCCTAGAAGATTTATCGGAGGGAGCGCAAGATGCTCTGCAAGATTTTTTAGATTGGGATCCCTATTTAGTTGTCAAAGAAACGGAAAGAGATCTCTTTTCTGACTCTGTCGGTAGCGTTGAGTTCCTATCGATACTTTTAGATTTGCTTGGCGGTGATCACCCTATCTGGGGGCAGTATGTGACCTTGCTCTCTTTGGGCGAGCCGCCCTCTTTCGCTTGGCTTGAATTAATGGAGTTTATATCGGAGCATCCGGACGCTCTTTCAGCGGATTTGGTTCTACGAGTCAAGGAAAGCGTGATGACTAACCGCTGGCTGATTCCGGATACCCTTTCGTGGATGGTCATCGATGATGTCATCCGCCAGCACAACCCCAATTCTGATTTCATTTATGGGAAGGGAGAAGGAGGCCATGAGCTCGGTTACTACCTCATGTCTTTTGATCCCCTGGAGGAATTATCCCTGAATGACCCTCGTCTTGAGGATTGGAGAAGGCGCAATATGCAAATCTTGCTAGAGGAAAAAGCAGCGCAGCTGCCCTAAGCCAATCCGGCATGCCTAGACTGGGGCCTAAATGAAGAAGGTTCTGATTGGTCTTGGCATTACGGTTGGCATCATCGGAGTGATCTTGGTGACCGTAGGTATGTATGTCGGCACCATGGGGCCGGAGATTCACGTGCAATATGGGCACGAAGTGAAAGATCGCTTTCTGGATACCATCCGCGAGTTGGACTTGCTCGAGGATGGCGAAGAGCTGAAGTATTTCTATTCCGACGCCATCGTCGATATCAAAGGCGGCATGTACATGCTGACCGACCGCAACCTCATTCTTTATGTCGAAGATTGGAATCCGCCGGCGGTGATCTTGCCGTACTCCCAGCTGCAAGCGGTCGGCGCGGATTTTTCTGAGTCCTTCTTCCGCGACACCTACCTCAGGGTGGTCGATGCCGAGGATACGCCTTGGACCTTCCCAGTTTCGAGTGATATGGACCGCGACCATGAGTTCCATGACTTCCTCGAGGAGCGCATCGCAGAAGAGGGCATCTATAGCGAATGATTCAAGCGAAGCAACTGTGCCTATCCTATGGCGAACGCCTTGCGGTGGATCATTTGGAGTTCACGATTGAGCAAGGAGAGTGTTTTGGATTGCTCGGGCCCAATGGTGCTGGCAAAAGCAGCACTTTGGCCTGTCTATCCGGCCTAGGCGATGGCTGGACGGGAACGATTGAAGTTCAGGGTAAGGCAGTTCGGCCGGCGAAGGAATTGGCCGTGCGTCGCAGCTTTGGCTTGGTGCCCCAGGACTTGGCGGTATATGAAGGGATGACTGCTCGGGAAAACTTGGCCTTCTTTGGCGAGCTTGCTGGATTGAACGCAGGAGAACGAGGTACCGCGATTGATCGCGGCCTGGCTTTGGCGGGCCTGGAAGATCGCGCCGATGATCGCGTCGACCAATTTTCTGGCGGCATGAAGCGGCGACTCAATCTTGCCGTGGGCGATGTCCACCAACCGCCAGTGTTGTTTCTCGATGAACCCACCGTGGGCGTGGATCCGCAGTCGCGAAACCACATCTTTGAAACCCTGGAAAGTCTCGCGAGCGAAGGGCGCACCCTGGTCTACACCACCCATTACATGGAAGAGGCCGAGCGTTTATGTCAGCGCATTTTGATCATGAATGAAGGCAAGTCTCTTGGCTGCGGCACGCATGAGGAGCTTACCGCGCAAGCAGAGCTTCCTTCAGGTTCGACCCTAGAAGATGTCTTCCTACACATGACCGGACGGAGCCTGCGCGACGGATGAACTTTTTCCCCGCCGCCGTCGCCCTAGCGCGCAAAGATTTGCGCCTGTTCTTCCGTGATCGCACGGGCATGTTGCTCGGCTTTTTGCTGCCCATTTCCCTCGTCACCATCTTTGGTTATTTGATGGGCTTGATGAGCGGTGATGGCGGCTCCAGTCCGATGGCTCAGGCCAGCATCTGGGTCGCCGATGAAGACCAAAGCGAATCCAGCCAAGCCTTCGTCGCTCTGTTGCGGGAATCACCCATGCTTCGCGTGCGCCCACGCTTGCTGGAAGACGGCACTTTGCAAGATGAACCTTATGATGCCGCCACACTGCGCCAAAGAGTCATCGACGGTGACACCGACCTCGCCCTGATCGTCGGCAACGGTTTCGCCGATGCAATCGCCCACAGCGAATTGGCACCACTCACTCTGGTGCGCGACCCCGGTCGTCAAATGGAAAGTCAGCTTGCGCGCATCGGCGTGGTGCAGGCTCTTGGTGAACTTACCGAAGGCCGCGTCTTCACTTCCATGATGGCCAAGCAAATGCGCGATGCCGGAACGCCCGAAGTCATGATTCAGGGCATGGAGCAGGTGAGCCAAGACCAATACCAAATGTTCCAGGGGGTGATGCAGGGCGAGGGTCTAGTCGCCACCGAAGACCATGCGCCACCGGAGCGCGATGAAGACGTCTCCTACGCACAAGCTCAAGCCGTCGGCGGCATCGCCGTCATGATGGTGCTGTTTGGCCTGACCGCCGCAGCCACCACCTTGCTGCGCGAGCGCGATGAAGGAACCATGCGCCGGCTACTCAGCCTGCCGATGCCCCCCGGGTCCATCTTGCTCGGGAAAGCGCTCTCGACCATGGTCGTCGGCATGATTCAGATCATGTTGCTGTTCGCCGTGGGGGAGGTGCTGTTTGGCATCGGGATCTGGCGAGACCCATTAACCCTCTTCGTGCTCATGTTGAGCACGGTGGCGGCGGCATCGGCCTTCGGTCTACTGATCGCCTCTTGGGCGAAAACGCCGAAGCAAGCCGAAGGCATGAGCACTTTGATTATCTTGGTGATGTCTTGCCTCGGTGGCTCTTGGTTCCCGCTGCAGATGCTCGACCTGCCAGCCGCCATCGAGGTGGCTATGCGCATGACCATCAATCATTGGTCAGTCAGCGGCTTCCAAGACCTATTCTGGAAGGCGCAATCTCTGGGCGACAGCGGCATTCAGGCCTCGGTGGGGGTGCTGTGGCTATTCGCCCTGCTGGCATCGCTGCTGGCCCATCGCCTATTCCGCCGCAACTACCTTGGCCGCGCCTAGGCCTCGGAGCCACTGGCCTCCTTTCTGAGTTGAGTCTGGCCTTGCCCCACGCGACAATGGCGACGGCGCGCTAACCCCCGTTGGCGCTCCGTCCGCCGCGGTCTTGGTGATCGCTCCACAACCATGCTCCTCAAAGGAAAAAAAGGAATCATCTTCGGTGTCGCCAACGAGCACAGTCTCGCTTGGCACATTGCCCAGCAGGCGCATGAGCAAGGTGCGGAGTTATTGCTTTCGGTGGCGAGCGAACGCTTTTTGCGTCGGGTGGGGCCTTTGGCCGAACGCCTGAACGCGGGGCAGCCGATCATTTGCGATGTCAGTTCCGATGGCGACATCAAGCGCGCCTTCGAAGAGATTCGCGCGCGCATGCCTGAAGTGGATTTCATCGTGCATGCCATTGCCACCGCCAAGCGCGATGACTTGCAGGGCCGTTTCTTAGACACTTCGCGCGATGGCTTTAGCCTCGCCCACGATGTCAGCACCTTTAGTTTTGTGGCGATCTCGCGCGAGGCCGAGAACATGTTGCGCCCCGGTGCTTCGCTACTCACGCTGACTTACCTCGGTGCCGTGCGTGCGGTTCCGAGTTACAACGTGATGGGCGTGGCCAAAGCCTCGCTCGAAGCGAGTGTGCGTTATATGGCCAATGATTTCGGGCCTTCCGGCGTGCGCGTCAACGCGATTAGTGCAGGACCGGTCAAAACCCTCAGCGCCTCGGTGGTGAAGGGTTTCAAAGACAAGGTCGACATCCAGCAGGTGGCCGCACCGCTGCGCCGCAACGTGACCGGGGAAGACGTCGGTAAGGCTGGGCTGTTCTTGTTGAGTGATATGGCTTCGGGAGTGACCGGTGAAATCCTTTATGTGGATTGCGGTTACAACATCATGGCCGACTTCATCACCCGCGAAGACTAAACCGCGCGGAATCATGGTGCGGCGTGCGTTCTCGTCCGTAGAGTAGGGCATGGGCAAATCGCCGCCGAAGGTCTTGTGTATTGGAGGGAGTGATCCCGCACAGGGTGCCGGCGTGCAGATGGATGCCCGTGTGGTACGTGCCTTTGGCATGGAGCCACTCACGGTTGTGACCGTAGATACCGTGCAGAATGAGCAGGGTTTGCAGCAAGCCACGCCGCGTCGTTTGCGCACTTTCGCCGATGACCTGCTCGCCGCGCTCGAAGCAGAACCTCGCGCTGTCAAGCTGGGTGCTTTGGGAGATGAACTCCTCACCGAAGCCGTCGCCGAAATGCTCGAGCCATGGGTCGGGAAGTTTCCCATCGTGTTAGACCCGGTAACGCTGGCGAGTCGCGCCAAGGAAGGTGTGACTTTGAACAGCAAGCGCGGCCAAGAACTGATGTGGCAACTTTTGCTGCCCTTGGTCACGGTGGTCACGCCAAACCAGACCGAGTTCGCCCTTGCCGAGCTGGCTTACCGTCGAGCCGGCGCCTGCTTAGTTAAAGGCGGGCATGCCAGCACCATGGCGGTGACGGATATCTTGCTGCAATCGGGGCAGGAGCCAATCGAAATCACCCATTCGCGCCTAGCTGGTGCGACCGAAATTCATGGCACCGGGTGCGCCCTGTCCTCAGCAATCGCATGTTTGCTGGCAGAGGGCCAAGACCTAGAAACGGCTGCTCATCGCGCGATTCAGATCATGCATGGTTGGTTGCAAGACACTCTCGCCCAGGAAAGTGGACAGCTCGTGCTGAAGCCGCCGCGTTGGATGCGCACCGAGGCTTAAAACAGGAGCCTAACCAGATAGCGGAACATCCACAGCGCCATCCATCCTGTGAGCAGGAGCAGGGCCAGCGAAATGACCTGCCCATCTTTGTCCTTGCTCTTTTTCTTGCCGGTGGCCTCGTCCCAGCGCTCCGAGAAATTGGGCACAAAAGCCGCGATCCACAGGGCAAAGAGGGCGAACTGGAGAGCAGAAAACAAGGCCAGGGGCTAGTAAGCGGGCAGGACGCCCAGTTCCTTGGCAATCGCGTCGACATAACGGTCGGTCATGCCCTGGACATAATCACATACCGCCCGCTCTGGCGTTTCAGCGGTTTCAAAGAAGCGTTCCGGAACGCGGTCCGGCTTGGCGATGAGGGCGTCGAAGACCTTGCCCAGGAGTTCGGCGGCGCGGCGGATATGCCAGTTGACCTTCTCATTGAAGTACATCTGCTGGTACAGGTACTTGTGCAGTTCGGCGACCATGCTGCCGAAGGCCTCGGAATGCCCGATGAGCCGGCGCTCCGCGGATTGGGCTTCCATCGGGCTCTGCGGATTGCCCTCGGCCAAGCGCCGACTCGATTCTCGGCCGATGTCACCAATCGCCATGCCCAGGAGCTCATTCACCGACCGCTTCCACAGCAGGTGCCCCTGCTCTTCCTGCGGATGCCGACGTTTGGTCTCCTCAACCGCCATCGCCCAAATTGCGAGATCCGACTGCATTTGCACCGGATCCAAAATGCCAGCGCGGATGCCATCGTCGACGTCGTGGTAGTGATAGGCCGTAGAGTCGGCCAAATCGACCAACTGCGCTTCGAGCAAGGGGAAACGTAGGCGCTTGCCACTGCCCGGATCGATCACTTCTTCGTGCTTGCGTAGGCAGGAAAGGGTCTCGGCGGTCAAGTTCAGGCCGCGGTAATCCGGGCTGCGTCGCTCCAGGATCTCGACCACGCGCACCGACTGCTTATTGTGCGAAAAGCCGCCGAAATCGGCCATTTGCTCATTCAGGAGCACTTCTCCGGAGTGGCCATAGGGCGGATGACCGAGGTCATGGCCAAGCGCGACCACTTCGCACAAAGCCTCGTTCATGTCCAAGGCACTTGCCAAAGAGCGCGAGACCTGGGCCACTTCCAGGGAATGGGTGAGCCGGGTGCGCTGGTTATCGCCGACGTGGTTCACAAAGACCTGAGTCTTGTACATCAGACGGCGAAAAGCCGAGCAGTGAATGACGCGGTCACGGTCGCGCTCGAAGCGCGTGCGCCAGTCGTCGGGCTTCTCTTCGAAGGCGCGACCCGCCGACTGCCCCGAGTGGCTGGCGGCTGGGTGTAGCCGCTGATTTTCAAGGGCTTCTTTGGCAGCGCGGTTCATCCGCGAGCCTGGAAAGGGTTGAGCGCGCCAAGCATGGCCTAAAAGAATAGGGGGAATCCGGAATTTCGGGCAAATCATTGACGAAAAATCGCCGAAAACCTATGATTTCCCGCCATTTTTCGCCTGGCAATCCTTGCCTAGACGGACAATAGACGCAGTGCTTCGGCCTGCCACACCCTTCTCAGGTGTACCAACTCCGCCTCGATTCCCTGTCGCCCGATGCGCGCGTCGCCCTGCTGACTGAGCTCAGTGCGTGGGCCGAGGTGCGCGAGTGCCGACTCGCCACCATCTCTGCTGACGCAGAGGTGCTCTACCTGCATGGCAACCTATCGCCTGCAGATCTAGACGCGCTCGCGGCTTGGTCCGGTGTGGCCATGGTCAGTCGCGAAGATGCCCGTCCCCAAGTGTTGCCCGCCCCCATGAGCGGCGCGCGTCCAGCGGTACGCATGATTGCGGGACCATGCTCGGTGGAAGAGGAAGACGAGTTGTTGGAGCTCGCCGTCGCCTTACGTAATGCCGGCGCGGTCGCCCTTCGGGGTGGTGCCTTTAAACCACGCACCTCGCCTTACTCTTTCCAAGGCTTAGGCCGCACCGGCCTGGAAACCTTGGCGCGCGTTTCGGCGCAAAGTGGTTTGCCGATTGTGACCGAGGTCCTCGACCCACGCGATTTGGATATTGTGGCGGAACACGCATCCATGCTGCAGATTGGTTCGCGCAACATGAGTAATAGTGCGTTGCTCAAAGAAGTTGGTCGCGCCGGCAAGCCGGTATTGCTCAAGCGTGGCATGAGCGCCACACTCGAAGAGTTCTTGTACGCCGCAGAGTATGTTGCTTTGGGCGGTGCACCAGAAATCATGCTGTGCGAGCGCGGTCTGCGGCACTTTGATCCCGCAGTGCGCAATGTGCTCGACTTATCGGCCATCCCAGCACTACAAGCGCGCGCAGGTTTGCCGGTGTTCGTCGACCCCAGCCATGGCACCGGCGTCGCCTCTTTGGTCCCGTCCATGATGCTTGCTGCCGCTGCAGCCGGCGCCGACGGCTTCTTAGTCGAAGTGCATGCGCATCCGCAAGCCGCTTGGTCCGATGCCTCGCAAGCGCTGCCGTTGACTCACTTCCGCGACTTGCAGCCGCAAGTTGCCCGCGTGCTCGAGGCCGTTGGCCGCACACTCGAACTCCCCCAAGACCTGTCGTCGCCTTCGGTCGAGGCAGGCCGTTCTCACAATGTCTAGAACTCCATACCTCGCAGGCAACTGGAAGATGCACCTGACCAAGCGCAAGGCTTCGGCTTTGGCGCGCGGTGTTGCAGCACACCAGGGCGAAAACGGCAATCGCAAGGTCGCTGTATTCCCTGCCTTCGTTCATCTCGATCACGTGCGCCGTAATCTCAAGGGCAGCAACGTGATTCTTGGCGCGCAAAACTGCTACGGCAAAAAGGAGGGCGCCTTTACCGGCGAAATCTCGCCATACATGTTGCGTGACATGGGGGTTCAGGTGGTCATGGTTGGCCACTCCGAGCGTCGCCACGTCTTTGGTGAGTCCGAAGACATGCTGCGCGAAAAGGTCAAGATTGCCTTGCGCGCCAAGCTCGACGTCATGCTTTGCGTCGGCGAAACCTTGGCCGAGCGCGAGGCCAATGACACCTTCCGCGTGTTGGCTCGCCAAATGCGCGCACTCAAAGTGGTCAAGCCCGAGCATGCCTCGCGCGTGACCGTGGCTTATGAGCCAGTTTGGGCCATCGGCACCGGCGAAACAGCAACTCCAGAAATGGCGCAAGAGGCTCACGCCGAATGCCGCCGCTTGATTGCCGAGATTTTCGACGAGGCATCAGCGCAAGCGATGCCTATCCTTTACGGTGGTTCGGTGAAAGCCGGCAACGCCGCAGAACTTCTGTCCCAGCCCGACATTGATGGCGCGCTGGTCGGAGGTGCTTCCCTTTCGATCGATGACTTCGGTCCCATTCTCGACGCCGCCAACTAGCGTCGGCTCCTGCCAACCCCGCACCCAGCGATGACTTTCCTCCTCTACACCCTGTTCTTCCTCTCCGCACTGTTCCTGATCTTGGTCATTTTGGTCCAAGAGGGACAAGGCGGCGGCCTCGGTGGCGCCCTTGGTGGCGCTGGCGCCGAGACTTTCGGCGTGCGCGCCGGTGGCGTGAACAAGGTCACTTTCTTGCTCTTCGGCATCTTCATGCTTTCCGCCATGTCCATTCACTGGACGACCGGGGACGGCACCGAGGGATCGGTGTTGGAGCTCAACGAAAACATCCAGCAGCCGGAAGGCGCAGGTGCTGGCGCTGTCGACGGCGCGGGCGCTCCTCCTGTCGACGGGCAGTAGGCCATGAACGTGGTCGACAGCCCAGCCGCAGCCGCGGTGGCGGCGCGTACCGAAGCTGCCCTGGAAGAAACCAAGGCTCTGCTCAAAGGTCACTTCTTGCTCAGCTCTGGTCGGCATGCCGGTCGCTACGTGCAATGCGCGCAACTACTGCAGCATCCGGCGATCGCCGGTGCGGTTTGCGCCGACTTGGCTGCGGTGTTGCAAGAGCAACATGGCAGCGAGCAACCCTTCGATGTCGTCGTCGGCCCTGCCATGGGCGCGGTGACTTTCGCGTATGAGCTAGGTCGCGCGTTGGGTGTACGCGCCATCTTTGCCGAACGCGCTCCTGAAGGTGGCTTTGCCTTGCGCCGTGGCTTTCAGATTGCACCAGACGAACGCGTTTTGGTCGCCGAAGATGTCGTCACCACTGGCAAGAGTGCCGGCGAGGTCGTGACCATGCTGCGCGCAATGGGAGTGAAGGAAATCTCCGCCGCCAGCATCATCAATCGCAGTGGTGGTCCAGCTCCCTTTGGCGAGTTGCCCTACAGCGCTTGTCTTGCGGTCGATGTTCCGAACTGGAGTGCCGAAGAATGTCCGCTGTGTCAGTCAGGCACAGCTGGCCCCGCCATCAAACCGGGCAGTCGCCCAGGACTGTAATCTCATGAGCGCAGCGGCCCTTTACAGCATGACTGGCTTTGGCCGCGGCGCCGCCGAAACGCGGCATGTCTCGGTGACGGTGGAATTGCGCACGGTCAACGGCAAGGCTTTGCAGTTGAAGTTGCGCTTGCCTTCGGAACGCATGGAGCTCGAGCCCAAGCTCGAAAGCCTGTTGCGCAAACGATTGACGCGCGGTTCGGTGCAAGGACAAATCCGCATTCAAGTTGCCGGTGCCGCCGCTGCTGAACCCGACCTGGAAGTGCTCAAGCGTTACCGCGATTCTTGGAAGCGCAGTGTGAAGGCCTTGGGGTTGCCTGAGGCGTCGCCAACCATGGCCGAACTGTTGGCTTTGCCCGGCGCCTTTCAGGTCAAGGCGGAAAGCGAAGCTGTCACCCGCGCAGTGGCCAAAGCCTGTGAACAGGCCATGAAGGAAGCTCTAGAGGCCTTGATGCTTTCTCGTTCTGCGGAAGGAGTGCGCATGGCGAAAGAGTTGCAGCGATTACTGAAGAGTTTGCGCAGTCAGGTCAAACAAGCAATCAAGCGCGAGCCCAAGGCTAAGAAAGAAGCGGCCAAGCGTTTGCAAGGTCGCGTGGCGCAGGCTTTGGAGTCATTGCCGGAGACCGATGCCGGCTCAATTGACCTTGCTCGCGAGTTGGCAGTGTTGGGCGAGCGCGCAGACATCCAAGAAGAGTTGGCGCGCTTAGACATTCACCTTGAGCGCTTCGAAGAAACGATGCAGGGTGGGGGAGCACTCGGGCGCGAGTTGGAGTTCTTGTTGCAAGAGATTCACCGCGAAGTGACCACCCTCGGCAATAAGTCGGCCGACGACGCGTTAAGTCAGTTGGTGGTCAGCATGAAGTTGGTGGTGCAGCAACTCAAGGAGCAGTTGGCCAATGTCGAATAGAGAAGGCAAGCTGGTCATCGTGTCCGGGCCGACGGCATCGGGCAAGTCCACCTTGTGGAGGCGCTTGGTTGCTCGCCCAGAAGTCTCCTTCAGCACCAGTGCGACTACGCGCAAGCCGCGTGAAGGCGAGGTCGATGGCCGCGACTACTTCTTCTTAAGTAGCGAAGAGTTCAACAGGCGCTTGGAAGCAGGTGAGTTTTTGGAGCATGCCGAAGTACATGGCCGGTTTTATGGCACGCTGCGTGCGGAAGTGGAGAGGGCCTTAACGGACGGCAAGGACATCGTCCTAGAGATTGATATCCAAGGCGCTGAGCAACTGCGCCGCAGCGGCTTGCCAACAGTGAGCTTGTTTGTGATGCCACCTTCGCCGGAAGTGTTGCGCAATCGCCTGCGTTCGCGCGGCACCGAAAATGAAGAAGAAATGGCACGGCGCTTGAGCATCGTCGAGAAGGAGGTTGCTGCACGCCATGATTATGACCATGTGGTGGTCAACGATGACTTTGAGCGCATGTTGCGCGAAGTCGAAGAGATTTTGGGATACTCGCAGCAAGAGGTTTAACCCATGGCCAATCTTCTTCTTGGTGTTTCCGCATCTGCCGCTTGCTTTAAGGCCGCGGCTTTGGCGTCTTCTTTGCATGGCAAGGGCCATCAGGTGCAAGTGGTGCTCACACCGTCGGCCGCGAAGTTGGCGACGCCGTTGCAATTCTCTTGTTTGACCGGGCGCAGCGCTTTGGTCAGTGAGTTCGACGGCCAAGGAGTCGATCCATCTGGCATGGATCACATTTCTTTGGCGCGTGAAGCAGATTTATTGCTGATGGCACCCGCCACCGCCAATTTGATCGGTCAGTTAGCACAAGGATTGGCGCCGAACTTGCTGACGACCTTGGCCTTGGCTTGGGAAAGTGACAAGCCTCGTTTGTTTGCGCCGGCCATGAACCCCGCAATGTGGGCGCAACCTGCCGTGCAGCGCAACTTGAATACGCTGCAACAAGATGGCTGGCAATTGTTGGCACCCGCCGAAGGCCACACTGCTTGCGGCGAAGATGGTCATGGGCGCTTGCAAGAAGTTCCCGACTTAGTTTCTGCGGTTGAAGCCGCGCTTGCCGCTGGCGGCAAAGCTTAGGCAGTCATGGCGCGCTACCTCGTCACCGCTGGTCCCACGCGCGAAGCGATTGACCCGGTGCGCTTTTTGTCGAACCGTTCCAGTGGTCGCATGGGTTACGCTTTGGCCGACGCCCTGATGCGCCGCGGCCACGATGTGATTTTGATCAGTGGCCCAGTTGCGCTGAAACCGCCGCCGGTGCGTGTGGTTGAGCAAGTAGAGTCGGCGCGCGAAATGCTCGCTGCCTGTGAAAGCAACTGGGGTTCTTGCGACGGCGTATTCGCCGTCGCGGCGGTGTCAGATTTCCGCCCGGCAGAAGTGAGCGCCCAAAAATGGAAGCGCGGCGAAGACCAAGCGCCTTCGATCGCACTCACCGCCAACCCAGACATCATCGCCACCTTGTGCCGGAACAAGGGCAAGCGTTTGGCCGTCGCCTTTGCAGTCGAAACCGAGTACGAAGAGGCCAGCGCCCTGGCCAAAATGCGTCGCAAGGGCGTGGATTACATCGCCCTGAATGGCCCCGCCGCGCAAGGAGCCAAAAGCAGTTCCCTGCTCCTCCTCGGCGCCGATGGCCTGCGCCAAGCCCTCGGCCCAGCCCCCAAAGAAGAGCTCGTCGAAACGCTCCTAGACACGATTTTCGACAACCGGGACCACATGTAGTGGCTGTGCCGCTTTCTGCGGCTTCCTAGCCCGCGGCACTAGAAGCGGGGCCTGCCGAGGTCTACCATAGGGGCGCAGTCGTGGCAGCTTCGCGCAAACGATCCTCCGGCGGCAAGAAGACCGCCAAAAAGACGGCTTCGCGCCGTCGCTCCACTCCCAAGCGGAATCAGGCCGGAGCCCAAATTGGGTTCCTCGGCCATGGGCTGCAGCTGGTCCTGACTTGGCTTGGCACCGCCATCATGAGTGTGCTCGCCGCCGTGCGCTGGATCGGCGCGGGCGCACTTTCCGCCCTGCGCGGCCGCCGCGGTCGCCAGCCCTTTGGCATGGTCCTCGCCGCCGCTTCACTCTATGTGTTAGTGGCCTTGCTTGACTTCCAACAGGAGCACGAAAATCTCTGTGGCAAGCTCGGTTACAACATCGCCGATTCGCTGTTGTTGTTCCTTGGTATGGGCGCATTCGTCATGCCGGTCTTCGGCGCCTTCTGGGGTGTCGCCCGTTTGCTGCGCGACGAAAGCTCGGGTTACGCTGAATTTAAGTTGGTCGGCATTGTGTTGCTGAGCTTCAGCTTGTCTCTGGTTGGGCAAGCCATCGGTGACGTCGCCGGCACACTCAGCTTCCCTGCCGGACATGGAGGATTCATCGGCGCTCAAGTTCACCCACCCCTACTAGAATCGCTTGGGCCTTTCGGTCTAGGTGTGGTCATGGTGTTATTGGTCGGCTTGAGTTCCTTCATGGCCACCGAATGGGCCTTCGTGCCTTTGATTCGCGACGCGCTCAAGCGCAGTGCCGACACTTTGCGCCAGCAAGACCTGCCATGGGGTGGGGGCGAGCGCAAACCCATCGCCGAAGATGCCGTCGAAAGCCGGCAGGCTGCAGCAAGTGGGTTGAAGCGTTTTTGGCAAGCCATTCGCGGTCAATTCCACACCTATGACAAGGCCGAAGCTGCCGCCGTTGATGGTGGTGCTCCTGCGCCCGCCGCGGCAGCGGAAGCAGAAGAGCCACAAGAGTTGGCGGTAAAGATTGGTGGCAAGCGCCAGAAGTCACGGGCGGTTGCCGAGGAAGAAGTTGCCGAGGAAGCCAAGTCAGCGCCGAAGCCGAAAGCGGTCAAGCCCGAGCCGAAACCCGTACCGCCAGCTGGGGTGGCCGAGAACCTGCCTCAGGGTGACGAGTTTGAGCTTCCGGGGATTTCGGTCGCGCCAGAAACGCGCAGTGCCGAAGTCGACCCCGATGAGGGCATTCCAGCGGCCAAACCAAAGCGCAAGCAGAAGAAACCGCGCCTAGATTCGCTGCCACCGACCGACATTCTGGTCGAAGGGGAAGGCGGCGACTACAGCGGGCAGCGCGAAGAGATCAACAAGCTTGGGCGCAAGCTGCAAGGCGTGTTCGATGCCTTCGGTCTCGACGGCAAGGTGATTGGCGCCGAACGCGGCCCGACCCTGACCATGTACGAGGTGCAGTTGGCTGCAGGCGTTTCCGTGAAGAAGCTGAAGTCGCAGCGCGAAGACCTCGGCATTGCGCTGGGTACTCACGGGGTGCGTATCGTGTTCCCGCTGCCTGGTCGTTCGACCGTCGGCATTGAAGTGCCGAACCTAGTGCGCGATGCGGTACGCCTGAAAGATGTCTACGAAGGCGCCAACCTCGACTTCTCGAAGAACAAGTTGCCCATGGTGATTGGTTGCGACACGCTGGGTAAACCGGCGATCGAAGACCTGGCGAAGATGCCACACATGCTGATTGCCGGTACCACTGGTTCGGGTAAGTCGGTGTGCTTGAACAGCATCTTGGTGACCATGCTCTTGACGCGTACGCCCGAACAAGTGCGTTTTGTCATGATCGACCCCAAGCAGGTCGAGCTGCAAGTTTTCTCTGATATCCCACACCTGCTTTGTCCGGTCGTGACCGACATGAAGCGCGCGCCATTCGTGCTGGAGTGGTCGGTGCGGCAAATGGAAGATCGCCTGCACCAGTTCAAGATGGCTGGTGTGCGCAACATCAACGATTACAACGCGATGGGGGCGAAGGGTTTGCAGGAACACCTCGGCGATGCCTACGACCCGGAAGAATACCCAGACACCATCCCGTATTTCGTGGTCGTCATCGACGAACTCGCCGACCTCATGATGACTTCGAAGAAGGAAGTCGAGACCAGTATTTCGCGTATCGCGGCGAAGGCACGCGCGGCGGGCATCCACTTGATTGTCGCCACCCAGCGACCAAGTACCGATGTCGTCACCGGCCTGATCAAGGCCAACCTCCCGGTGCGTATGTCCTTCCGCGTGAACACAGGCATCGACAGCCGCGTGGTGCTCGATGAAGGTGGCGCCGACGGCCTCCTCGGCAATGGTGACTTCCTCTATCGCCCGCCTGGCTCTGGCACCCTGGTTCGTGGGCAGGGCGCATTCGTCAGCACCAAAGAGGTCACCGGCGTGTGCGATCACCTACGCGCCCACGGCAAGCCGGAATTCCTCGAGGATCTGGTGCAAATGAAGGGCCCAGGCGCTGGCAGCGGCTCCGAGGTCGACGACCCGCTCTACGAAGACGCCGTGCGCGTGATTCTGCAGAGTGGCCGCGGCTCGGCATCGCTAATTCAGCGTGCTCTGAGCGTCGGATACACCCGCGCAAGCCGACTTATAGATATCATGACGGAACAAGGCGTGCTCGGCCCCTTCGTTGGCTCGAAGGCACGCGAAGTCCTTCTGAGCCTCGAAGATTGGGAACAACAACACGAGCAGGCGTCGTAGATGCCGCCGGCGGCGCACGTGACATTCACGTCGCCCTGGTCCACCTTGGTTGCGCACGCAACCTGATCGATTCCGAGAATATTCTCGGACGCTTGGGGGCCGAGGGCTATGCGCTCACCGGCGCCGTCGATCAGGCCGACGTCGCCATTCTCAACACCTGCAGTTTCATTGGACCTGCACGCGAGGAATCCGAAGGCGCGATTCGCGACTTACTCGCGGCCAAGAAAGAAGGCCAACTGCGCGGCGTCGTTGTCGCCGGTTGTCTGCCGGAGAAATTCCGCCCCGACATCGAAGCGCGCTTTCCCGAGGTCGATGCCTTCCTCGGCTTGAGTGACTACAGCAATGTTGCACGCATTGTCGAAGAAGTGTTGAAGGGCCGCAAGATTCGAGATGACGTCGGCGGTCGCGCACCGCAAGGCCAAGGCGAGTTTTTGCGTTTGCTGCAAACGCCACGCAGCTACGCCTATTTGCGCCCAAGTCACGGCTGCGACCACGAATGTGCCTTTTGCATCATTCCTCAGATCCGCGGCAAGCAATCGAGTAAGCCGATTGCGGCAGTCGTGGAAGAAACCGAGCGCTTGGTGGCGCAAGGTGTGCGTGAAATCGTCATGGTCGCCGAAGATACCACTGGTTATGGCCGCGATATCAAAGGCGGGCCGGAATTGCCTGAGTTGGTCGAGGCCATGGCCGCGGTGGATGGCCTGCAATGGTTGCGCGTGATGTACGCCTACCCCAACCGCTTCCCGTGGCGCCTGACCGAGGTCATGACCGCCCACGACAATGTCGTTCCCTATCTGGATATCCCCACGCAGCACATCGCCACCCCTGTGCTCAAGCGCATGCGCCGTGGCGGTTCGAGTGACAGTGTGCGCCGGATCATGAAACGTCTGCGCGAAGAGGTGCCGGGCATCGCCCTGCGCACCACGGTTTTGGTTGGCCATCCCGGCGAAGACGAGGCCTCCTTTGAGGAACTGCTGGCCTGGCTCGAAGAATTCCGCTTTGAACGCCTGGGCGCCTTCGCCTTCAGTCCCGAAGCCACCGCGCCCGCCGGCCAGGACGACGACCGCTGCTCTCACCAAGAAGCTCTAGACCGCCAGCGCCGTGTGATGGAGCTACAGGCGCGCATCCATGCCGATTTCCAGCAATCTCTGGTCGGCAAAGATCTCCAAGTCCTGGTCGACGACAATGACGGTGATTGGGCCCTCGCCCGCACCTGGGCCGATGCCCCCGAAGTCGATGGCCTGGTCAAAATCCACGACCCCGCGCACAACCTTTCCACAGGCGCCATGCCCGTGGTTCGCGTGACTGCCGCAGACGGGTACGATTTGACTGCCGAAGTGCAGCGCTAACCCCGCGCGAGCACCCCCCTCGCCGATGAACATCCGCCAACTGCCCAATCTCATCACCGCCGTGCGGTTGGTGCTGGCTGTGGGCGCCTTCTGGTGGTTGGAAGAAGTCCTCGATGTCCGCGGCCATGCCGGCGAAGCCCTCGGCCAATCGCCTGCCGTCAGCGGCCCGGCCTTTTGGGCCTTTTGGTTCTTCCTGGTCGCGGCGGTTACGGATTGGCTCGATGGCTGGCTTGCCCGCCGCAACGGCTGGGTGACCGCGCTTGGTCGTGTGGCCGACCCCGTGGTCGACAAAGTTCTGACCTTGGGCTCCTTGATCTACCTCGCTGCCGGCACCCAATACGCTCGTCCCGAAGATCTGTTCACGGTCATGCCGGTATGGGCGGTGGTGATTTTGATCGCCCGGGAATTCTTGGTCACCGCCCTCCGCGGCCTGGTCGAAAGCCGCGGCATGCAGTTCCCAGCCGACCGCTACGGCAAAGCCAAAATGGTCACTCAAGTGGTGTACATCTCGATTGCGATTGGCGCCGCCGGTGACATCCCCGAAAAACTGCACATGCCCTTCCTGGAATGGACGCGTGAGCCGCATTTCTTTGCCGCGGTGTTCTGCCTCATGATCCTTCTGGCAGTGGCCTCAGGCCTGAACTACTGCGTGAAAGGCGCTCGGATGCTGGCTTCTTCATGAACGCAGAAGATCTACACGCAGAGTTGCAAATGCTGTTCGAACGCATCGAGCAGTCCGATGACGTCACCCGTCAAGAAGTGCTGACCTTGGTCGGCGCCTGGCTCGACACCCAAGCGGGCAAGGCACCTAACCCCAGCGAGTTGCCGGGACAGTTCGGCATGATTGGCGCTTCGCCGGCCATGCAACGCGTATTTGATTTGGTGGCGCGCATTGTGCGCACCGATGTTCCGGTGTTAGTCCTGGGCGAAAGTGGCACTGGCAAAGAACTCATCGCCAAGGCTCTGCACAAATATGGTCCGCGTAAGCGCAAGCCATTGGTCTCGGTGAACTGCGCCGCGATTCCGGGCACCTTGCTCGAAGCCGAAATCTTCGGCCATGTCAAAGGCAGCTTCACAGGCGCTCACCAAGATCGCGACGGCTACGCCACCGCGGCCGACGGCGGCACCTTGTTCCTAGACGAAATCGGTGAGATTCCCATCGAGTTGCAGGCCAAGCTGTTGCGCTTCCTGCAAGATGGCGAAGTCCGCCCTGTCGGCAGCAACAAAGCACGCAACGTCGATGTGCGTATCGTGGCCGCCACCAACCGCGCCTTGCTGCAACGCGTCAAGCAAGGCGCCTTCCGCGAAGACCTCTACTACCGCTTAGCGGTGCTGACCCTAGAGCTCCCGCCACTGCGTGAGCGCCAGGAAGACATCCCGGCTTTGGTCGAGTTCTTGCTCCAGCAGCAAGGCAAAGAGGGCATGCCAACCGCGCAGGCAAGCGCCGAAGCACAGTCTGTGTTGCAGGCTTACGATTGGCCCGGAAACATCCGCCAACTGCAAAACGAGTTGGTGCGCGCCGCGGCATTCTGCCATGCAGGCATGATTCAGCCAGCGGATTTATCGCCGGAAGTGCAAGCTGGCCCGAAGTCCTAAGCGCGTGGCTTAGTTCTCGCTGCCGGATTCTTCCCCAGCAGCATTCTCGGTTGACGCCGGGTTGCGTGCGCCACGCTCTTCCTGCAAGGCTTCTCGCGTGATGCTCGGCTTCGGGGACACGACGTTCACCAGAGTGGAGCTGACGATAACGATGACGAACAAGACCACAGTGAGAATGATGCCATCGAGCAGGAAGCGGCGATCCCACTTCTTGCGCTCGCCGTAAAGCAGCTCAATTTCTTCCTTGGGGCGAAACTCGCCCTTCCATGGGAAGCGTCCACGCTCGGACTCTTCGAGGGCCTGTTGACGGGCAACCAGCAAACGCTGCTCCATTTGCACGGAGCGGTAACGCTCGAGCAACTCGAGCTTGCGCTTTTGTACTTGCTTGACGGTGGCCATATCAGAGGACCGTCATCATGGAGCGAATGGTGTAGACCACAGCAATCACGGCCCAAGTACCAAAGACTGCGCCAAAGGCAATCTGGAATAGGAGCATGACGATGCGGCCCGGCGCCTTGTCGAACAAGGTGCTTGGTGGGGCAGGGAGATCTTTGCGCTTGACGGCTTCGGCGTGCAGAAGATCAAAGACTTGCTGCTCGACCTCGTGGTCAATCCGCGCCCGAACCTCGTTCGGAATTTCCTGGAAGTCGCGGGACAGTTGCTCTACCACAGCACCTTCTCCCGATAGCGCTGGAAGGACGACATCATGATGACGAGGCAGATCGACATGGCAAAGCCAAGAACGCCGGCCACCAACAGGTTGAGCCATAGGATGGGGTAGAACGGCGCGGCGCTTTCTGCCGGTGCTTCCGCAGTAATCAGGAAGCTAGGCCGACGGTCCATGTACAAGCGCAGCTCGTCGCGGCGGGCGCGTTCGTCAGACAAAGTGGCACGCCGGGTGTTGATGTCGGCCTCCATAGTCTGAAGTCTGGCTTGCAGGCCAATCATGTCTTTCAGGCGGGCCTCGGTGGCATCCAACAAGCCTTGGTAAAGCACTTCTTGGGACTCCAGGGACTTCTCGCGAATCATGTTGTCGCTGAGCTTGCCTTCGAGTTCGGTGCGCAGGCTGTCGGTGGTGAAACTGCGCGACGATTCAATCGAACTATCTTCGACGGCGAGCGAACCTTCGAGTTCACTAATCTCCGCCAACTTGGCGACGACGGAGGGGTGCTTATCGCGGAACTCCAAACGCAAAGTGGCAAGCTCAACCTTGGCTGCACTGATTTGCGTTTTGATTTGTTCGACACGAGGATTTGTGGTCTCGGTGTAGCCGCCTTGAATAAACTCTTCGCGCCCCGCAAGGGCCTCTTGGAGAGCGGCGCGCTCTTTCAGCAAAGACTGCAGTGCAGCTTGGGTCGCCAACACCTGGTCGCGATACTGCACAGAATCTTGATGCAGTTGCGCGATTTCGGTTTGGAAGTCCACCGTTTGGTTTTCCTGGAAGAAAGCCAGGCGCGCTTCTTCCAATTCCTGCACCTTGTCTTCGCTGGCCTTGACCGCATCGACCAACATTTCCAAGTTCAGCGCAACGCGTTCTTTGGTGGTGCTGTCGAGCTTGTCGCGGAAGGCACGCAAGTATTCCTCTGCCATGACTCGCGCGACGCGGGCGTCGGTGTCGAGCGCAGTCAGCACGATGAAGTTGAACTTATCAATCTCAAACTTCATGTGCTTCTTGAGCCACTCGCTGTCGCGGCCTTCGACGCGAGTCGCGACCAAGTTGCGCATTTCGGTGGACTCAAGAATGCCGAGCAGGGAGTCTTGGGTTTCCGTGCTTGCGGTCGGCAGCTTGGGACCCGTTGGCAGGTTGCCCTCTTCCGTTCTCAGCGAGACCGGATCGGACTGCGACGACATAAACGCCTTTGCCTGCGAGCGGTAGGTCGGCTCCATCCGACCAGTCATGAGATAGGCTGCAACCAAGGCCACCGCCGTCACGATGGCGATGACATAAAGGCGCTCATAAATGAGCAGAAATGGTCCTTTCTCCTGGGAGCTCACGAAGGCAACGGGGGTGTGGAAGTCGCGATGGCGTCAGTCTAACGCGGCGAGGGCGAATCTACGCCTAGGATACCCTATCCCTGAGCCGCACGACGGGTCTTACGCCAGCGTCGTGCCATGCGTCGGCCCTCCATGCGGCCACGCAGGGCGGGCCCAAGGGCAGAAATCCCAAAAAGGTTGCGATTCTTCCAGAACAAGCCGAGGATTCCGCCGCCCACAGCCCAAGCCAGGCCAGGGTTGGGGAAGTTGCCGGCCAGGATGGCGAATACCAGGTGGCAGCCACGGCCGATGGGCCCGTACTGCTTCGACAGCACGAAGGTTTCGTTGGCGGCGTTATTAAATACGGCTTCGGCATTGAAGCGGCCGGTATTGAGGACGCGTGGGGCCTCATGGTGGTCGGCTTCGACCTCTGGATCAAATAACAGGCGGAATCCTTGCGCTTGGACCCCAAGACAGGCATCCATTTCGAAACGGAAGCAATCGCCGCGCAAACCCCGTTCAAAGCCGCCATGCTGGCGCAAAGGGGCCAATCGCAGGCTCATATTGGCGCCGCGGAAGTGGTCTACGGTGACCACGCGATCGGTATGGCGGGTGCTTTGGTCCAGCACCATGCCAGGGAAGATCACGCGATTGCGGAAACGGGCGCGGCGCTCGCGCGGTTTGCCCCCAATCACATCAATCGCCGGGCCGGCCACGCCGCCGACGCCGGCATCGCGCTCGTAATGGCGGGCAAGATTCTCCAGCCAAAAGGGGCGGGCGATGGCATCGTCGTCGAGGAGGCAGCCGACATCGCCGGTGGCCGCTTCGAGTAGGGCATTCTCGGCGACGACAATGCCCGGCTCGGAGAGCAAGACCTTGACCACGCGTAGCTTCGGATGCGATTCCGTGAACTGCTCGACTACGGCGACCCCTTCTGGGTCGAGGTCGGGGCGCAAGGATACAAGGATTTCATCTGGTAAACGGGTCTGAACCGCTAGAGCTTCCAGGTTCCGGCGCAAGAGATCTGGCCGCTTTAGGGTCGGCAAGAAAATCGAGAAGCGCAAGGTGGTCTCGCTCATGCTCCTCGAACCTCCATGGCCTTGCGATAGGCATCGACATGGCCTTGCGCCGTTTTCCGCCAGGTGAAGGTGGCTGCATGGGCGAGCCCGCGGCGAATGAGTTCCTCGCGCTCGCGGCCAGGGGTCGCGGCCTTTTCGAGGGCGGCGGCGATGGCTTCTGGCTCGTGCGGGTCAACCAGCAGTCCAGCATCGGCCGTGACCTCGGTGAGCGAACAGGCATCGGCGGCGACGACCGGGGCGCCGCAGGCCATGGCTTCGATGACCGGAATGCCGAAGCCCTCCAGGAAGGACACCAAGGCAAAGGCGGAGCACCGCCCATACAGCAAAGGAATATCTTCCTGGTCGACGAAGCCGGTGCGCAATACGCCTTGATCGTGACCGCGCTCGACAATGCGCGCCCACATTTCATCGAACAGCCAACCTTTGGCTCCGGCTAACACTAGGGGCGCCTGGAAGCCGCGACTGCGCATGAGTTGATAGGCCTCGCATAAGCCTTCGATGTTTTTGTTGGGTTGCAGCGTTCCGAGGTATAGCAAGAAGCCTGGAGTGATGCCGTAGCGAGCCTTCAAGCGCGCGTCTGCGGCGCCACCATCGGTCACGGGCACCAAGCCTTCGGAGATGCCGTGGTACACCACCGCAGTGCGTTCTTCCGGAATGTTCAGCATGTTGACGATGTCTTGCCGCGAAAACTCCGAGACCGTAATCACCATGTCCGCGCTGCGTGCAGCGGCGGGGACGGTCGCTGCGCGTTCCGCTAACCAATCGGCAGGCAAGCCTTCGGGGGCACGCAGAAATGCAAGGTCATGAATCGTGACCACGCGTGCGCCGCGACTCTTGGCGGGAAGCAGGTCAGCTGGCCCATGGAAGACATCGTGCTTGGTGCCGGACCATTCCACCGGAATGGAAAACTTGCGCAACAGTTGCGGCGGAATTCGACATAGGTGGGACTCTTGTACAGCACTGCGTTGGTGAAAGTCCTTCATGCCTACGCGGTGATGGCCGCGAAAGAAGTTGAAGTACAACGCGAGCTGGTCTTCTCGGCTAAGTGCCGCCGGGAGTTCTTGCAGAAGCCGCAACCCATACATGTACACGCCGCCGCGGTGATAACCGGACAGGGCCATGGAAGAGGCGTCGAAGAGGACTTTCATTTCGGAAGTTCCGCGGCTTGATGATAGGCGGCTAAAGTTTCGCGCGCACAACGTGGCCACGAGAATTGGCTGGAGCGTTCGATGCCAAGCCTGCGCAGATTTTCGCATGCCGTGTCGTCGGCGTCGATGTGCTGCAACAGGTCCGACAAACCGTCAACGTCGTCGGCTTCAAACAATACTGCAGCGCCACCGGCCACTTCCGGCAAAGCGGCGCGATTCGAGCATAGAACGGGAGTTCCGGCGGCCATGGCCTCGAGAACGGGCATGCCGAAACCTTCATAGCGCGAAGGCAACACCAGCGCGCGAGCTTGCGCCACGAGGGAAGGTAAATCTTCGTGAGCGATAAAACCGGTGAAGTGCACACGATCTTTCAATACCGGGTGGCGCTCCAACACCTCTTGGATTTCTTCCAGTTGCCAGCCGGCACGACCGGCGACGACGAGGTCGGAGCTTTGCCCTTCTTGCTCTAAGGATTGTGCGAAGGCGCGCAACAATGTGGGCAAGTTCTTCTTCGGTTCGACCGAGCCCACGAAGAGAAAGAAGCTTTGCCCTTGCGGTAGTTTGCTCTGCAATTCCGCAGAAAGAGCGGGCGCCTTGGTGGCGGCTTGACGAAAGCGCTCATCGAGTCCATGAGGAATCACCACCGTGCGCCCACGAGGAACGCCAAAGTGCTGGATGAGATCTTCGCGAGTGTGTTCACTGACGGCAATCCACAACGTCGCCTGGGCCGCCAGGGCGGTCGTGCCTTCCATCAGGCGCGCCGTCCAGCGTGGATCCAAATACTGCGGCGCGTGCAGGTACATCAGGTCATGCGCGGTGACGACCAAAGGCTTGTTCGTCGGCAGTGGGGCCACCGGTTCGGGCAGGTGGATGACATCGGCCGGGCCGGCGAGTTGTTCAAAACGCAACCCAAAGCGTCCCAAGGCATGCAACCAATTCGGGCTCGCCCACCAATGCCGCAGCAGCGCACCTTGCTTGCGATATGGCAACAGTGCCAAGGCATGCTTCGGATTCAGGAAGGCAGAAAACAGGGCAAGGCGATCTTGCTCATTGCGTTCGGCTAACAACTCCGGAATCAGGCAACGCCAGTAGGAGTCAATGCCGCCGAAGTCCTTCGTGCGAACAAGGCGGTGGGCTTCCAGAAGGATGTTCATCCTGAGAGCGCATTGTAGGTGTCCTCGACCGTGTCCCAATGTTTGGACGGTGAGAACTCCTGTTGCACCCAGGCGCGCATCCGTTGCCCGCGAAGATTGCGTTCTTCGGGATCGGCGGCGGCAAGCAGAGCTCGGCGTAAGCTATCGACGTCTTCTGAGGCAAAGGTCCAGCCGCGCTCCTCGGTGAGGAGTTCGGGCACACCACCGGCATGACTGGCGACGGCTGGCCGCCCGCGCATGCCAGCTTCGAGAACGGTGAGCGGAGAATTTTCCGGTACGCGGCTAGGAAGCACCAAGACATTGGCGCGGGCGTAAGCCGATTCCAACTCTTCGCCGCGGCAGAACCCGAGGAAGCGCACTCGCTCTTGCAGGTTGCACTCGCGCACCATGCGTTCTAGGTTGACGCGCTGATCGCCCTCGCCGGCGATCTCGAGAGTGGCCTGTCCCAAGGCACCGGTGGAGCCGGCAATGGCCTGGATCAGGAGATCGACTCCTTTGGAGGTGTAGAGGGAGCCCGCAAAGAGCAGTTTGAGGCCGGTCAAAGGGAGCGGCTGGGCGGTGGCAGGCAGAATGGGCAGTCGCAGCACCTGGCTGCGCTCAGGCGGACATCCAATGCCAGTCCGCAGAGCCTCTGTGGGGCACCATAAGAGGGTTGCGTGGTCGAATACGGACTTCCGGGCGCGGGCTAGGCTCTGACGGTCTAGGAAGCTTAAAACGGTGCCTTTTATGCCGGATCTAGGGTGACCTGCGGGATTCGGGTCAATCAGAGTAAAATCATGCACCGTCATGACCAGGGGGAGCCCCAATTTATAGATAGTCGAGAAAATCGTGGTTTTGAATGGGCCGCAGTTCTGGATATGCACCAAATCTGGTTGAATTGCCTGGATGGCCTCGGTGAGGTGTGCGGCTAGCTTGGGATTGAAGCGGTGGAAGTCTCGGCGGCGTTCCAGCGGATTGTTGGGCCAGTCATAGTGATACTCGTGAGCTCCCTGCAGAGGCAAGCTGAGATCATCTGCAGGCGAATCAAAGCTGTAGAGCCAGCTCTGAGCCCCTCTACAGCCCATTTCGGTTGTGAGCTGAGATAAATAGGCGGTCGCCCCACCGCGAATTGAGGGGGCATCATGAAGGTGCAAAAGGCGCACAGCGAGGGATTCTAGCAGGGAAATGAGGAGAATTCGTGCCAGAGTGTAGGGAAAAACGAACTCACAAGCCTTTATCGGCAAAGGGTTTAAGAGATTTCATGGGATTGCAGTGAAAAACAGGGTCAAATCCTTGGCCCAGCTTCCGATTCAACACCCATGGGCTTCGGCTCTGGGTGGAGTTTTTCCGGTTTCCGGCTTGCTCCTTCCCGCCGCTTCGGCAAAATGTTCCGCCATCATTCGCACAAGGCTCTCAGTTGCGAAAGATGACCAACTAAGCCAGCCTACCTTGCCCTCCGTAGCAGGTCTGCTGGAAACAACCACCGCCCTTTGGGGCAAAACGAGGAAGTTTCGGAATGAAGGTTCGCCTGATTAACCTCGCGGCATTGGCCGCGGTCGCTCTGTCTACACAGGGCGTTGCACAACAAAATGACAGCCTTGAGCGCGCTCTGGCTGATCTCAACTCTGGTCTCACGGCACCTGACGGTGGCCACGGCGTCTCCATTGGTGGCGATTTCCGTGCCCGTAACCGTTGGTTCAGCGACGACAACTTCACGAACAACCGTGACGTTGATACGCGCGCCCGCTTGACCTTTACCTTTAACGTCACGGAAGATTCCACGGCGTTCGTCGGCTTTAACGGCCGCGAGTCCTGGGGCGATGGCAAATTTGGCACCACTCCAGGTCAGTTCGATGATCCAGCCGATACGCTTACGCTGACTCGCGCTTGGGTTGCCGTCGACAACCTCTTCGGCGATGGTGGCACTTCCAAGATTGGTCGTGACTACTACACCGTTGGCTCGGGCCGCATTCACGGCACCGACGAGTGGGACAACCGTCCTGCTACCCAGTCGGGTATCTGGTACAACCACCCAGCCGGTGGTTTGAACATCCACTTCGCCATGCTGAACGGCATTGAGAACGGCTACGGTTCCACCGCTCCGGTCCCAACCGCCCTCACCGACAATGGTGACGACATGGTGTACATCGCTGGTTTTGACTGGGTATTCGACATGGTCGAACAACTCGGCCCAATCCACATCGCTCCTTACTGGATCCGTAACGAAAACACGGGTCTCGGCATGGAGTTCCAGACTTGGCTCGGTGCGCAAATCACCGGTGAGTTGATGGGCTTCGGCTACGACGCCGAATACTCCAGCTTGGATCAGGGCTCCACCTCCGGTGACGCCTGGTACCTCGGTACCTCCATTGACCTCGACGCTCTCGCCAGCCTGCCTGGTATCGAGAACGGCAACTTGTCGCTCGCCATCTCTGGCGCCGACGCAAGCTTCGCCACCACTGGCGCCGTGAAGTACCACGACGCTGCTGGTTTCTCCGATCGTCTTGGCGCTGGTGGTATCTGGACCGCCGACACCGACACCTTCCAGGTCGGCTTGGGCTTCAGCCCTGCTGAGAACTGGAACGGCCGCATCGCGTTCAACGACGTGGAAATCGGTGGTAGCGGCTGGACCGAGATCGATGTCTCCATCGGTCACGAGTTCAACGGCAACGTTCAGGGCTGGTTCGGCTACGCCGTCACCGACCTCGATAACGTCAGCGTGACCGAAGACACCTTCTGGGCTGTCTTGGATCTCGCCTTCGGTAACTAGGAAACTAGTTCTGAAACTCCGAGACGGGCACTCCCTTGGGAGTGCCCGTCTTCTTTTTTGCCTACTCCCGACGCTATCCTGCTCAGTCCATGCCGCCCCTCATTCGGACCCTGCCTGACTTGCCCCTAGACATCGTGGGCGATGTGCATGGGGAGCTCGGCGCCCTCGAAGCGCTGCTTGCCCATTTGGAGCAAAGCGGCGGTGGCGAGGAACGCCACTTGGTCTTTGTGGGGGACTTGGTGGATCGCGGTCCGGACAGCCTTGGCGTATTGGGCTTAGTGCAAGACCTCGTGGCGGCTGGCAAAGCCTCGTGCTTGATTGGCAATCATGAGCTCAACCTTCTCCTCGGCAAATCTCGCAGCGGCAATGAATGGTTTTACGGAGAGATCCAAACCATGCACAAATCCGGCGAAATCCTGCCCCAGGTGCTCGCCAACCACGCCGACCGTGCCGAGGTCCTCCTGTTCTTGCAACGCCTACCGCTGGCTTTAGAGAGTCCCGCCCTGCGCGTGGTTCATGCCTGCTGGCACGAGCCTGCCCTCGCCATGCTGCGCGCCCCCTCCATGGCGTCTTTGGGCGTGGTGGAGCTGTTCTATCAAATGGAATCGGTCATCACCCGCGAGCAGGTTGCCGCCGGCAAAGAACCTTCCGGCATGACTGCGAATTTGGCGCGGCAAAATGACAACCCGGTCACTGCCTTGACCTCAGGCTTAGAGCGTAAAACCGCAGAGGCATTCCACGCTGGAGGACGTCTGCGCCACGTCGAACGCGTGCCCTGGTGGGAAAACTATCAGGCCGATGTCCCGGTGGTCTTTGGCCACTTCTGGCGCTCCCTAGACCCCACCCGGCCTGCGGTTCGCAACGGTCCCTACCTGTTTGCCGATCATGACTTCCATGACGCCCTCGGCCCCAAGCGCAACGCCTATTGCGTGGACTATTCGGTGGGCTACCGGCACATCGGCCGTGCTGCGGGCACGATGGCGGACCGTCCAACGGCATTAATGGCCCTACGTTGGCCCGAGCGGGAACTGATCGACGACGACGGCAACCGCTGGCCTATTCGTCATTAACCGGCAGTTCCTTCACCGGTTGATGGGCACGAGCAAAACGCTTGCCCGACCACACCGCCATGCGGTGGCTGGCATACAAGAAGACTTCTTGTGCCTGCTTGGTGTAAGAGTCCGGCGCATAGTCGTTGATCAGCACGAACATGGTGCCTTCGGGGTTGTCCTGGGCCCATTGGTAAGCCTCTTGGAAGTCTTCCGGGTTGCTGACCGGCTCAATCAGACGCCCGGTGAAGGTGAACTGGCCGTGGAACTTGGCGCCAAAGAAGGCCACGGGGTGCCCGGCTTCTTGAAGTGCCTTCGCGCGCAAGCCAAGTGGGGTCGTGTCATAGGCCGTGTTTAGGGGCGTATGCAGATACATGTTTAAGGTGGCCAATAGGAGTGGCGCAAACAGGCAGGCCAAGGTCGAGCGCCAAGACGCGCGCGCGGCCATCCACCACCACAGCAAAGCTGCAGCCGCCAAGGCGAGGGCTGGCCATGGTGACCAGTCTTCGAGCAGCCAGGTCATTTCATCGCGGCCTTCCGAGATTTGCGGTAGCAAGACAAAGAAGCCAGCAAACAGAAGCAGCACCAGCACCGGGCCGGCATGATTCCAGCGGCTGCCATGGCCAAACTCCGCGCGCAGACGCAGCGAGAAGTGACCACCTAGCGCCAAAGATAATCCGGCGATGGTGGGCAGTAGGTAATGCGGCTGCTTACCGCTCATTAGGCACAGGAATAAGAAGGCGGGGACGGTGGACCAGACCAAGAAGCGGCGGGCGTCCGAACGTGGTCCGCGAGGTTGCTCTTTTGACCGACGCCACTGCTTCCAGGTGGCCGGGTAAAGGGGCCACGGCATGAGCATGGCGGGCAAAATCGGCAGATACCAATGCCACGGGCGCGCATGCGCAAAGGAGTCTGAGACCCGGCCAGCCGTTTGGCCCCAGAAGATGGCGTCGCGGTATTCTTCGCCACCGTGAATGCCTGCGGGGATTGCCCAGCACAGCGCGATGGCCGCGCCCAGCAGGGTGCCGAGGAAGGCCGTCCAGCCCACCGCAGCGGTATTGCCGGTGGTGCGCCCACTCCAATGGCCTGCGGCGAGTGCCGGGAGCAGGGTGAAGAGCAAAACCACGGGGCCCTTGGCGAGTACGCCGAGGCCAATCGCTAGGCCAAACCACAGCACGTTCCCTTTCCAGCTGCCTTCGCGGTGGGCTTTCAGGAGCGCACTCCAGCCACCGAGCACCGCCAACAGGAGAAGCAGGTCGAACATGACCACGGTGCCAAAGAGGAAGGCGTATAGAGAGCCCAGGAAGACCGCAGCCGCAGTGGTGCCTGCCGACCTGCCGGCAGCCTCTTGAGGCCACAGCTGGCGTCCTAGACGCCGTAGCATGAGAGCATTGGCGGTGAGCAGCAGGAAGGGGATGAGCCGTGGCCACCAAGTATTGACGCCAAAGACCGACCAGCCTGCGTGCATCATCCAGAACAGCAGCGGGGGTTTGTGGCTGTAGGTCTCGCCGTTGATATGCGGCACGAGGAAATCCCCGGTGCGCCACATTTCCCAGGCCACCGCTAGGTAGCGAGTTTCGTCGACTGGCAGCAGCGGGCGTGCCCACAACGAGATCAGAGCCGAGACCAATGCCGCAAACCACACCCACACTAGGCGGGGGGTGCCCGGGTAGGCTGGCTCAGGTGTTGGGCTTTGCGGTCTCATGCCTTTGGCGGTACACGAAGTACAGATTGCGACTGTAAATCAGGAGGCCGGTAGATTGGCCGACCAGGATAACCGGGTCGCGGTCGAGAACTCCATAGGTCAGCAGCAGTAAACCGCCGCCAATGCTGAAGTACCAAAAGGCAATGGGAATCACGCTGCGCTGTTTTTTCTCACTGGCAAGCCACTGCACAAAGAAGCGCATGAAAAACACGCCTTGGCCAAGTAAGCCAAGGAGCACGATGGGGCTCGTGCTTTTGCCGAGGACCTCGTCCAGCCAGTCGGACATGGCTGGGGGCTGCGCCTAGGCAGCGGGGTCGAACTCGACTTCTTCGGCGTCGGCCCAGAGATCGTCTAGACCGTAAAACTCACGCGCTTCTTCGGTGAGGATTTGCACGACGACGGCTCCGAAGTCGCACAGCACCCAACTCGAGTGAGCATCGCCTTCGGCCTGGCCTTTAGAGCCCATGACCGACTTCGCCACCACCTTGAGTGCATCGGCCATGGCGCGCGTTTGGCGCTGGCTATGCGTGGTGACAATCACGAAGTAATCCGTGATGTACAAAAGATCAGCGACATCCAGAATGCGGATATCGGTGCCCTTCAGGTCAACCGCTTCGTGCGCCAGCTTGGTAGCCAGCGCACGAGCGGAATCGTGATCCAAGAATTCAGTCAAGGATCAATCAGCCTTAGGAAAGGAAGAAGGGCAAGAGCAGCAAGCTCACCACTGACATCAGCTTAAGCAAGATGTTCAGCGACGGGCCACTGGTGTCCTTGAAAGGGTCACCGACGGTGTCACCGACGACCGCAGCCTTGTGCGTGTCGGAACCTTTGCCGCCGTGGTTCCCTTTCTCGACGTACTTCTTGGCGTTGTCCCAAGCACCACCGGCGTTGGCCATGAAGATGGCCATCATCACGCCTGCAGCGAGGGAGCCTGCGAGAAGACCGCCAAGCATTTGTACACTAATCATGCCGACAATGATTGGCGCGGCGATGGCCAAGAGGCCAGGCAACACCATTTCCTTCAGCGAACCTTTGGTGGAGATCGCGACGCATGCAGCGTAGTCCGGCTTTCCGGTACCTTCGAGGATGCCAGGAATCTCGCGGAACTGACGACGCACTTCTTCGATCATCGAGAAGGCCGCGCGGCCGACTGCTTCCATGGTCATGGCAGCGAAGACGAAAGGCAACATGGCGCCGATCAACATGCCGATAACGACATTAGGCTCGGTGATGGAAAGGTTGAACTCCATGCCTTCCTCTGCAAAGTGCTTTGCCGCAACGGCACCGAATGCCGAGAAGAAAGCCAATGCGGTGAGAGCCGCAGAGCCAATCGCGAAACCCTTACCAACTGCAGCGGTGGTGTTACCAACCGCATCGAGGGCGTCGGTGCGTTCGCGCACTTCCGGTGGCAGTTCGGCCATCTCGGCCATACCACCAGCGTTGTCTGCCACAGGGCCGTATGCGTCGACGCCAAGCGAGATGCCGAGGGTCGAGAGCATGCCGACGGCGGCCAACGCGATGCCGTAGATTTCGGCTTGATCAAAGGCAACCCAAATCGTGGCGCAGATGACCAACACTGGGTAGCAAGTGGACTTCATGCCAACGCCGAGACCAGCAATGATGTTGGTGGCTTCACCAGTTTCGGATTGCTCGGCAATCTTGCGCACTGGCTTGTGCTCGAAGGCGGTGTAGTACTCGGTGATTTTGCCGATGATCACGCCCGAAGCAAGACCAGCCAGAATCGCCAGGAACAAGCCCATGGCGCTTTGGTCACCAAAGTCCAGGCCAGCCATGTTGGTCAGGTAGTAGGCCATACCGAGGAGCACAATCGAAGCCACAATCAGGCCGTTGAACAACGCGGTGTGAATCTTCGACTCGTCGTTGGTCTTGACGAAGAAGGTGCCGACAATCGAAGCGATGATGCCAGCGCCAGCGAGAATCAGCGGCAAGGAAACCATGCCGAGACCGCCGTCTCCGGTAGCTGCGGCAACCGCACCAAGGGTCATGCAGGCGATGATTGAACCCACATAGGATTCAAACAGGTCAGCGCCCATGCCGGCGACGTCGCCCACGTTGTCACCAACGTTGTCGGCGATAGTCGCAGGGTTGCGAGGGTCGTCTTCCGGGATGCCGGCTTCGACCTTACCGACCAAGTCGGCGCCAACGTCAGCAGCCTTGGTGAAGATGCCACCACCAACGCGTGCGAACAATGCAATCGAGGAAGCGCCAAAGCTAAAGCCGAGTACCGATTGCAGAGCGCGCTCATCGGTGCCCCACATGGTGGTCAGCACGGTGATGCCGAGCACTCCAAGGCCGACCACAGTCAAGCCCATGACGGTGCCGGAACCAAAGGCCACTTTCAGTGCTGGACCGAGACCGGTACGAGCAGCTTCGGTGGTGCGCACGGCAGCGCGCGTGGCGGTGTGCATGCCAATCCAACCGGCGAGGGCCGAGGAGAAGGCGCCAGCCAAGAACGCGACGACCGTGTCCGGTCCGCCGCCCATGTCTTCACCGAGGGCGAAGATGCCAACAGCAACCACCACCACGAAGATGGAAAGGAGCTTGTACTCGGTGACCAGGAAAGCCTTGGAGCCCTCTTGGATAGCCTTGGCGAGTTCTTGCATGCGCTCGTTGCCCGCAGGGGCGCGCATGACATTGGACTGGATGAGGAAAGCGCCAAGAATGGCGACTCCGGCCCCGATCCAGGGAAGGTAGTTCAGCAGTGTTTCCATCGACGGGTTGCGACTGGAGGGGGGATGCGCTGCCCCAGCAAATTTGCCAGGTGGAGCGCGGTTTTGAAGCCGGGATTCTACCGCAGCGCCGGGGTCAAGGACCCGGGAAAAAGGGGGGTTAAGACTCTTTTTCCGAGGCGTTGCCAGCTTCGGTGGCGGGAGCGCTGCCCTCGTCCGCCTTCTCTTGGTGTAGCTCCTTTCGCTTGCGCTTCAGGGTGAGTAGTTTCACCCGGCGCGAGCGGCCTAGACGCCACCACACATAGGCCACAGCGATGGCGGCGAGAATGCCGAGAGGCACGCGGAATTGATGCAGCACATCGAGGACAGCGTCGAGGTTGGCAGCGAATTTCCAGCCCAGCCAAACTGAAATCGGCACTGTGAGTATCGCGCCGATGCTGTCCAGAACCACAAACTTCCAATAGGGCATTCGTAGGTTGCCAGCAACCAAATAGGCAACGAGCCGCAGACCTGGCACGAAGCGCGCGGTAAACACGGCCTTGGTGCCATGCTGCAGGAAGTTTTGGTTAAATCGTCGCCGGCGGGCAGGGCGCAAATGGTGCTTCAAGATCGGAAGCCCATAGACCTTTTCGCCGGCCAGGCGGCCTAGAACATAGATCACCGAATCACCGGCCAAAATGCCGCTGTAGCACCAGAGCACCGCCGCGAGGTAGCCAATATCGCCTTGGGCCACGAAATAGCCGGTGCCGAGCAGGACCAGCTCCTCGGACCACGGCGGCATGCCGAGCCCACAGGCCACCAGGAGAAGGAAGGCCCACTCGCCAGGATTACTGGCCAATAGCTCGAGGACGACGTCCACGGTGTGGGGATTTTAGGCCCTAGCGCTCCCCGGTGTCGCCAAAGACCGGGGCAAGAAGTTGTTCGGTGTCCTGCAGGGGGAGGGCATCTTCGCCCTGGAGGCGGCTGGCCAGCCATAGCGGGCGTTCTTGGGCCGGGCGCCTGAGGAGTTCTCGGTAGGCTGCGGCGGTGCGCTCGGCGCCGGAAGACTGCAAATTGGCATTCACCATGCCTCCGCCAGCCGCCATCCAGCTTGCGTAGAGGCTGAGGCCCTGCAGGCGCTCGGCCTCTTCTTGCCCGAGCCTTGACCTCAATACAAGGCTATTAGCTAGTATTTGCAGGGAAGGCCAGGGAGACGGTTGCATTGGAAGCTGGGCGCGCAGGTAGGTGCGGCCCTGGTCAGCCAAGGATGCGGATTCTTCGCGGCTGTAGCCCATGCTCGGCGATGGTGCCGCCCAAGCTAAGAGGTAGCCGGCGAATTCCGCGGGGGCGCCCTCGCCGCGTTGCTGCAGAAGGTCCTCGCCCAGTTCTGCCATGCGTGGCAGATTCCGCTCCAAACCAGCCTGCTCGTAGCGACGGGCCGTCCACCACGACTGCAGCTCGCCGAGTCCCTCTAAGCCAGGTGGTTTGAGGTGCCCAGCCAACAGGGCCACGGCCGCCAAGGCAAGCCAAGTGCGGGTCAGCCACAGCAGCCAAGAGGAAGACATCAGGGACGGAAGGGTGGGCGGCGGAGGCAGGCGGCGGCAAAGCCGAGTATGCCGAGCATCCACCACATCAGGATGGAGGCAAAAGAAGTGGCCTGGAGGTGGCGGGCGAAGTCGTCGCCGGTGGCGAGGAGGGAATCCACTCCAGGCAGGAAGGCCTTGACCCCGAGCAAGGCGCGCGCGACGAGGCCGAGGGCATCGGCGGGAAGATCTTGGTTGCCGCCGGGCAAAGCCACCAAGCCGGCCAAAGCCAGAGTTGCCCATGCTGCCAATGGTCCGCGAATGCGTCCGGCGCGTGCCCAAGCCAAGAAGATGCCGAGCAAGGGCAGGAAGAACAGAGCTTGCGCCCACAACAGGCGCGGCAGTTCCGCGAGTCCGGGGCTGTCGACGGATAGGCGCGTTAATGGCCGCAGCAGTTCCAGGCCTTCGGGCAGGGGAGGCAGCAGCGCTTGGCCCTGGCTGGCCTCTTGTGGGAGTAAAGGCCATGCCGCGAGTTCGCCTGCGACCAGCGTGATTTGCCGACCATCTGCCGCGCCATAAGTTGCGGTGCCGGCGGAACGCAGTGCCTCATCCGCCTGCAGCCAATCGACGGTTAACAAAACTTGGGCATTGGGCGGGCAACGGCCTTCCAAGTCGAGGGTCCAACTGCCGTCGGCATTGGCCTGCGGGACGGTGATGGGGAACAGCTCCTGGCCGGCGCGAGGTTGCGCCAAGCCAGGCAAGTGTGGACCGAGACAGGCGAGGAGGAGCCACGCCAAGATCAGACCGCCGGTGCTGAGGACTTCGGCGAAAGGGGCGCGCCAAGCCGAGGGATTGCGCAAGCATTCTTCCAATGGCCAACCTTGCCGCCGCCGTTGTTGCAGTACCGCGCCGAGGCGGAGCAGCAAAATGCTGGGCCCCAAGGCGACCGAAGCTAGATAACCGCCAAGGTGGGCTCGACCCAAGGTGGGGTCGAAGTGTAGGCGCAACAGAACCACCAGGGCCAAGCCCCACCACAGCCAGCCCCAGCGGCCGAGGAGTTGCCGCCACATGGCGAAGCACAGCGTTCTCATGATGGCTCCCCCGTATAGGTAGGGAGCCCAGCATGTCCGGCCAGGGTTAGGCCGATGGGGGCAAGCGATTCACAACCCACATGGGGCGGCGCCAACAACAGCGCGGCCGGGGCATCGGCTTCTTCGAGCGCCGCTTGCAAGGATTGCATGCCCTCGGGATCTAAAGCGGTTTGCGCTTCATCGAGCAATAACAGAGGTGGTTCGCCCAGCCACGCCCGCGCCAAGTTAACTCTTTGTTGCCAGCCGCGCGACAAAGTGCCGATGCGCTCCTTCGCTAGCGCCTGCAGTTGGAAGCGTTCCATCGTGCGGCTGGCTGCTTCTTTGGTTTGTCGTGCGGGCCAGCCTTGCAGTGTACCGAGTTGATGGAGGTAGGCATCGACGCGAAGCTCGAGCGGAAAACGCGGATCTTGCGGCGCAAAGCCGATGCGGTCAGGCCGTGTCAGTTCGCCGCCCGCTTTGGGAAGCAGGCCCAAGAGGACCCAAGATAAAGTGGTTTTGCCGCTACCGTTGCCACCAATCACCAGGGCCCGCTCACCCTTGGATAAGGAGAGGTTTAGTCCCTCAGCGAGACGCTTTTTGCCGCGCGCCAAGCCAAGGCTCTGCAGTTGCAGCACCACTTCGGAACTCACGTCCACCATCGTAGCGCGGCTTAGTTCTTGGCTATGCGCCCCCCGATGCGCGCCATCGGTAAGAACAATAGCAAGAAGAACACGTGGTACCAAATGGGCATGAGATTCCACACCGTGCTTTGCACGAAGATTCCGGTGATCAGGAGTAGCAGGGCCATGACGCTCACGGCTTTGCTTGGATGCGAGGCAACTTTGGCGGTGGCAAAGCCCGCGCACAAACTGCAAACCACGCTCAAGCCAAGAACGCCCAACAGGGTACCGACGTCTTGAATGCCTTCCTCTGCCGCGATTTTTGTCGATGCCGCCGAAAACAGCAGAGCGTTACCGCCCAACCACAGGCCAGTCCAAAGGAAGTAGCCACCAACCAAACTCAAAAGGTTACGCAACATGATTACTCTCCGTCGACGGGCCAGTGTTCCGAGCGGCATTGCTTCGGTGAAAACGGCTCCAGCACCTTGAATAAGCCAAACAGCATGCGCGTGCCGAAACTAGGTCGGCCAGTTTCGAGCACCGACTTCAGCGTGTTCACGATCATGGTGCCGCCTTGCTTCATTTGCTTGGCAGTCTTGGTGCCTTCTGGCGCTTCGGTCACGGTCAAGGTGAACTCCACCCCACCCGCGACTTCTTTCAAGTCATAAGCCACAATGCACTCTGGATCGCTGAAGTTGGTAAAGCGAAAGGTATGCACAAAGCGGTGCGGCTCCTCGCATTCGAGAATCTTGCCGACGACTCCCGTGTACTTGCCATTGCCGGTGCGCATCGCAAGCCGGGAGCCGGCCTTCAACTCCTGCACATGCATTTGGTTGTTGAAGAAGGCCGGGATGGGGGCATCGGTACGGGTGATTTCCTGCCACACATCGGCAAGCGTGCCTTGAATGGTGACTTGGAAAATCATGGGGTCGGCGGTTTTGGGTGCATCAGGCATTCTTCTTGTTCCTTGCTTGGGCGCGTTGTTCTACGCGTTGTTGCATGTCGGCCATCCTTCCTGCCCAGAACGAGCTGTCTTCAGAAGTCCAACGATCGTAGATGCCTTGGATCGGCATGGGGTTGAAATAGAGCTTGCGGCTTCGCCCTTCCTTTTCGCTGGTAATCAAACCGGCGGTTTCGAGCCGCGCCAAGTGTTTCATGGCGGCAATGCGGCTAAAGGAAAAGTGCGAAGCGACTCCCTGCACCGTGATCCCTGGAGTGCCCTTGACCAGGTCCATCATCTGCCGTCGGGCAGGATGGGCGATGGCTTGAAAGACAAGATCCTCGGGGGTTTGGGCTGCGGGGCTCATTGGTAACCAAAAGGTTACCTGTTGCTGGCCGCTTTTGTCAAGCTAAAGTAGTGCCCATGCGACTGCGGCTGCGCGAAACCGGCGAAACCAAGGAGGCGACCGAGGGGATGACCCTGGGCCGCCTGTCCTCCTGTGACTGGCCCCTGGAGGACGCGAGTATCTCGCGCCAACATGGGCGTCTGGTGTTCGAAAACAGTGCCTGGTTCTTGGAAGATCTCGGCTCGAGCAATGGTTCGCAGCTGAATGGGCGCAAGGGCCGGCGTCATCGTTTGGCTGGCGGCGATCTGCTGACCTTGGGCTCGGTGGCTTTCGATGTTCTGGATCAAGCGCCGGCTGCCGCCGCCCCTGCCGCCGCCCCTGCCGCTGAGCCATCTCATTCCGCGGCCGCGCCTCCGCGCCAACAAGAGGCCAACCAAGAGCGCGCGCGCCTTCGCCATGACTTACGCGACGACCGCCGGTCCTCTGGCTTTGGTGACCTCGGGCAACAGCCGTTGTGGATCCAACTCATTGCCGTCGCCCTCGGCCTTGCGGTCATGGCAGGCATTGTGATGGGCGTTCGCCTTTTAGCTCAGTTCCTATAAGCCCATGCGCTTTGCGATTACTGCACTACTCCTTGCCGCTGCCGCACCGGCGCAAGAACCTTGGGATTCCTTCCCATCCAATGGCCATCAGGTCGAGCGCACAGGGTCGCCTGGCTTTGTTGCGGTTTATGGTGAAGAGGCCCATGCGGTCCTGACCTCTGGCGACAAGCGGCCACAAGCAGTTGCTGCAGTCACCACCGTCGGCAAAGGTCGCGCCTTTGCGATTGCACACAACGGATATTTGTCGGTTAAGTTTTGGCAAGAGGAAAGCGGGTTCATGCAACACGCCTTGCGTTGGTTGCGCAAAGATCAGAAACCCGGTGTGGCTGCTTGCGTCACCGCCAATCCGGGGTTGGAAAGCTTGTTGCGCGAACAGGGGTACACCGTGGTGCCCTATGTACTCGCGCAACTGCAAGACCTCGACTTCTTGTTGCTGGAAGGGGAGGGCCCGCGCGCCGAAGAAGAACTGCAGGCTTGGCATGCCTGGCTCATCGATGGCGGCCAAGTGCTTGCGGCGATTTGCCCATGGGGTTGGCAGCAAATCAACAGTCGTCATGGTTGGGAACTTCCGCGCGACATGGCGGCGAATCAGTTGTTGATGCCGCATGGCTTGTTGTTTGTCGATGGTTATGCCGCGGCGAAACAGGATGGCCGCTTCGTGGTCGACGTCGACACCTGCCGCGCGATGTCGTGCTGGCCCTTGCTAGAAAAGTTACGCAAGCGAGGGGGCAACAAGCATTCGTTTACGGCGCAAGAGTTATGGCAGCTGGAAAAGACTTTGCGCGGTCTTCCGGCAGGGGAGCAAAGTTTCGTCGCACCCTTAGTCGCCAGTTTGCCTGAGCTCGATGAAGCCAGTGCACCAACTCCCGACAGTCCCTTGCGCGCCAAAGAAGATGCATGGACTCGACTGGCCGTGGTCGCTTTAGATCAACAGTTACAAAAGGCCACGGCGAACAATCCACAAGTGGCACCAGGTGCGCATGCCTTCCCGGGTTCTGTACCCAAGAAAGCGCAACGAGTGACGCAAGTTATGTCTTTCTCCGCGGCGCAACCAGGTTGGCAATCCACCGGACTCTACTTAGCGCCTGGCGAGATCTTGCAAGTTCAAGTGTTGGCCGGTGAGACCAAAGGATGGCAATGCCGCATTGGCGCGCATGCCGACAAGTTGTGGCATAAAGACCGCTGGCCGCGGTGGCCGTCGGTTTCGCGCAGCGGCGAAGTTTCCGCCAACATCACCAGCCCCTTTGGTGGCTTGGTGTACCTAGAAGCTAAGGGCAAGCAAGCGCAAGACCTCGAACTGCAGCTCGATGGCGCGGTGTTGGCGCCATGGTGGCAACAGGGCAAAACTTCCGATGAGGAGTGGCGTTTGTTACGCGAGCACCCAGCGCCTTGGGCAGAGTTGCAAGGGCAGTATCTCATTCTGACCTTGCCCAGTGCTTCGGTGCGTGAGTTAGACAACCCGCAACAACTCATGGATTGGTGGGACCGCGTGGTCAAAGAGCAGTTTGTCTTTGCCGGCGAAGAACCACCGTTGCGCCCAGAACGTTTTGTCTCCGACGTCCTCATCAGTGCCGGCTACATGCACTCGGGCTATCCAATCATGATGCACCTCGACGTTGCCGAAGCACGCAAGAATCGCCCGGCGGTTTTAGTCGACCTCGAAGAACTCCAAAGCAAAGGCAACTGGGGTTGCTTCCATGAGCTCGGCCACAATCGCCAAAAGCCAACCTGGACTTTCGGTGGCACCGGCGAAGTCACCAACAACTTGTTCTCGCTTTATTCCGGCGAGCATCGTTCTGGAATCACGCCGTGGGAAAACCCGTGGTTGCAAAACCAGAAGAAGGCGGGTGCGGCTTACCTCCGCGATGGCGCCGACTTCGCACAATGGAAACGCATGCCCGGCGTCGCCCTGTTGTGTTACGCCCAAGTGCAAAAGGCCTTTGGCTGGGAACCGATTAGCCAAGTCTTCCGCGTCGCGCGTGACTTGGCTCCCGCGCAGCTCCCCAAGAACGACGCTGCAAAGCAAGCGTTCTGGATTCGCGAGTTATCTCTCGCCTGTCAACGCGACTTACGCCCCTTCCACGCGATGTGGGGTTGGCCAATTGCCGAAAGCCTGCGCCAAGACTCCTCGCTCGATGAGCTAGAAGAGTGGATGCCAGACTTTGCCGAGCTGAAGCGCTAGGGGCTAAACCCAGGTGCAATTTGGTCGCCCTTGATCGTTTTGCTTGGAGCTGGCGACAAATTTTGAATATTCGAAAAAAATGAGACCGAGTATTGACTTCGGCGGTAACAACGTAACGAGGTAATACTTTGAGAACATTCTTTTTCCTTCTTGCATTCTTGTGCGGAGGCTTTGCCTATGCACAATCATCCTTTCCGGCTCAGCACCCAGGGCACTTATGTCAAAATGGCGAACGCTGGTCAGTAAAATTTGGCTCCAATACTCCCAGTGGGGTAACTCCTGCGGCAGCTGGCGATTTCATTCACATTCCGGTAGGAGAGGTCGTTCTAATCGATGAAGACACTGTCGACCTTGACGGCATCTTCGTAGAGGGGACACTTGGCTTTCTTGAAAACTCTGGCAATCCGGAGTTGAAATCGGCTTACATCCTGGTTACTGGCGATTTATTGGTTGGCTGTCGTACCACCAATGGCACGGTGACAGAATTTGCCTCAAAGGCAACGATTACGCTGATTGCCCCGGAAAACTATGGCGCGACCACCTCTACTCCAGACTTCGGCGTGAAGTGGACTGGAACGGCTGCGGAAACTGCCTTCAACGGTGGCGGTGCCAATGACCAGGGGATTAAGGACGCCTGCCTGGATCGTGGACTTGTCGTTACGCGCGCTGGTCGATTGATGATTTACGGCAAGGACAAGGGTGTGAGCTGGACTCAGCTCGATGCCACCGCTTCGGTGACCGACACGCAGATAACTCTTATTGACGATCCCACAGGAGGATGGAAAGACGGCGACACTGTTGTAATCGCCTCAACCGACTTTGAGTACCCAGACCCTGCTCACTTGAGTGGACGCTTTGATGGCGATCAACAAGGGGAAGTAAAGGTTCTTAGTGGGCATCCTGCAGGAACAACCGTTTCATTGGCTAGCGCCTTAGCCTACGAGCATTACGGCGAAGATATTGCGCCCCCTGCAAGCAGTCCCACCATGCACAGTATTCCTGTGCGTGCCGAGGTCGGCTTACTCTCGCGAAATGTGGTGATTCAGGGAGATGAATCTGCGGTGTCGGCTTTCCACCTCCCGGTCTCGGGCCTGCGGCATTTCGGACACATCATGCTTATGGACGACGATCCAACGGACACCGATGTGCCATTTTGTGAAGTACAGTGGACTGAGATTCGGAACCTTGGCGTTGAGGCAACTATTCGGCGTTACCCATTCCACTGGCATGAGTTGGGCGATGCGTTCGAGCTCACTGATAAGCCCTACCTAAAGAATTCCAGCATTCATTCTTCGGTGAACCGATTCCTTTCTGTTCATCACACAGAATATGTCACTGTGGAAAACAATGTCGGTTACGACTGCCAGGGAATTGGATTTTACTTAGAGGATGTCGCGACAGTCGCCTATCCCGACTACGACAGAGTTCGTAATGTGGAGCTTAGAGATAATCTTGGTCTTAAGGTTGATCGAGTTCCCGACACCGTAACCAATAACGGCATTGAGAGCTTTATCTTCGAGATTGACCAGCTTGAACCCTCAGTTTTCTGGGTAATCAATCCTGAGAACCAAGTTGAGGGAAATCATGCCGCAGGAGCGGCAGGTCACGGATTCTATCTTCAGCCTCAGAAGGGAGAGGAGTATTCTCACACTACGGCGAATGGCTTCTACTTCCGCGATAATGTCGCTCACAGCAATGGTCAGCATGGCTTCTATCACAACGCCAGGCCTCGATGGCAATACGACTCATCTGCAGGGGACCTTCCAGCGGCTGAAAATCTTGTGGCATATAAGAACCG
>JAJFFC010000018.1 GCA_021776795.1 Planctomycetota bacterium
GAATTCCGTTGCAGCCATGTTTGATTTCTCCTCTACTGTTTTCTCGTAGTTCCATGTCGCATTCGTGAATGTGAAACGCTTGCTCTTTGACTACACTTGGGCCGTCACACGATTCAACTGGCGTGAAGTAACGCCAAAATCTTCTCAGCAATTTCTGCGGTGTTGTAGTGCCTAACAACGGGCTGTCGTAATACGGGAATGCCTGCTTCACCAAGCAAGCGATCTTTTAATTGATCTGATTGTTTTCGACTTGGCCGATCGTGTGAGCGATCATCAAGTTCAATCACAAGCAGGGGCATAAAATCACCAGACTGGCAAAGCACAAAGTCAACATGCTTTTGACTAAACGCATTGAATGTTGCACGGTCCTTAGACTTGATCAAATCAGCCATTCTCACTTTGGCGAAAATCAATGCGTGCTCAGGAACAGCCGCAGTCAACACCGCATAGAATCGTAAGCGCACGGCGGACTGCAGGGCTATAGTTGGCCCTTGGCAGCACGTTCTTCTTTTCGGAGGTCGGCGATATGCCAGCGGTGCTGGGGATGGGCGGCGAGCCAACGTTCGGGCAGATAGGTATCAAGGTCGACGCCGCGTGGGAGGTACGTGAAGAGGTCGCGGAGATAAGCCCACGGTTCGACACGATTGTCTTTGCAACTGGCAATCAGTGACATCAACACAGCCGAGCGATGGCCGGCTTGCTCGCTGCCGACGAACAACCAGTTCTTGCGGCCAATGGCGACCGGCTTTACACAACGCTCCGAGATGTTGTTGTCGATCGAGAGATCGCCGTCGTGGACGTAACGATTCAGTGCCGTCCATTGATTGCGCGTGTAGGTCGCTGCCTGGCCGATCAAGCTCTTGGGCAACAGGTCTTGTTCATCGAGCCATTGTTCCAACTGCGATAGGACCGGGGCGGCGTGTTCGGCGCGGAGCGACTGGCGCTGCTGCTCAGTCAGCTCCTTGGCAGCACGTTCGACCTCATACAATCGCGCGATGACGGCCAGCACGTGATGCGAGCGGGGCGGATCTTGCTCGCGGGCCTTCCACCAGTAGCGACGACAATGCGCCCAGCACGCCACTTCAACGATCGCGCCACGAGACTTGACGTAGATGCCGTCGTAAGCTCCGTAAGCGTCCGCTTGCAAGTAACCTTCGTAGCCGTCCAGGAACTTTTCCGGGCCTTCGCGTTGTCGCGTGTCGGTGAAGTCATACACGATGTAAGGATGACCGCGATCGCCGACGTAAGCCCAATAGCGGGCCAGTCGCGTGCCGCGAAGCGACTTGTCGATCAACTTCACTTGCGTGTCGTCGGTGTGAATCACTTTCGATTGCAACACCTCGCGACGCATCAAGTCGACCAACGGCTTGGCCAAGTCGGCCGCCGCAGCGAGCCAATCGTAGATCGTACTGCGACGAATCTGCACACCGTGACGAAAGAGAATGTCTTCCAGTCGATAACCGGGAAGATGATCGCCGAACTTGCCCAATACCAGTGCAGCTAACAGACCTGGGCCGGGGAGCCCTTTGTCGATTGGTTGCGGCGGTTTAGGGGCGGTCAGCAGCGTCGCTTCATCATGCTTCGTCGGGCAAGCATACACGGCTCGCTTATGCACGATCACCTTCAGCTTGGCCGGTTCGTAATCTAACTGCTGGCTGATCTCATACCGAATCGGTTGCATCGGCTGACCGTCGTGCGGACAGAGACGTTCTGCTTCCGGCAACTCGTGTAGCACTTCTTCACGCGGCAGGTTGTCAGGCAACAGTCGTCGCCCATGACCGCGCCGTTTGCGCCGCGGCGTCGATTCCTTCGCTTGTTCTTCGAGCAACGCTTCCAACTCGCCGAGCTCGAACAACAGCAGTTGATCCGGATCGATCCGCTCGCGTTGTTTGCCTCGCAGTGCGGACAGCAACTCGACAATCGTCTGCTCTTGCTTCGCGATCGTGCCGCGCTGCAAGTCGATGGTCGACGACAACTCCATCACCTCTCGCCGCGATTGCAGTAGAGCGGCTCGCAGTCCTTCCAGCGTGGTCGGCAGGTCATCCTTGTGCGTCATGCCCATAAGACGCACGAAGCGCGTGAATTGTTTGCCTGCCAGAAGAAAAAAGTCCGCGAGACTTGAAAATCATCGCGGCTTGCTGGGACGCTGATAGCGCCGTCGCCGCTTGACCGAAGCCAGGTCGATGCCGCCCAACAGTAAACTCAAATCACTCGCCGAAATCTCGACGCCTGATCGCGACTGGTCAGCGGCCTGCAAGTCGGTCGGCAGTTGAAACCGTCCTCGCTCCAATCGTTTGTACCAGATCGCCAGTCCATCGTGGTCCCAGTACAACACCTTGATGCGATCGCGAACTCGATTGCGAAACACGAACAGATGTCCCGACAGTGGATCTTGCTTCAGCACGTGTTCGGCCAAGCCACATAGTCCGTCGAATCCCTTCCGCATATCTGTCGGCAACACACAGACATGAATCTTGACCGCCGCAGACAACGTCAGCATCAAGCCTCCTCCCGCGCGGCGGTCAACAGCGAGATGACCTGCGCCAACGAACGCTCGTCGCCCGCTGGCAAACACACGACCGCCCCGCCCGGCAACTCCACCCGCACTCCCGACGTGTTGGTAATCGACACCGGCACAAACGCCTCCTGCGCGGCCCCCGCTTCGGCCAGTTTCTTCCGCCACTGATAGAACGACGCCTGTGCCACATCATTCCGGCGACAAAACTCCGCCACACTCAACCCGCTGCGTGACTGCTCCGCCATTACCGCCTGCCAACGACGACGCGTCTCGCTCCTGGTCATCGCATACCTCTCGAGTCACTGAAATCAGAAACCCAGAACATAAACGACCCGTCAACACGCACTCCGCCGTGCGCTTACATAGAATCGCTGCTCAGATTTTGTAAGTAAGGACCCCGCAGACTCTACTGTGGCTTTCTTAGCCGCAGCTTCTATTTCAAGACGATCAAGCCACGTCTTGATGAAGAACAGCACCATCACGCCGATAACAACGGCAGGAATAACATATTGCATGAGAAACTCTGCCCGTGCTGCCAATAGAGAAATAACTCCCAACGTCTCGATACTTGGCAAGATAACAATTCAGGCATCACTTGCAAGTTAGTTCTTGCTGTCACGACTCATGCTTGAACTCAAGCCGTGAATGCTTTGAAATGGTAGCGATATAGAACTACTCAAGAAAGTTGGCGAGAACTTATTAATA
>JAJFFC010000019.1 GCA_021776795.1 Planctomycetota bacterium
AGAACATCTGGGGCCTGCCACTTCAACCCTCTTTCCCAGGGGTCCCCCCATGGGGGGACCCCTGGGAACTGCAAACTGACTGCCAGGAGCTGACCGGGTGCAGAGGTGAGAGGGAATTTACAGAAAGGAAGTTACGCTAACCCGGGCAGCCTGTGGTGGTTTCCTACACCGGCTCATTCATCGGTCACGTAGTTTTAATCTACGGATACAACTCAGACGGGGACGTTTACATCTATGACCCCTTCTACGGGCCATTTGTTGTCCCGTATGGCACATCGCTCTTCTACAACAACGGCTCCGGCTATCTGACTTGGGGGTCAACCATAGTTACCCATAAGTGAGCTTCCCCATCACCTAGTTCGCTCAAAATGGCGCCCTGAGAGGGGACTGATTCCCCTTTAGGCCCACTGCGAATGGCGCGGAGCAAGCCTCGGCGGAGGCACCTCGGACTGGCACGTTCCCCCTACCCCAAGAAAACCCGCTCACGATGCCACTCCAGCGCCTCCGGGGCAGGGCGCGTTTCCTCCTCCGGCAGGACCAGCAGTTGCTGACGGTCAAAGGGGTCATACCGATGCCCGTTCTCTCAGTCCTCGCGCAGGCGTCCGCTGACCCGGACTTCGTCGTCTGGCGTCACGGTGACCTAGCCTCCACCAAAACGGGCCATAGGAAATCATGCAGGGTTCCTATGATCTCCTCCAGCGGAGGTGCGGCGAGGTCATTCTTGCGCAAAAAAGCCTGCCATTGGATTTGCTTGTCTTTGTCCTGAGCAAAAGCTTGTGTCAACGCCAACGGGCAGGCGTCAGGAATAGGGGTTCGTCGCCTCTCGAAGGTGGTGCGTATGGCTAGGGCCAGAACGACGCTGTCAAATTTCCAATTTTGTGCCAGCCAATGCAGATCGTAAAAGTCTTTCATGCGGCTGTTCAAACGTCCAAGCTTGACCGCCGCTTCCAGTTTCTCGGCAATCACCGTTTCCGGCGGATAGGCAAGCAGCGTGGGCGCAGGTAGGTCCAGCAGGCTTGGCCATGTCATCGATATCGCCTCGGGGGTGATGGCGTCGCCAAAGCCGATGTCAATCTGCACTCGAATTTGTGCGCCATGCAACAAAGCCTTCCATCTCAGGCGCATGCCGCCGTATTCGGCCTCCTTTCGAATCGGTGCCACCTGCAGCGTGCCCGAATCCCAGACAAGGCCGTCCTCAGGCATATTCGGCAACTGCGCTAATTCAGCAAAGATGGCATGCAAGGCTTCGGCCGAACCGTCGCCATAACCGAGGAAATCCGCATCGCGCGTGGGACGGTGTGCCGTGCCCGACCATAGTGCGAACAACTTGGCACCCTTAAGTACGAAGCGATCGGCATAGGGGCTTTGGCACAAGCGGTACAGCAGGCGCTCCAACGCATAGTGCTCGAGCAATGTTTGAAAATCACCGCCCTCCTTGCGAAAGCGGGTTTTCAGTCTGGCAAAAACGCTTTCGGCTTGGGAGGAACTCAAACCAGTGCCTCCAGCCATGGACGCAGGGTGCCGCTGACTCGAAAGCGCTCGCCCAGGGCATCCAGCTCTGCCGGTGTGGTCAGTTTGCGCGCCAGCACTTCGCGCAGTGCTTCCTGACAAGTGTCCAGCCCGACCTTGCGCCGATGCTTGATGCATTCCACCACCGTGCGCGGCGGTGAAGTGATCCGCGCAACCCCCGATTGCAGACGGAGCGTTTCCACGGCTTCACGCAGCGCCCAATCCGCCAGGGAAATCGTGTGCAGTGGCATGTCTTTGGGTGGGCGGTACCCGCGCGGGAGACCCAGCCACACCTTGCGCGGTTGTTGCGTTCCGATGCCGTGGAATGCCAGTGCCGAAAGCAGGCACACCACCCCTTGCGGCACGCGGGCGCAGGCCTCGACCAGCGCCATGTGTGGGTCAAATGGCGCATTCGGCAGGGTGTAGACCCCGCGCGCCACGCGTTGAATTCGCCCGTCATGCACCATGCGCGTCAGCATCGACGCGGAAAAGCCCGCCGCAGTCAGCTGCGCCGTCGTTTGCGAACCGACTTGATGGAGATGCGCAAGAAGAGTCGCTGCTCGGTCCGGTTGGCGTGCCATGGACGGATTCTAGAAGCTTTTACATCAGATTCAAATAGTTTGATGTAATTCCTCTCAGCGGTACGACCATGCAGCTGGTCGGATGACAGGGCCAGCGCACTGAGAAGGTATATATACCTTCTCAGTGCGGGATAAAGGATTTCGTTGACACACCCGAGGCACCTGCATCGCGTCGAATTGAATCTCTCCCAGAAGGCGCGAAGCCCGCACCTCATCCCCTTCCGCCTTGCCCTGCACGATGTTTGGGGCCCAACCCTGCTCCCTGCCCCAGTGGATCCATGCGCGCGCTCGGGGTGCCCAGCAAGTCCATGCCGCGGTATCTCCCGATCCGCGTGAGGAAGGACTCAGGTTTGCGTCTCCATTCCCGGCAATGGTATTGCGCGGACTCTTGAGGCGGAAGAACACCGGAGTGCCGGGCGCCAGCTTCGCCATCGGCCTCTGCGCCTTCGGCTGCCAGAAGTTCGCCTCGTGGATGACGGCCCAAGGAGTTGGAAGCTCATGGCATCACGCGCGCCCACCTTGCCCGATTGGTTCGGCAGGGACTGGTAGACCGCCTAGACCGCGGCATCTATGCCATCGCCGGCCACGAACCGACTGCGGAGCACACTCTTGCGCATGTCGCCAAACTCGTGCCCCAGGGCGTGCTTTGCCTGCTCACGGCGCTGCGTTTTCACGAGTTGACGACCCAATCCCCTGCTGAGGTCTGGCTGGCACTTCCCGAGAAGGCACGGATCCCAAAATTGGAATACCCACGGCTCCGCATCGCCCGCTTCTCTGGGGCAGCACTCACCGAGGGGGTGGAAGAGCACATCGTGGAGGGAGTCCCTCTTCGCGTCTACTCCGCTGCCAAAACCGTGGCAAACTGCTTCAAGTACCGCAACAAGGTCGGGATTGATGTCGCGGTGGAAGCCCTACGCGACTTCAACCGCAGCTACCGAGGCCATGCCACCGAACTTGCCCAATTCGCCGAGATCTGCCGAGTGTCCCGCGTGATGCAGCCCTATCTGGACACCATCGCATGAGCGAAAAGGCGAATCCAGCGGCCTCTGTCACCGCTCGTTTCTTGCATCGCGCCAAGGAAACCGGCGACGATCATCAGAACCTATTGACGACCTACTGCCTGGAACGGTTTCTCTATCGACTTAGCCAATCGTCACTGGACAGTCGTTTCATTCTGAAGGGCGCCATGCTTCCATTCGGGAGGGCCTCCTGACCATCATTCAGACTCCTGTATCACAAGCCGACTGGCACCTTTCTAGCTAAATGGAGAACGGGGCAAGCCACTAGTGCAATCCTTCCTCGCTCAGGAGCTCCAGGTACTTGTCGTAGACGAACAGTCGGTTGCGCCCTTTCCCGGTCAGTTCGCGGACGATGCCCATTTCACTCAGCAACTGCATGGCTGAAGAAGCAGGAGGAAATGTCAGGCCTGTCTGCTCCGTAACCTCCTTGATGGAAACTACCGGTCGCTTGGTCAAGGCGTCGTGCACCCGAAGTAAGGAACCTGCCTTGCGGCCAAGAGGCTGAAGCCTTTCCTGGTCCAATTGGAACAACTCCGTAATTCGTTGGGCGGTGGAAGCCGCGTTATCGGCGGTCACTTGGACGCCCTCTAAATAGAAGGCAAGCCACCCCTCCCAATCGCCCGTACGACGGACGCGATCTAGATGATCGTAGTACTCTTCGCGATGTTTCTTCAGATAAAGGCTTAGATAGAGCAGGGGTTTCTTGAGCACACCGGCATGGCACAAGAGGAAGGTAATGAGAAGTCGCCCGACTCGGCCATTTCCATCGAGGAAGGGATGGATGGTCTCCAGTTGGACATGGGCAAGTCCTGCCTTAATCAGGACCGGGAACTCGTTCTCTTCGTGAATGAAGGACTCCAGTTCCGACATCAGTCGCTGGACTTCCATGGGTGGTGGCGGCACGAACTTGGCATTGCCGGGCCGGGTTCCTCCAATCCAATTTTGCGAACGGCGGAAATTCCCCGGCTCCTTCGAACTGCCCCGCCCATGGGAAAGGAGGATCTTGTGGATTTCTCGCAGGAGACGGTTCGACAAGGGGAAGCCCTCCTCCATGCGGGCAAGACCATGGATCATCGCCGACACATACTGAGAAACCTCCTGGGCATCACTGATGGGAACACCAGGGGCCTCGTCCATTTCGAAAAGGAGAAGATCCGAAAGAGAGGATTGCGTCCCCTCAATCTGGGAGGAGTAAATGGCTTCCTTGCGGATGTAGGAGTACAGAAAGAGATCCGTATCGGGGAGGAGGGTCGAGACACCATCCAGGCGCCCAAGTGCCAAATTGGCTGCCTCCAAGATTTGGAGGACGGCACCGCTCAACTCCAAATCTGGATTCGGCGGCAAGGGAGCTGGCAGAAAGGCATTCACAACCTCATTGCCTACCGTCGTTTGCGCGTATTTCCCTGTCTCTCCTCGAATCATGCAAGCTCTCCTTGGTTCTGGCGAACCTTTAATAGCGCCAACCGCTATTAAAGGTTCGCCTATGAAATCTTAATAGCGGGGCCAGGTAAATCAACCCCGGCCTGCAGGTCAAGATTCTACTTTCCGCCCCCTACCCCAAAAACACCCGCTCCCGATGCCACTCCAGCGCCTCAGGAGAGGGCCGCGCCTCCTCGCCCGGCAGGATCAACAGCCTCTGACGATCAAAGGGGTAGTACCGATGCCCGTTCTCCCAGTCCTCGCGCAGGCGTGCGCTGACGCGGACTTCGTAGTCGGGCGTCACGCTGAGGTAAGCGCGAGCGAAAGGCGCCCTGGCCGACCCGCTCCCGCTGGCTCACCAGGACCAGTTCCCGGTCATTCACGTCCAAGGGCACAAACCCCAGTAGACTTTCACCCTGCTAGCTGTACAAATATTGGGGGTCAGGCCACATGCAGCAATGCTCCCATCCCGCTTGATTGCAAGAGAGTGATAATGCCCACATGTTATCTGAATAAAATCTGATCCTGTTGGTGTATTGGAAACTTGGCCGTTTCCATCCCCTCCCCATGCAATAAGAAAGCCCTGTTGCCCATTTGCAACAGAAGCAAATGCAAGAAAGAAGACAGCGATTTTTTAGAGCTTGCTTGGGCATTGAAGGTTTGCTTTGGGGTTGGGTTGGGAGTGCCCCCCGGCGGATGCCGTCGTCGAAGCTCGCATGGGGGGAGCCACCGGAAGTCCCTACTCATTCCGGAGGAAAGGCAGGCTGCCTCACACAAAGCGTACGATTACGCGCCCGGTACTGCTCAACACCCGTTGTGCATTCTTGACGACGTCACGATCGAGATAGCGATCCTGCTCAGACAGTTCCTCCCAAGGGACAAGCAGTTCATGCCGCAATCTAGTGGAATCCCGTGTTGTTCCGTAAGACCACCCTGCCAACCTGCGTTCGGCACACCATCGCACATGCTCCAGTCGTGCAAGAAGCTCTACCTCCTCATCCGTCAGATTGACGGCCGTTCCCGACGGCACGGAATCTTCGTCGACAATCCGAAGGCCGATGGCGCGCAACTTCACGGGGAGATGGTCGGCAAGTGCTCGCGAAGCGTCCCGATAGGTCTCGCCGAGATGCTTCCAAGGCCGTTCTGCGGGGCGTAGAGGGTTATCCGGCTGGGCGAATCGGGACACTTCACGACTTCGCAAGTATTCCTCATGGAATCGCGAAGCCAATAGATCCATGTCCTTGTCCGACGCCAAGCATGCCGCAGGGGAGCTTCTCAGGAAACTGAGCACATTTGGATGATCCCCCCGGAAGTCCTCTCCCCCCATGAGTCCTGCGACACCAGCGGCATGCCCGACATCGACAACGATCCGCACATCTTCACGAGGAGTTTCCATGAGGTCCTGTACCCATAGACCGGTGCCAAGCCGATCGGATACGGTCCCGTCGTGGACTACGGCTACGGTCAAGGGATCGCCCAGTCGATGCGCAGCCAACTCTTCTATCAGGGGTTCCCTCCACCCAGCCTTACCCGACTCTGAGGTGAGAAACTCGAGTTGCACCGCATCTTGCACGCCAAAGGTAGCCTCCAATAAAGCCGACTCGGCACCTTCATCCTGGGTGCACACCAGGACTCTCGTCGGTGCTCCGCTCGCGAAATGCCCGATTCGCCCAGCCTGAAGGATGAGCTCGATAGTCCTCGCTCCCGCCCCAAAGACCACCAGCGTGGCTTTTCGGGGTCTTCCTGCTGCCGTACTCCTGGGCAGAGGAAGGAAATCAGGCGGATGCCTATCGAAGAAGAGGCGAGCATCCTGTCGCTCGAGATTCTGCAGAATCACCTCCACGCCAGCCAGGAACCTCTCTCCCACATCGAGGCTTGCGCGCGCGTCCGGGTTGGAGACCAATACCTTCCTGGTTTGGCGTTCAGGCAAGCTTCCCACGCCATTCAGGCAAGCAGCGACTTCGAGATTGAACCCATCGTCTTCATCCAGGACAAGGATAGAGGATGCCCGGCGGACCCCAACCGACAGAAGAATCGATCGGGAATGGGGGTCCCCGATGCGGCCTGGGATTAATCCCAACTCCATCGCTGCTTCGACCCGGTGCCGTGGAACGACCAGCGTGAATCGAATCTCCTGCCTTTGCGGGGACTCCACGAGACTTACCACCAAAGGGCTTACCCCGATGACGACCGTGTGCCCCCCCCGGAGCCGATTGCCCCATGCCTTCAATCGCCTTCCTACACGGCTCAAGATGAGGAATGCCACGACGCCCACGGAGGAGAACCCGCAAAGGAACCTTGCCGCCTGTAGGCTCCATGGAACCGGCTCCGGCACCGTGGACCCGTTCCAAAGGAACAACTGGAAAGTCTGGTAGATCGCCGTGGAAGGCGAGACCCCGGCTCCGTCGACTCCTTGGGTCTGAAGGTAACCATGGACCCCAAGGACAGTGCCGGCGACAGCGCAAAGCGCCACCAAGGCCAGCGAGAACCGGGCCTTGGTCTCGGATTCATTCGGCGGGGTACCGGGCAAAACCCTAATCAACCAGGGGGAAGCGCATGATTCACCACCAGTTTAGGCCAGCCTGATAGGATGCGACCTATCGAACCCCCATGATTCCACGATTCCATCACTTTCAAGTCGGATTCACCGGTCACAGGTTTCTTGCTGCCCACGGGGAGCAGGAAGCCGAGGAGCAAAGGTCATCTGCAGTCCGCCCGATCCTTCAGCAGGTATGCCGCTCACTGATTCGGAGGGTGGTAAGTGAAACCGAATGTCTCCATTGGCTGACGGGTCTCGCACGTGGAAGCGATTTGTTCGCGGCAGAGTCCTTTCTCCAGGAGTCCGCCGGGCGGGAAAAGGCTCATTTGATTTGCCTCAGCCCCGTGGACAAGGCCTATTGCCTCAGAGACCACAAGACGGCTGACTCAGAGGATCGAGCCCGGAACGCCTGGGGTAGCGCTTCTCTACGGATTGAACTGAATCCCGACGGGATAGGCACGACCACTGGACCAGATGTAGTCGACGACAACGGCGTTCACGAGGAGCTGGCGGTTTGGCTTCTGGACCATTCCCACCTTCTCGTCGCTCTCGTCAACGTGGACCATGTCGGTGGTGCTGGCGGCGCTCAGGACCTTCTTCACGCAGCCAAGCAACAGGGCTTGCCTTGGATTCGGATTGGGTTCGAATCCGTCGATTCCGACAAGGTCTTTCTGGAGACCAGCGCCGGCAGGACGGTGGATGGGGAGGATGGTGATGCGGTTTCGAAAACGATTGAACACCTGCTTGAGCAGGTCTTCCAACCCTTGTCCAGCCAAAAGACCGAAGGGGGGCGGGATTCGAGTCCTGAATCGACGGGACATGAGCCGGACCACCACGAGTATTCCACGGACTTCGAGACATACAGGTCTGAGCCCGATGCACAGCTGAGAAGTTGGCCAGTCCGGGCCTTCTCCATGGCATTTCCCAGAATCGAGAGTTTCATCGCCAGGCTCGCCGGTCATCGCCCCCAAGGACAACCCCAGGCGGACCGCAGGGATGCTCCTCGAATGGAGGACATCCGCAAGGAATTCCTTAGGGCCGATGGCTTGGCCATCCTCTACAACGGCCTGCATCGATCCACCTATGCAAGCATGTTTCTCTTGGGCTTTCTTGCGGTGCTGTTTGCGGTACTTGGAACAATCCACCAAGTCGAGGGAGGCAAAGGCCTGGCGGGCCCTTGGGCCATCCTGGAGCTGGCGACCCTGTTTGCCGTTTTGGCCCTTTTCGCCGCAGCGCATATAGGCCATTGGAGGACAAAAGGAACTGATTATCGGCTCCTTGCCGAACTCTTACGCGTCGGCATTCACTTGAGGCCTACCGGGCTTGCACTACACCTCCCCTCGCTAAGCCGCCATGAAACGGAACATCGTGGAGCGATTCAGGAGTCCTGGATGGCAAGGTACTCCCTCGAGACCTTAAAGGCGGCAGACCCCATGGCCCTTGATATCTGCGATAAGGCGGATAGGACTGTACGCTACAACCAGGATCGACTTGAGCGCGAGGTGGCCTCCCTCAGGTCCGGATGGCTGGATGACCAGATTGGTTATTTCAAGAAGACGGAAGCGCGGTATCACGCCCTAGATGATCTACTCAACATCACGCTCCCCGCCCTCTTTATCCTGGCTTTCCTCGCTTGCATCGGTCACTTGGTTGGTCTGTACCCGTTGGGGCTGAAGCATTTCGAACTCCTAGGCACTGCGGTTGGCCCTGCCTTGGCAGCGTCTCTTCTCGGTATTGCGACGCATGCGGAATGGGCAAGGCTTCGCAGGCTTTACCGTGCACGAGCAGGGCATTACAGGGATGTGCGTGATCGTTTGGACTCCCTGCTCAGTCGCAAAGGCGAGATCCGGCGCCAAGATCTCGAGACGATCCTCGGGCCGCTCGCGTTATCGTCCGTCGTGGAGGTGGCGGACTGGAGATGGCTCCACGCCGTCCATGACCCTCACCTGCACGGCTAGGTGACCACCATTCATACAGGGGCATGCCCCTTAAGCCTCCTCCACAATCTGCAAGGACATGACCGACACCGAATCCTCGAATCCAACACCGTTGTTTGACGCGTTCCTCAGCCACTCGAGTGAAGACCACGACAGGGCTGAGGAGATCCGCGATTTCCTGGAAGATGAAGGGCTCCGGTGCTGGATCGCTCCACGCGACATCGATCCTGGCCTGGAGTATGGAGAGGCGATCGTCTCTGGCATCCGGTCGAGCAGATGCCTGGTCCTTGTCCTGTCCAATGCCGCGAATGCATCGCCCATGGTCCGGCGAGAAGTCGAAAGGGCTGTGAGCCTCAACAAGCCGGTCTTCCCGGTGCGGGTCGAGGAGGTGATGCCAGCACGCAGTCTGGAGTTCTTCGTCTCGGCGACACACTGGATCGACGCCTGGAGGGGAGCCTTCGACAGGCACCTGGCCGAGCTTGCTAATCGACTGCGGAATGACCATCTGCTGGAGGACGTCGCCGCGACGATGAATCAGCGCCGCCGGCGCCGAAGTCTCATGAAAAGGGTAAAGCTCAGCTCGGCATCGATAGCGATCCTGGCCCTGACGATCACCATCTTGACTCTGCTGCTTCAGGACCAACAGGATGCGCCATTGGAAGACCCGATCCTGTCCATGGCAGAGGCTGAGGGCATTCACCCAGAAGATATCGGCGCTGAGGATTTCTCACTTGCCGTCACCAGGAACTATGGCATGCGACAGATACGGGTGGTTCCTTCCGCTCGCGTGGAACCTTTCGTCTCCCAGGGTTATGTCGGATTCCGGATCGGGAATCGCCACTGGAAACAGCTCTACACCGACGGGCAATCCCGGTACTACGGGCAACTCGACGACAACGATTTCAAGGAAAGCGGACCGCTCGAGTTTCGCCTCGGCAGCACCAACATGTGGGTGGACATCAAGAACTACCCATCCTTCGAGATGGACTTGGACATCCAAGCCGGCCTTGAGGGTGCAGACCTCCAGTGGCTGGCCAATCAGGACAATTGGGCCAGGCATTCGAGCAGTCGTGGATGGGAACTGCAGGAACGGTCCCTGGCCCACCTGATGGGCGATCTGAAAAGAATCGAGGTCGGAGCCCGGAACAACTCGGCTGAGTTGGAGGCGGAGGTTGTCGCGCGAACAGCCAACGAGTCCGGCGAGTTGGATTGGGACGAGACATACCGGGATTCCATCGAGTCGCTGAACCGGGAGCTTCGGCAGAAGTGGTCCCCTGACCGGACACTTCATGTTCGTTTTCACCTCACCTCAGGCACGGTCTCCCCTACGATTCTACTCACTCCTCCGAAGGGCACGCCTCGCTCCCCGGAGCATTTGGCCTTCGACAATGCCTCTGAAGCCAGGGTCGACCTGGCCTCATTGGCGGAACCGGTGGTCAGCCTAAGCGGTAGGCAATTGAGGTTCCTCAGGTCCATCGATCCCTACTTGCCATTCCTCACGGAGATTAAGGTTCGCGGCCAATACACCGAGGCATCGCGAATCATCAGCGTCGTCGACTGCGGCAAGGTGGGCGAACCTGCGGATAACGTCCAGGATTTTTACCTCTGCTACAGGGAGGGTCGTGGTCACCAGTCCTACCTTCAAGTCCCGCCCCACTGGGGGAGTGCCAATCTTGAGCTCCACTTCAAGGATGGAGAGATCATCGAGGTCTCTGCCGACAATGATCGGGAGCCTGACCACCGCGGTTTCCTTGCCACTGCTGTCGGCAACAACCGTTCAGAAGCACCTACCGTCTTTGTCATCCATAAAGGGAGAGGGCAATTCGGGCTCACGCCCTGGCACTCCTTCCCATGGAACATCGAGGACCATCCCTCCTTGCCGAGCACGCCTCTCCGCCATCCGGAGGACCGCTTCACCCTGGCTTTCCGAAACTTGGAGACGGGCCTGGATTCCATCTTCGAGTATGAGATGGCTGGTATCGTCGAACTGGAGGACGAACTGCCCTTCTCGGTCCGAATCGATCGGATAGAGTCGGAAGTGGTCGTCTCCGGTGATTTCCCAATCACCGGCATCAAGAGTACGGAGTCGGGTGCATTTCTCCTGCTGTGCCGCGCAAGCGACCAAGTGGAAGTCCTCCGGATCGAGGACGGCAAGACGGTCGGATCGGTATCCAGTGGGTTCAGCGGTGATGCCCGATCGCGAAACAGCCCCAATCGGATGGCCCTCGCACCAGATGCATCCACCATGGTTCTGTGGTACTTCCGTGACAAGGAATACCGTCCGCCTCAGGGAGGAGCCTGGGGCCTGTTCGACACCGCCACAGGGAAGCACATCGTCGACCTCGTCTACCCCGAGGGTGGTGATGCTTCCAGTTCCGGGGTCCCGCACTACACGCCAGACGGAAAGTTCATCTTCTTCCGGGACCAGGTACAGCGTTACAAGAGCGACTATGCCCCTGCCCAAGAGGGCACACTGCAACGACCCCATGGCATTTGGGCGGCTGCAGACGGCCAGCCGATCCTGGGCCCAACGGATGACCTGTATCGACTCCTTGGGATCGACCCATCCAGCCAAGCCTTATTCCTTTCCCGCGATGGGAAGCGACTGCACACGATCTCCCTCAACTCATCGAGTGCCCCCCTCCTCAGCAAGGAGTTGAAGTCTTCAGCTACCCGTGCAACGCTTGCACCGGACGGGCGCCATGTGGCCGTCTTCCTCGAACAGGAGCAGACCGTCCAGGCCCTGCGATGCTCCGATCTGGTAATCACCATGGAAGGCTACAGTCGCAGCGGCCAGATTCCCCAGTTTCATGCCGACGGGGAAGCGGTCCTGACCCGCCCCCACCTGGACTCCCGGTGGTTTGAACTGCTCGCGGTAGACAACGGCGAGGCCCTTTTCCGTGCCGAACATCGCAACGATATTTGCCTCACACCCGAACTCGTCTGGAGGGGAGAGGAGGTTCCTTGGAAGGAGCGCATGCAAAGAACCCTGACTGGCGAAGCCTTGTCCCACATCCCCTATCCCTACTATGGCGGCCGAGGCAAGCAGACGCACCTACCGAAGGCAACCTCGGACTACCTCATCTGGGTCCGTGACCGTGTCACGACGGACGACGTCCAACGGGTCTATTTCATCGACCTCCACTCACCGAAGACCTCTCAACTGATGATCGGCCCAGGCATGCACGTCGACTGGATCGAAGTGGCGGCAAAAGGGCAGGTTGTCTTCGCGCTCCGCTCCGACGGCAAGGTGATTACATGGCGGCCTCGCGGTTGAGGTCAGATCGATGAACCGCTTGGTCACCTAGCGGAAATCGAAGTAGAGCAGCTCCCCTTCGCATTCACCGTAGAGGCTGCCATCGGAATTGAGACGAAGGTAAAGCTTCGGGACTAGCTGTGGTTTCCAGTTAGGTTGTTCACTGGACTAAGGGCATCCTGCTGATGGGCGGCTTCATTCCGAGACTACCGTGTCATCGGACTTCATTGTAGTGCCGGATCCACCAGGGCAAAGCCTGGTGCCATCCGCTTGAGCTCTTGTACGGCTTCATGTAGGCCCATTTGCACAGCATCGTCTGGATGAAGTGCTCGGCCTTGCCGTTGGTCTGCGGCCGGTAGGGCCGCGTCCGATTGATACCCATCATTCGGGAGATCCCTCTTCCCGGGTGAACAACGTGCTTTGGCTTTACAGCTAGTCCCATTCCGGCGCCGGTGCATGTTGAGGTCCGTCCAGTCGGGCGCTGCAATCTGGTGATCGGCATCGCCGAAGCGTGCCCTGCCGTTGCATCGCAGTCGCCCGGACTGGGCGGTGAAATCGATTCGTCTTGTCGGCGGCCACGTCATCCGTGTCAGGCAGCCTCCGTGGACCCGCTCCCGGGTCCGCTGCGCCGCGGCTCGTATGCCACCGGCTGTTTCCACAGAGCATAGAGGATGGACGACAGCTTCCGCGCCGTCGCCGCTACCGCGGGCGGCGAGGCCGAGCCCCCACTCGCGGAGATCACTGTCCTCGCCGAAGGGGCCGAGGATGTACTGCGCACAGCTCACCAGCAGGCGGCGCAGCGTCTGGTCCCCGGCCTTCGTGTTGCACAGCTCCGGAGAGCTGTCCCCCGACTCGTGCTGGCGCGGCGTCATCCCTTGGTAGGCGCCGACGCTGCGGCCGTTCTTGAAGTGGCTCGGGGCCTCGAGCGTCAAGACGAAGCACAAGGCCGTGAGCGGGCCGACACCGCGGACTTAAGTCAGTCGCGCCGTCTCCAGGTTCTCCTCCGCGCAGAGCCGCTCGGTATCACGGTCGTGCTGCCGCACCTGGTCTGTCAAGCTTTGGGCCTGGTCGAGCATTGGCCACAGCATCGGGCGCAAGGCCTCGGGGACGTGTGCGCGGACCTTCTCTGCGAAGGCAGCGCCGGACGTCGAGGGCAGCCGTTCCCCGAAGGTCTTCGCCTTGGTGCGGCAGTGATTGATCAGCCGCGTCCGGCTCTCGATGACGCAGTCGCGGGCACGCATCATCAGGAGGTCGCGGGGGGCATCCGGCTTGCGGTGCCGGATCGGCGCGAGGAGCTTCGGGTCGAGGCGGCACAGGCAAGCCAAGGCCTCGACGTCATTGCGGTCGGACTTCCGTCCACTATGGCCGATCAGCCGCACCTTGCGCGGATTGGCGACGAAGCCCTCGTGCCCCATCTCCTGGAGCTCCTGCTCCATCCAGGCGCTGTGCGTGCCGACCTCGAGGGCGATGCGGCTGCGCGCGCGGGAGCCAAAAGCGCTTCGGAGCCCCGCCTTGGTCGAGGAAACCTTGAGCTCCTCGAGGACCTCGCCTGCAGGCTAGAGGACGATGGCCACCGAGCGCCGGTCGCCGACGTCAAATCCGATGGTCTGAGAGATGAGATTCGTGCTTACTTGAGTCATGGTCGGTCTCCGGTTTGGGCCACACGAGCCCGCATGAATCTTTGCAGCCCCCTCGGGGTACTGCGCCGACCGAAGGCCGGTCTTCTCATCTCATCTGGTCAGCCCTCAACAGAAATCGATTAACAGCAAAAACACAATTTTGATCCGTCCGGGTACATGGCTGAGGACGCCGAAGGATCTAGGAATAAGTCCGAACCTGCACAGTCTTTGCCAAACCGATTTGGAGGGCACCAGAGATAATGTAGGAGTGACCGATGGAGAACCTTTAGCTTGCGATCCTGGGCACGCTCATACCGATTTGAAGTACCAAAGGCCGGTACTCAAACAATTTTTGCATGCCGCGGCGACAAGCCGTACCCCAGCATCCTCCGCCAAGGTTTAAGCTCAGATTTCCTCGTTGCGGTAGGATGATGCGCTCGCAGTGAAGATGGAAAATTAGAATTTACACGCGACTTGGCGGTGCATTTACCCCCACACCAGCATCCAACTTCCATGGAGCCTTGCACTGACCAGAGAAACTTGTTCCAATGCAAATAGTTTCAGGCCGCTGCCGTAAGTGCACCAATGCCGAGACTCTCATCGAAACATGACCGCCAAAGACTATCGATACTGGGCCTTTCTTTCATACTCATCTAAGGATTCGGCAATTGCAACCCGCCTTCACAAGCGGCTGGAGACTTACAGCATCCCAAAGGATCTTGTCGGCAGGCCCGGGCGTGATGACTTGGTGCCCAAACGGCTTTTCCCGATATTCCGAGACCGAGATGAACTGCCGCTCTCATCAGACCTTGGCACAACGATACAAGATGCCCTCAAAGCCTCGCGCTACTTAATAGTCCTTTGTTCTCCCGACTCAGCAAAATCTCACTGGGTCAACGAGGAGGTGCGCTACTTTAAATCACTGGGGCACAGTGACCGGATTCTCGCTGTAATTCTTGACGGCGAACCCAATGCCTCAGATTTGGCCGAAAACGCAGCGGACGAGTGCTTTCCTCCAGCGCTACGCGTTAGTGTCGATGCTTTTGGCGCCCTCACAGAAGAGCGAACGGAGCCAATTGGTGGTGACCTTCGAAAGGGAGGCGATGGGTGGACTCCAACACTTCTCAAAGCCGTTGCTGGAATAACAGGACTTGGCTTTGACGCCTTCGCTCGAAGGGAGCAAAAACGGAATCGGAGAAGAAGGATGCTTGGTTCTACTGCCGGATTATTCTTGCTGGCTGGGCTGACATGGACGTGGGATTACAATCGCCTCAAAGTTGGCTTTTATGCAAATGTCGGGAGTTCATTCGGAATCCCCGTAGGTATCGCCTATTTGTCTCCTCAGCAAAGAAGCCACCGACGCTTGCATTACCGAATCGAGTCCCGACGTGGACAGGTGCGAAAGGTTCAAAGCCTAAATGGCCGAAGTATCCTTTGGGAAGATGAGGACAAAGGAGGCATTGCAGAATCCCGTTTTTATTATCGGGAAAATGGCGAACTCGCAAGGATTGAACACTATGACAAGCATGGACGGCACTTGGTAAGAGACGTTTATAACCCGTTCGAGCCTGGTCCCAGTCGCAGGCAATTCATTGACCGAAAGGATGATGCGGGAAGTGCCCCTCTTGCATTCAACTCAAGTCAGTCGAACCAAGCAAAATATGAAAGCATGATGACCTCACAAGCGACGGCATCTATGCACACGTATGACAAGTTAGGGCGTGTCATTCATGTTTCATATCACAACCACTTTCGCGCACAGCGCCCTCAGAAGGACGGCTTCTTTGGCAAACGCTTTGAATACGAAGGAGAAAGCTGGCTCCCAAAAAAAATAGAGTACCTAGCTGCTGACAATCATCCAGGAGCGAACAGACTTGGCGTAGGATATCTGCTCGTTAGCTACTCAAATCTTGGGGATCGAACGTCTGAATCTTTCTTCGACTCTGCTGGAGCACCAGTCTTCACGGCCGACAATGGGGCAATTGTAAGACTTAGTCGGGATGAGATTGGAAATCTTGTGGACAGAAAAATCTTCAGCGGGGAGAACAAACCAGCCACAAACAAGAATGGTGTCCACCATACAGCCTTCACGGTCGACTCTCAGGGGTTCCCCACAAGTTACCGTCATTTCGATTCGACTGGGCTTCATGCGCAAGAACATGAGAATAAGATTCACCGCGTAGATAAAAAGTACGACAGTCGCGGCAACGTCCTTGAGCGAAGAGCTTTTGATGTCTCGGATGTCCCTTGCCTTGACCCAGATGGATTGCATCTTGTTGTCTTTTCCTACAACAATCGAGGCCTACTTACAGAAAGAAGGTTCTTTGGGATAGATGCCGAACCTACAACTATACTCGGAGAGGATGTTCACCACCAGGTCTTTAAGTATCGTGAAGATGGCCTGCGCGTTTCAATTGAGAAGTTTGGAATCGATGGCCAACCAACAATTGGTAAGGGTTTCTGGCATCGCGCTGAAGAAAAACGTGACACCGCTGGGCGACTCACTGCTCATTCCTTTTTCGGGGTTGATGGCGACCCATGTTTTAACAATACCGGCGTTCACCGCCTTGAGTATAAATACGACGAGCGTGGCCAGCTAAGCAGTGAAACCAATTACGGCCCCAAAGGGGAGCCTGTACTTAAGAATGGAGTGCATCGCACCGTGGTCACGATTAACGAAACGGCTTCAGTGCGAGAATCTCGTTTTTTCGGCGTTAACGGAGAGAAGTGTATCAGAACTGACGTTAGAGCCCACAGAATCACTATCAATCAGGATGCTCTTGGCAATCCTGTCGACAAATGGTTTTTTGACATTCATGACCAACCAACAGTCGGGCCGCAGGGCGGGTTTCACCTAAAGTGGACTTACGACAAGAACGGACGTTTGATCGAACAGTCCATCTTCGATGTCAACGAACTTCCAACAGTCATCAGGCCATCCGGCATCCATCTTGATCGCTTTGCATACGATGTGCGAGGCAATCTAATCCAGAATAAATTCTTTTCCCCCAGCGGGAGCCCAGTACCGAACATGTATGGGATTTACCGCGTCGAATCCGAGTACAACAACCGAAATTTGAAAACTAGAGAACGCTACTTTGGGCTCAATGGAAAAGCGGTTCTCAGCCGCGCGACCGGTGAATATGGATTTGAAGTCAAGTTTGGTGAACACGGAAAAGAGATTATCCGAAAATCGCTGTCAGAAAATGGCGATCATGCTCCAAACTACTTTGGAGTCGCAACAGCCGAAACCGACTACGACTCATTTGGCAGCAAAATGCGGGAGGCATACTTCGATGTTGACCACAACCCAGTTGTCCACAGGAGGAAGGGATATCATGAATTGGACATTATTTGTGATAGTCGCGGGAACGTCCTTCAAACTAGGCGATTGGGCAAGAATGGAGAACCGGTTGCAGATGCTAATGGATTGCACCAAGAAAATGCGGAATTTGACCGCCGCAACAACGCCATCAAAATTACAACATACGACGAATTTTTACAGCCGATTCAATTCCGCCCTGATCTCCCTCCCCAAATACGCATAGTACGAGACGTGCGCGGAATCGAAATTGAGAGATCTCACTATGACGGGAACGGAGTACCTATTGAAATAGATGGACTCCACCAGTTAATTATTATCCCTACACCAAGGGGGAACCCTGGGGAGATATTGCGGTATGGCATTAACGGAAATCCTGCAACAGAATATGGTGTGCATCGGACATTTCGCAGTTTCGACGAACTTGGTAATCAAATCGAGGAGGCCTACTTCGGTGCAGATTTGGAGCCTGTTAATGATGAAAGGCTTGGATGTCATCGCATTAAAATGGGATACACCCCTAAAGGAGAGCATCTTTCAAGCATATATCTGGACTTAGAAGGGAGACGTACGCTAAACACCAGCGGCCGAGCGGAGAAAAGGATGCGCTACGACAATAGCGGTCGAAAAATTGAAGAGTTGAGTTTCGGGGTCAATCTCCAGTTGCTCGCAAATGCTGAGGGGATTGCAATCTCACGATTTCGCTACGACGATTTTGGCCAACTGATTGAGGAGTCTTACTTTGACGAAAAAAATGACCCTGCCTCCAATTCTGCAGGATTTATCAGGATTACCTTTGAGTTCAACCCAATTGGGCAGTCTACTGGGAAAACAGGTTGGCGACCGGATGGGAACTCTGAGCCACTTGGAAGATGAGACAGCTGCGTGACTTTTTCCCCCTCCAAGGAATTTCTTGATTGGACGAACGCCCCCCTTCCCCATTCTGTAGACCCCTCTGTGTCAATATCAGTGAGACACCATCCCCGAATCAATTACTGTAGAGGGCGAAGGATGAAACTCACCCATGGACCATCAATAAGGACAGCAGAACACGCCCTTGGAAGGTGGATCGGAGCGGAGCGGAGAGCCCCCTTCCAGGGGCGGCAGCTCGGTGCCCGACCCAGAAATCGCACCGCGCGCCAAGCGCCGGACCTTCCCGGCGAAATACAAACTGCACATCGTCGAGGCAGCCCAACGCTGTAAAAACCCCGGCGAACTCGGATCCCTCTTGCGCAAAGAAGGGCTTTATTCCTCGCACCTGGCCTCCTGGCGCAAGCTCTACGAACGCGGTGCGCTGAAGGAATTAAGCGATACCAAACGCGGCCGAAAAAAGAACCCTGATCGCCAATCTAAACTTGCGCTTGAAAAGCTTGAGCGCGAAAATCAGCGCCTACGCAAAAAGCTTTGGCAGGCGGAAAAAGTGATCGAGGTCCAAAAAAACTTACCGTGACGCTGGAAGCCCTGCGCCGGGAGGAGGAGCAAGAATGAAAGCCGTCGAAGAACTCCACCCCGTGGTCGGCGTGAAAGCAGCTTGCAAACCTTGGCTATCCCGCCTTCAAGCTGGTATCGATCGCTTCGGCCCAAGCCAGAGCTAGCGCCACGCCCATCACCTCCGCGCACTCTTTCCGAGGCGGAACGCCAGACCGCACTCGAGGTTTTAACTTCGCCGCGATTTGTGGACATGGCGCCAAAATCGATTTTTGCCACATTGCTCGATGAAGGCATTTATCACTGCTCTACGAGCACTTTCTACCGGATTCTAAACGCCAATGAGCAAGTGCGGGAGCGTCGAAATCAGCGGACGCATCCGGAATACCACAAACCGGAACTGCTTGCTGAACGGCCAAATGAAGTTTGGACGTGGGACATTACCGATTTGCGCGGTCCGAAGAAATGGAACAATTACAAATTGTATTTGATCCTTGATATCTTCAGTCGATGCGTGGTCGGGTGGGCTGTTTATGAGCGCGAATCTTCGGTGCTAGCGGAACGTCTGCTTAAGGAGACTTGCAAGAAGCATGGAATTCGAAAAGAACAACTCACCATTCATGCCGATCGAGGCTCTTCGATGCGTTCGAAAACCGTGGGTCAACTTTACATCGAGCTTGGTGTGACAAAATCGCATAGTCGGCCTTACACGTCTTCGGATAATCCCTATTCTGAAAGCCAATTCAAGACGATGAAATACCGTCCGACCTACTCGAATAGATTTTCATGCATCCAAGATGCGCGCGACTTTGTACGGTCGTTTGTGCATTGGTACAACCACGAGCATCGGCATAGCGGGATTGGATTGATGCCGCCAGCTGCGGTGCACTCAGGCGAAGCGCATGAACTTCGGAGGAAGCGAAACGAAGTGCTGAAGGGTGCTTACAGCGCCACTCCGGGTTCTTTGTGAATGGGATTCCTAGGGCGCCCGCTTTGCCGGTAGCCGTCTGGATCAATAAGCCGAAGGAACCGGAGGCGGAATTGCTCACTAATTAAAATCAATGAGTGTCTCAAAGTTATTGACAACTTCCGTAGTCCCGCGGCGAAGCATTCAGCAGAGATTCACACCGGCGTGGACGACTCGCACAAGTCTTCCGCCTGAGTGCGTATGGTCGCTTACTAGCCCCCATTGAAGTGAATGATGCGTTTTAGCTCCCCCTTGCTGGTTCGCTGGCAATTTCAGGTCGAGTTCCACACAAAGATTCTTGATGTGTTGCTGAATCTTCCCAGATGTCACATAGGCCAGTAGAAAACAATGCGGCATTCTACCTGTGCAATAGCCAAGTACTTGCCCGAGCCCTCCAATATGATAACTGACACCTCTCCATATCTTCGCCTCGCCGCAGATATTCAGTGAAGGCTCCAAACTATGTGAAATAAAAATGTCCACGTGTCCACGGCTATTAGTCTGGCTGCTAGCCCGAATACCATAGCGATTAAAAAATCCGATAGCTGAACTGGTGATATTATCCTCACTCGAACATTTTAGATTCTTTCCTTGTTGCTCCATGTGAACAATTGCGGCCTCCAACAGTTTTTCAGAAACATCCACGAACCCCTCGGGGGTCTGCGCTCGCCAAGTGTTTAGCGCCTCGGGAACCGCGGCCACAATGCGCTCGATAAGGTTGTAAAGGCTTTTAGCCATTCTTGACTTTTCTCCAAGCTGCGCCTACATTCTGAGCCCATTTTTTCCATGCTTCAGGATCTATGTCTCGGCGTTCAATATTTTTGCTTATTATTTCGTTAGTAATTATTTCACTCTGACCTTGCTTGAGATCGTAGAAAAACTGTTCAAATAACGGTTGGGGCCCAGATGTCAGTGCTGTGAGCACCATGTAAACGTCATCTTCTACTACTGCCGCTGTTTCTGCTATGCCATTAATGTCATCCAACGTCAAAACCTCTTCCTGATAAAGCCATAATGCTAGCGCAGAAGCAATCGACTCCCATGAACCCTGAGGAAATTGAGAGTTAAGCCACTCGGAGATACGAAATTCCACAGATTCACTCGAATTGGGAGCCTTAGCCGTTTGTAAGCGCTCTTTTGCCACTACGGTGTCGTATAGCCCGTAGTGTCTAAGCCCCTTGTGGCTCTCAATCCCGGTGTAGTGCAGCGAAGCGTCCTCATAACGGCGGAACGAGAAAACCGCGGCGTTCATGTGCTCCGTATTAAACACCCTCAGCTGCACGAGTAGGTGAAAATCCTTCACCGTGAGTCCCGTGACTGCCTCGAAGAGCTCTGGCTCTATTTTGGTGATCACGTCTTGCAGCGTGTTTTCCCGAAAATCAGTTAAATACATGAATGCGGGGATGCGGGTCGCAAACTTGATGAGCTTCTCCTGCACCAACTTTCGCTTCGATTTAAATTCCTTTTCTTCGGCGCTGAGTTCCTTCTTCTCCTTCTTCGAAAGCTCCTCGTTCCTTGCCTTCTTCTTAATGTCTTTGATCTTCTCGGCCTTGTTGATGATGGTTTCGATGATGTTATCACCGAGAGAACGCCAGCCCTCAATTCGTCCGACGGCCGCCATCGCCTCCTCGTTGTCAAGGATGCGGCTCAGAGTATCGTTGTCCACGTTCACCAGAAGGGGGCTTTCCCATTTTCGAGCCAGCAGGGTGGCCGAAGTTCCAGCCATTGCGATATCGAGAATGCCGCCCGCGTCGATCTGCATCATGTCTGCGCCGTCGTAGGCCAGCACCGGGAGGAAAGATACCAAGTCTTTGACAGCATTTTCTGGGTTCGCTTCGTTTGGCGAAAGCCGGATTCCGTATTCCGAAATCTGCCGCAAGGCTCGCGTGGGCGCGAAGTCGAAGACGAAACAAATTGGTTTATGAATGTCCTCTTCGTTTGGATTGTTACCGTTTGGGTTCTTGGTAGACCAAGGTGATTGCACGCGGAAGGCCGCCTGAAAGTAACTCTCCGGCGAAGTGAGATTACGCAGCATTAGGATTGACGACCACTGCGACACCGTTACGCCTGTGGTGAGTTTGCCACAGGACAGCGTGATAGTCTGCGTGTCGAAGCCGCTTCCCACCGCATGGCGAACTGGAGGCAAGGCTTGCAACCCAATTCCCGCTGAAGCGCCGGCGGCCACCACCACATCGTAACCGTGCCAAAAGACATTTTGTTTCTCGGCAAGTAGGTTCGCCATGGCGTGGCAGGCTGCGACGTTGGGCAGGAACCAGAAGGAATGCTGGAGATATGGCAACAATCGCGTATCCGAGTAGGGAAACGGTGGGCGGGTGCCGACCTTGAGGTGCTCCACCGCCTTGGCGGAGTAGCCGCCGCGGATGATATCCAGCCACTTCTGCACATCACTCTTGTGCCTGAATTGCGCCTGCCCCCCCCTGCCCGTTGCCTCGAAGAATGCATTCAGGTCGAACTCATCGAATTCCCCGCCGCTGGCGATGGAAAGCAGTTCATCCGGCATCTGATAGGTCAGCAGGCGCATCTGAGGCATGGCACCATAAGGATTGCGATGGCCGGGATGTTCCCTTGCAAAGGTTTCCTTGGCCCTCTGCTCGTCTGTGTAGGTCCAGTTGAATATCTGTTCCTCGATGAACTCTCCCGTGGCGAGCGCCTTGAAGGGGGTGCCGGAAAGGTAGAGATAGGCCTTGGTGGTAATAGGGAGAAACTCGGTTTCCTTTTCGGAAAATTCGCTCAGATCCTCATTCACATTTTGCAGACCTGCGGCGTATTCGAGCTTCGCCTCCTTCTTCGCTACGGCTTCTTCCTCTCCCTCAAACAGTTCTTTGGCCGTGTCCCGCCATGCGCCGAAGTGGTATTCGTCGAAAACGACCAAATCCCAGTTGATCGCGTGCAGCCATTCATTCTTGGCCTTGATATTCCCGATTTTGTCCCGCCCCAGCAGATCCTGAAATGAACCGAAATAGACTAGCGGCATACCGTGAGAAATCTGAGAAGGGTCGCTATTGGAGTTGCGGGATAGGAATTGCCAGTCGTCGAAATCCACGTGCGATTCGAGATCCGCCTGCCAAGCGTCCTCCACCGCAGGTTTAAATGTCACGACCAACACCCGTTTTGCGCCCAGCTTCTTGGCTAGTTGGTAACTGGCGAAGGTTTTTCCGAAGCGCATCTTTGCGTTCCACAGAAAGCGTGGTGCGGCGTGTTTGTCTTCGTTCCAGATCGAGTGGAAATAATGCTGAGTCTTCTCCACGGCATCACGCTGCTCCGCCCGCATCGAGAACGTTTCGGAGTGTGTGCCTGTAAAGCGATGACCTGTGCGCAATTCGGTGAGCACAGTCTTTACATCCTTAATGGTACAGCGCATCCATTCCAGCTCTGTGTTCTCAAAACCTTTTCTAACGAGCGCTGAGCGAACCTCGTGGTCAGAAAGGAGCGTTCCGTCGTCCCGCTCGGCGGACTCGTCGAGTTCGATCCGGTAGTTTTTAATTGCCGCCGTATTGAGCTGCTCCGCCACTCGCTGCCTCACGTCGCGCATAGTTTGTCCCACCTTGAGCAACCCCGCATGCGCAGCATCGTCTATCGAATAGGCATAAATGCGCGGTCGCGCCTCTGGCTTCGGCGTGAGGATTTGCTCAATGGTGTTTTTATCCATCCTGTCCGCCGCCAGTCACGTCCATTGGACGAATAACCTTTTCAATAAAATCAATCTCTTCCTTTGAGATGTCATATCTCCTGTAAAGAGCTTCGTCAGTCCAATGTTGTGTCCAATCTTGGGTGGGCACGAAAGAGTAAACCTTACGGGTCGTATCCTGTGACGGCTTGTGTAAAAGAATTAGGAAACGCGTTAGTCGGCACGACATGTAAGATAATGCACTTTCAGCATCTGACTTGCAATCAAAAGGGCCAATGCAGAGGTAGGTTTCAGAAGAAATGCTATTTGGCTCACCAAGAAATGGAGTGCTGATAATTCTGTGCGGGTAGGTGTCACGGTTCCCGGTTCCCGGAGCAGCTCGCCCTACGTAAATTTTCCATTTCCCTACAAATTCGTTCCCCTTTGTGACACTGTGTTCAGGGACATATCCTACTCCACCATTTTGATATATTTTAATGTCACCAGAACCTCTCGACTTTTTTCCCTTAAATTTCGTCTCCAATCCAAATGGCTTTCTTGAGCTTACTAAGTGGTAAAACCGCTTCTCTTCAGACAGTAATATAGAATCAGGAGAGCCAGTTTCTACGGAGGCGATTTTCTTTAAGATTGAGAGGCCCTCGTTGAATCGAATAAAAACATTTGTGCCGTTCTCCAGCAAGGGCCGCTCTTCTATTGATACTGGCCAGTCCTTATAATGTGTCGCGACTCTACAGGGGCCAAGGTGGTCGCGGTCCCACAGGAAATAGCAAACCCCTCCTTTAAGTCCGACACCTGGAAACACGTCGGCTGCTGAGAGGTAATCTTCTATAGCGCGGAGGCGCTCATCCTTCAGCATACTTTCACGAAATTCATCCAGGCCCTTTCCGCCCGAGAACCAACGGGCAGGTATCACCATTGAGAGGTAACGTGGGTCGAGTGCCTTAGCCTGTTCTACAAAGCGGTGGTAAATCGGAGCGGCACTTTTACCAAAACCGCCATCACTTAACTGGTACGGTGGATTTCCAATTATTACATCGAATTGCATTGTGTTTCCAAATAGCTCGGCCATCCGAGCTTTGATGTTGTCGGTGTGAATGAAAGCATAGGCGTGGGTTTCGAGATCTTTGCCACGGTCAAAGGTCTGCTTACCAGCCCCGCAGAACTTGCACTTGCTTCCAGCCCAGGTATGCTCCATGCGTTCGAACCAGATGTTCCCGTAATCATTTTCAAGGGACTTGGCAATAGAGTGCTCGCCGTTGGCGTGGCGGGAGCAATAGAGGCTCCGACGTGCCAGCAGGCTTGTGATGCGGGTGATGCCGATGCCGTACACCTGGTTCGTCAGGATGTGGTCTACGCGCGCAGCAAGGTCCGGAATCTCCTCGGCCAGCCCTTTGGTTAGGCGATTGGTAATCTCACGCAGGAAAACGCCTGATTTGGTGAAGGGATCGAGAAAAGTCACCGTCTTATCGGCCCAGAGCTTCGCACCGTCGTGCTTGGCGGCCCACGCCTCAGCCAATGTGTCCAGCATCCGGCTGGCAAACTCCGGCGGGGTGAATACCTCGTCGTTGGATAGGTTGGCAATGCAAGTCAGCACATCCGGATTGCGCCCTCGCAGTTTGAATTGCGCTTGGTTAATCATGAGGACCCTTTCACCTGCTCGCCGCCATCAATTTCTGCAAGTTCCCGAATATTCATCGGTGAATAAATTTTTGCTGGGGTGAAGATCTCGTGCTTGCCGAGATGTGCGAAGAGTGATCCATCCTCACTGAATGCGGACGACTGCATGAGAGAATCGAGCCGGAAGTCCCGCCGCTGGAATTTCCCCTTACCAAGGTATCCCCATTCAGCGAAGGTGATCTCGTCACCGGTGATGGTGCGCATCGCTAGGGCATCGCCATGGACAAGATTTTGCGTCAGCACATAGAAAGCGGCTCGATAAAGGTCGTCGCTCGAGGCTAGGTTGAGGTATTCGCTGAGGATGTTCAAGAGGTTTGCCCGGCACTCGGTAATATTGTCTGTCAGGAGCTCGATGCCGTAGAGACTCATCACACCGAAAAGTGCGTAGTGCCGACGCTCAAAATCGGACTTCCCGTACTTCGATTCCACCGTCGCCAGCTTACGCTGCAGGATTTGAACAAGGAAATTCCCGCTTCCGCAAGCTGGCTCCAAAAATCGAGAGTCGATGCGCTCGGTCTCGCCTTTAACGAGATCCAGCATCGCCTCAACCATCCAGGCGGGCGTGAAAACCTCCCCATGGTCTGCGACTCGTTCTTTGGATTTCGTAAGTTTCATGCTGCTATTATCCTAGAGCTAGCTCGGCTAGAGTGTCATTAAAATTGAACTCCTTGTGAGTGCGGCTAATCATGGAGTCGATTTTACGGGCATCGATGAGGATCTACCTCCCAAGGCAGAAAGTCCACATCTTTGGCCAAACTTTCCAATAGGCGCTTCTTATAATGCCGCCAATGTGGCCAAAAGCACCTTGGAATAAACACGAAACGCCTTTGAGGAAGAAGTGGACTCCGCAGGAGGTTGGGCCATAGGATTTGCGCGCAAAGAAGGGGGATGCGGCAGGCCAAGAAAGGAATACGCTGGGGGCGTGTAAAGCCTGTCGGTAAAGGGAGCTGCGAGTATAGCAGGGGCATGGGCTAGAGCTACACCCCACCAAACCGCACTCACCCCCCAGGCAGCACCTCATCAATCGCCGCAATCAGGTCCTGGCACATCAACATCATCTGTTCCATCTGCCCGTTGAGGATGCTGAACTCGATGATGGCCATGAGGAAGCCGTTCTTGAAGCGCGGGTCTTGGTGGAAGGCGGCGAAGTGTTCCGGCGTCAGCACACCCTCCTCGCCTTCGAAGGCGGGCAGCAAGGGGTGCAGGTCGACTTGGGTGTAGATGGGCAGGTAGAGCAACTGCTCGGCATCGAAGCGGAGGTGATCTTCTTCCGCCTTGTTGGCCTCGGCCGCGGACTGCAGCTAAAAAGAACGGTTGAATTCTTGGTATCCAAGCGGACTACTTAAGACTAGATTGCAACTATGGTTATGAGCGCTCTCCTGATATTTTCCCTCGCCGCCCAAGTGCAGGGCGAGCAGACCTTGCTATTTTCCCAACCCACCGGGAAGGCGGGTGACGAGTTCTTCCTCGGCGACCTCGACGGCGATGGCCGCAGCGACCTCGGCATCCTGTGGTTGGATGCCACCTACGTCCTCCACCTCGACGGCGTCCTGGCAGCCAACCGCCAGCGAATCCCGCTCTCCGTCAACCTCCCGACCACCTTCGATGACTTCAGCGTCATCGGCGACGCCGACGGCGACGGCATCCGCGATCTGGTCTTCGGCAATGCCAACGGCCTGAATGGCGCGGGCGAGCTGTTCCTCCATTCCGGGCGCACCGGTGCGCTCCTGCAGTACATCGCTGGTGTCCCCTATCGCGGGCTCGGCAAGGCCGTGGCCCCAGCCGGCGATCTCGACGGCGACGGTTTTGCCGATTTTCTCGCCGCCGAGGAGGATCGCTTCTTCCCCTACGGCAATGACCTCTATGCTTTCTCTGGACGGACAGGGGCTGTGCTGCATCTTGTTCACACCCCCTATCTCTTCTCCGCCGGTAGTTCTCATTGTATGCTTGGGACTGTCGGAGACATCGATGGCGACGGCCACGACGACTTCTTCTACACCATCTCCTGGCAAGACACCGGCGGCCAAGTCAACCTCCACTCCGGCGCAACCGGAATGGCCATCTCCAACCTGCAAGGACCGCAGCACGGCAAGTACTTCGGCCAGAACGTCGCCGCCGCTGGCGATATCGACCAGGACGGTCACGACGATTTCCTGGTCGTGGCCTGGCAGGCTGGGCTCGAGCCCCACCTAGCTGTCATCGGCGAGGTCTTCGCCTACTCCGGGCGCACCCTACAGCCGCTGTGGACCTTCCAGGGCGAGGAGTCCTTTCAGCGCATCGGCAGAAGTCTCCTCGGCGGCAAGGATTTCGACGGCGACGGCATTCCGGACATCGCCTACAGCATCAGCTTCAGGGACCCCTCCTCCCCCTTTTTTTGGACCGGCATCCGCATCTGTTCCGGCCGCAACGGCAAAGACATCACCACCCTCAATGAATACGGCACCCTGTTTGGCGGCGGCATCTTCCAGCCCGTTGCCGAGGACCTAAACGGCGACGGCCGCCCCGACATCCTGGTCAACGGCCACACTCCCTTCTCGACTTGGCCCTTCGACTATTTTCTCTACGCCGTCGGCTTCCGACCGCGCCTGGAGCTCCGCACCCCCATCCTTTCCGCATCGATTTCCCGGCGGCTCAGGCCGGCGAACACTACCGCCTGCTCGGCTCGCGGAGCGGCATGGGCCCGACCCTGCTTGGCGGTCTCGAAGTCCCTCTGACTCCCGGGGACCGCCTTTGGAACAGCAGTCTCCACGGCGCCCTCCCCTATGCCAACCGCACCAGCGGTCAGCTAGGCCCCCAAGGCGGCGCCCAAGCCAGCCTGACTTTCCCGCCTGGCGCCGCCGCACCCCTGCTCGGCACCACCCTTTATTTTGCGGTGGTCACTGCGGCATCGCCGCCCCTAGCCAGCCAGGTTTCCTCGGTGGTGAAGCTGGATATCCTGCCCTGAGGCGTCAAGGGGCCGACGCTGTCAGAAGTGAGGCGAGAAGGACTGCAACTACCCCCCCAAACCACCCTCACCCCCCAGGCAGCACCTCATCAATCGCCGCGATCAGGTCTTGGCACATCAACATCATCTGTTCCATCTGCCCGTTGAGGATGCTGAATTCGATGATGGCCATGAGGAAGCCGTTCTTGAAGCGCGGGTCTTGGTGGAAGGCGGCGAAGTGGTCCGGCGTCAGCACGCCCTTCTCGCCTTCGAAGGCGCGCAGCAAGGGGTGCAGGTCGACTTGGGTGTAGATGGGCAGGTAGAGCAACTGCTCGGCATCGAAACGGAGGTGATCTTCCTCCGCCTTGTTGGCCTCGGCCGCGGACTGCAGGCGCAGCAACCCGGACTTAATCTCCTCTTGGCGGATGAGCCCTAGACTGCCGGAATACAGGAGCTCCTGCAAAGTGAAGTCCACCTGCACAAACCGTTGCCATTCATACACGCGAATGCAGTTGCGGTTGAAGGCCTCGATATCGCCCAGAGTCGGCGCCTCCAAGGCCGCGACCACCGCCTGCGCGGCTTCCATAATCTCGCGCCGCTCGCTCAGAAACGTCTCCATCTTGTCGATGTTGCTGACCAAGTCCGCGCGGAGATTGCGCAAGTAGCCATGCTCCTGAGCGGTCAGCTTGCGTCGGTCATTCCAGTTGTTGATCTGCAAAGCAATCAAAATCCCGACGACCACCAGTACAATCTCGCCCAAGGCATACAGACTGTAATTGGCAATGCGTTGACGCTGCAACAACTTGCGACGAATGGTGCGGAAGAACTGAGGCATGGCTAGGGCGACGCGAACGCGAGCGATGCAGTCTAGAAAATCGCTGGGCTGGCGGTGCTGGCTCTCACGCTGGCCGTCGCCCATGGCCTTTGTTGCCTATCCTGTCACCAATACTGAGCGACTCAACAGGCCCTGCTCCAATGCATCACGCGAAAACTAATCCTCTTCGCCACCTGGCAACGCTTCTTGAGCCACTTCTCGACAGGGTCCGAACTGGTCAATTCTTTACCTGTCCGCGTAAAGTTTGATCAAAAACTGTCTTTGCTTCTGCAAGATTCTCAACCAACTCCTTTGCGCATTCATTTCCTGCCCGCGAAACTTCAAATCCGGGCACTTCAAGCGCCCCCTCTTCCGCAAGATTACGAGCGTACTGAACCAAACTTACGACCTCCTCTGGAATCACAGGCCCGTGACTCTTTAAAAACCTACGCAGCTGGCCAGCAAGCTCATCAAATTTCATGGCAATCTGATCGCAAGCATCGCTGAAATCCATGTCGGGAAATCCAAGTCGAGGGATAACATCTCGATAGATTGAATTTAACTCTTTGGCAGCTTCAAATTCTCGCTCAAACCAAAACTCTGACTTCCTTAGGCCTACCTTGTATGACTCCAGTTCAGAGTCCAATTTTGCTTTTGCATCTTGGATTAAATGGGATGCCCAATATTTCCCAAGCCATTGGGCAAAAGCTCCAATGATTATCGCTCCGCCACCGAGAGCGCCCAATATTTCTAGTACTACCATCATTCCTCAAATTGTACTGTGCCTCATGCAGCTAATTTTCAGCATGCTGTCTAGCCACCTGTGCAGCAGTCCCACTTAGAATTCCCTATCGGCACTGACCGATAGTTGCTCTCCTAGAAAGGCAGGTTAGGTGCCTTAGGCTTTAGATTCCTCAAAGGAAAATATTTTGCCTAACACAAATGAGGCAAACTCGCTGCTCAAGCGTAGCTTGTCCTGCCCGTAATTCAATGCTCCGAGCGAATCACCCCCGTTTGCCGTAATTGTGCCGCCGGAGTTTTGTTGCAGGAATTCCTCCACTTGTTCACTGGCCCAAAGGTTCTGAGTCGCCCAGTAGGCACCAAAGTGTGGCGACAGATTTTTTCCAGTAACGCTCCAGGGCCAACGTTTTCTCCACGGGCTTATTAACATTTCTGCTTCGGTAGATTTCCGTGGCTCATCAAGCACCTCAAATACACCAAGAAAACGTGTAGCCCCTATCCCATAGAGGAGCATCAGATCACCAATTTTCACTCCACTTGGCCGGGTCTTTGAAAAATGGAGATCGTCTTCTGGAAGGTCAAACCTACGCCCTTCCTCAATTGGGTTGTTCGTTACCCCTATCGGTTTTAACCAAACCTGACCGCTAGCACTTGGCCTATTCCACTTGGGCTTAACATCACCTTCTGGGGGTTGTTGGGGTAGTTCCGGAAGTGATGCGTTCAATTGTTCGAATTCTGACTTGATTGCTTCAGGTTCCAGAATTATACGTTTTTCATTTTCAACCGCCTCCACTAGACTCTCAACAATGCCGTTGTCTTGGCATTCAATCCCCCACTCAGCATTTAGCTGCATCCCGTGAGAAGTTAGCGTAACTTCCTTTCTGTAAATTCCCTCTCACCTCTGCACCCGGTCAGCTCCTGGCAGTCAGTTTGCAGTTCCCAGGGGTCCCCCCATGGGGGGACCCCTGGGAAAGAGGGTTGAAGTGGCAGGCCCCAGATGT
>JAJFFC010000020.1 GCA_021776795.1 Planctomycetota bacterium
TCTTCTGCCGAGTCCGGTTCTTTGGGCAACCCAGGGTCAGGCAGGGCTGCGAGGAGTTCTTGATGCAACAGGGAAAGCTGATATTCAATTCCGCATACCCTTAGCGCCGAACTTGGTAGGTGAAAACCTTTACGCGGTGGCTTTGGTAGAAGACGCGAGTGGTCAGGACGGTATCTTGACTCGAAGTACAATTGCTATGATTGATGTGAGATGAGTATTTTGGATTCGATTTCCCCATCCTCTTAAATGAAAGCGGAGCGGGCAATAGGGGCCAGTATTTGCTGATTCGACCAAGACCCTCCCGTGATATTTTTTGTGCAGCGCTACACGATTACTTTTTCCAGGCCCAAGGCGGCCTCTCTCTTTCTTGGTCTCATCCTCTGTATTTGTGGTTTTATCCTTGCCCAACATTTGGTCAAGCTCGAAGAATCGCAAAATCATATAGCCGAGGAGCGTCTGGCTGCCACAGAGTTTGTTGGTGACACTGCCGCCTTTGGGTTCACAAATCATTCATTTCAATTTATCCATGCTCCGAATACCGGAAGGCTGTATGTCACTCGCGTTTCGGCAGCAGAGACGGAATCTTGGGAATACTTAATGAGTGATTTGCTCGATTCGGGGGTTCAATCGGTAAAAATGCTTGCTGGGCGTCCGCGTGAACTCTTTTTTGCCGCGCGAAACCTCTCGCTTGGAACGGGCTTGCTTTTGCACTGTGATTTTGGGTGGAATGGTGAGAGCCCAACATTTTCGTTTTCAACCCTATTGGAAAGCAGTGAAATCGGAGATGTGACTGGGATTTCTGATATTTCGGCGGCAAATAATGCCATCGCCATGCTCGACTACACCAACGCGAAACTTTGGTATGTCGATAGGACAAATGGCACTCTTACTCTTGCTGCCTCGAGTGAAAATGTGCCCGACATGGTTGATTTCCAAGGCTTACGCTCTGGACCCATTTGGGCGGCAAATAACAAGGATGTGACTGGAGCCTTTCACTGGCTTGGCCGTTCACAGAACATGCAGCTCCTGCAGTTGGGATTCGAAGAGTTTCTGAACCTTCGAGATTTCGGAGCCGATGGCTCAATGGAAGTCGCGGAGCTCACTGGAATAATCGACTTCTAGTTCAGCGCCGTTAGTCGATGGCTGCCGACGGCAATGGCGTGGCTACGGTCACTCTTTCGATTCCAAATAACCCGGCAATGATTGGTGCAGAGCGCTATCTCTGAGGGAAGATTAACCCCCCGCTTGCATGATTGCGGCGGGGGAGCGTAGCGTGGTGTATCCGAGGGCTTCTAGTCCCGCATGCGCATATGACTTCCCATTCTTTTCCAGCAGCCTGTCAACAATGTGGACAGGAGTACCGCGTTCCTGATCCTGAACAAAACTATTCTTGTCGAGACTGCGAAGGCACCGTCCTTGCAGTAGAGGAAACCTCTGCTGAGCGATGCCCTTCCTGTGAAGAACCATTAGAAGCTGGGCAGGCATTTTGTCCGGCCTGCGGCGAAGGGGTCGGGGAAGATCAGGAAGAGGTTCCAGGCAAGAGCAAGGAACGGCGTCGGCAAGCTTCCCGGCAACTGGTGAAGGCCTTTGGATTCCTCAAGTTGCTGCGGGTGTTCTTCCTCCTTGGAGTTTTCATCAGTCTGCTTGCCATGGCAGGCACACTTTTTTTGGTCAAGGAAAACATTTTCCCTTTGTGGATGGTGTATTTAGTGTTCCTCATGCACCTCGGAATCGCATGCGTCAAATTCATTGGCGCGCGGATGGTGTTCTATCGTCCACTATTTTGGAGTGTTCTGTTGGCAGGCTTAGTCACTTTGGCGCGGACCATTGATGCAGCACAGAATGACTTCAGCCCGGTGTGGACAGTGGGCGGTTTGATTTGGGCGGGTTTGTTCTGGGCGCTGGTACCCGCAACCGCGCGTGTGCGGCGGCTGATTGAAGAGAACCCCGATCTTCATATTGCGCGCATGATTACCGGATCAACACGGCGCTCCTCTGGCCTCAGCGGAAAAGAATTGCTCGCAGATCAGAAGCTTGCCGAGCGCCGCGCTTGGCGAAAGTCCCTCATGATTTGTGGTGGCGGCGCCGTGGTGTCCTTGCTCATGCTGTTCACCACCATTTCTCAATTTCATCGGCCCGGCTTCGAGAAGGTTTGGGAGAATTTCCAAAGCGATTGGGAAAGCGGTGATCCGGGCAAAGTTGCCAGCTGGTTCCCTTTTGCGCAACGGGCAGAGGAGCAAGAAAACCTGATGGCGATTGCCAAGGACCGCAACTGGGGCGACGACTGGCCTCCATTGGAAGACGCTGTCATGACCTTCGACGAAATGGAGTCCAGGGAGTATGGGCGACAACGGGTAGAAGCGGACATCCCAACTGGCCAGGGTACCTGGATGTGGGCTTCTCAAGAGCAAGAGTGGGAATTACAATCATTCACGCTTCCGCCGCCAGACTTTGAGCGCATCGAGAAAGAATGGGTGGAGGGCTGGAACCGCTCAGACTACACCGCCCTTGCGCGCTACTTCGTCAACCCGGAGCGCTCCGAAGGAAGCTTGCAACGAATGGCGAGCCGGAGGGACTGGAGTTCTCTACCCCGTGTCATGGATGCGACAGTAGAAGGAACGGGGTCGATTCGTAAGTTGGAACTGAATACCAATGCCGGCATGGTGGTGGTCAGTTTCCGCCTGGTCGACAACCTCTGGGTCGCTGCCAGTGTGAAGCCTCCGAAATCGTGAGCACGGAATCGATTGCGGGCGGCGGTTGCCGATTCTGTAAAGCGGAACTGCCGATCGGTGCAGGGTTTTGCCCTTCATGTGGGGCAGCCACTCGCCTCGGCCGCCAAAAGGTAAGCCAGGGTTTAATCCAGGAGGCGATACCAGCTCGCCGTGCCGCGATGTCCTTGGGCCTCATCTTCATCGGCGGAATTGCCTCACTGATTTTGAGCTATGAGATTGGCGACCCGTACGGATTTCTGGACGCTCTATTGATTGCTGTAGTCAGCCTGCCGGTACTGGCATTGCTTTCTTGGCCGCCACGTTCCCAATTGCTCGGCCCCCGTCCAAGCTGGAAGGGCACCCTCTTGGCGGTTCTGATGGGGGTCGGGTGCTACGCCGTAGCTTGGGCGTATGTCGCGGCACTGAACAGCCTATTCTCCTCCAGTCCAGATCAAGAATTACCCGTTCCGCCTGCATGGTGGACTGCCGTCATTGTTGCTCCATTGCTTGAGGAATGGATGTTCCGCGGTTTAGCCTGGGAGGCGGTGCGACGGATTGGTGGCGTGCGTCTGACCATCCTGGTCACCTCGACAATGTTCGCGCTCATGCATGGCCTCAATGGGGGTTTCTGGCTGGAGTTCCCGCACCGTTTGCTTGGCGGCTTGCTTCTTGGTGTGGTGCGCTGGCGAACCGGGTCGATTTACCCGGCAGTTCTGACGCATGCGGTCTGGAACACACTCGCGGTCAGCATGGGTGAGTAGCGGCATGACCCACGCCTTTTGAGAAGTAGGGTTGAGTGTAAACACCCTAGAGGAAGTCGAGCCCAGAGATCATCAATGGCCCCCTGCGCCTGCTCCGCAACGACGCTGGCTTACCAGTGGCAAAGGCTACCTTTCTTCAGAGCAACCCTTTGCGCATTTTGCGGTTGCGGACGGTGCAGAAGCTACCGCCCTCGAAATTGTGTGGCCAGACGGATTCCGACAACAACTGCCCGCACCAGCGATGCAGCAGCATCTGGTCGTCACGCGGAAATAGTCCTTTCTGACTAAAACTCCACCGCGCATTGCCACTCGACGCCGTCGAGAGCCAGCAGTGCTTTACTCAACTCTCCATTAGGCTCGTGATCGAGCTGTACTGCATTGAAGGCCATGCCCAGTTCTTCGTCGCGGCCAAGCGCGAGGTCTGCCACGTTGAGGTTGTGCTCGGCAAGGACGCTAGTGATTGCGGCAAGGCGACCTGGTTGATCTAGGTTGCGCACGAAAAGCATCCAATCTTTGAGTTCGGTTTCAAAATAGAAGCGGTTGACTTGCACCAACTTCGGTTTGTCATGGCCGATGACTGATCCGGCGAGTACATGTATACCGCCGCCAGCTTCTACGCAGACCTTTAATAGGCCGGCGAAGCCAACGGTGTCGGTTCCCTGCACTTCCACAATGCGGTAGCCATTCTCCTTGGCGATGGACATGGCGTTGACCAGATTCACATTGCGACTGAGAAGCACCTGCAGGAAGCCATGAAGTACCGCAGCATGGACCGCTTGTTTGGGCAGGTCCAATAAATCTCCCGAGCATTCCATGGAGATTTCGGTGACCGGGCCAGTGAGGAGCTTGGCATGTAAACGGCCGAGAGATTCACCCAGTCTGAGCCATGGCGTGAGGCGGGTAGCCATCGGGCCTTCGACACTAAAGGAGTTGACCGCATTGCGAATGGCGCCTTCATTGAGGTAGGCATTGATTTGCTCAGCAATGCGTACCGCAACCTTCTCTTGCGCCTCGCCTGTGCTCGCGCCAAGGTGTGGCGTGCAAATCACTTTGGCATGGGATCGAAGTGGCGATTCCTTTGGCAGTGGCTCATGCTCATAGACATCGAGTGCGGCACCGGCCAAGTGATTGGCGTCGAGGCTTTCGAGCATGGCGGCTTCATCGACCAACCCTCCACGCGCTGCATTGACGATGCGCACGCCAGGTTTCATGGCGGCAAGAACCTCGGCATTGATGAGGTGGCGTGTGCGATCGGTCAGCGGCGTGTGCAGGCTCACAAAATCGACTTGGGGCCAGATGTCTTCCAGCTCCAGCAGTTCGATTCCCAGGCCATCAGCAACCTCCGGCGGCAAGAAGGGGTCATAGCCCAATACCTGCATGCCGAATCCCTTGAGGCGCGCGGCCACTGCCTGACCAATGCGGCCGAGTCCAATCACGCCGACAGTTTTGTCGACGAGTTCGACGCCCATTAAACCCTTCTTCGACCACTCTCCAGCGCGCATGCGTGCTTGCGCTTCTGGGATATTGCGACACATACTTAGCAGCAAACTCACCGCATGTTCTGCAGCCGAGAGCGTGTTCTCGCCCGGTGCGTTCATGACCAAGATGCCACGTTCGGTTGCGGCTTCGACATCAATGTTGTCGACGCCCGAACCGGCGCGACCGATGACTCTCAGTAGGGGGGCCGCGTCCATCATGGCGGCATCGACGGTGGTTGCGGAGCGGACGACTAAGCCGACGGCATCGGCGATAGCCGCGATCTTTTCGTCATGTGGCAAGCCAGGACGATTGTCTACGGTCATGCCACCCTTCTCGAGAAGGGCGACGCATTCTTCCGCGACCTTGTCGGCGAGCAGAACCTTCACGACTGCACCTCGGCGTTGAGCGCAGCATCGAACCGCTGCAGCAAATCTTGCAAATCATCCATGGTGTGTTCGCCCATATGGCCAATGCGAAAGGTTTGGCCTTTGAGGTCTCCATAGCCGTTGGAAACCAGAATCCCTTGTGCTTTGAGTGCGTTGAGCGCAGGAACAAAATCAGGACCTTCGCCGCGGGCGAGGCAACTCACGGTGTTCGAGCGATTGCCTTCCTGCGGAAAGGGGAGCCAGCCATGACCAGCCGCCCATTGACGAGTCATTGCGGCCATTTCGCTGTGCCGTCGCCAACGATTCTCCAAGCCTTCCTGTTCAATGCGCGCGAGTTGAGCAACAAGGGCATAAAGGTGAGCGGTGGAAGGCGTAGTTGGCGATTGCTCTTTCTCATTGCCCTTCGCCAAGCGCAGGAAGTCCAGCACCCAACCGCGGTTTTCTACCTCGGCGGCACGTTGCATGGCGCGTGGACTGACTGCGGCAATCGCCATGCCTGCAGGTAGGGCCAAACACTTTTGCAGGCCGAACAGGCAGACATCGAGCTGCCAGTCGTCGACACGCACCTCGGCACCGGCCATCGAGCTCACCGCGTCCACGCAAAGAAGGGTGTTTGGATAATCCTGCAGCACCTCAGCCAGAGGCGGCAAGGGAGTCACGGTGCCGGTACTGGTTTCATTGTGCACCACGGTCACGATGTCATAACTCTTGCCTTCGGCATTTGCCGCTTCGAGGGCGGCGCGAAGGCAATCGGCGTCGATGCCCTGTCCCCACGGAACATCTACTGCCACGGCCTGCTTGCCATTGCTCTTGGCAATCTCGAACCAGCGATTGCTGAAGGCGCCATTGACCACATGTAAGCTGTGCTCATGCACCAAGTTGCGCACGGCAGCTTCCATCATGGCCGAGGCTGGCGCAGTCAGCATGAACACTTCATGCTGGGTGAACATGAGGCGGCCTAAGCCTGCGCGCGCGGCGGCCCACAGCTCGGCACACTCGGGAGTGCGATGGCCAATGGCAGGGCGCGCCATTTCGGCGAGAATGTCGGGGTGAACTTGCGTCGGGCCAGGAATGAATAGTTTCATCGGGCTAGGGCGATGGGTAGGAGAGGAGCGAGGGACGGTTGCTCGAGAAAGAGCGGAGCCTGTTGGCGAATGCGGTCGCGGCAGACAAAGCCGCCAAACCCCACGAACAGCCCAATGTTGGCGGAAGCTTCTAAATCAGAAGCTCCATCACCAAGCAGCATGGCTCGTTGCGGATCCATGCCAAGCTCACGACAAACTTGGGCGATGATTTCTGGCTTGCCACCGTCACGTGCCAAGGGGTGAGCGCAGGCGACATCGATGGCTTCTTCTAGCGATAAGCTTGCGCGCGGAAACGGTACAGCGTGAATCGCGTCCTCGGCAAAGCCAAGTCTTTGTGCGAAGGGCGATACCGCGGGTTCTAAACCACCAGAAATCACCTGGCAGATTACCCTGTTCGCTTGCAGTTTGGCGATGACCTCGGCGGCGTCGGGCAAGCGATGTTGCCAATACAAATCCACTACGCGCTCGAGGTCTTCTGCGCTAGGAGCAATGGCTTCGAGACGCTTGCGAAACACCGCATTTAAGGGAATCTCGCCCGCCATGGCCGCCGCAGTCAGTGCAGACACATCGACGCCACGCAGAGCGGCAAGCTCGTCGATGCCTTCAATCGATGCGAGTGTAGAGTCGCAGTCGAAGAAGACGATTTCGGCACCGGGCCAGCCTTCGGGGAGGCTCACGTGAAAAAGAATAGCAGGGCCACAGGCAGGGCGTCGGGCCAGCGAGTAATCTGCCCGTTGCGGGCGGCCTAGGCGCTGCCCTGCCTCCCTCTTATGGAATATGCTCTGCAAAGCTTCGAACTGACCCGCAACTTTGGTTCCTTCTGTGCCGTCGATCAGGTGGACCTCAAGGTGGAGAGGGGGGCTTTCTATGGATTCCTCGGGCCAAACGGCGCCGGTAAATCCACCACGATCAAGATGTTGACTGGGCTGTTGGCCCCAACCTCGGGTAGCATCTGGGTACTCGGGCAAGATCCGCGCAATGCGGAAGAAGCCATGGTCATGAAGAGTCGCATCGGCGTGGTCCCGGAAGATCTCGCGCTTTTCGACAACCTGACCGCCGCGGAATACCTGACCTTTGTAGGCCGCATGCACTTGATCCCACAAGGGGTTTTGCAGAGCCGGATTGAAGAGCTTTTGGCGCTGCTGGATTTGGCTAAAGACGGCAGCAAGCTCACGATTGAATATTCGCACGGCATGAAGAAGAAATTGGCTTTGGCTGCCGCCCTGTTGCCGGACCCAGACCTTTTGTTCCTAGACGAACCTTTTGAAGGAGTCGACGCGGTGGCCTCGCGCATCATTCGTAAGTTGTTGACCAACTTTATGCATCGTGGCTCCACGATCTTTTTGACCTCGCATGTTCTGGAAATCGTCGAGCGCCTGTGCACACACGTCGGCATTATTGTGAGCGGAAAATTAGTCGAACAAGCTCCGATGGCAGAGTTGGGTAGCGGCGGAACGCTGGAGCAGCGCTTCCTTGAGGTGGTCGGCACCGATGCCGGGGAAACCCCTCAATTGAGTTGGCTCGGAGATGCCCAAGCGTGAATCGCGGTCAGCTTTACACCATGCTGTGGATGCGTAGGCGCATCCTGGTCAATCGCATGCGGCGATCAGGCAAGCTCAGTAATGTCGTATTCGCTGGTCTAATCGTTCTTGGCGCTCTCGCTTCGATTGCTTCCTTTGTTTTCGCATTTTGGTTCGGCGTCGACGAGCTTCAGGAGTCTTCGCCTGGTGTGATCATGGCAGTTTGGCTTGGCATTTCTTTGCTCTTTGCCTTCTTCTGGTTTCTTGGTTTGTTGACGGAGCTCCAGCGCTCTGACTCGATGTCCTTTAAGAACCTGCTCCACCTGCCCATCTCCTTGGGCTGGGTGTTTCTGTACAACTACTTCAGTTCCTTCCTGAGCATCAGCATGGTGCTGTTTTTGCCCGGAATGATTGGTCTCAGCATGGCCATGGTGTGGAATGCCGGAGCCAGCATGCTGTTGTGTTTCCTGTTGGTGCTGGGCTATCTCGGCATGGTCACTGCAGTGACCTATCAGCTACGAGGTTGGCTGGCAAAGATGATGGAAGACAAACGCCGCGGTCGCAACATCGTGATGGGGCTCACCTTCTTCATTGTGGTGTTAGCGCAGGTGCCCAACTTCCTCAATATGGCGACGAGCGACGAGCGCATGGAGCGCAGCATGCATGAACATCAGTTGATCATGAAAACGCTTGAGACCAAAGGTGCCGAAAAGGAAGCAGCGCAAAAAGAGCTCGACGCCTTTCAACTGCAAAAGGCAGAAAGGGCGGCCTCCCAGCAGAGGCTCATCAATCTCGCCACGGTTTCGATTCCGCTTGGTTGGCTTCCTTATGGAGTGCGGGCAAGTTATGAAGGCCGCATCTGGATTTCCCTGCTTTGCGCTTTTGGCATGTTTGCCTTAGCCGGCTTGAGCCTGCGGCGTTCTTATCGCAAAACCTTAGCGGGCGTGGTCGATGGCGGCCCAGTGCGCGATATCGCCAAGCAAGAAGACTCTCGTGTCAAAGCAGGCCCGCGTAAGCCGATGTTGGTTGAGCGCCATCTGCCTTGGATTGGCGAACAAAGCTCTGCCATGACGCTGATGGCTTTGCGCGCGCTCCTTCGCGCCCCGGAAACCAAAATGATGCTGCTAGGCCCGGTCATCATGCTCGGCCTCTTTGGCGTCATGGTGAGCAACAATGACCTCGAAGGCCGCTTGTTCTGGGCCCCAATGATGACTTTGAGTGCCATGGCCATGAGCCTGCTGAGTCTGCAACAGGCGCTGCAAAATCAGTTTGGCCTGGATCGCGATGGTTTCCGCGCCTTCCTACTCAGCCCCGTTCCGCGCGACATCATTCTGCTTGGCAAGAATCTAGCCTTGGTCCCCCTAGGAATCGGGGTTGGGCTTGTCGCCCTGATTCTGGTGCAAGTGGTGTTGCCACAAGATATCACGCACTTTCTCGGCGGCATCTTCCAACTGCTTTCGGCCTATATGTTGGTCAGCCTCGCGGGCAATTTTCTGTCGATTCTTTGGCCGATGCGCCTAAAGGGCGTTGGCATGAAAGCCGCTGGGGGACAAGGAACGGCATTCCTGGTGCACTTCCTCTCGATTCTGTTAGTCCCGATTGCTTTGGCGCCACTGCTCATCCCATGGGGGGCCGAGCTGTACCTCGACAGCCTTGGCTGGCTCGGTGGTGCACCGGTTTACCTGATGTTGCACATCGCGCTTTTTGCCGCGGCCTTTGCCTTTTACCGCTGGTGCCTGAAGCGGCAGGGTGCCCTGCTGCAGCGTCGAGAGCTGCACATTTTGGAAACCCTGACGCGCGAAGGCTAGCCGGCGAAAGGCCGCAGATAAACCATCAGCAGAGCAATCACGATTAAGCCAATCGAGATGCGGCTGAGGTTGCCAACTTGACCGGGGCGACGGAAGGCGATGCCTGCCATGGCCGAAAGGCCGAGCCAGCACAGCAGCTTAATGATGATCCATACCGGGAAGCCGAGGTGCAACTTCGCGAGCAAACCAAAGCCACCAATCAGCATGATGATGCTGAGGATGCCCGAGAACATCAGGCTCATCTTGCGCCGCTCGGAAGTCGGTGCAGCAAAAGCCTGGAAGGTCACGCCGACCAAGAGCATTGCGCTCGCAACATGCAAAATGGAGTAGTAAGCCGGGTCCATGCCGAATCATAGCAATCGCGGAAGATATCCAGAAATCTCACGTCTCAAAGCGGTGCACTTAACGGCGGTGTATTCGCTATGATGGCTCGGTATTTCACAACGCTTTTGTCATGAATCGTTCTACGCTAACTTGGTCTCTGTTGGTTGTTCTTCTCCTTCTCGTGGCATTTGTGGTGCTAGGGGATTGGGGAGCATCGCCTTCTTCCAAGGACGCTGAGCAGCATCAGGAGGAACTGGCCGAGGCCCCACCATTGCCCGGTCCCGAGGTATTACCCCCAAAAGCTGCCGATGCCTTGGAGCGGGCGGAAGCCGAGGCGATGGCGTCTGAGGGGGAAAGCGACTTGGCCGCCGCCGAACAGGCTGGCTATGTGACCTTCGTCGGCCGCTGCGTGGAAGAGGGCAGTTTGCGTCCTTTGGCGGAGGTCGAAGTCGATTTGTGGGTCGCCTACTCCAATGATCGGCTGCGCGAAAAATATGGCGAGCCGGAGCCGGAAAGGCCGGAGGCCATGCGCACAGGGGCAGACGGGCGTTTCACAATTCGTGGCGCATTAGGCGCGTCTTATCAATACGGCTTAGACCTTCGCGACCAGCACCACCTACAGCGAAGAAAGCGCTGGTCAGAAGAATGGACCCAAGAGCAAATCATCGACCTTGGTGATGTCGTCATGCCCAAGGGGGTTCCCGTTCGCGGCATCGTGCGCGACCAGGATGGCTTTGTTGTTCCCGGATTCACCGTTTCTCTAGCTGAATTGCCTGCCGGCGCAAATGGAATGAGAGCCGGCACAGTCTTTGGATGGACCGAAGAAGACGGCACCTTCACTCTCAATAGTGGTGTTCCCGTCGGGACTTGGGAAATCCGCGTGCGAAAAAAAGGTTATGCCTTAGACAATCCCAAAGAGTTAACGGTAAGCGCGGATGACACGAGCGTTTATTTAGAACTACGAGCGAAAAAAATGCCGAGTCTGCGCGGCATGATTCAGGATGCTGCCGGCAATCCCGTTGCCAGGGCATATCTGGAAACGGTGCGAGCAGGAAGTGGGATGATGGAAACCACTCGAACCAATGTTGATGGCGAATTCACCATTTTTGCGCGTCGTGATTCCTTAGAAGCGGTCAGCCTCCAAATCCGGGCAGATGGCTTTGCGCCACTTGAAACGACCAAAATCCCTTGGGGTAGTTCCGGGTTAATCTTCGCTCTCGATGGTTTGCCGTCGGTACCCTTTTTGGTACGGGAACGGGCTTCATGGAGAGCGGTGCAGAACTACCACCTATTGGTGGGGAAGGCAGCAGCCGCTGAGGGCGATCTCAGTGGCTTTGGAATGCAAACTCTAGGTAAGTCCCTGCCCGATGGCTCGAGGGTCTTGACCGGCCCCTTGCCCGGCACTTATTCCCTTTATGTAATTCCACGCGAGCAAGCCCTTCGGGTATTGGGGCCGCATGAATTCACCGTGCCAGCGGAGGAAAATCCGGTGGTGCTTGAGGTGGAACGGATGGAGGAAGTGGCGGTGGAAGTTCTCGACAGCAACGGCGCCCCGGTGGCCGATGCTACCGTGAGGTCTTTAGACTTGGTACCTGACCTCCGTTTCGCGAAAAGGGGTTGGTACCTTGATCCTCGAGGAAGGGGAAGCTCTAGGAGCCTTTCCGCAAATCAAATCGCCATTGCGACTGTTCATAGCGAAGGCAAGACGACCGCCGAAGGTCATGCAAAGGTCTACGCGCCGTCTTCCCAGGGAGTTCTGGTGCTACAAGTCGAAAGCGCCCTTCCTTTTTACCTGGAAGAAATTTCTTGGCCGAGAAACTCGGAAGCCATCACGATTCAATTGGAGCCTCCCGCATTGTTCCGTGGCCAAGTGCGCAATGCTCCCGCAGCCCCTGGCCAATATGGCTTGCTGCTCGGGCCAGGGGCGGTGCAATTGAGCGATTATGGCCATTCTCGCGTGCCACCAGAGAAAGTCCTTCTTCCCGATGAGGATGGATACTTCGAGGCGGAGGGGATTCAGGAAGGCCCCGTGCAGATCCAGGTTGTTTTGCCGCCAAGCAAAGTTGAACAGGCGATGGGAGAACGATCTTGGTGGGTGCATCCGGATCGCTTGGAGTCGGTTTCCTTCGAAGCGGCGAAGAAGGAAACCCATGAGTTTGATTTGCTGGCCTTTGCGCTTGGCTCCCTAGAGGCAAGCTTTCACGTGGACGGTTCCCCCTTTGCAAGCGGCGAGATTGGATTGCTGCGTCCTGGCCCTGGGCTTTCCAGGAGCCACCAGGTGTTCACAACCGACCCCCAGGGAAGGCTGATCTTGGATTCCTTGCCTCAAGGTGAGTACCAAGCTTGGCTCAAAATTGAGGGCAACTGGATTGCGACCGATGGTCTGGCTTCGGTGAGCGCTGGTCAGAGATCTACCGCTTCGTACACCTCAAGCCCTCATCGCGTCGTGTTGCGATTTGTGGATCAAGCGGGCCTGCCGCTTCCAGCGGGCACCGAATTGGAGTTCAATAGCGGTTGGTATCAGGTCTTCCAGCTTAAAGAAGACGGCAAGCTCGTTTTAGAAGCTGCTCCTCGCATGCCCCTCCGCTTTAGTATCTCCTTGCCCTACCATGGCAGTGTCATTCCCTTCGACACCCTGGAAGAAGGCGCAACCTATACCGTGGAATGTAAATCGCGAGACTCGCGCTAGCAGAATGGGGGACGGGGAATAGACTGGCTGCGCACGCATCGGCGTGCTTCCCTGTCGTGAATACCCTCCTTACCCTGACCTTTGCCGCAGCTGCGGCGCTTCCGATGTCCGCGCAAGAGGCGGTTGCGCCGCCCGCCGAGGCTGCTGTCCCTGCAGACTCGGCGCCCAAGCGCTTCGTCACTCAGCACAACGGCACCTTCTTTGGCAAAGAGGTGGCCTATCAGGCGATTGTTGGCGAGACCATTTTGAAGGCCGAAGATGGCACGCCGCGCGCGAGCATCTACTCCACGGCCTATCTCATAGAAGGAGTGGAGGACCCCACCACACGCCCGGTGGTTTTCTTGTGGAATGGCGGTCCCGGCTCGGCTTCGCTTTGGCTGCACATGGGTGTGTTTGGCCCCAAGCGTGTCGACATTCCGAGCGACGCTCGCGACGACGGTGCACCGCCTTACCCCTTAGTCGATAATCCCGGCGCCTTCCTTGATGTCGCCGATGTCGTCTTCATCGACCCTGTCGGCACCGGCTTTAGCCGCACCTTAGGCGATACCGAAGGCAAGGAGTTTTACGGCGTCAAGCAAGACGCGGAATCGATCGCGGCGTTCATTCGGCAATGGGTTGGTGAACATGGCCGTTGGAATTCGCCGAAGTACATCGGCGGGGAAAGCTACGGCACCACGCGTTCGGCCGCAGTGGTGCGTGAATTGGAAAGCGGTTACGACGATGTCGCCCTCAACGGAATTTTGCTGATCTCCACCATTCTCGATTTCAGTATCGAGAACCACTCGCCAGGCAATGAAATGCCCAACCTCATGCACTTGCCAACGATGGCGGCAACCGCCAAGTACCACGGCAAAGCTGGTGATGGCAAATCCTTGGAAGCCTTCGTGCAGGAGGCTCGCGAATACGCACTCAACGAATACGCTCATGCCTTGTTACAGGGGGAGAGCCTGCCAGCCGAGGAGCGCAGTGCCGTCGTGAAACGCTTGGCGCACTTCACTGGGTTACGGGAAACCTACATCGAACAAACCGATTTACGCCTGCACCCTGCGCGTTTCCAAAAGGAGTTGTTGCGGGATCGCGGGCTCACCGTCGGGCGCTTGGATTCGCGCTACACCGGAGTCGATATGGACGAAGCCGGGGAGCACAGCGACCAGGACCCGTCCTTCTATGGCATCGATGGTGCCTACGCTTCCGCCTTAAACGCCTACCTGCGCGAGCAACTCGAAGTCGATTTAGAAACCCATTACAACGTCATCGGCGGGCTCGGTGGTCCATGGGATTGGAAGGTGCCTGGCATGCCCTTCAACTACTTCAACGTGGCGCCGTTCATAGGCACGGCCATGCGTCAGAACAGCGATCTCGAGGTGTTTGTGGCCTCCGGCTACTACGACTTCGCCACGCCCTTCTTCGCCGCGGAGTACAGCCTGAACCGCGCCGGCATCGTGCCCGAACGCGTGCACTTTGCCTACTACGAAGCGGGCCACATGATGTACATCCATCATCCCTCGCTGGCGAAACTCCAGCAAGACGTCCACGATTTTCTTTCTCAGGATTAGAAGCGCCAGGCCGGTGCTTTGCCTACGAGATCCAAGGCAGGATCGCCGCGAAGCTCCTGACGCAGATACTCGATGGGAATTGGCCCGGCGTGCAGCACCCGGTCATGGAAGGTGCGCTCACTCCAACCGCCTTGGGTCACCAGTTCCTCATGAAGGGCGCTGAGTTGCAAACCGCCGAGCATGTAGGCGCATTGGTACAGCGGGCCGTAGCCACCCTGAATGCTGCGGCGCACTTCAGCGGTGGCGTTGTTGCGTTCGTGACCAACCTCTTCCACCAAGAAATCGATGCACTCTTCCGGCGACCATTCCCCTAGGTGGAAGCGCAAAGAGAAAATAATGCGCGCCGCACGGTGACTGCGCCAAAACAGCATGCCGATGCGATCTTCCGCGCTTTGCGCGAATCCAAGATCCCAGAGGCGGAATTCCCAGTACAGAGCCCATCCCTCCACCAGGAATGGCGTATAGAAGGCGCGACGATGCGGCGCCCAGCGTTGGCTCATATATCCCTGCAAATGGTGCCCAGGAATCAATTCATGATGAACTGTGGCACGAGAATAGTGCAAGTTGTTACCACGCATGGACATCTTCTTGTCGTCATGCGCCATGGCTTCGGCCGGGTAGCTAATCGAAATCACTTCGCCACCAGTGAAGTAAGGCGTGTACTTCTGCCGCTCCAAGCTCATCATGTCCATGCGCCAAGATTCGCGGGCAAGTTCTGGAATCGTGACCAAGTCGCGCTCGTCCAAAAAGTCCACGGCCTCATCGGCAAGCATGCGAATCATTTGCGGTTGTTCCCCAGGCTTGGCGTGCGCTTCTTTGACTTGTTCTTGTGCCGCACGCCAGTCGCCATTTAACCCCATCTCTTCGGCAGCCAAGCGCCGCTGTTCTTGGCACCAAGCGAATTCGCGCTCGGCGATCTGAATGAGCTCTTCCGGGGAATAGGCAATCCGCTCAAAATCCAATTCCTGGCGCAAGGCAGCGGCGCCAATGGGATCACCCAGCAGTTGGTGTGGGTCATCAGGGTCGAGCCCGGCAACTTCTTTCTCTAGAGAGGAACTGTAGTCCTTTAGCTCGCGCTCTAACTCTTCCCAGGGCGCGGTGCACCACCATCCAAACATCGGCTCGTAGTCGACATGGTCGAAGTACCAGTCCCGCAGCTCACGGCGGAGGCGATTCAAGGTGTCTGCGGCGCGCTTGCCCACCGTTGCTGCGGCAGTGAGGTCACCATTTCGGCACTCTTCGCGAACTTGATGTAGCTCCTCAATTGCCGCTTGCAGGACATCCGCAGTTTGTTCGGGATTCAGGTCCTGGCGCTGAGCCCGTGCTTCGAGCAGTTCGACCAGGGGCGGAGTGAAGGCCAATAAGGCCATGGCTTCTTGTTCGCGCAGCCGCTGCCGCTCTTCCGCGCGTAAATCTCGTTCGACTTGATTGAGGAGCAGGACATAGTCCATTTTCTCGGTGGATCGCCAAGACTCTCCAGGTCCCGCCGCGAGGCGGCCCAGCCACTCTTGAGAATGGCGCAAACGCCGTTGATGCCCGAGCTCCGACAGCGGGAAGGACCAAAGGCGGTTCAGGGAGCCTTGATCGGCGCGGTATTGGGCAATCCACTCTGCCGCAGTGGCGGGAGCTGGTTCTTGAGCAGCCGGAAAGGCTGCTAGCAACAGGGTCGGGAGAAGCATGGCGCCACGCTACCAGCGAGGGCCAGGGCCAGGCTCTATTTCTCCGGCTCTTCTTGCAGCGGAAAGCTCAAGATGAGCGTGGCTGGAAGAGGTGGAAATTTTATCTCGAGGCGCCAAGCTTGGAAATCTTCTGGCTTCCAGCCCAAACGCTCAAAAACCAGGTCGGTCATCCCGGTGTAGTTCTCCACCAATGGGGTCGAGAAGGTGGGGCGTGCGCCATGCAGGAGCCGTGGCTCTTCGGTCATCGGCAGGTAATCCTGCGGCAGGCGATCAACCGCCGGCAACAGATCTTGATGAAAATTCAGTGGCATCGCTGCGGTGGGGGCGTCCACACCCATGGATTTATGGATGACCATGTCAAACTGAATCGTCTCTACTGGGCTTGCAAGGTAGAGGTGGAACTCACCACTATGGTTGTGCTTGTCGCGGTAGCGTGGCAAGTCGGCCAAAGTGAAGTGGCCGAAGCAAACATCACCGACGCCAGTGTTGCCTATGGGGCCATGAGCAAGCTCATACAACTCCATGTCAGGGAGCTGGCGAATCGAGACTGGGGGCACCGGTGCGCTCGAGAAATCTCCGAGCAAAGAGGGTCCGGGTCCTGCGAAGCGTGGATCAAGTGCAATGCGCTTAGGGGAGGGAAAGTCACTGCCGTCGTCAGCGAAGCTGGTGTTGCGAGACAGAATCCACCCAGCGTCTGGGCGGAAGCGGCGCAAGCCAAGCAAACCACCTAGATAGGCTGTATCGAGCTTGCCTGGGCACTCGGGATTGGGGGCAACAAAGAAGGTGGCGAAGCGCACTCGAGCCTGAATCCCAAGAATGCCGCTGTTGCCTTGGTAGGCCATACGACGGCTTTCCGCCAGGCGGTCGGCGTCGCCCTCTTGGGCGGCCAAGCTGTCTAATAAAAGTTGCAGGGTGCTACGGTCACCAGCATGGCGCATCACCATGTCTTGGAACTCGCCAAACGTCACCTCGGCCTTGGCGACATCGGAGGCGTCAAGTCCATGCGCCGCAAGGGCTTCGAGAAAAATACGGAAGCCAGATGGTCCTGGAATGAAGCCAAGGGTTTCATGGCCAGGATTCTCATGAACCAGCTTAGAAATCTTCCAAGCTAGGTTTTTGTTGAGCTTAAATTCACGCGCCATCTCTTGTGGCCGGGCGTTGAGGACGCCGGCTTGGGACAGGAGATTCGTAAGGGCACCGCGGAGGCTGTCGAGGCAGCCGTGGTAGTCCTCTTGAAAGCTCAGGCTGGTATTAGGGGTAGTGCCAGGCATGGGACCTCTCAAGAATATGCCCTCGGCGGGGTGATTTCTTATGAAAATGCCAAAAATCCCCAAAAAAATCCCCAGGGAAAAAACTGGGCTGCTATTCTGGTCCCATGAGATAGGATCGCTACGTGCCTATCGGCCTGACCCATCCCAAGAAAAACCATGCGTCTCTCCGCCCTCTTCGCCGGCCTTTTGCTGGCCAGCGCCGCCCAAGCTCAGTCTGTCGTCTTCTCAGATGACTTCAACGACGGCATTGTCGATCCTCAATGGACCGTCACCTTTGATCCTCTTCAGTTCTGGTCCGTCGGCGAATACCTCGGTGAAATGAACTTCGATGGTCTGACCGCACCTTTCGGTGCTTTTGACGAGCGTTACACCTTCACCGGCAACGTTTCCCTTCCAGGCACCTTCCAGATGAACATGGACTTCTCCTGGAACGATCAGTCGGGAACTCCTCTCGGTGACAACGGTGGCACTTTTGTGGTGCGTATGTATGACAGCTCCGGCATCGACATTGCCACGTTCACTCTTGACGATCAAAGCAGCACGGATGCTGGCGACATGACCTTTGCTGGTGGGGTCTCCACGACCTTTACTGCGATTGCCCCTGATAGCTCGGCCACAATTTCCCTGACCCGCGACGGCGCCGACACCATTGGCTATAGCCTCGATATCGCTGGGGGCACGACTACCTCGGGTTCCTTGGGCACCGTGGCCGGTACCGTGGCCAAGGTGGAGTTCTACCTCTCCAGCACCACGCTTTGCGGACCTTGCGGACCGATTCTCGGTCAGATTCACGTCGATAGTATCGAAGTCCTCGATGGCATTGTGGGTGGCGGGCTGAACCTTTCGAGCTCGCCTTTGATCGCAGGCTCCTCGGCAACGATGGCTGTGACCGGCGCCACTCCCTTCGGCACGGTGTTCCTCGCCTACTCCTTGGCGGGTGGTGGCCCAACCGTCACGCCATTCGGTGTTTCCGACCTGTCCGCTCCGATTAACATCCTGACTTCGTCCGCAGCCGATGTCGGTGGCGATGCAGCCTTCATCCTCCCAGTTCCTGGTGGCGCCTCTGGCGTCACGGTTTGGTTCCAGGCCCTAGACGAGGCGGCGGGTGAATTCACTAACGGTCTTATGGAGACCGTTCTCTAGCCTAGAACGAGAGAAATAGGGAATCTTGCGGTTGCCTAATGAGAGGGCAACCGCTTTTCCTCCGCGGTGGGGCTCCGCGAACCCAAGTCCTCCCAAGCGATTGCTCCCATTGGCGGTCATCTAGCAATAGATGTCCGCCTGTTTCTTTAGGAGTGATAAGGATCTTCGTCGGTGCGATGAAGCTCTTCGCTCGGTGCGGCAAGCGCGGCTTCCAAGAGGTGGCGCAAGTGAGCGGCTTGCGGTGCGCCTAGCTTTTGGCCTGCTTGGGAGATTAGGTAGACGACCACCAGCAATACCAGCAAGATGCCTGCTCCCCAAAGGGCCCAGGGCCAGTGTCCAAGCCAAAGCTGAACGCCGCCAAAAGTCAGCAAGAATAACACTCCAGTGGCAAAGGCAAGATTGCAAAACATCACGGCAGTCCACACATTGGGATGGGGGGCAATCAGGCCGGTAATTAAGGTGCCGTCGGTTTGTTCTTTGTCTGCAGCTAAGTTGACTGACAGAGTGGGGGACCACAGGTGCCGATCCTCCATTGGGATGCGCAACTCGGCATGACGCTGCTCTCTGGCCATGCGCCCGACATAATCCGGGTGTTCCCCCTTGACCAAATCATCGAGGTGATGCGCCGCTTCTTCTACCGGGAGCGGGCTGTGAAACTGGAAGTGCGGTCGAAAGCCGTGGAAGAATTTCATGGCAAGATGGGTTTAAGCACAATGTTGCGAAATTCAATCACCGCTCCTTCCGATTGCAGGGCAATGGGGCCTGGCCAATGAGCAGCCCAGTCGGCGGTGTTTTGCACCTCACCATTGACCTCAAGCGTCACCTTGGCGCCGTGCACTCGAATACGGTAATGATTCCACTCGCCGAGCGGTCGCTCGTTGCTTGGGAGGCGCTTGATGGTGCGGCGGCCGGATGTTCGGGAAGCATCGGTCAAGAGCGGAAAGCTATCGATGTTCCAGATGTCGCCAGCATTCCCGGAGTGAAGCTGCGCTTCGATGCTGCGTGGCCACACTTGATGCGGTTCTTGCACACGAAGCAGGACGCCAGAATTCCCCGGGCCGGTGCTGGGGTCGCCGCGCCAGTCCAGCTCGATTTCATAATCGGTGTAGCTTTCTTCGGTATAGAGGTAGCCGATGGGTTGGCCCTCGCACCGCAAAATGCCTTCCTGCACACTCCAAACCTTGGAGGGGTCGGCGCCCTCGGGGAGGTGGTAAGCCCAGCCGCTCAAGTCTTTGCCATTGAACAGGGAGATGGGTTCGCCGAACTTGGGTTCTTCTTCGGCGGGGGCGGTCAAGAAGGCACTCAGGTCAGCGAGGTCCTGTGCGCTTAGGTTTAATGCCGCAGCAGAAGGCATCAGGGAGAGTTCTTGATGCTCGCGGTTCTGGACCTCGGCGGCATCGAATACTTGCCGAGCTCCCGCAGTGTCGCGGAGAACAATGCGCTCGCCGTCGGCGAGAAGTGCGCCGGCAAAACGGCGGCCATCATTGAGTGTGAACACCCAAGAATCGTAGCCAAAGGCAATCGATGCACTGGGGTTGACCATGGCATCAATCAAGGCCTGGCGGCCGTATTTGTCGCGCATCAAACTCAGTTCCGGGCCGATGCTGCCGCCGAGATCATCGAAGCGGTGACAAGCGGTACAGGTGGCCCTTCCGCGATACAACTCACGGCCACGGTGGACGTCGCCCGGCAGTTCGGCGATGGCATCCAGAGATTGATAGGCCGGTCCGCCCTGTGTGAAGGGGGCCAGGACGTCGGCCGCTAGCGCACGAATGGCGAGATCTTCCTGCGCCTTCAGTGGCTCCTGCACGGCTTGCAACACTTCGCTGGGAAGGCGCTTTTCCTTTGCGGCTTGTAGCAAGAACAAGGCTCCTTCTGCAGTGGAGGCAAGTTCCTTGGCGGCTTCCAGGTCGCCATTGAGTGCGGCTTGCTCTTTGGCCATGGCCGCTTTTCCGTCGCGTGCAAACTCAGCATAAATCGCAAAGCGCACCGATGTGGCGTTGCCTTGGGAAGTGCCGTTGTCGTCGGCGGCGCAAGCGCCATGCAAGGTGAGCGTTCCTTTCGGCACCTGAATCGCAATGCGCGATGGGGCGTGCGTGCCAATGCCTTTGGCAAACACTTTGCCGCCGACGTCGAGCGCGCCGCCGACACAGTCGGTGTCTTTGCGCACCGAACCCCAACCGGCCTCTGCCTCAATCCAGGTGGCATCGGTCGCGGGCACGATGACGCCGGATTTGCGGAACTGGAGATCGAGCCAGTTGGCCCAGTCGCAAGAATTGCCATCGCCGGCTTCTTCGACCACGAGCCACAGCACTTCGGCATTTTCGAGTGGCAGGCGGATGTCGATGATTTCTGAGCCGCGCACAATCTCTGACTCCCAAATCTTGGTCGCTTTGCCAAAGTCACCGCTTAAGGCATCGCCCAAGTCGTAGTTTCGCCAATCGTTCTCTTGCCGATGCCGCACCCAATAGCTGGCCATTTCGCGCAACTCTTGCGGCCCGCTCAGCGCAAGCAGAAGCATGGCTTCGGCGGCTTCGCGAGTGGGCATAAAGGCGATGCCATCTACGGCGCGGAATCTTAGGTCTAGTTGGTTACGCCCATCGAGAGCGAAATCGCGAAGCCAAGCTAAAGAAGATGGCGGATGCAAGCGCCAAGCTACGAGCGCCAACTCGCTGCTGTTCATGTCGCTTTGCAGTGCGCGTGCAAATAGGGCTTCTTCTTTGCCTTCGGCGCCAATCCCCAAGCTCTCCAAGTAAACGCGGTCGTGCAATGGACCAGCAATGGCGAACTCCATCCATAACTCTTCCGCGGCGGCACCTTCTAGGTCGCGCAAGGTCGCGGCGACGCGCGCGCGCACATAGGGGGAGGGGTCCGTGAGGTAATGGCGCGCGCGTTCGACGGTGGCGCCGTGCTCCCAGGTGAAGGCACGGAAAACGGCGAGGCGCAGGCGCTCATCCTCGGCGAGGGCGGCTTGTTCACGCAAGGTTTCTTCCTCCTCCAAATTGGCAGCAAGGTCGAAGGCGCGCTGCGCCATGGATCTTTCCAACCCTGGAATCCAAGGGTTCCCATTCCGGGGATCCGGCACGGAAGGTGTTTTTCGAATGCGCAAAATCCGTCCATAGGCTTCGCGGTCACCCGCAGCATGGCCTCCAACGCCTGGGTCATACCAATCCGCGACGTAAATCGTGCCGTCAGGGGCGACGGCGACATCACTCGGGCGGAACCAGCGGCCGCGATCTCCGCTAGTTTCGTAGTTGGGTTGAATCAGAATGCCCTCTTCCAACTCCAAGGCGGCACCGACAATCTTCGGACGATGAGTAAACACCAAGGAGCGCCCAGCATCGGCATTGAGCATGACGCCATGAAGGCTCGGGAAGGTGCTGTCTTCGTAAACCGTGACCCCCGTGGGGCCGCCAGCGCCATTCGCAGTGCCTAAAGGCATGACGCCTGGGTCTTCCTGATGCCAATGTGCGCTAATCGTGCTCTGATCAGGCCGGCGGTCGGCATTCCAGAAGCGACTACCGTCGGCGCTGAAGTAGCCATAGTTGCCACCTTCCACAATTGCCACGGAACGGCACCCTTGGTTGCCGTCGTCATCGTTGTCGGAAACAAAGATGTCGCCGTAGGCATCCATCGCGCATTCATAGTTATTGCGGAAGTTGTGCGCCAAAATGCGCAAACCGCTGCCATCGGGCTTCATGCGCCCAATCAACCCACCAACCCAAACCCGACCATCATCGGAAACCAAGCCCGGCCGGTTGTCGGCAGCAAACTGCCCTCCGCCGCGATAGCTTGAACCGCTACGCAGAGTAAAGCCATCTTTGTCTTCGACGATGTGCGGTCCGGCATTGCCGACCGCGAACAATAAATCACCATCGGGCAGTTCGGTAAAGGAATGCAAGCCATGGTCATGGTCGGGGCCGCCAAAGCCGCTCAACAAAGTGGTGCGGCTGTCCGCCACCAGGTCGCCATCTAAATCGCGGTATTCATAAAGGTAGGGGGAGCAGCTCACCAACACGCGGTCTTCGAGCACGCAGATCCCCAGCGGTGAAACTAATCCGGTGTCTTGCGCGAACACCGTGCTCTTGTCGGCTTTACCATCGCCATCGGTGTCTTCCAAAACCACCACGCGGTCGCCAAGTTCATGATGTCGGCCTGGGTTGCGCCCATCCCATTGCCGATAGTTCACTGCCTCGGTCACCCATAGTCGACCTTCGGCATCGAAAGCCATGGCGGTGGGGTTGTAGAACAGCGGCGACTCCGCCCATAAATCGACACTCATGCCATCGGCAACTTCGAACTGCTCGTCGAGACTCCCTGCAGGATTCGGGGCTTCGCTGAGAATGGGGACGGTGGCTTCTTGAAGCAGCAGCAGGGCAAGAGCAAGGGTCATGTTTCTCAGAATAGCGAGCGTGCCTAGGATGAGGGCGATGCCTTCCCCCCGACTGCTCATTCTCAGCCTGTTTTTCTCCCTTTTGGTCAGCTGCCAACAAGTGGAGACCTCGCCTACCGCGCAACAGAGCGAAGCAAAGGCGACTTCCCAGCGCCCGAACATCGTGTTAATCGTGGCCGACGACCTCGGCTACGGCGATCTCGGCAGCTACGGCCAACAAAAAATCGAAACGCCGTTTTTAGATCAAATGGCGCGAGAGGGCATGCGCTTTACCGATTTTTATGCAGGCAGCCCGGTATGCGCGCCGTCCCGCGCCACCCTGCTTACTGGTTTACATCAGGGACATGCCTATGTTCGTGACAATTGGGAAGCCGGTGGCTGGGAAGAGCATGATCCCGAAGGGCAACTACCGCTGCCTCTTGGCACGACAACCTTGCCATCGATTTTGCAATCGGCTGGTTATGCCACTGCGTGCATTGGCAAATGGGGGCTCGGCGGGCCCGGCAGCGAAGGTGCGCCGCAAAACCATGGCTTCGATTTGTTTTATGGCTACCTATGCCAGCGCCAAGCGCACAACTTTTACCCCACACATCTTTGGCGCAATCAAGACAAAGTCGTACTCGAGGGGAATACTTGGAAGAACCTCACCGGCAAGCACTACTCTCATGACTTGATGACCGAAGAGGCGTTGTCGTGGGTGGAGACCCAAACCGAAGATGGCGATCAGCCGTTCTTTCTCCTGTTGACTTACACCGTGCCGCATTTGGCACTGCAAGTTCCCGAAGATTCTTTAGCTCCCTACCTTGGGCGTTGGGATGACCCCGCCTACGATGGCAAGAAGGGCTACCTTCCGCATGAGCATCCGCGCGCAGCTTATGCCGGAATGGTTTCGCGGATGGACCGCGATGTCGGTCGATTGCTCTCTTTGCTCAAGGAGCAAGGCGTTGACGAAAACACTTTAGTCATGTTTACTTCTGACAATGGCGCGACCTTTGACATCGGTGGTGCAGATACGCCGTTCTTCCAAGGCAATGGGGTACTTCGCGGCAACAAGGGGAGTGTCTATGAAGGCGGCATTCGCGTGCCGATGCTCGCGCGCTGGCCAAGTCAGATTCCTGCTGGCCAAGTGACCGAAGCCATCAGTGCATTCTGGGATCTCATGCCCACCGTTCTAGAAGTTGCAGAAGTGGAATCTTCCGCCACGACCGACGGCAAGAGTTTGCTGCCAGTTCTTCGCGGCAAATGGTCTGGTGATTCGGCGCGCCAACTGTATTGGGAGTTTCCCGGCTACGGCAGTCAACAAGCTTTGCGCCATGGGGATTGGATGCTCTTGCGCCGTGGCTTGAAGAAAGGCGAAGGCAAGCCTGAGCTTTACAACCTGCGCCACGACATTAGTCAAAAACATAATCTTGCCGACGAACACCCAGAACGGGTTGCGCATATGCTGGAGCTCATGCAAGGGGAGCACACGCCGAGTGAGCGTTTCCCCTTGCCGGGCGTGGATTCCTAAGCGTAACCGTGAAGGTCGAGCAGAGAGTACAGGCCCGATTGCGGATCAAAAGCGATGGCCCAATACCAGAAGCCGCCGTCACTCGTTTCAATCGGGCGTTCGCGCCAATCTTCGATGTGATCGCCAAAGGAATCCCAATCTGCGCCGGGCAACATGTTGACAAAAAGCAGACGTTGTCCCTCGTGCTCGACCGCAAAAACTTGGCGTCGGTAGTCGGGTAGGCGGTCGAGGATTTTCGCCAACTCTTGTCGCGCAAAATTACGCGCGCCCTCGGATTTGCCGGTCCATTCATCGAGTTGCCGTAAGGCACGATTATCTGAGCGCGCCTGCTCCAGCACGGCGGGGAGAGCCGACTCGAATGCGGCATACTCCTCAATCTTGGGGGTGAAGCGTTTGCCGGAACCGACTGCTCCGGGAACACCCAGGACCTCGGCCTGCTCTGCCGAGAAAATTTGGTGAACAGGTAGGTTTGCATAACGAAAGGTTGCCTCGACCACACTCGGACCGGGTGGGTCTACGGGGTGAGCTCAGTCCACCACCATGCCACTGCAAGATTGCATGGCAGCAGTGGTCACCAACAGCCCAAGAGCCATTGGCAGGCCAATCCAAAGGAGGCGTCGACGTGTCATATGAATAGGGACGCCGCGGGAGCTTGATTGTTTGGCATTTTTCTCGGCGTTTCTGGGGAAGTAGAAATGTCGAATCCGAGGATTTGGCGTAGGATGTAGCATCCAGGTCCATTTGACCCCCATGATTTCACTCCTTACCCTCACACTCCTGGCGGCGCCTCAGCAAGGCACGCCGACCACTGTGGCCGTCACCGACGCCGTGGTCCAGACCGAAGTCAAGCGCTTTGGCGTAAACCTTGGCCGCCACAACGACACCTCCGCCGAGGTTTTGCTGCGCAACATCATCCCCAATGGGGGATTTGAGCCAAGCAGCTACCGCATGGTGACTCATGCTGCCGTCGGCACGACTGGCGACAATTGGCTGCAAGACTTCTGGCGCATCTTTTGGAATAACGATCCTTTAGGTGTTGGCCAACAAGAGGGCTTCTGGAATGGCGCACAATGGGAGATCGTCACCGGCCCTTCCGCGGGCCGCAGCGGTGTGGTGTTGGACTACACCCACATCGGCGACAACGGCAACTTCCTGCTCGACTCTACCGGCGCGAATCCGAGCACGGGTGACATCATGTTTGTCACCAAGACCATGGATGAAATGCCGGAGCTCAATGACCTTGCGGTGATTGAGAAAACCGACCTGCGTCCTGGCACTTTGGGTGTCCACTCGGTGCGCCTGTCCGTCGACCCTGCACAGCTGTGGCGATTTGCTTTGAACTACTACATGGATAGTGAGTTCCGCGACAACGACACCACCGCAGGCAAGTTGCAACTCATCGATGGTGATTGGAAACTCGGCTTTTGGGCCAAGGGGGTGAATTCTGGCGATAGCGTGCGCATTCGTTTCCAGCGCACCAATGAAGCCACCTTCTTCGATGAGGTGATTCCACTGACCACTAGCTGGCAGTACATCGAGCGCAACTATTCCTTCCCCGCGGGCACCGACGACCCACGCGAGTATACCGAGCTAGAGCCGCACCCGATTCTGGCATTGGGCTTTACCCCAAGCGCTTTGGGCGAAGAAGTGCTGATGGACGAAATCGTGTTCGAGCGTCCAACCAGCTACAACAGCCCCTTCCTCGATGAGGTGCACGAAGCCCTCAACACCCTGCAGCCAGGAACTCTGCGCTTCTGGGCATTCCACTTTGGCGAGTCTCTCGACAACGCCCTGGCTTTACGCGAAGAGGCTGGTTACAGCGGATTTAGCCCATCGATCCGCATGCCCACCTATTGGACCTACAGCTTGCCGGACTTCCTCAAGCTGTGCCAAGACGTCGGCGCCGACCCTTGGTACGTCATGCCCACGACCTGGACTCAAGCCGAAATCGAAGGCTTGGTGGAATACCTCGCCGGACCTGCCGACGGCTTCCACCCATACGCCGACCTCCGTGCTGCGCGCGGTCAAGTCGAGCCTTGGACCACCGTCTTTGACAAGATTCACGTCGAGTACGGCAATGAGAGTTGGGGTGGTGCCACCGAAACCGACCCGATGTTCGGCGCTTCCCTGTTGGGCGGCATCAACACCGGTCAGGTTGCCGACGCACGCTTCAGCATGATGCGCGCCGCACCAGATTTCGACGACGCCAGGTTTGACCTCATCATTGGCGGGCAAGCCACCAACCCGAACCGCCAGCTCGAGATTGAAACCAACTCGAGTGCACACAACACGGTTGGCGTGGCTCCTTACTACCTCCGTCTGCTCGATGACATCTCTAGCGACGAAGCCATCTTCCAGCCGGTGTACGCCGATGCTGGTGCCAATGCCATCATTGGCGGCAAGGTCAAGGACAGCCAAGTGCTGGTCGAGACCCAAGGCCAAGGCAGTGGGCTCGCGATTTACGAGCTGAACTTCCACACCACCAAACACGACGCCAACAACCCGATCTCGATTGAAACCCGCAACGATGTGGTGTCCAGTCACGCAGGTTCCTTGGCATTGCCAATCCACATGCTGACTTGGTTGCGTGACTTGGGCATCAAGACCCAAATCACCCACAGCTTGGTTGGGTTCTCTGGTGGCACCAACGATGGTGAAAAGATCCGTCTCTTCGGCATCATGCGCGACTTGCTCAAGACCAACCGTGCGCGTCCAAACTTCTTGGCGATGCAGCTGATGAACCTCGCCATTCGTGGCGACATGGTGGCGACGGCCCAAGGTGGGGGCAACCCAAGCGCCTTGCAGCCTCCCATCAACGGTTTGGAAGACTATGCCGACCTCACCCTGATCCAGAGCTTCGCCTTCCGCCAGGGCCCTCTGCGCACCATGGTGTTGTTCAACTTGGACATGGCCAATATGCAGCAGGTGCTGGTCGATACCAGTGGCCCTGTGCGTCGCGGCACCACCCGCCTGGCTGCATTGGCTCCGGCGGACCCCTACGCCGACAACGAAGACTCGGTGGAAGTCGAGCCGGTGTACTTCTCGTTGCCTGGCTTCCAAGACGGCAGTGTGTTGAACCTGCCGCCGGCCTCGATGGTCGTTCTCGTCTGGCGCCAATAGGGGGCCAGCGAGCCAACCCTAGCTCGGAAGAATCGGCAGGTCTGAACTGCCGAGGAAGAAGTCGTTGCCTTTGTCGTCTGTAATCAAAAAGGCGGGAAAGTCTTCGACTTCAATTTTCCACACCGCTTCCATGCCGAGTTCAGGGAACTCCAAAACCTCGACCTTGCGAATGCAGTCCTGAGCGACCCGCGCAGCAGAGCCGCCAATGGTGCCGAGGTAGAAGCCACCATGTTTGTGGCAGGCGTTGACCACGGCCTGTGAGCGGTTGCCCTTGGCGAGCATGATCATGGAGCCGCCTGCCGCCTGGAACTGTTCGACAAAGGAATCCATGCGCCCAGCTGTGGTCGGGCCAAAGCTACCACTCGGTTTGCCGTCGGGCTTCTTCGCCGGGCCAGCGTAATAGATGGGGTACTCCTTGAAGTATTCCGGCAACTCGCCGGTGGCTTCGAGTTGATCACGCAGGCGCGCATGCGCCGAGTCGCGCGCCACAATGAGAGGGCCACTCAAGCTCAGGCGCGTGCGCACCGGATGCTTGTTCAGCTCCTTGCGCAGTGCGGACATCGGCTGATTGAGGTCGAGCTTCACGACTTCCGCACCTAGATTCTCTGTTTTAACAGGGGGCAGGAAGCGCGCTGGATCGGTTTCCAGTTGTTCCAACCAAATGCCCTCATGGTCAATTCGGCCAAGGACCTGGCGATCTGCGGAGCAGGACACCCCAATGCCAATCGGCAAAGAAGCGCCGTGTCGCGGTAGGCGAATCACGCGCACATCGTGGCAGAAGTACTTTCCACCAAACTGGGCACCAATGCCACTTTCCCGCGTCAGTTGATGCACTTTGGCTTCGAACTCCAAATCGCGGAAGGCGTGTCCAGTTTCCGTACCGGAAGTCGGCAAGCCATCGTAGTAGCGAGCACTCGCCAGCTTGACCGTCTTTAAGTTCATCTCGGCCGAGGTGCCGCCGATCACCATGGCTAGGTGGTAGGGGGGGCAGGCCGCGGTTCCAAGGGCCATGAACTTGTCCTTCAGGAAGTTAAGGAGCAGGTCCTCGCGCAATAGCGAAGGCGTGCCTTGGTACAGAAAACTCTTGTTCGCGGAGCCACCACCCTTTGCCAGGAATAAGAAGTCATAGCTGGCGCCATTTGTGGCCATCAGGTCAATCTGGGCTGGCAGATTGCTACCGGTGTTTTTCTCTTCGAACATGCTCAGCGGAGCAAGTTGGCTATAGCGCAAGTTCTCCTCGGTGAAGGTGCGAAACACGCCACGCGAAAGAGATTCCTCGTCGTTGCCTGCGGTCCAAACATGTTGTCCACGTTTGCCCAAAATCACCGCGGTGCCTGTGTCCTGACACATCGGCAAAACACCACCGGCGGCGATGTTGGCGTTGCGTAGCAAGTCCAACGCGACAAAGCGGTCATTATCCGAGGCCTCAGGGTCATCTAGGATTGCACGCAGCTGCGCTAAATGGCCAGGGCGTAAATAGTAGGCAATGTCATGGAAGGCCTCGCGGGCCAGGAGCTCTAATGCCTCTGGGGCCACCTCGAGGACAGTGCGCCCGCCAGCCTCAATCTGGCTCACATGCTCGCTGCTGAGCTTGCGCCAAGGTGTGTCGCTCGCCTCTAGGGGAAACATGTCTTGGTAGGAGAAGGTCGGAGCAGCCATGGACAAGAGGATATCCCCTGCTCCCTTGCCAACAATTCAGAAGATGGCCCGTAGTGAAATGGCCATGAGTTCTGCCTCCCCCCGCGCCTTGCTCTCCTCCCGCTGCCGCTCTGCTGGCGCCATTGCCCTATGCGCGGTTTCGGTATTCCTGATTCCCGCCTGCACCATGCCAGACCGTGTGAGTACCGACACGCATGACAACCAGGCCGGATGGCCGGGCATTGTGCCAGTGGAGGACAGCCAGAACATGTTGGGTCGCGACCCCAACCCCCAGAGTCTGAGCCTGTCCTGGGAAATCGGCGACGAATAGGCCACTTTGAGGGGTAAGGTTTGAGGACCGAAGCGCCTCATGTCTCATGCCCTTTTCCCACTTCTACTCAGCTTTCTCTGGGGTTACGCCACTGCGGCGGAGTGGTTGCTGTTTGGCTTGAGTGCCTCCTGGCTGGCCCTATTTCTCGGCACCTACCACGGCAGTGAGATTTGGGATCGCGCAGTTGGCGCCGAAGTCAGCCAGTGTTCGGCCAGAACTCCATCACCTCTACTGCTGAGTTTGTCCAAAGTGCTCGCGCCCCTTGCTCTGATTTTGCTGTGCCTGTTGAGCATGCTTGCCGGGTGGAGTCTCGACGCAGTTGGCGCCTGGTCACTGGCTCAAATCGCAATCCACCTATTCCATGCCGCTCTGCTCGGCATGATTGCCCTTGGCCTTGCGGCGAGTTTTTCCGCCCGCGGTTTCGGAATGCCGGGAGCTTTCTTAGTTAGCTTTGGCTTGAGTGCACTGGTGCAACTCGGTTTGGACCTGAGCACTTGGCAATTGACCTTAGTCGCCTTGGCAACGGTTGGTTTGCACCACCTCATGGTGATGATTGCAGTTGACTCCTGGCGCCCGCGCCGACTTAGCCTCGACTAAGGCGCAACAGCTTCCCATCGCCCGAAAAGAACAGACGTAAGAACTGAGGCTGCTGTTCGCGATCGGCCCAATTCAAGGAGGGGCTGAAATCGGTGCCGGTGGGAATAGAGATAAAGAACCCCCAAGCTGAGGTTTCTTCCCACAGCCACAGTAGTTCCATGCCATCGCCCTGCTCGTCTTTGCGCACCATCATGGGCGCCCCCATGGTGTCGAGGCAGGTCTGCAAGTCGGTGGTGCCGACGGTGAGCATGGCCATGGCCCGCTCTGCGGGAGGCTTTTCTACGCTGCGGTGCTCGTAGCTGATTCCGGCGCACGCGGGGAGCAGGCACAACAGGCCCGCCATCCATGCGCCACGTCGCCACGGCGAGGGCGAGGACGCAACCATTAGGAGCCGGCGAGGTGGTACTCGGCTTGATCGGCATTGAGGGTGGTGCCGACATGGGTGAGGGTGCCTGCTTCGTTGAAGAAGACCCAACAGCGGTCACTCCGTGTATCTTGACCGAAGGCACCAAAAATCAGCAGCCAAATGCCCATCTGCTTGCCGTTTTGGGCTTGATAGAGCCAAGCCGAACCCGTGCCTAGCTCTACCACCTGGTTGGGGGCGCCGAGCAAGCGAGTGACATCGTTGGCGGTGCTGGTGCCGACCTCTAGCTGAGCGATGGCCTGGCCATCAAGCGGGGCATCGACGGTGGCTTGCCCTAGATAGCACGATGGGGTCGCGAGCAACAAAATAGGCAGAAGGAGGATGGCGGGAAAGCGCATGTTGGGCAGGATAACGCCTCCTCGGAAGGGAAAAAATCTCATAGGCCCGAGGGAATTCGGGATAAACTTTTGCCGCATGCGCTTGCACATCCTCATCACAACCTTTGCCCTCGCGGGCACAGCTGGTGCAACTTTTTTGGCGCTTCAGGCGCCCACCGAGGTGCAGCAGCCAGGCACGCAACCCCTAGAGGTGGTGTCGATTGAGAATTCGGAGAATTGCCGCTCCTGCCACGCCTACTACGCTCCGGACACCGAGCCCTATCAAACTTGGCAAGGCTCGATGATGGCTCATGCCGGTCGCGACCCCGTGTTTTGGGCTGCGATGGCGATTGCTGAGCAGGGCTTTGATGGCGTCGGCGACCAATGCCTGCGTTGCCACTCCCCGACGGGCTGGCTCGAAGGCCGCGCCAACCCGACCGACGGGTCCGGACTCGATCCGCTGCAAGATGGTCGCGGGGTGGAATGCATGCTCTGCCACCGCCTGACCGACCCGGATAAGTCTGAACACCTCGGCACCCAAAACGCACCCTTCCTTGCCCATACTCCCGGTCCCAACCCAGAGGGGTATTACGGCAGCGGCATGTTTGTGCTCGCGGATTCCATAGACCGTTATGGGCCTTATGGCAGTGGCTTTGCGGCGCACGGAACGGTGAAATCCAACTTTCATCGCGACTCTGCGCTGTGTGGTACTTGCCATGACGTCAGCAATCCGGTGACCGGTGATTTGGCGCACAACAATGGTGGCGCCAATACGCTTGCGCCTGGTCAATTCTCAGGCACTTTGGGGGGGCCAGTGGCTGGCAAGGCAGCCTTCCTGAATAAGCCGCATGGTTATGGAACGGTGGAGCGCACTTATTCCGAACATCAATCCAGCGCTTGGGCCAACACCAAGGTCAGTGATTACGCGACCTTGCCGGTCGATTTGCAGCAAGGCATTGTCGAGCAGATTTACCAGGCTTCCTTGATCGCCGGAAATGGCGGGGATTATGAAGATGGCACCACGCGTCTCTTTTCCTGCCAGAGTTGCCACATGCGCCCGACCGAGGCTTATGGCAGTAGCTTTGGTGGTGTGCCCCTGCGTAAGGACATGCCAATTCACGATCTCACTGGGGGCAATACCCGTGTCGGCGACATGATCATCGACTTGGATAGCCGCGGCAAGCTTCGTGTCGGTGGCAACTTGCAAACGCCAGATCGTTTGGCAATCGAAGCTGGGCAAGACCGTGCGCGGGAAACGCTACGCAGTGCCGCAGGTCTTTCGGTGCAAGGCAACAGCGTGCGCGTGACCAACCTCACTGGGCACAAACTCACCACAGGGTATTCCGAAGGACGCCGCATGTGGCTGCACATTCGTTGGTACGACGGCAGCGATCAATTGCTTCGTGAAGACGGTAGTTATGGCCAACTCAATGTGAACATCCTTGGGCGCAACCTGCCGATCGAGACGATTCTCGATCTCAATGACCCCAACACGCGGATTTGGCAAGTGAAGCCAGGCATTGACCAACAATGGGCTTCACAGTTGGTGGCGCTGGGCAATGATCCGGCTACCCCATTGGTGTATGACCGCGTCAACGGCGCAGTCCTCGAAACCCTCGGCGGTCTGGCCGCCAAGCCTGCGGGTGCACATGTGGAAACCTTCCACTTTGCCCTAAACAACATGACGGTGGCGGATAATCGCATCCCTCCTTTTGACATGGATTACGACATGGCTTTGCAGCGTGATTGCGCTCCAGTACCCAGCAGCCTATTCGGCAACCCAAGTTCGGGCGGCACATACGAGCACTGGGATGACGTCGCCCTGAATCCACCGGCCGGTGCTATCCGTGGTGAGATTCGCCTGCTCTACCAAGTGTTGAGCTGGGAGTACCTCGAGTTCCTGCTGCTTGCCAATGATGGATCGGTGTCTTCCCTGGCCAGTGCGGGCTTAGATTTGGCACGCAGTTGGTATCGCACCGGCATGGCTAAGCCCGAGGTCATGGCGCAGGTCAGCTGGCCCTAGGCCTTCCGCCCGGCTCCGCTCCGAACCAGGGGTAGGGGCAGATAGAATGTGCCGCTCCCAAGAGGGAATGGCACCATGACCGACACTCAAGAAACGCCCTCAGATTTCATCCGCGACATTGTGCGCGAGGATTTCGCCTCTGGTCGCCTTCAGGCGGACCAGGAGCAGGGGCAGACGCTGGTCACGCGCTTCCCACCGGAGCCTAATGGCTATCTCCATATTGGCCACGCCAAGGCGATTTGCCTGAATTTTGGTTTGGTGCAGGAATTCGGCGGACGTTGTCATCTTCGTTTCGACGACACCAATCCCTCCAAGGAGGAGCAGGAATATGCCGACGCCATCATGAACGATGTGCGCTGGCTTGGTTTTGATTGGGGTGAGCACCTCTATCACGCGTCGGATTACTTTGAGCAGCTCTACCTGTGGGGCGAGCACCTGATCGAGAGCGGCGATGCCTACATCGATGAGCAGACTTATGAAGTCATGCGCTCGCAGCGAGGTAGCTTGACCGAGCCGGGCACCGATAGTCCGCATCGGGATAGGCCGCGGGAAGAGTCGCTCGACTTGTTCCGGCGTATGCGTGCGGGTGATTTCCCCGACGGCGCCATGGTGTTGCGCGCGCGCATCGACATGAGTTCGCCGAACCTGAACTTGCGCGACCCGGTGCTGTATCGCATTCAGCACAAGGATCATCCGCGCACGGGGAGTGCTTGGTGTATTTACCCGATGTACGACTTTGCCCACGGCCAGTCCGATGCCATCGAAGGCATTAGCCATTCGTTATGTACGTTGGAGTTTGAAAACCATCGCCCGCTGTACGATTGGTTTTTGGAGAAGCTTCCGGTGCCGGCAAAGCCGCGGCAAATTGAATTCTCGCGCCTGAACTTGAGTTACACCATCACCTCGAAGCGCAAGCTGGCAAGTTTGCTTGAACACGGTGTAGTCGATGGCTGGGATGACCCACGCATGCCCACGATTGCGGGAATGCGCCGTCGCGGTGTGACTCCGCAGTCGATTCGTACGTTGTGCAAGACCGTCGGCATTACTAAGACCGAAGGCATTGTTGATCATGCGCTGTTCGACGCCATCCAGCGTGAAGAGCTGAATGAGTCTGCGCACCGGCGCATGGCGGTGCTGCGCCCGCTCAAGGTCGTGGTCGAAAACTGGCCCGAAGGCAAGGTTGAGATGGTCGAGGCACAAAACCATCCTGGGCGCCCCGAGCTGGGCACCCGCGAAGTTCCCTTCAGTGGAGAACTTTGGATTGAGCAAGACGACTTCCGCGTCGAAGCGCCACGCAAATACTTCCGTCTCAAGCCGGGCCAGGAAGTGCGCTTCCGTTACGGCTACTACCTCACCTGCACGGGTTATGAGACCAATGAAGCCGGCGAGGTCACTTTAGTGCGCTGCACCTACGACCCCGAATCGCGCGGCGGCAACACTGCCGATGAGCGTCGGGTCAAAGGCACCATTCACTGGGTCGATGCCCAGTCTTCGGTGCCTGCAGAGGTCCGCCTCTATGACCACTTGTTCCAGCAGCCAGACCCTAGCGCCGGCGACGACTTGATGGCCGCGGTCAATCCCAACTCATTGGAGACCGTCACGGCTCAACTCGAGCCAGCCCTGGCCGAAGAGGCGGTTCCTGGTGCAGTCGCCGTGCAGTTCGAACGTAATGGCTACTTCTGCCCGGACACCACTAGTTCTGCTGGCGCTGCGATTTTTAATCGCATCGTGGCCTTGCGTGACTCCTGGGCCAAATTTGAGAAGAACATGGCTGGTGGAGCGACCTCTGCCTAGGCTATCCTTGACCCCTCACGAAATTCCAATCCCCCAATCATGAAAACTGCACTCATTACTGGCGTCACCGGACAAGACGGCTCCTACCTCGCTGAGCACTTGCTAGACCTTGGCTACAAGGTGGTCGCCATGATGCGCCGCTCGGCCACTCCAAGTACCGAGCGTCTGAGCAATTGCCTCGATCGCATCGAAATCGTCAACGGCGATCTTATCGATCAATCTTCGCTGATGCGCATTCTCGCGGAGCACAAGCCCGACGAAATCTACAACTTAGCCGCACAGAGTTTTGTGCACTCCAGTTTTCACGAACCGATTCACACGGGCGAGGTCACTGGCCTCGGCGTGATTCGCTTGCTCGAAGCAGTGCGCCTGGTGGTTCCAGAAGCGCGCTTCTATCAAGCCTCTTCGAGTGAGATGTTTGGCAAGGTGCATGAGGTTCCACAAAAGGAAGACACGCCTTTCCATCCGCGTAGCCCCTATGGTGTGGCCAAGGTATACGGTCACTGGGCTACCGTGAACTACCGCGAGAGCTATGACATGTACGCCTGCTCCGGGATTTTGTTCAACCATGAGTCGCCACGCCGTGGTTTGGAATTCGTGACGCGCAAGATTTCCGATGCCGTCGCTGGTATCGTGTTTGGTGAGCAGGACAAGTTGGCTCTGGGTAATCTCGACGCTAAGCGCGATTGGGGTTTCGCCGGCGATTACATCAAGGCCATGCACCTGATGCTGCAACAAGACGAGGCCAAAGACTACGTCGTGGCCACGAACGAAACGCACTCCATTCGTGAGTTCTGCACGATCGCCTTCGAGCGCGTTGGTCTCGAATACGAAGACTTCGTCGTCATCGATCCTCGCTTCTACCGTCCTGCTGAAGTGGAATTGCTCCTGGGCGACGCCACCAAGGCACGAGAAGAATTGGGTTGGGAGCCGGAAGTCGATTTCCGCGGCCTTGTCGAAATGATGGTCGATAGTGACCTGCAGCGGCGCTTGGACCGCCGATTGACGGTGCAGAAGGGCTCCCTGCCCGGCGCCATGGCTGCCAGCTAATGGCAAAGCTCTGGGTGACCGGTGCTGACGGTTTCGTCGGCGGCTGGCTGGTGCGTGAAGCGCAAGCAGCTGGTCACGAGGTCGTGTCGTGGTGCGGTCCTCCGCATGCGCAGGTCAACGCCTCGCCAGGGTCGCATCCCCTGGATTTAGCGCGGCTGGAAGAAGCCTCTGCTCTCCAAGCCTTGCCTTGGGATAGGGTTGCCCCACCCGACGCCCTGATTCACCTCGCCGCGATTTCCTCGCCGCCAGTTTGCGAAGAACATCCTGAATTGGCACAGGCCGTCAACGTCGACGGACCTCGCGCCTTTTACCAGGAGATGTGGCGCCGGTGGCCGCAGTGCCGGGTGTTGCATGTTTCCTCGGGACATGTGTATCGCCCTCAAGCCACTCCGCTGAGCGAGGACCAAACTCTGGAACCAATCAACGTCTACGGCCGCACCAAGCTCGACGGCGAAGCTATGGCATTGTCCTTCGCAGAGCATGGGCATCAGGTCACGGTGGTGCGGCCCTTCAATCACACTGGTCCTGGCCAGGCGCCCTTGTTTGCCTTGCCTTCCTTTGCTCTGCGCTTGGCTTTACTGGAGCGCGATGGAGGTGGCTCATTGGGAGTGGGGCGGCTAGATGCCGTGCGTGACTTCTTGCATGTCCGTGAAGTGGTGCGCGCCTATCTAGATTTATTGCCCAAGCTTGGCGCGGAGCCCTTACTTAACGTGTGTTCCGGTGTGGGCACTCCCATTCAAAATTTTCTCGACGCCATGATTGCCCAAGTTTCTGTCACGATTGATGTCGAGCAGGAGCAGGATCGCCTCCGCGGCAGCGCCGACGCCGATTGTTTAGTCGGGGATCCCGAGCGCTTGCAGCAAGTGATTGGCCGCACGCCCCATCTCGACCGCGATGCGCTTGTCGGGGATCTATTGGAAGACGCCCGCGCTCGGCTGGCCCGTGGCGAAGACGTCAGCCGCGCCTAAATCATGAAGGTTGTGATTGCTCACGATTTCATCCGCCACGGCGGTGCAGACAAAGTACTTGAGCACTTGCACGCGATGTGGCCGGAGGCGCCAATCTATACCTTGTTAGCTGAAGATCGCCCGCAGTATGAAGGCTGGCCGATCCACTCTTCTTGGTTGCAGGGCAAAGTTCCTCCGGAGCGCTACCGTTGGCCATTGCCGCTGTTCCAGGGCATGGTCGACCGTCTCAGCAAGAAGATTGATTGGACCGATGTCGATCTGCTCATCAGCAGTTCGGTGTCCTTCATGAAGAACCTTCAGGCGCCGGCGCATGTTCCGCACTTGAGTTACATCTATCGCCCGGCGATGTTCGCTTACGATCGTCAAGACATGTTTTTGTCTGGCTATCCAGCTGCTTTGCGGCCGATTTTGCGCGGTGTGGTCAATCGCTTCAAGCGCTGGGATCAACAGCACGCCGACAACCCGGATCTGTACGTGAGCATTTCGGATTATGTGGCGGACATGGTGCAACGCGCTTACGACAAGCCGTCCAAAGTGGTGTATCCGCCGGTGGAAACGGCGGCCTATCGCGAAGCGGGCCTGCAAGCCGAAGACGGAGACTACTACTTTACCGCCTTGCGCCTGGAAGGCTACAAGCGCGTCGACATCGCGGTTGAGGCTTGTACCCGGTTGGGCCTTCCGCTCAAGGTTGCCGGTACCGGACCGATGCGCGAAGCCCTGGAAAAGATGGCTGGACCTACCGTCGAATTCCTTGGTTTCGTTTCCGACGAAGACATGCTGCGCTTGGTCGCCGGTTGCAAGGCCTTCTTGTTCCCGCCTGAAGAAGACTTCGGCATCGCGCCGGTGGAAGCACTCGCCGCGGGGCGCCCTGCAATTACCCTGGGCTTTAGTGGCCCAGGAGAAACCGTACAGGATGGCGTAACTGGTGTGCACTTCACCGAGCAAACCGTCGATGCCATGGAAGCCGCTATGCGTCGTGCCGAAGAGATTCAGTGGGACCGCGATGTCATCCGCGCTTCTGCGGAGCGTTTCTCTGTCGACGCCTTCCGCAATGGTCTGCGCGCCCTGGCCGAGGAATTGGCAGCACAAGGTCCTCGTTCCCGTACAATCGCTTCGTCATGAAATTCATGCTCCTTGGTGGCATTGCTGCCCTTTCTCTTGGTCTTGCCGTGCAAGATCCCCTCGATGCTGCCGAGATCACCGCCACTCAGGTGTCCGGCCCGGTGTATATGCTCGAGGGCTATGGCGGCAACATCGGCCTGGTCCTAACCGAAGGCGGTCCGGTCATGATCGATGACCAGTTCGCCCAGCTCGAGGACAAGATTCGCGCCGCAGTCGAAGAGCTCGCGGGCACCAAGAACCCGAGCTACGTGCTCAACACGCACTTCCACGGTGACCATACCGGCAGCAACGAGGGCTTTGGTACCACCAGCATTTTGGTCGCACATGACCAAGTCCGCGCACGCCTCTTGGCCGGCGACCGCCGCGAAGGCCCCGCGCCAGCTTCGGCACTGCCGGTGCTCACGCACGCCGATGGCATGACGCTGCACCTTGATGGCCAAACCTTAGAGCTACGCCATTTTCCGGCGGCTCATACCGATGGCGATAGTGTCGTGCTATTCCATGAAGCCAAGGTGGTGCACATGGGCGACATCATGTTCAACGGCATGTTCCCCTTCATCGATACTGGCTCTGGCGGCACCGTCAAAGGCTATTTGTCTGCACTCAAGAGCATTCATGAAGATTTGCCAGCCGATTGGAAGGTCATTCCTGGCCATGGCCCTTTGGCAAGCCGCGCAGACATTAAAGCACTGCACGACATGATTCTGGCCACTGGAAAGATTGTCGCCGCCCGAAAAGCTGAAGGCATGAGCAAGGAAGATTGTGTTGCCGCAGGACTTCCCGAAGAATGGGATTCTTGGTCCTGGCAGTTCATTTCGACCGACTCTTGGATCGAGACCCTGTATCAGCGCCTAGATTAATCATCCGAGCCCCATTGCCTTGTGTGGCATCGGGATAGGCGCGGAGCATTTCTGGAATCCAGCCCTCGAGGCGCCCCAGTAAATCACCGTTGGCGGATTGGCTGTCAAGTTCGGCTTCCCACAGTGTGCTTCCTGAACGGTCTTGGAAGCGGATCTTGATGCCAAGCTGGTAGCGATGGACTGTATGCTCCGGAATCGTCACTGGCACATGAATCCAATGACCTGGAGAGCGGCGCCAACGGGTGTAGCTACGACCTTGGGCATCACAAATGGTATAGGGGAAGAGAGGTCCAGGTTGGTAGCGGGCATCGAGCCGATACTCCTGCGGGACTAAGATTTGATCGAGCCGGTGGTTCAGGTCCACTGCCACCACCAGGGTGTTGGTGGAGAGCTGATCGCGCTCTTGCATCCCGCGCCGCTTCAGTTCCTTGGCGATGAGCTGATAAGCGCTCTGGTCTCGCAATCGATTCTCGGGATTAGTTGGCCCAGCCCACAAGAATCCATCGAAACGATTCAGCAACTCTGGAGCTTCGGCATAAGTTTGCACATAGCCTTGCTCCTCTGGAGCCAGAGAGCAGGCGCCAGTCAGCAGCAGAGCGCTGCAGACGAGTGCTTTGGGAGTGAGTCGCATCGGCTTCCAGCATAAAGGAATGCCAGCAGTTGGTGGGCGCCAAGATTTTCCCTAAAAAGTCACCAACTCGGGGATTTTCGCGCGTAGAGCATTTGACCCTTTGCTTCATCACCGAAGCCGGGTCTACCTGGAACATGATCTTTTGCCTTTGCGCCCTTCTTCTGCCGGTGGCTGCTGCCCCGGATTCTCCCCAAACGTACACCATCGACGATATCGGTTCGCTCGGGGTGAATTGGCCCGACGATAGTCATGCGGTTGCCTTAAATAATCGCGGACATATCACGGGGCAATACTTGAGTACAAATAGCCAAGGGTTTGTCACGCCCAGAGCCTTTCGTTGGGACGGCCAAGTGATGACCGAACTGACGCATGGAACATCGCAGGGAGTGGCCATCAACGATGACGATGTCGTCGTTGGCTTTAAGAAAGGGAGCTTGGGCAAGAATCAAGCTCATCGTTGGACTTTACAAGGTCACGAAAATATTCATGTTGGCACCATGAACAATAGTTCATCGGTCGGCGTGAACGCCCAAGGCTATATGGCAGGGAGTTTTGACAGTGAACCAGGTTCGCCCATACCGTTGCAACAGCCTTTCCTGCGGCTTGACGCACAAACGACCGTCCCACTTCCTTTCCCTGATGGCAGCAACTCTTGGGCGATGGATTTGAATGAACGCGGAGACTTGCTCGGCAATGTTGAACAAGACGATGGACTCCCTCGAGGATTTATTCGCCTTCACAATGGCGAGGTTGAACTGCTCCGCGACGGCAATGATGTCGCCTTTAGCGCCATGCGGATGAATAACTTGCGTCAGGTTGCTGGGTTAAGTTTAGACCAGAACGGCACATGGCATCCGGTGGTGCTCTCTGCCGCGGGCGTTGTCAGCTTAGAGCGTCTCGCTCCACAAGCCGATGTCTTCATTTTAGATTTTGCCGACAGTGGCGATGCCGTGGGCATGGCCGACGACGGCACCGGTGCGATTGTGGCGGTGCGTTGGTATCCCACCGGCAAGATCGAAGAGCTGGAGAATTTCCTTCCCGTAGGAAGTGGCTGGACCTTGCACTCGGCGCGTGGCATCAATGCCTTAGGCGAGATTTGCGGCGATGGCATTCATCATGGCCAGGCCCGTGGCTGGCGCATGAGCCCTGCGGCGACGACACCATCGATCACAGGTGTCGTTGGCGGTCTGGCAGGCGCGCATCACAGCAATGCCATCCTTGGTCGCGGCTTTAGCCCGCTGGGCGAGGTTGCCATCTACGCTGGATTTGCTCTAGGCAACTCCATCGAACCACAATGCCTACAACAGATTGGCATCGAGAGTGCGCGGCCATTGGGCTTCGCGATTGCTGATAGCGAAGGCCGCATTGCCTTTCCACTGCAACTGCCTGCCGGTTTAGCCGGTCATGACTTGCATGTCCAAGCTGTGGATCAAGCGGCCTGCGGATTGACTTCCGTGGCCAGCCAAGGCGTGTACTAGGCCAGCCACGATGCTGCGGTTGATCTAGCTTGGATCGGCACAGACCCACGCGGGCATCTTTTTGAGGTGCTCGCGTGCGGCTGCTGTCGCCTCCTCTAAGGGAATGCTCTGGCTTTGCGACAGATACGCCGCGGAGCCGGCTACGATTTCTTCAAAAGGCTTGAGCTGCCCCTGGTCATCTTGGCAATGTTCGCAATACATGTCGCCCTCTTTTGCGTTCGCCAGGGGCATGCTGCAAGACTGGCAGCTTTCCATGATGACGTTGTGGTAGAACACTAAGCGGTAGCCATCGGGGTCGCGCATTCCGAAATCGCGCAAACCGTAGAACTGCGTTTTTGGATTGGTGGCGGGTTCTCCTCCGCGCTGCTGCACTTGCTGGTGAAATTCGTCGGCGTTGTCGACAGCGAAGTACAGAAACACTCCGGCTCCGGCCTGGTTCGCTTGAATCTCTTCATAGGCCGAGGTGTGCCAAGCAGCTTCCTCGGGATTGTCTTGGCACATTTGCGCAATCTGCTCTGGATTGCCCGCCACCCCAACCATGATCGATTGCCCATCCAAATCTAGCCGAGCCCACATCGGGTTTTTGTCTGGCCATTGCTCGGCCAAAGTGAAGCCGCATAAGTCACGATAAAACGCAATGCTGGCCGCGACATCGGCCGAAGTCAGCTGAATGGTATTGGAGTTTGGGCGAGGGGAGTCGGTCATGGACGCAAGCTAACACGCCGTGCCAACCAAAGGGTCTGCAAAATCCCCCCTGTGGTGAAGACGCAAAGCGAGAAATAAATCCCGACCATCGTGCCCCATTGGGCGCCTGCCCACAAGCCGAGCAGGGCAACGCAGGCGTATAGAACCACGGCTTCGGTGATGCCACGAGTGCGTTTTTCATGCACGAGCTGCCCCTGGAACCAGCTTTGCAACGCTTGGTAGGCGGGCATGGCTAAGCCGAACAGAAGTGCGGTGCGGCAGATTGCTGCAAGATCTGGCTCTAGCCCGAAGAGATCTTCAAACAGGTAAGAGGCAATTGGAGTTAGGGCAACCAAGGCCAACAAGCCGCTTGCCGCTCCCGCCAAGATTAAGGCGAAGCTGCGTAAGGCCGGTTTAGCTCCTGGTTGATCCAGTTGCGCCACCACCACCTCATTGAAGGCGAAGCCAGTCGAGCGCATCAGGAAAATGATGGCGTGCACAACTTGCCATGCCGCGAGCGAAAGCGCGGCTTCGGGCATGCGACTCATGGCGGCAGCCCCTGCAGGCTGAATGAACAAGGTAATCAGGGGTGTCAGTGCCAGCGGAACATAGAAGGATAGGAAGCGCTTGCGGTTGACTTCCTCAGCGCCGGGATCGTGCTGCGGTAACTTTTCGCGCAAAATGGGGCCCACTGCCCAGCGCGCGAAGATGGCTTCGGTGACCACACCGCAACTAATGGCAAAACTGCCCACGGCAATCCCTGACCAGTTGCTGTAGTGACTGCCGATCCATAATGCCGAAAGCAATGCAGTCAGTCGCGCCAAAGTGCCGTACATCACCATGCGCGAAGCGTGAAAACGGATCAGGACGCCTTGCAGGAAACGGCGATAGGCAATGGATGCCGTCCACGGCAGCATGAGCTGCAATCCAAGTCGACCTGGGCCGCGCACTTCTTCCGGCACGCCCAAGATGTCGCCGGCGACGACATGGAAGAACGGCGTGAAGGCAATCAAAACATGAAGGGCCGTCAGCGCGGAGGCCGCGACAATCATGAAGCGCCGTACTTTGCGATAGCTTGGCCAATCGCGACACAATGCCGTCGATGCCGCGAGCAGCATGATGATGGGGCCTTCCACCACCAGGGCCACCGGAAAGGTGATGCTGCCAAATGCCGCCAGATTGATCTTCTGGTCGGCCATATGGGCCACGAAGTAGGTGAATAGGGGACCCTCGGCGCCCATAAGGGCCCAACTCGCCGCCAGCGGGAACCACAGACGGAAGACTCGACGGCGGGTTAACAAGCGCTAAAGGATATCCGCCCCGACCGGCTCCGCGGCCGGCAAGGCAGATACGCGCAAAATGTCGTCAAACAGGCGATCGAGCTCCTGTGGTGTGGTCTCTGGGTTGACCGTGACCAGGCGCAATACCTTGCGTCCGCGCACGATGCCATAGCCAAGAGTGGCCAAGCCTTGATCCTGCAGGCGGTCGCAAATCCAAGGGCTGGAAATCCCTTCGACCTCAAAGCAAATCGTGAGGAAGGCAGGATCTTGCGTCAACTGCAAGCGCTCTTCGCGTTGAATCCGTTGGACCGCATATTGAGCGAGTTTGAGCTGCTGCTCCACACGGGCAGCCCAGCCTTCATCGCCGAGCATCTTCCATGCTGCCCAAAGTTTGAGCGCATCGTTGCGGCGCCCGCATTGCATGGAACGCACACCGGGATTGAGGTCTTCGTCGTCGGTTTGGAACAGGTAGCTGGCATCTTCTGACAACAGCTCGTGCAGCACGCCCGATTTGCGTGTGAGGACGAAGCTGGAAGAAAGCGGCACACCCATGGCCTTGTGGGCATCCCAGGTCAAGGAGTCGGCGCGCTCTAGGCCTTTCATCTTGTGGCGTGACGGTGGGTGCATCAAGATGGACCCGCCAAAGGCGCCGTCTACATGTAACCACACCTTGTGGCGCGCGCAGACATCGGCGATGGCATCCAGGGGATCGAAAGCGCCAAGAACCGTGGTGCCTGCTGTGGCGATCACTGCACAAGGAACCATGCCTTGGGACAAATCTTGAGCAATGGCCTCGGCGAGCTTCTCGGGAATCATTTGCCCAAGGTCATCGCACGGAATGCTGACGACGCTGTCCCGCCCAGCACCCATCATGGAGGCGTTCTTGGGCACCGAATAATGGCCGTCGCGCGAAAGATAGAAGCGCTGTTTACGCCCATCGCTGCCCTCGTTCTTGGTGGAAGGGATTGCGCGCTGCCTGCCGAGCATCATGCCAATCAAGTTGGCCATCGAACCTCCAGGCACGGCACTGCCTTCGCCATCGGGGAAGCCAGCGTGTTGGCACATTTGGCGGATGACCTCATTCTCTAGCAAAACCTGGGGGCCTGCGGCCTTATAGGTGTACATGGAATGGTTCATCAGCGCGGTCAGCATTTCCGCGGCAGTCGCGATGGGAATCCGCCCGGCGAAGAGCTGATTCACAAAGCGCACGTCACTCGTGTGCGGAGAGGCATGGACCAAGTCCCGGAGGTGTTCCACGACCTCCTCTTCGGGCAATCCAACTTGCCCTAGCTCTAAATCGAGCTGTTCTCGCCGCTCCTCAGGCGGCACTTTAGGACTGGGAGGGGAGTCTTCTTCGGCATCGAGCAATTCCTGCCCGATTTGAACCACAGCCTGGAGGAGAGAACGCATAACGATATGTCGGACCTGATTTCCGGACCTGACAGTTCAAACATCCTAACAGCTAGACTTCGTGCTTGCAGGGAGAGCGCTCAGTGCGCGCTCAGCCAATGCAGTAATCGTGAGCGAGGGATTCACGCCGGGATTTGCCGGCATTGCGGCGCCATCGACCACGAAAAGGCCCGGATAGCCATGTACTTGATGATCGCGACCGATGACGCCCTCCTGTGAGTTTGTCCCCATCGGGCAGCCGCCAAGGACATGGGCCGTGGAGGGAATCCCCAAAATCATCTCCGGAAGAAGGCCGCCGACGACGCCATCAAGTTTCTCCGCGACCTGTTCGGCGAGCTCGGCCATATCCGGAAGTGAGGCACTGGGAGCTTGTCCGCTGCCGAGGTCCGTTCGCAGCGCGCCATTGCGCTTGAGCCGTAGGGCAAGGGAAGTGTCTAAGGTGCGCATGGCCATTAAAATGCTGGTGCTCGCGGCCCAATCGCGCACAAAAAAAGATTGGCTCCATCGCCAAGGCCGGCGCAGGAACCTACCGATGCTTTTGCCGAAGCGCACCCACAGATTTTTCCCATCGGCGTAAGGCACCATGAGCAAACGGAAGAAACCAGAGCCAGAGGGATAGCGCACTGGCTCTAAATGCGATTGCGCATCAGTTTGCAAAATTGATCCAATGGCTACACCCTCGCCGAGATCTTTGCGCGTCGTCGTCACGCCAAGGAAAGCTTCGGCATTGGTGCGAATATTTTGGCCAAGCTGATCAGAGAGTTTGGGAAGGCCATCGGGCTGTTGCTGCATCTGTAGCAGCAGTTGATTGCTACCAAGCACTCCGGCGGCGAGCATGACGCCATGCTTGGCGTGCAGTCGTTGCGGTTTCGGGCGACGTCGCCACGGCCGCAGCGAATGCGAACTGGCGCACTCCACAACATAGCCACCCGCGGCTTGGGGGCGGATGGCGGTGACTTTGGTGTCTGCTTGAATCTGGCACCCTTTCCGCTCCGCCAAATATAAGTAGTTGAGGTCCAAGGAGTTTTTGGCACGGTGGGGGCAGCCAATCATGCAGGCGCCGCAACGTCGGCAACCTTCGCGCTCTGGGCCTTCGCCATCAAAATAGGGATCTGGCACGGGCACGCCAGGCTCGCCAAAGTACACGCCCACTTCGGTTGCCTGAAACGTTGCAGGATCGCGCTGATCCAGAGCGACTTCAGCAAGGGCCTCGTCTGGAGGGGTGCGAAAGGGTGTCGGTGTGACGCCGAGCATGGATTTAGCCGTGGCATAGTGAGGGGCAAGTTCTTGCTCCCAATCGTCCGCAAGGTGCGCCCAAGCCGGATGGGTAAAGAAGGCTTTTCCGGGAGTGGGGAGCGTGTTGGCATAAACCAAAGATCCGCCTCCAACGCCCACACCGCTAAACACCGTGAGGTGTCGGAAGAAGCTCATGCGAAAAATGCCACGGAAGCCCAACTTGGGCATCCACAGCCAGCGACGAAGATTCCAGTTGGTCCGCGGAAAGTCCTGTGCGCGCCAACGTGGCCCCTGTTCCACGACTAAAACGCGGTAGCCCTTTTCACTCAGGCGAAGCGCCGCAACGCTGCCGCCGAAGCCGGAGCCCACGACAATCCAATCCCAATCGCTTGCTGTCGCAGGATGCGCGGCCGAATCGTCCACAGGCTTCCTTATTCGCCCTTCATCAAGCGATCGAGGTCTTGCGCAATCCCTTGCAGGTGTTCTTTGCCGCCACCGCCGACCTCGGCGGTAAACCAACCGGTATAGCCGACCTCCTGTAACCCCTTGACGACGCCGGGCCAATCGCAATCACCATCGTGAATGCCACAGCCAAAGCCGGACCATGGGCCAGAATCATTCATGAGTTTGCGGCTATATCCTTTGACGTGCATTTTGCGGATGCGCGGCCCCAGAGCTTCCACCCAGTGTGTGGGCCAGCCAAAGCGCACGAGATTACCGGCATCGAGATAGGCGCCGACCATGGGACTTTCCAAGGTATCGATGTACTGCGCCATTTCCAGTGGCGAAAGCAAAAAGCCATTCCACACATTCTCAATATTAATGCTGACTTTCAGCTCTTGGGCCAAAGGAAGCAAAGGCTTGATGCCAGCAATCGAACGCTTCCAGGCCTGGGCGTAACTCGTTTCGCGATTGACCACCGCGGGCACCAGCAAGACTCCATCGGCGCCATAAGCGTGGGCGTCACGCAACGCCTGCTCTAAACCCTGGTGCGCTTCTTTACGCACCTTAGCATCGGCAGAAGAAAAGGGCTTGGCCCAATGCACACTATCCACGACGCTATGAATTTCGATTCCGGTAGCTTGTTTTGCTTCGACCACTTCGGCGACAGAGAAGTCGTTAGGCGCGTTCATTTCGATGCCTTCGTAGCCCAACTCCGCGGCAAGAGCAAAGCGATCGCGCAGAGTTCCGTTTTCGATTTGGATCATGCCGAGGCCCAGGGCCTTGCGAAAACCACCCTCTTGGGGCTTTGAAGCAAAGGGGCCTGCTGCGGCTAGAGGTCGGGTGAGAGTGGTCGACGCTGCAGCCAGTGGTAGGCCCATGGCGGCCAAATGCTGCAAAAAAGCGCGGCGGGGGAGGGTCTTGGGCATAAAACAGTCTAGCTCGACAAAAAAAAGGAAATTGGAATAATTGCAGGCCTCTAGGGTCTGATGAAGACACGGAACCTCCGAACTGACACATGAAATGGAATCTCCCCCTATGCCATCTGTTGCCCTGTGCTGCAGTCTCCGGCATCGCCCTTCTACTCTGTACTCCCGCGTCCGCACAGGCCGAGGACTCCCCTTGGTCCTTCAGCGGTGATGCCCGCTTTCGGGCAGAGTTCAATGACAACGCGCCCGGAACCAGCGACCGCCACCGCCAGCGCATGCGCTTTCGTGTAGGGGGTACTTACCGCTTCAATCACGAAGTGCTTGTTGGTGCGCGCGCGCGTACGGGGAACCCGGATGACCCGAACAGCCCTCACGTCGACCTCGGCGATGGCTTCAACAGTCTCGAGTTCAATCTCGATCGTTTGTACGTTCAGTACACCCCGGAAGACACCGGCGTGACGGTGTGGGCGGGTAAGTTCAACAACTCCATTGTGCGCAATCCGGTGTATGGCGAACTCATCTGGGATGCCGATATCCAGCCAGAAGGCATCATGGCCCGTTGGCAAACGGGGGAGTTTGGCCCCTTTGCAAGCGCCGGCATTTTGGCCGGCGAATTCGTGACATTGGAGCAGTCGGGTGGCAGCGAAAGTTTCTCCACCTTAGTGCAAGGCTTTGCCACGATGGATACCGGCGATGACAGCAAACTCAGTGCTGCTCTTGGTTATTTCTTCACCGGCAACCCATCGCCAAGTGGATCGGTCGCTTTGCTTGCAGATAACCAAGGCAATGCAACCGTCGGTGCTGGCGCGGCCCAGCGCTACGTGTCGGACTTTGGCACCATCGATGCCATTTTGGCTTGGCAGTCCGGCCCTTTGACCCTGTCTGCCGAAATGTTCCAAAACCAACGCGCGGCTTCCGGCCAAGGCGATACCGGCATTGCCGTTGGCGGCGCGATTGGAACCGAAGCCGGCAAGTTCTATTACCAGTACCAAACAGTCGAACAAGACGCCATGTTCTCGGCTTGGGCTGGCGATGACTTTCTACTTACGACCAACATGAACAGCCACGTTGCTGGTTGGAAGCGCAAGCTTGCCGACTTTGCCGACCTCCATATTTGGGCCCTCATGTCAGAACCGGACCAAATCGTAGGCCCCTCAGACTCCATTGTCCGCTTTCGCATTGACCTAAACCTGCACTGGTAAATCGCGAACGGCTTCCCGGTTGCCATGGATTGCCCCGAATTCGGGGGATAAATAGCACGAAAGATTTGTTGTTTTTCTGCGAATTTAAGACCAAAGAGTCTCTTAAATTCTCCGCCATGAACTCCCTCAACCTCCGTGGTTTGGCCCTCGCTTCGGGGACCCTTTCCCTTGCTCTACTCGCTGCTACTCCAGCCACCGCCCAGGGCGATGGAGAATGGAGTTTCTCGAGCAACGCACGCTTCCGCGCCGAGTTTAATGACAATGCTCCTGGCACTAAGGATCGTCATCGGCAACGTCTGCGCCTTCGGTTTGGTGCGAACTACCGCTTCAACTCCGAGTTGCTCGTCGGCGCTCGCGTAACTACGGGAAACCCCGATGACCCGCGCAGCCCTTATGTCGACCTTGGCGATGGCTTCAACAGCGAAGACATCACTCTAGACCGTTTGTTCTTCCAGTACACGCCAGAAGCCGTTCCTGGCCTCGCCGTGGTTGGCGGCAAGTTCGGCCCTCCGGTCTACCGCAACCCGATTTACGGCAACTTGGTGTGGGATGAAGACGTCCAGCCCGAGGGCCTCGGCGCGATTTACTCCTGGTCCGATTGCATGGGCTTCGATGAGTTCCACGTCACGGCGGGTCAATTGGCTGCTTTCGAGCAGGCTGCTGGCGAAAATGCTTGGGCCACCTTGCTTGAGGTCGGCGGCCACATCGACGCTGGCGACGACGCCACCTTCTCCGGCGCCGCGGCTTACTTCTTCTACGGCGACCTCACGCCAAGTGGCTCTGCAGCACTTGCCGCAGACCTTCGCGGCAACGCACTAACCGGTTCCGAGTTGACCTCGGACTACGGCATCTTGGATGTCAACCTGGCCTACGAAAATGAAGATGTCATCTTCTCCGGCGAGTTCATCCAAAACCAACGTGCCGATAGCAGCGTAGGGGACACCGGCTTCGCCGTTGGCGCTGCCCTCAAGACCGAAATGGGCAAGTTCTACTACCAGTACGCATCAATTGAGCAAGACGCCATTCTCACGACCTACTCGAACGACGACATGATCATGGGAACCAACTTCAACAACCACATGGCTGGTTGGAAGACCCCATTGAGTGAACAAGTGGACCTGCACATCTGGGTCATGGCCCAAGAACCGGACGAAATCCTCGCCGGTGTGATTGACGAAATGGTCTATCGCATCCGCTTCGATGTCACCCTGCATATGTAGGGATTCGGTACGTGACGCCAGAAATGGCGGGAGAGCAGGGCGTTTCGGCGCCCTGCTCTTTTCTTGTTTAACCGAGTAATTCCGCTAAATCCGAGAAAGAATTTCGCCTAAAATGGGGCAATGGCCCTTGGGCTAGTCATCCCCCTCCTTCTGGCGCTCCCTCAAGCCAACTACGACCCAGACCCGGAATCCACAGCCGGGCGCTGGTTGGTGGTCTACAACGCCAACTGGCCAGATGAAGATGGCAATGGGGTCAATGACTCGCTCGAAGTGGCCCAGCACTGGCTCCAGAAGCGCCGAGTGCCCACAGACCGCCTCGTCGCCGTCTCCTGCAGCACCTGGAGCAATGACAAGTACCAGGGCACAAACGCTTGGGAGGACTTCTGGGATGAAATTGTATTACCGCTTCGTGCGCGCGCGATTAGTGCCGATAACGACCAAGTTCTCGGCATTCTTTTTTGCTACGGCGTGCCTTATCAAGTCGCGGTCCCAGGCTTCACCAAGCGTGGCCTCGACACCACCATTGCTCGCCTGTGGAATTTAGGTGAGCGCGATCGGGCGGGCTATTTCGACATCAAGACCGAAGATGGCTACGCGGACCTCGCGCCAGGGGAAACCCTTCCTCCGGGCCGCTTTGACCCGGGCGAGGATCGCTTCAATGACACCCGCACTTACCTCGTCGCGCGCCTAGACGGCACCGATAAGAACCATGCCATGGAGCTGGTGGACATGGCTTTATATGGCGACGTCTACCTTAGCCCGGAACCCGGCTACTACCAAGGGCGGGCTTACCTCGACACCCAATACGGCGAGTATTCCCGCGCCACTCTGGATGCCGGCTACCCCTTTAGCCACTGGACCTTCGGTGAGTCGGACAAAGCATTGGCTTATGGGCGAGGTTGGCTAGAAGCGTCTGGTTTTAAGGTGCATTGGGAACCCAATTTGACCGAGATTGGTGAGCCCGGCGCGACATGGACCGATGGCACACCAGCCCTCAGCGCACCCAACGCGATGATCTACGAAGGCTGGTACAACAACGACAACTACATCGATGTTTGGGATTGGATGGTCGGTTCTTTTGGCACAGATTTGAACTCCAACTCGATTGCGCGTTTGCGCAATGATGTCCCTGGCACCTTCGTCGCCGGTGCCTTACGCAACGGATTGACTGCAGGCGTCGGTTGCGTCGATGAGCCTTACACAGAAGGCCACCCCTACCCAGAGGTCTTTGCTTATTACATGATCAAGGGATATCCCTTCGCCGAGGCGGCGCGCATTTGTGATCCCCGCCTCATGTGGACCAGTCTGTATGTCGGCGACCCGATTTATCAGCCATTTCGACCGCTGAAGCCACTGATTTTGGACACCACACCACCGCCGCCGCTCACGATCGATGAGGTGCAGTGGACTGGTACTGCTGGGCAGTGGGAAATTTCCACCCACTTGAACACCACGGGCAAAATGCCTGACTTGGCCATCGGCGAAGTGCGTTGGGGGACGGCACCAGGCGTGATCAACCAAGTGGTCACCGCCGAAGAAGCGCGTCCACGCATGTTTCACCGCATGACTTTGGAAAACTTGCCGGCCAACGATGTCGTCTACTTCCAAACCATCGCGACCGACCCTGTTGGGAATGTCACTGGGGCAGCTCCGCGGGTAATCCACACCGCGCTCGAAACGCAAAACGTGGTGGCTTCGCTGTCGGTTCCCCAGACCACATTCCAGGCAGGTGATGAGATTGCCATTGAAGTGGCACTAGGAGGCAACGATGGCTTTGAAAGCCTGACCACAGCTGAAGTCTTGCTGACGGCAACCCACCTTGGCTCGACCAACTTCGACATCTGGCCGCGCCTCGAAACCGACAATGCTTTGCACTTCCAGTCCCACAACGATGTCGTGCGCGTCGCCCGCTATCCACTGAAGTCGCTGGATCCAGGAACTTACACCCTAGTCGCCAATGTCAGCTCGCCAGCTGGCACAGACAGCGAGACTTTGGTCCTGACCGTACAGTAGAGAGGTCCCCCCTCCGAGTTGCCTAAACTCGGCGCGACGATCTCCCTCATGCTTTCTCTCCTTTTCCTTTGCCTGCCGCAGGCTGCCGATTCCGCGCAGCTTCCCATTCATCAAGAGCTGACCCAAGCGGATTGGCGGGCTGCCGCGAAGGGACAAGGGCGCTTTCTTTTTGCAGCGCCCATGAGCTTTCGCAGCCTTGGTGTGTGGAGTTCACGGGCGATGGATGGCGTGCAGATTGCGCACCCTAAGCCTCATGGCCAAACACCGACGGCATGGCCCCTGGTGGGGCAGCCCGACTTGACCGAGGTGCCGGGCTTTCCCGGACCGGCAGGGCAGCGCTGGGTGTCGGCCTTGGTGCACTTTCCGCAGAATCAAACTTCCTCTGTGGTTCTCTCTCTGCCGCCGTCCTTGGCGGCCATGGCGTTGCAGGGTGATTTATCCTGCGCCTTGGTTTGGGTGCCGGTGAATCCGCTTGCAGCAGCTCAACTCCCGCAGACGCGGGCGGTTGGCAAGCCTTCGGTCTACGCGCGCACCAGCTGGGGAGCAGATCCACCACAGTGCAGCGCGGGCTATTGCACGACCACGCATGTGGCCATGCACCACACCGCTTCTGCCTCGGAGTATGTCAGCACGTCATGGTCAGAATGCGCGAGCAATGTGCAAGCCAATCAGGCCTATCACATGTACACCCGCGGTTGGTGTGACATTGGATACAACTATTTGATTTGCCCGCATGGCGACATCTTTGAAGGACGCGGCGGCGGCGATGACGTGGTGGGCGCACACGATGGCGCGAACTGCGGTTCCATGGGAGTGGCTTTCATGGGTTACTTTCATTCGCCGCACAATCAAAGCTTGACCCAAGTCATGCAGAACGCCTTTATCGACCTTGCCGCGTGGAAGTGTGATCAGCAAAACATCGACCCGCTGGGTTCGGCTTGGTACGCCGGGTATGGGGCCAATATGAGTACGGTTTATGGTCACCGTGACGTGTCTAGTACGGCGTGCCCAGGAGATTTGGCTTATGCCAATTTGCCGCAGCTACGGGTGCAAATCGAGCAGAAGATTCAATCTGGTGGCTCGGTCGATTTGATTTTGGACAATGCCACCGCGAGTTATTCCGGCACTTGGAATACGGGAACTAGCGCTGCTGGAAAGTATGGCAGCGATTACCGCTGGGCCAGTACCGGCACAGCTTTGGCTAGAGCACTTTGGAGTCCAGGTATCCCGCAGTCCGGTACCTATGAGATTTCCCTGTGGTGGCCTGCGGGAAGCAATCGTAGTCCGCAAACGCCGATTGGGCTTTTGGTAGGAGGCCGCCTGTATCAAGGCAGCGTGAATCAGCAGCAAGCTGGTGGCCAGTGGAACGTCCTCGGCCAAATTTCCTTCGCGTCCGGTGCGACGCCCGTATTGGGAATAGAGAATACAGGGCCAAGTGGCTACGTCGTGGTCGCCGACGCTCTGCGTCTACGCAAACTTTGATTTTTGTCAGGCGTGGCCGACCATAGCGAAAGGGCAATGCCCTTCTTAGGCGGCATGATCGGGGCTTGGATGGCCAGGGAGAAAGCTCTTCCCGGAACCCCAATCTAAGTTCTGCAGAAATAACTCGCCGACCTTCTCCCATGTCATTTTTTGGGCATGAATTAGGCAATGCTCAGCCTGCATATGCAAAGCATGCAAGCAGGCTTTCTTGAGATCGACATTCATTTGAGCACAGTTGCCTCCTTCCAGTACGGCTTTCGGCGCTTGATGGGGGAAGGCTGCCACCGGTGTCCCGCTGGCGAGTGCCTCCAACATGACCAGACCGAAAGTGTCGGTCAGGCTGGGGAATACGAAGACGTCGGAAGCTGCGTACAGAGCAGCCAATGCATTGCCGTGACGAGGTCCTAAGAAATGAGCTTGCGGATACTTCTCTTGAAGCCGAACGCGTTCTGGCCCATCGCCCACGATCAATTGGGAACCAGGTAAGTCCAGAGCGAGAAAGGCTTCCAGGTTCTTTTCTTGGGCAATTCTCCCAACGCTTAAGAACCAAGGGCGAGGTAGATCGCGCGGCAAGTTCGCCAATGGAAGATATCGAGCGGCTTCAGGATGGAACTGAGAGGTATCGACTCCTCTCGGAACCAAGGCCACATTGCGAAAGCCCTGCTGCTCTAACTCCCTTTGTAATGGTCGGGTGGCGGCAAAGACTTGAGAGGCTTGGCGATGAAACCAATGCACCCCTTTCCAGGTCCAGGTTGCCGGAATACCGACTCGCTCACGCAGATACTCTGGGAAATGCGTGCAGAAGCTGGTGGTGAATCCCCTTCCTTTTTGCAGACAAAGACGACGTGCGCTTAATCCAAGAGGACCTTCCGTAGCGAGATGGACTGCATCGGGTTGGAAGCGCTCGAAATGGGCAAGCATGCGCCGATAGGGAAAGGTGCTCAGCCGCAGTGAGGCTTCGGTGGGGCAAGGAACGGTGTGAAACCTCCCAGGATGCAGCACGCGGACGCGAATCCCCTGTCGGATGGCATGCCGTCGCATCTCTTGCATGGTCCGTACAACGCCATTGACTTGAGGGCTCCAGGCGTCGGTGACCAGCAAGAGACGTTTCATGAAGTCAAAATTTCGGCGACGGGTTCGGGTTCTTGTTGCGGATTCTTGTCGTGATGAATCGCAAATTCCAGAAGCTCAAGCCGACCGTCGAGGTGCTCCACCAAAGCGGTGCAACTCTCAACCCAATCCCCGCAGTTGAGATAGAGAAAGGAGTCGTCTTCTTGATTCAGGGCAGCCTTATGAATGTGGCCACAAACCACACCATCAAAGCCGCGTTGACGAGCATCTCGGCTAACGGCTTGCTCAAAATCGTCGATGTAGTTGACCGCCTTCTTCACCTTCTGCTTGAGGAACTGCGAAAGGGACCAATAAGGCCGGCCAATCTTGCGGCGGACGGAATTGAAGACATCGTTCAGCCAAAGCGATGCGGTGTAAGCCCAGTCACCCAGGTGAGCCAGCCAGGCCGCATTGCGAATCACCACATCAAAGCGATCACCGTGAGTTAATAGCAAGCGGCGGCCATCGGCCAAAACATGTTCATCTTCGAGAGTGATGCGCACTCCGCCAAAATCAAAGTTGGTGTAGTCGCGCAAGAACTCGTCATGATTGCCGCAAATCAGCGAGACATAGGTGCCTCTAGTGCTGGCTTTCAAAATATGACGCACAATCTGGTTGTGGGTGGAGTCCCAATGCCAGTTACGGCGCAAGCTCCAGCCGTCGATGATGTCCCCGACTAGATAAAGGTTTTTGGTACGAATGTTCTGTAAGAAATGCAGCAGATATCCTGCTTTGCAGCCCTTGGTACCAAGGTGGATGTCCGAGAGCCATACCGCTCGGTATGTCCTCGATCCGGATGAGCCATTTTGCTCTGGCCGCTCCGATCGGTTGGGAGTGAGTCGCTCACGCCTAGGCGCACTCGACCCGTGCTCGAGACGTTGACCATTGAGGGTTGCTCTCGTCACCACAGTCATATCATCGGTAGGATGCAAGGGAGGGGCATCAAGTTTGCATGAAGTTGCGTTGAAGATGGTCTTCTGCGCCCCATATCTTGCGTCTGGAAGCGACCGCGACCATGAGTTAGATTCGATGGGTTGCGCCACCGCAACCCGCCCCTATGGTCCGCCTTCTCACTCCACTAGCGTTTCTCCTTGTCGGCGCTGCCGCTGCCTGGTGGGGATTATCTGGAGATAGCGCCGAAACCGTGGCTCTGCGTCAAGAGGTGGCTGAACTGCAGGAAGATCTTGCGCAACGAGAGTTTCAGCTAGACATGTTGCGCGCGCGGAGTCGCGTCGCCCAACTCGAAGTCCTCGAGCAATATCCAGATCCCTCGAGTCGTAGTGGCTTACGCACCCGGTTTCATTTCGTCGAAATCGATCGCGAGGGCCGTTCACTTGGCAAAGGCCAAGAGTTCACGATTGACGGGGCCTTGGTTTACCTAGACGCCCAAGTCATCAAGTTCGACGACCATTTCGTCGAATCTCAAGATTTGCTTCGTGGCAGCAGCCTTTTGCTCTTTCGCAGGATCTTTGGCGAGTATCAAAATCCAGCTGACGGCTTTGTCATCGATACCGTGGGGGAACGTCCACTGGCCTATGCGCCGGAATCCGGAGCCAACGCTTTTCAAGATGAGCTTTGGGCCAACTTTTGGGAGTATGCCAATGACCCCGCCGTTTCTCGCCAAAGTGGCGTGCGCGCTATGCACGGCGAGGCACCGTACATCAAACTAGTCGAGAACAAACGTTACAGCGTGGAATTGCGCCACGCCGGCGGCTTGAGCATTTCGGTGCTGAACTAAGGGCTTAAGGAAATCCCTTGCGCTTGTACGGAGCGCGGAAAGTTTCGCGATGATGATGCTCTTGCACTTCACTGGCTTGCGTGGGGCGCAGGCCTTCGTCTTGGTAAGCCTTGCGGAAGACCTCGAAGGTGGTTTCATGCAGGATGTGATTGGTCGCATCTTGCACCGCGGCGAGTTTGTCGTGCAGGGCGCAGTTCACGCCGACTCCACAAACACCGCCACCGAAGGGGCAGAGTTCGGAATCTTCTTCGCGCTCAAATAGGCGGAAGACATCGTAAATCCGAATGTCTTCGGGCGGAAGGGCGAGGGTGAACCCGCCGCCAGGGCCACGTGAGCCGAGCACCACACCAGCCTGAGACAAGGTGGTCAGGACTTTGCCGACGAAAGGCTTCTGCAATGCCCGATCTTTGGCGATGTCCTGTGCAGACAGACGCGTTTTGCCTCCGTCGTAGACCTCGGCAAGGCGGGACAGGGCGGCGATCGCAGTTTCGGTGGCTTTTCCGTACATTTCAGTCTGTTATTCCACTATCAGTTTAGCCGGAGGGCGGAAGGCTCTAACCCGAAATTCACTTTTTTTCCTTTGGCCCCTCTGCCTAGGAAGTCGGAATGTCGTCGGGGCGGCAAAGAAAACGCCACCTGGAGCGAACTCCAGGCGGCGATCATCAAGGAAGGCGGGGAGAGGCTGACCCTGCCCTCCGACGAAGGAGTTATTGGATGACTCCGCCAACCACCTTCGGCTTATCCGTCACCGTTGGCATGGCCACGGTGGTGGGGTCGACCCACGAGCTGATCGAAGGCAGGCTGAGGTTGCCGGCAGTCGTCAGGGCGTTTTGCAAGCTGCTCGGGATGGCATCATTCGAGACCTGCATGAACAGTTCCATATCCACAGCCTTCACTACGTACTCGGTGCCGGTTGGGCCAAGCAAGGTGCCGTCTTTCAGCGAGACAATCGGGAACCAGCGGTCTGGGCTGCCATCGCCATCGGTGTCGACATCTTCCCCAGGAATGCCCCAGAGGTTGCGGTCGCCGCCGTAGTTGAGCATGAACTTCTTGCCGTCGTGCGTGGCATCGCCATCAGCATCGTTGGCAGTGGTGTGGGTGTAGAAGAAGTTGATCGGAGGATCGTAGGTAACAGGATCGCCGTCGCCATCAATCAGAGCCGAGTACTGGTTCCAATCGTTGACGCCCGTTTCGTAGATGTAGTAGGTGTCCAGGCTCCACATATCCCAGATGTCGCTCAAGCCGAGAGAAGCTGGGGTTTCAGTCGACATTGGACCACTCTGCATGCCCCACATGAAGTTGCCTTGAGTCGGCTCGGCGCCAGGCAACAAGCCAACGTCGACGCTGTTGTACTGCAACGAGCGGGTGGCCTTTTCGAAGTTGTAGGCGTAGGGAGTATCGACATCCGGCGCATCATTCATGAACACGTCATCGAGGTTGACCTGGTTCGCGGTCATGCCGGCACGCAGTGGTTGGGTAAGGGCGTACAAGGTCAGCGAGCTACCACCGCTAAAGATGGCATCGTCACCGCTGACGAACTCTTGCGTCCGCGCGGTCATGTCCGTGTCGCCGCCGACGAAGTCGAGGTTGCCACCGAGGCCCTCGGACCAGAAGCCGTACCACTCACCATTGTTGATGGTGAGGACTTCTGCTGGAGCTAAGGTTTCCCAGTTCCACTCGTTATCGCGTTGCGCAATCTTCGTGAACACCGTTCCAGCGTGGGTGTACTCAATCAAGAACTGATCGCCAGTGGCCCAGTCCCAGAACTCAAAAGTCTCGCCATCCATGTCTGCCAAAGGCAAGACTTGGCGTTCCACGCGGATGAGTTTGCCGGGGGCACGCAGGACGGTGTAATCGACGGCTTCGCCTTCGACTTCGCGAGTCACGGTGGCGCCATCAGGCAGCGCATCTGGGTTTGGGGTCCAGATGCCCCAATAGTCAGCCCAGCCAAATTCGGTGCTGCCCTGGTCATCAAAGGTGAAGGAGAATCCACCGTTGAGGTTGACGCGCTCGCCAGCAGTAAAGCCGGTGCCATCGGTCGCGTGGTACAGGTTATAACCCCAGATATTGCGATCGAAAGCGTTGCGGTCGAGCAGCTTAGTGGTGGTGCCGTCAGAGCGCAGGAAGTAGTCCTCATCATAAGCTACCGAATATTCGACCGTGCCGCCGCTTTCCCAGTCCGGGGCGGTCATGTGGGCAATACCAGTGGTATTGTCCAAGCTGGTTTCGACCGCAACCCGCGTGTCCTCGCCGAACAAGCCGGCGACGTCTTCCTCAAAGAAGGTGAAGCCAAGCTTGCCTGTGCTCGCAGGAGTGGTGGCGAGGGTGCCACGGAACATCAGCGAATCGTCATCTTGGTTGACCATGCCGAAGTCCAGTTTGAACTGTCCGTTCGGGTTGCTGGTTGTTGGCGCTGCAGTGACCACCGCGCGCGCATGAATGGTGTTGGTGAAGGTGGCACCTGGACCAAAATCTTCTTCCTGCTCAATCCACACGCGTGTGACTTGTGCTGCGGTAGAGGAGGCGCGGGTGGAGTTCACAATCCATGGCTCCAACTCGGTGGCTTGTCCGCTTGAAGACTGGCCGGTGTCCGCTTGGCCGCCGCCATCTTCATCGCCGACGGTTTCGACCAGGGCGAGATAAGCGCCATCGTTGACGAACTCATCAGCGCGGGTTTGTGCCACACTCTTCAGAATGTCGTTGATCGTGTCCAGCGGCTGCGTGGTGACATCCCACATGTGAGCGCTGACTTCATCTTGGTGATAATCCGTGTCCGCGGCGAATGTGACTGCGGGAGAAATGGTGGCTCCAGCTGTGACTGAGCTATTGGCAGATCCAGTATCGACATCGACCAAGTTCATGCCATCGGGCATCGAAAGGCCGGAAATCGATCCACCAGATACGGCATCTGATCCGCTTCCACAAGCGGCCAGGAAGAGTGAAGCGGCCCCAAGGGGCCAGAGGAAAACGCGGGGGTTCATGTGTAGACGGTGTTCGGGTTGATGGACCCGCCTCCAGGAGGAAGACGGGATTCTCAATCCGAGCCATCGGCAAGCCTTAAGGAAATCCTAAAGAGAAATCGTTCAGCGGCCTCTAGGCGCTTTCCTACGGCAGACTTAGCCCTTTGCTGCGCCGAAGAAGCGCTCTCGGCGCACGGTGTCGCCGCATACTTCCTCGATAAGCTCTGCCAGTAGGCTCAAATTGCCGCCTTCGAAGACCTTTTGTGCCAGTTCCAAAGCCTTGCGCGTGTTTGGCGCCAGTTTGTCCTGTTGGTCGCCAAGCCCAGCGAATAGGCTTTCCGCCGCGGCATCGTTGCGCGCAAAGGCAAGGCCCAAAATCATGGCTTGGCGTTCTAGTGGGTGGCCCTCGCTGGCCACGACGTTCATTTGCTTGATGACAGCTTTGTCGTTGGCGTGGTTGCCCAAAGCAAAGTAGGCATTCACCTTGAGAACTTGCTCTGCTTTTTTCTTTTTGACCACGCTCATGAGCGAACCACGTGCACTGCTTTCGCCAGCGCCGGCAGTGCCTTGGGCACGATAAAGCGCCGCCTGGATTGGTAGAGACTCTTCCTTGCGCAGGCGCCCTTTAATAACTTTGAGCGAATCCTTGGCGCCTAGCTGCTCCATGGTGACAGCAGCGGCCATGCGTACGTCGGGATCATCGGAATCCATTTGGGTGGCGACGGCTTCCCAATAGGCAGGCGGAGAATAGAGGCCAATTCGACCTAAGAGCGCCTTCTTCGCATCATTGAGGCGGCCAAGCAGATCCTCAGCGCCGCGCCCTCGTCCACCGCCTCCGCGCACGTTGGCGCCAAGCAGTTCCTTGGTCACGGCTTCCACGGCCTCGGGGTGATCTGTCGCGATGAGGCTGGTGACCAAACGGGCGCGTTCGCCCCAGTCCACACCGGAGCGTAGTTGCTTGACCGCTTCTTCGACCTCTTCCTCGGAAAGCGGGCGAATGGAGTCGGCACCGCTATCAGTGACGCCATCCATGACCAATCGGCGTGGCGCCCGCGCGCCCTGTGGCATGGGGACTTGCTTGTCCGGATACGCCTTGTTTAGCGCAGTCACCGTGCACCAAATCAGCTCCCGCGTGCTCACCTGATAAGGAACGGAAAGTAAAACGGTGCCATCGGCGGCGAGCCAAACATGTTGCGGGGCGATGACCTCGCCGTCGAGACCAGGCTTCAGGATGTTGGCACGAGCCTTTTTGTCGATGTCTTGATGGTCCGCACAGGTGATGGTGCCGAAGCGCTTGCAGGTGCTGCCACCATGCTCAAAGCGCGAAGCCACCACAGAGACCACTTGGCCGACAACGGGGAGGAAATCCTTGTCGTGGTAGAGCTTATTGGCCGCCTCCTCGTTGGCGCTCTCTCCGTCCATATTGACGGCAAGAAAGACAATGGTTTGCCCTTCTTGGGCAGCGGCATAGGCGGCATCCAGGGTCGGTTGCCAAAAAATGTCTGGGCCTTCTGGGGTGTGAGTGCCCGGGAGAAAGGCGAGAAGCGGTGCAAGGACGAGAGGTGTGAGCATAGGTGTGTTCCAGAACCCCATGACTGGGGCCGCGTTTCTATTCTTATCGGCTAAACAGAGTCTCCTATCCTGATAGGCGCTGTTCTATCCTAGAAGCAGGCATGAGTACGCCCTCAGACCCTAAGACAGGCCATTCCGACCTCACTACGGAGGAGATTCGGGTCCAGGTAGGAGCTAATTTCCTACCAGACCAATCTGACCCCGAAATGGGGCGCTTTTTCTTTGTGTATCGCGTGGTTCTGACTAACGAAGGAAACAAGAATGCGCGCTTGTTATCTCGCTCCTGGCTAATTACCGATGGCAACGGCGAGACGCGTACAGTCGAAGGTCCAGGTGTGGTGGGTGAGCATCCTCACCTGCTCCCTGGCGAGTCTTTCGAGTACCTGAGTGGCTGCCCGCTCCAAACCTCTTGGGGGACCATGGAAGGGAGCTATCGCTGGCAACATGACGACGGCAATACCTTCGATGTTGCCATTGGGCGCTTTTTTCTCGCGCCCAACACCGCTTCGCTCGATCTGCTCGACGAGTCTCCGGTTTAGCCGTAGCTCTCGAACTTGATGTCGTAGCTGCCGTCTTCACGGGCTTCTTTTTTGGTGCAGAAGCCGCGACTCTCGACCGCCTGTCGCACGGCCTCGACCGTGCCGCCGAATCCACAAATATAGAATGTGGTGTTCTCGGGAGTGAACGCCTCGCCGGCGGCTTGTTCTGCCGCGGAGAGCCCACTTTCGTCTGGAATGACCAGGGATTCGACGCGGCCGGCATGGCCATCCCAGCCGGCATTGGCCTCTTCTTGGGGGCGGCTAATGGACGCTAAATAGTGGAAATCCCAGTTGTTGTGGCCGTCGGCGTCCGATTCAGCTGCCAATTCGAGCATTTCCTTGCGGTAGCCAAGCTCGGGCAGGTAGCTGGCGCCGTGACAGAGCACGATTTGGCGCTGGCAGCCAGCCTTTTTCAGACTTCCAATGAAGGAAACAAAGGGAGCAATGCCTGTGCCGCCACCAATTAAAACCATGCGCCGGTTTTCTGGGCTGCCGTCGGGCTTGGTGTGCTCAATGGTGAAGGCGCCCTTGGGTGGCTTGTAGCTCATGCTGTCGCCGACGCCGAGCTTCCACAACATGGTGGTGAACTTGCCAAGTACCGGCCGCTGAGCCCAGCGCACGTAGAGCTCCATGGCCTCTTTGCGCTCCGGTGGGCTCGAGATGGAATAGGGGCGAAATAGGGTCTTGCCCTCTTTTTCCGGGTGGGGAAGCCCCAAGGTCAGGAACTGCCCAGGTTCAAAATCGGGCACACCGCCTTCAAGGTCGAAGCGAAATAATGCTAGAGAGTCGGTGAGGTCTTCACGCGCGGTGATTGTGGCCTTGAGGTCGGGAGCTTTCACGGCGCTCAATCTAGCTGAACTTTTGGCGCAGGGCCATTTTTCCCGAAAAAGCAGTGGTTTTTTTGGGATGATTCTGGAAAGAAACTTGTCGATAGACAGGTAGCTTGGGATCTGGCCAAGCGATTTGCCCCGTTACCATGGTTTCCTCCTCCCGAATTCTAGCCCTGACCGCTCTCATCGGCGGCACGGTCCTCCTGAGCCTCTCCTGCTCCCGCGGCCCGAAGAAGCCCACAACCCCAATCGGAATCGCTACCGAGCGCATGATGCGATCCGAGGCCAATCTTTTGAGCTGGGGCAAGACCCATCGTCTGACCAGCATGGCCGATGCCGCCAAGAGCATGGAGTTTCCAGGCGAAATGTCGCGCAAGTATTTCGCGGAAAACTTCACGATTCTGCCATTGGTAGAAGAAGTGCCTGAGTACGACGAAATCCTCAATGAAGGCACTGCCGGCATTCGTCACTGGCACCCAGCCGACCAAGAGATTCAGGTATATGCAGGCAATGGGGAAGCTCCCGCTGGCGCCGTGGCCTTTGAAGATTTTCGGATGTTCGACTCGTTGTTCAGCCAGGTGGATTACTTCGACTTCGCCAAGTTCAAGATTTACATTCCTGTTCCGGAATGGGTCGACCCGGAAACCATGCACCAGTGGAAGGTGCACATGCTCTTCACTGGCAAGGCCAGAATGAAGAATGGTCGCCTCGGCCAATTCAAAGGAATCAACGAAGTGGTTTGGGAAATGGCGCCAGAGTCTTACGACGAGTCGAACCCTGACGACCAGGTTTGGAAGATCATTTCCTGGAAGGTTGAGTCTCTGAAAATCACCGAAACCGATGGTTGGCTATTCGAGGAAATCCTCGACGAAGTGGTGCCTAATCCGGCATCACTCGAGTTGGCTAAGCAGTCCATTCACGAGAACTATGTCCGTGGATTCCTGCAAGCCCACCGCGATGGTGATCCCAAATCCTTTCAGAAGCCGTACCCTTCGTTCCAGGTAGGCGCCGGTGAACGCCACCCAACGGTTGTGGTCTGCGACTACAACAAGGATGGTTGGGATGACTTCTACGCTCAAGAGCGCCACGGCAAGAACTTGTTCTTCCGCAACAATGGCGACGGCACCTTTGATGAGATCGCCGAAGAAATCGGCCTCGCCTTCTCGGAGGAAGGCAAGACCTCGTCCACGATTTTTGCCGACTTTGATAACGATGGCGATGAAGACGCGGTAGTTGGAGGCAGTCTCAGCCGCACTCGGATTCTTGAGAACATCGACGGCAAGTTCGTCGATCGTAGTGGCAAATGGATCGATCAAGACAAGCTTCCGTTTCACATCTCTGCTCTCAATGCGGTGGACTATGACAACGATGGCTTGCTGGACATCTACTGCTCGACCTATGCCGCCATGTTTGTGCAGCGCGCCATGACCTCGATTCGCGGCTCTTTGCGCGAGGAAACGGATACGGCAAGTGACTTCTTGCTCAACGGCCTTGAGCCATTCTTGACGCCAGAGGATTGGGCTCAACTCAAGCCGATGATTGAAGCCGCTGCAAAATATGCCGGTGTCCACACCAACCGTCCAGGTCCGCCGAACATCATGTTCCGCAACCTCGGCAATGGTCGTTTCGAGCCCGCTGCCATCGAAGAGTTGCGCGACTTCCACAACACCTTCCAGGCCACCTGGGCGGACATCGACAACGATGGCGATGCCGATGTATACCTCGCCAACGACTTTGCGCCCAACTTCATGAAGCGCAACAACGGCGACGGCACCTTCACCGACATCACCGAAGAGCTGCAAGTCGCAGACATTGGTTTTGGCATGGGTGTCACCTGGGGAGATTATGACAACGATGGTCTTCAGGACCTCTATGTCACCAACATGTTCTCCAAGGCCGCTCGCCGCGTGACTTCCTTCTTTACCAAGGGCCGCGCCAACTTTGACGAAGCCTTGCTTGGCGAGTCCGGCGGTATTGATCCGGTGTTCGAGCAGCTTGGTCGCGGCAACTCCTTGTTCCACAACAATGGCAACAACGAGTGGACCAAGGTCTCTGGCATGGAGAAGCCAAGCTTGCTCGTCGAACAAGGTGGCTGGGCCTGGGGTGCTCAATTTGCAGACTTCAACAACGATGGTTGGTTGGACCTCTACAACCCCAGTGGGTACTACACCGCGCCAAAGGACAAGCGGCGCGACGTCGACTTGTGAAGTAACTTCTGGCGCTCCGTCGTGCGCGGAGACAAGAACACGAAGATTAAGTCACAGAGTCCTGGCGTCATGATTGAACCTGGCCAGATTGCCAGCGGCGCTTCCTTCTCCGGCGGTGAGACCAACCATTTCTGGTTGAACCACCAAGGGCAGGAGTTCATCGAGCAGTCCGGCATTTCTGGTGCCGACTCGAATAAAGATGCTCGTACCTTCTCGCTGCTGGATTATGACCGCGATGGCTACCAAGACTTTGTCATGGTCAATGCCAACCGACCTTACATTCAGTTCTTCCGCAACCGCATCGGCGATATGCTGCCGACTGAGAAGCGCTTGAAGCCATTGCGCTTCCGCTTTGTGGGGGGCAACAAGGCTGCTGCTGCAAGTCAGGAATGGAGTAACCGCAATGGCTTTGGCGCCAAGGTTCGTCTCACCGCTGGTGATATGAATATCTTGCGCGAGTACCGCGGTGGCGAAGGCCTCGGCGGTCAAAACAGCCCAACCATGCTGCTCGGCATTGGCGCGCATGCCGCCGCCTCCGATGTGCGTGTGGAATGGCCCAACGGTAAAACGACCTTAGTTGGTACCGTGAGCGCCGGCACCTTGGTGACGGTCTACGAAGATCCGGCGGATTCCCCCAATGGCAAAGGTTTCTCCTTCGAAACCCTGACGCCTGTGGGGCAGTTGGCTTCCGATACTTCGCGCAAGGCGAACAAGCCCAACCTCGGCAACTCTCCGCTGCTGGCTCGTCTGGCCGATGGCAAGACCGATGCCAAGTACCGTATGTACACGACGTGGTTTAAGGATTGCGCGGCTTGCAAGCGGGCGGCACCAAAGGTGACTGCCTTGCGCACCCACTTCTCTGAGGGTGAGCTTGCCATCTTTGGCTTCAATAACGACAGCGGTGACTCTGAAAAGGAAATGGCGGCTTACATGGAGCGCTTCCAGCCCTCCTTTGTCAACCTTCCGGAACGTACTAAGGCAGACATCAAGGAGTTCAAGAAGCTCCAGGACAAGCTGCTTGATCCGATTACGGACTTAAAAGGCAACACCGAGGACGCGAGTAACTCTACTCCCGGCACCATCATCACCGATGCTGCTGGCAATGTCCTGTGGATCGATGCCGGTGTGCCCACCTACTCCCAGGTGAAGAAACTCATTCGCAAGTGGGAAGGATACTCTGACTTCTAAAGTTCTTCTGCGCAATACGGCTGCCCTGCTTTGCGGGGTGGCCGTTCTTTGCTGTAGTCGTGGGCCTGCTCCCACGCCTATGGACGAAGTGGTTGCACGAATGAACCATAGTGAATCGTTGGTCCAGGATCTCCAGCGCGGCAATCGCCTGCGCCCGCTGAAAACAGCACTCGCAAACCTCGAGACCTGGCCTTCCGATTTGGGGCGGACCCTGTTTGCCGACGAGGTGAGTGTGCGGGCTTTCGATTGGGATCCGAAGGAGCATACTCCGATCAATGAAGGGGCCGGGCTGCGTTCGCTGTTTGGTCCTGCAGATGAGGAAGAAACGGTTTCGGCTCAAGAATTGTCACTTCTGGAGCCATTGCTTGCAGAATTTGCATGGTTAGACCACCCCAAAGTCAAGATCCACTTGCCGGTACCGCGCTGGCTTGATCCAGTAGGCCGTCGTTCGTGGCAGTGCACTCTGCAGCTGAGTGGCCATGGTGAGCTTAGCGAGGGTCAGACGGCCTACTTCGCAGCATGGTTTGAATGTGATTGGCGTCTCGCGGATTCAGAAGATTTGGACGCCCCGGTCACCGAACAGGATTGGCGGATTGAGCGAATCGCCGCGGTGAAGTTGGAGTTGACCGGGAATGCGCTGCCCCTTTTTGCCGAAGTCTTGGACCAGGCCATTCCCGATGCCGATTCGCTAGAGAAAGCACGCCAAAGCTTACATGAAGAGATGGTGGTGGAATTTTTGACCAAGGGTCGGGAATGGCCCAAGCCATATCTGAGTTGGCGGCCCAGCGCGGGTGAAGTGCACCCCACTTGCACCGTCGTCGACATCGATCGCGATGGCTGGGATGACTTCTACGTGCAGGAACGATCTGGGCGAAACCTGCTCTTCCGTAATCAACAAGACGGAACTTTTGTCGAAGAAGCTGCCGCGCGTGGCCTGGATTTCGACGGCAACACCTGTTCTGCCCTTTTCGTCGACCTAGATAACGACGGCGATGAAGACGCGGTCATCGGTGGCACTTTAGAACGCACCCGCCTGCTTGAGAATATCGATGGCGTGTTTCATGATCGCGCAGGATCATGGGCTGCAGAGGAGGACTTACCCTTTCTGGTATCATCGCTCAACGCCGTCGATTATGACAATGATGGACTGCTAGATATCTATGTCAGCACCTATGGTGCAAATTTTGTCAACTTCTCGATTAGCGCGATTCGCAAGCCGACCAAGCGCAATCATGGCGCCGATAAGCATTTGCTGAAGTACCTGGCGCAGGGGGATTTTGACTACCTCTACACGCAGATGAAACAGCGTGCCATCGACATGCGAGTCGACACCAATCGCCCTGGTCCGCCCAATGTATTGCTGCATAATCTGGGCAACGGCCGCTTTGAAGTTGCGCAGGGCGCTGATGTGCTACGCATTTTCTATAACTGCTATCAATCGACTTGGTCTGATGTCGATCAAGATGGTGACCTCGATGTTTATTGCGCGAATGATTTTGCGCCCAACTTTTTCTTCCGCAACGAAGGCGATGGCAGCTTTGTCGACGCCACCGAGGAACTGCAATTGGCGGATATCGGCTTTGGAATGGGCGTGAGTTTTGGCGATTTTGACAACGATGGCCGTCAGGATTTGTATGTCACCAACATGTTCTCCAAAGCCGCTCGGCGCGTGGTGTCCTTTTTTATTGAAGGGGGAGTGAATTTCGACTCGAGCTTGATTGCTCCGGGCGAAGGGATGAACCCGGTGTATCGCCGCCTTGGCGAGGGTAACTCCTTGTTCCGCAACACCGGGAACCATGAGCCCTGGGACAAGATTTCCGGCCTCGAAAAGCCAGACATGACTGTCGAAAATGGCGGCTGGGGATGGGGTGCCCAATTCGCCGACTTCGACAACGATGGTTGGCTTGATATTTACGCCCCCGACGGCTTCTACACGGCGCCCAAAGAAGCGGCGCTCGACGTCGATGTGTGAAGTAGTTTTTGGCGCTCGGTCGTGGACCGAGACTCCGATGTCAGCAGCCATCGCAGTGAAGTGGACCCCGAAGCTGTGGTCGAACCCACGGGTGTGGTGAATGGTGCTTCATGGAGTGGGCATGAGCGCAACCATTATTGGCGCAACTTAGGCGGCAAGGCTTTCCAGGAGCAGAGTGGCATCAGTGGGGCCGACGTCGATGGCGATGGCCGTACCTTTTGCCTGTTTGATTACGATCGCGATGGCTACCAAGACTTCGTCCTGGTCTCTGCTAACCGCCCTTTTGTGCAGCTGTTCCGAAACCAACAGGGAGATATCCCCGGGGTACCGAAAGCATCGTTTTTGGTCGTCGAGCTTGTGGGGGGGAAGCAAGACGCCACACCTGGTGGCGAGTGGAGTAACCGCAATGCCATCGGCGCGACCTTAGAACTCCAAGCAGGTGGCGTGAAACAGACGCGCGAGTTGCGTAGTGGCGAAGGTTTGAGTGGGCAGAACCGGCTGGAAACCCATTTTGGTCTAGGCCAGGCGCAGGCGGTGGATTCCTTGCGCATCCTTTGGCCCAGTGGCCGGGAAACGCTGATCGAGAATCTTCCAGCCAATCGGTTGGTTCAGGTCTACGAGAACCCGGCACAAAATGCTGGCACCGCCCACTTCGCGCAAAAATGGCGCCCGCTCCAGCCAATCACCGTTCCTTCCAGATCAACTTCTGCGAAGTTGCCGCCCTTGGGCGAAATCGAGCCGCTTCTGGTTGAGCTAGCCGATGCGAGTGGGGTGGAAGGGGCGGAGTACCAGCTCTACACCACATGGTTCACCAAGTGCCAGGCATGCAAGCGCGCCGAGCCAACCTTCCGCGCATTGCGCCGAGCTTTCTCGGAAGAAAAGTTGGCCTTTTTCGGGTTCAACAATGACTCGGGAGATTCCGACAAGGAAATGGCGGCCTATCAAGAGCGCTTTCAGCCGCCTTACGTCATGCTTTCTCGCAGCAAGCTGCAGATTCAGGCTTTTAAGAACCTACAGGATCGCTATCCGCCCCAGGGTTGGAGCGGTCATGAGGCGGCAATTTCCGAGCAAACCCCCTCCACCATCCTTGCTGATAGCCAAGGCAGGGTTTTGCGCACGTGGATTGGCGTCCCTGACGTGTCCATGCTGCGACGCGCATTGGCTGGGTTATGATGCATTGGTTGCCTCCTGGCAGCCGCCCCTCTGCACATTCCGATGGTTGATTACGTTCCTGCCGGCATCGCCGGAATCGGTCACTTTGTCCCCGACCAAGTGATTACGAATGACTATTTCACGGAATTTCTAGAGACTTCCGATGAATGGATTCAGCAGCGGACCGGCATTGTCGAGCGCCGCTGGTTGAAAGAGGGCGAAATGCCTTCGGATATGTTCGTCGGCGCGGCGAAGATTGCCATGGAAGATGCCGGCGTCGGTCCAGATGACATCGACCTGGTGGTGGTGGGCTCGGTTTCCGGCGACTACACCGCACCCTCGGCGGGGTGCATCGTGCAGGCGCGTTTGGGCTTGAACAAATGTGGCGCCTTCGATGTCGCCGCCGCCTGCTCCGGCTTCATGTATGCCATGGCCGTCGGCCGCAGCATGATTGGCACCGGCCAGTACAAAAATGTGTTGGTCATCGGCGGCGACGCCATGTCGCGCATGATTGACCACCAAGACCGCACCACCTGTGTATTGTTCGGCGATGGCGCGGGCGCGGTGGTGTTGCAGCCACACGAAACTTGCCAGCGCGGCTTGATTGAAGACATTCATATCGGTGCCGATGGCGAAGGCGCCAAGTACATTCTGCGCCCCCGCGGTGGAGCCGGTGACCCGATGACTCACGAGATTCTCGATGAGCGCAGTCACTACATCCAAATGGAGGGGCGTGCGGTGTATCGTTTTGCCGCTTCGAAAATGATCTGGCTCTTAGATTGGGCGATGCACGAGCAAGACCCGTCAAAGTTGGGCTGGATGATCCCGCACCAAATGAACCGCCGGATTTTGGAGCAAGCCACTTCTCACCTTGGTATTCCACCGGAGAAGGTGCTGCACAACATCGCCAAGTACGGCAACACCAGTTCGGCTTCGGTGCCGATCCTGATGTCCGAGGGCTACCACAAGGGTCTGTTCCAGAAAGACACCTTCCTGGTGCTCGGTGCTTTCGGCGCCGGCCTGACCTGGTCCGGCGCGCGGATCCTCTGGTAGAGCGCTACTTCACGCCCCACGCTTCCACTCGTTCGAGCAGGTCGTGGGCGGTCCAGTCGACCCGTAATGGGGCAACGCTGATGAAGTTTGCGCGGTAAGCCGCAGTATCGCTGCCTGCGGGAGCCTCTTGGTTCCACTTGATCTTGGCGCGGGCATGGAAGCCGCCGTCTTCTTGGTCCTCGCGGCTGAAGCCCTCAATCCCAAGATAAAGACCGCCCATCGGCGCAACCTTGACGCCTTCTGGTTTGTCCGAAGGCACATTGATGTTGTAGATCACGCCTGGTGTGCCGCCTTCCTCAAGAAGCTTCTTGGCGAATCGGGCAGCAAACTCGGCCGACACGCTGTGGTCTTTGATGCGGCTTTCTTCACTCACCGCAATCGAAGGGATGCCGCGCATGCCGCCTTCCAGGGCAGCACCCACGGTGCCGGAGTAATGCGCGACTTCGCCAACATTGCTGCCGCGGTTAATCCCAGAAACCACAAGATCAAAGCCGCGTTCGCCGGCCAGAGCGACCAACCCATAGGCAGCACAATCACTCGGCGTGCCACTTAATGCCCAAGCTTCCTTGGCGCCAGGGATTTCGCGCGGCGTGGCGATCATGGTTTCCGAAAAAATCTTGCTCGACTGACTGGCGCCGGAACGGTTGCCGTCGGGGGCGGTGACGACGACTTCACCCAAGTTCGACATGGCTTTGACCAAGGCAATCAAGCCGGGAGTGTCGATGCCGTCGTCGTTAGTGACCAGAATGCGATAGCTGGTGGGCTCTTGCGCGCCGGGGTAGGCCGCTAGGCTGAGAGCGGCGGCAGTGACAACAAGAAGCAGGGGCAAGAGGCGGCGGAACATCATGAGTTGGTAGTGGGGTCGAACAACAGCACCTCGTTAAGCGGTTTGCGCGCAAGGGCGTGGAGCGGAACGGTGCAGTCTTCGGCAGGGTAGCCGAGCGGAATCAGCATGTAGGGGCGCTCATGCTTGGGGCGGCCGAGGAGCTCGGCGAGGAATTTCATCGGGCTGGGGGTGTGGGTGAGCGTGGCGAGGCCAGCCATTTGCGCCGCCGCCAAGAACATGCCTGTAGCCAGGCCGACCGATTCGTCGGAGTAGTAGACCTTGCCGCCGTCATCGGTCGCGGTCATGCGAAAGACCACGATTAGCCAAGGAGCCACATCTAGGTATTCCTTGACGTCGTCCGTGCCCAAGGGCGCCAGATCACGAAGCCATTCCTCGCTCGCACGATGGGCGTACAGCTCGCGCTCTTCTTTTTCTGCCGCCGCGCGAATCGCGGATTTGGTTTGCGCATCGGACACCGCCACAAAGCGCCAGGGTTGTTTATTCGCGCCGCTCGGTGCGCTGGTGGCGCAGCGCACGATAGCTTCCACGGCTTCGCGCGAGACAGGACGGTCACTGAAGGCGCGAATGCTACGCCGGAGCCGTAAGATCTCGTGAAACTGGTCTGCTGCCTGCTGTGGCGGGATACCAGGGTCATAACGCTCTCCCAAGGGGACGAAAGTGGGCTCGGTCATGGCAGAAAATAGCACTGCGAGAACCATTTCCCGGTTGTGGAGGCGCGCAGGAGGCGCCTAACTGCCGGCGAGAATCGGGATACCTCAGGCCGCTGTGGGATATCCTTAATCACCCTCCCCTGGCCTGAACCATCCCATCATGCCGACCCTTCGCGCCCTTTTCCTTCCCACCCTTTTCCTCCTGTCTGGCCCGACCTTTGGCCAGCAACGGCAAACCTATCCAGAGGGGGAAGAGATTCCTCGCTCGATGACCCCATTGGAGGAAGCATGGATTGCGCAGAACCCCTTGGGCGGTCGTGCCTTCCTGGCCACGGCTCCGCCTTCGGGCGACGTCCATTGCGCTGCGGAATACGAACCGATGGCGGGCATCTTCATTGCCTGGGAGGGCAGCTCGTCGTGGACCACCATCCTTTCCAAGATGGCTGCTGAAATCACCACAACGGGTAACGCCAAGGTCTATTGCGTGGTCGATAACAGCAGTGAGTCAAGTTCTGCGTCGACCAAGATTGCCAGCTATGGCGCCAATATGGCCAATGTCGAGTTCTTGATTCGCGGCACCGACAGCATTTGGATGCGCGACTATGGCCCGCGGTATATCTACCAGGGCGATGTCCGCGCGATTGTGGACCACACCTACAACCGCCCGCGCCCCAACGACAACACCTTTCCGAGCTTTGCCTCGACCTACTTCGGACATGCGCGCTATGAACATGCCTTGGTGCATGGCGGTGGCAACTTCCATCTTGATGCCTTAGGTGGGGGATACCTCACGGAGCTGATCAACAACGAGAACCCGGGGTACTCCGAGGAAGACATCAAACAGGTGTTCCGTGATTACCAAAATCTGGAATCGACCCTGTTTACGCCTTTCCCGACTAGCGTCGACTCCACCCAGCACCTCGACATGTGGATGCAGGTCTATGACGACGACAAAGTCATGATCAGCGATTGGCCGGCGCAACCTGGCACGACCCAGGACAACATCTGCGATCAGGCCGCGATTGATATGGCCGCGGCAGGATTCACCGTAACTCGCGTTCCTGCGCGCACCAACTTCTTCACGCACTACACCTACACCAACGTGGTGATGTGCAACGACTTGGTGTTGATTCCGCTTTACACCAATAGCACGATTTCGCAGTACAACTCACAGGCGTTGGCGGCCTGGCAAGCCGCGTTGCCGAACAAGACCGTGGTGCAGATTGACGCGCAAGCGATTGTGACCTCGGCCGGCGTGCTGCATTGCATCGTGATGCACCAGCCTGCGCACCGCGGCGGGGTGAACCCTACCGCGTATGTCATCAGCCCAAGTGGCGGTGAAATTCTGAATCCAGGCGAGATTATCGACATCCAATGGATTTCCGATGACGATGTCGCCGCAACCAGCGCTGACCTCGAGCTCTCGACCGACGGCGGCGGCACCTGGTCTGCGATCGCCAGTGGCCTCAACCCTGCCGATACTTTCGCTTGGACCGTGCCCAGCGCACGTACCGGCGACGCGCGCATTCGCGTGACCGTTTCCGATGCTTCTGCCAACACCGGTGCTGCAGAGGGCTCCATGCCTTTCGCCATCGCCACGGCAAGTGAAGGAGCCTCGGTGGCCTATGGGGAAGGCAAAGCGGGCACCCTTGGCGTACCGACCTTGTCGATGAGCGCCAACCCCGTGCTCGGCGCCACCATCCAACTGCAGTTGGAGAACGCGCTCCCGAACAGCACAGCACGCCTTCTTCGCGGCCCAAGTCGCGCCTCCACTCCCTTTGACGGCGCCACCGCCTTGGTGGCCTTCGACCTGATGCTTCAGGTCTCGGTCGATGCCGGTGGTTCGGGCTCCTTGCAGGCGACCTTGCCGAGCAACGTCAACTTGATTGGCCGTCAGTTCTTCTGGCAGGCCTGGATTCCCAATGATCCCGCCGCAAGCGGTTTGGGCTGGAGTTCCAGCAACGGTTTAGTCACGCAGCTCGGGCTGTAAAGCCAGCGACATGGCTTCGCTCAGCGGCGTCCTTACCATGACTTGGTGACTCCGCCGAGCCTCCTCCGTTGGACCTGGGTATTCCTCGGGCTGCACCTCGCGTGGTTGCTCGTGCGTTATGCGTTGGGCTTCCCGCTTTGGGGCGACGAAGGCTTTGTCGCGGTCAACCTTCAGGTCAAGAGTTTCGCTGAGCTGTATCAGCCACTGGAGTACGGTCAGGTCGCACCACTGCTGTGGTGGTGGTTAGAGAAGGCGGCTTATGAACTCTTCGGCGGCTCGGTATGGGCACTGCGCCTGCCAGCATTGCTTGCGGCCATCGTGACTACATGGCTGATGCTGCGCCTGTTCCTGCGCGCCTTGCCACAGCCCTCGGCCTTGTTCGCCTTTGCGGTTTTTGCTGTGGCGTATTACCCACTGCGGCATGGTGTCGAACTCAAGCCCTATGCCTTTGATTTGCTGTGGGCGACAGCCATGCTCAACCTGGCGCTAGATTTATTCGCGCCAACGGCCGCGGCTAATCCAAGTCGTGCGCGGCGCCAACTTCTCGCGCTGATGGCGTTGAGCCTGCTCGGAGTTTGGGGCAGTATGCCCTCCTTGTTCTTATCCGCCGCATTGGGTTTGGCTTGCGTATGGCATTGGCGGCCGCAGCGCGCACAGAGAGAAAAGCCACCTCTGCCGTTTGCTTGGCTCTTGTTGTGGGGCTTTTTGCTCATTGCCGATGCCGCGTGGATGGTCGAAGGCTTCGCCAAGCCACACACCGAAGCCGCGCCCTGGCTTCCGGCCATGGACATGTGGACACGCACCTTCCCGCCCTTGGAGCAGTGGTGGCGCATTCCGGATTGGTGGGTGACCATGCACACCGGATGGTTGTCGGCCTATCCCACCGGCGGTCCTCCGCCAGGAAGCGCACTCAACTTCTTGCTCATCGTGATTGGCGTCGTCAGCTTGTGGCGGGCGAAGCAGCGCTTCTTTCTTTGGGTGTCGCTTGGTCCTTTAGTGTTCAACTTCGTCGCAGCGGCGCTTGGGCGGTATCCCTACGGCGGTAGTGTGCGCGTGTCGATTTACTTGGCTCCAGCCATGTGTTTGCTCCTTGGGCATGGCCTGTCCCTGTGCATGGATCGTTTACGCGAAGGACCAAGAGGAAAGGTGAGTCATGCTTTCTTGGCAATCCTATTGGTCTTTGGCGGCGCAGGCTTGGTACGAGATATGCAACAGCCGTACAAAGGCATCAGCGATCTGCGTAGTCAGGAATATGCCGCAGAGTTGGCGGCTTTGATGGAGCCTGGCGATCAAGTCACGGTGTGGTTGGCGCCCTCCGCCGACGGCGGGTTGTCCTTGCTCGATCACGGCGGCTCCTTTGCGCGCTTTCGCTACGCCTTGCGCGAATCCCTGCCGCAGCAAGTGACCATGCACTTCAGCCTAGTGGGGGAATGGCCAACACTAGAAGCGAAGCAGGAAAGCGCTCAGAGTCGGCATTGGATTGTCCTTTATGAAGACGACAACCAAACTTTATTGCCGTTCCCGCGAGTCGCACGGGATGGCTCTTTGATTGGCTTCGAGGGAGATTGGTTGCCTGTCGAGGTTGTGCGCCCACGTTTTGTGTTCGATAAGACCGAAGCGGTGGAGTTGTGGCGTTTGACCAGCAAAAACGAAAGGGTTCGGTAGCATGAGCGCATGATGCGCTGCTTGTCCTCCCTGTTGCTGCTCCTTCTGGCCCTCGCCGCCTGCGCCAATCCTAAGCCCGATGACGGCAAAGCCTACGTCATGGTTGATGGAAAATGGGAACCACTGGTGGAGAGTGGTGAACCAGACTTGTCTCCGCAAAGCTTGCCGACCCTGCAAGATTTTGCTGCGATCTCTCGGGCACACCAGGTTGCTCTGCAGCTACCGCGCCTAGATTATTCCGCAGCTGAAATCGGACCAGTGGTCGATGACATTTTGGACACGGCCACCACGCGGCTCGACACCATCGCCGCGCAAGATCCCGCGACGGTGACTTTCGCCGATAGCTTTGCGGCAATCGACGAAACCCTCTTTCCAGTGGTGCAGATTCTCAATCAGCTATGGCTGATGAAGGAAAGCCGCGTGGAAAGTGACATCAGACTGGCGTGCAATGCGGAAGTACAAAAGATGGGCAGCTGGTTCGTCGACCTTGGTTACCGCGAAGACTTGTATCGCTTGGCCGACGGCTTCCGCACCGCATATGAAGCAGGTGAGCGCGGCGAATTGGTCGGCGAAGATCTCAAGCTGTACCAAGATGCCATGCGTGACTATCGCCGCGCCGGCTTTGACCTCGATGCTTCCACACGCGCCGAGGTCGCCGATATGCAGAAGAAGCTGAGTGAGTTGGCAAACAACTTTGATACCAACATCACCAATGCCGTCGTCGCTTTGAGCTTTACCACCGATCAGCTGGAAGGGGTTCCCGAGTCGTTCTTGGAGTCTTCCCGCCAAGCCGACGGCACCCACCAAGTGCGCGTGACCGTAACCCCAGATTACATGGCGGTCATGAGCAGTGCGCGGCGTGAAGAGGTGCGGCGCGAAACTAACCGCGCGCGTTATTCCGTCGCGATGGAGAGCAATGGCCCCCTGCTCAACGAAATCGTGCAACTGCGCGATCGCATCGCCAAGAAACTTGGCTACGCGAACTGGGCAGACTACAAGATCGAGCCCAAAATGGCAGGGACTGGCCAAGCAGCGATCGATTTCTGCGAAGACCTGATGAAAGGCTTGCAACCTAAGTTCGATGCCGAAGTTGCGGTGCTCACCAAACTCAAGCGACAGGAAACCGGCAATCAAACCGCACAAATCCACTGGTGGGACTTCCGCTACTACCAGAACATGATGATGAAGCGCGACTACGGCGTCGATACCGAGGCCATGCGCGTGTACTTCCAACTAGACCGCGTCCTCGATGGCATGTTCGAGATTTATCAGCACATCTTCGCGGTCCGCTTTACCGAAATGGAGCCTCCCTATAAATGGATTGGCGATCTGCGCTGTTTCTTGGTCTCTGATGCGGAAACGGCGGAGCCACTGGGCATTTTCTACCTCGACATGTTTCCGCGGCCGGGCAAGTACAACCACTTCGCGCAGTTCGATGTGATCTCAGGTCGTACCGAACCCGATGGTCGCCGCCGCGCTCCGGTGGCAGCCCTGGTGTGTAACTTCACGCCTGGCGTGGGAGGAGAACCCGCGCTGATGAACCATGGTGAAGTGGAAACCATCTTCCACGAGTTCGGCCACGCTATGCACGCCATCCTATCCACCACCAAGTACAACAGCTTTGCTGGCGGAAGCGTGCCGCGTGATTTTGTCGAGGCACCAAGCCAAATGTTCGAAGCCTGGGCCTGGGATGCAGAGGTGTTGCAGCGCTTTGCCGTGGACTATCGTGACCCTTCGAAGAAGCTGCCTCCGGAGCTCATCGAGAAGATGGAAGCCGCACAGAAAGCCACGATTGGATTGGCCGAACGCCGCCAGATGGGACTCGCGCTAGCGGACTTGCGCATGCACATGGGAGATGTCACCAACGCAGGCAAGGTCTGTAATGAGGCCAATTCGGAAGCCTTGTTCCCGATCCCGGAAGGCACCAACTTTGCCGCCTACTGGGGCCACCTCACCGGCTACGACGCGGGCTACTACGGCTATGCCTGGGCAGATAGCATTGCTGCCGACCTGGCCACGGTGTTTGAGAATGCCCCGGACCGCTTCCTGGATCAAGGCATCGGCCTACGCTTGCGCCGCGAAATCTATCAGCGTGGAGGTTCGCGCGACGTCCGCGAAGGTGTCCGCGCCTTCCTCGGCCGCGACCCCAGCAACGAAGCATTCTTGCGCTTCCTCGGTATCGAGTAAGCGTTAGAGCCGGCTACCCGGGCGTCGTGCAGGGCGCTTCTTCTTCGTGTTGCGCGGCACGGGAACCGCTTCCTGCACCACGCTTGGCGCGTCGGTCGCGAGCCAACCTTCCGGTGGCGTCTTTTCTTTGAGTTCGAACAAGAAGCGCGAAGGATGGCAGGGTTGGAGTTTGCCAAAGCGTGTGCGGGAACCACAAAAGGTAATGGTCAGGTCTTGTTGCGCGCGGGTTATGCCGACGTACATCAGGCGCCGCTCCTCTTCGACACCGCCTTCCGCAGCGGCACGTTTGTGCGGCAGAATGCCTTCTTCCAGGCCCACTAAATAAACCCGGCGAAACTCCAACCCCTTGGCAGCGTGCAAGGTCATGAGTGTGACTTGATCGCCAGAGTCTTCTTCTTTGTCGCGCTCGTCGGTGGACAAACTCAACTCCTGAAGGAAGCTAGCGAGATCACCCTTCTTATTCTTGCGCTGGAAGGACGCGGCAAAATCGACGACCTCGAGCACGCCATTCCAGCGTAGCTCTTGGGTTTCGTGGTCGCCATAGATGCGCTCAATCTCGGCGCGGTAGTTGGTCAGGGCCAACACCTCTTGAATCAATCGTGGCAAGTCTCCTTCTTGCAACACCACATGAGCTTGGTTCAGGATTTCACGCAGCGCAGTGAATCCGCGTGCCGGAGCTCCGCTGATCTCGCCGGCGTCGACCATGCTACGGAAGGCGCGCCAAGCGGTGTCGCCAAGTTCGGTGGCGCGTTCGACGACGCGGTCCAAAGACCCCTTGCCGATGCCGCGCGGCGGCGTATTGGCAATGCGCAAGAATGCGCTTTCATCTGCTGGGTTGGCAAGCAAGCGCAGGTAGGCGAGAACATCGCGCACTTCTTTGCGATCAAAGAAGGAAGTGCCGCCGACCAAACGATAGGGGATACCCGCAGAACGCAGTTCTGCTTCAAAGGCGCGAGGCTGTTGTCCAGTGCGACAAAGAATGGCGAAATCTCCGTAGCGCTCTTCTTGAGATTCCACTTGATAGCGGATTTCGCCAGCAACGAAGGACGCTTCATGGTCTTCGTCTTCCATGCCCATCACCGACACGGTGGAGCCGGCACCAAGGGCCGAAATCAACTCCTTGTCATGCCGCTTCGGGTTGTTGCGAATGACTTTATTGGCGGCATCGAGGATTTCGGCAGTAGACCGATAGTTGGTTTCCAAGCGCACATTCTCGGCGCCAGGAAAGTCCTTTTCGAAATCCAAAATGCGGCGGACATCGGCGCCGCGCCAAGCGTAGATGGATTGGTCGTCGTCGCCGACCACGCAAAGATTGCGGTGGTCTTGGACCAAGGCGCGCACAATGCGGTACTGCGGGGCGTTGGTGTCTTGGTACTCATCGACCATGACATAGCGGTAGCGCGCTGCGATCTGCTTGCGCAATTCTTCCTTCTCTTCCAACAATCGCAGCGCAAACAACAGGAAGTCATCGAAGTCGAGCATGCGATGCCGCCGCAAATGCTCTTCATACTTGGTGTAGCAACGGGCGACCATGATGTCCCAGTCGTCTTCGGCTTGGTCCATGGCCTGCTCTGAAGAGATCAGAGCATTTTTGAACAGGGAAATCTTCGATTGCGCAGCGCGCGGGTCGACTGCGGTTTCGGCAATGCGCAGTTCGCGCAATGCCCCTTTGACCGCCGAGAGCTGATCTGAGCTATCGCAGATACCAAAGCCCGGCGGCAAATCCAGCGCCGCGGCATGCTCGCGAATCAGGCGCATGCAAAAGCGGTGGAAAGTGCCGACGGTGGCCTGATTGGCGGCTGCCCCGGCCAGACTACACAGCCTTTCTTGCATTTCCCGCGCGGCTTTATTGGTGAAGGTCACCATCAGGATTTGCTCCGGCGCCACACCCTGCTGCATGAGGTGCGCCGCACGCACCGTAATCACCCGCGTTTTGCCAGTTCCAGCTCCGGCCAACACCAGCAACGGACCATCGGTGCAGGTGACCGCACGCCGTTGGGCGTCGTTTAGAGAGGCAAGGAGGTCAGTCATGAGGACTTCGGCGACGTATTGTGGCGACGCCCACAGCGATTTCCAGTGGAGTTCATCCAGCCTTGTAGATATCCTGCGAGAAGTCCTAGGACTGTACACCACAGCACCGTGCCCCGGCATCACGATTCCCCCAATGAGCAGCCTCCTGAAGAGGAACTGCTCCAACAAGCTCAGTCGCGCCGGCTGCGCTTTGTGCGGTTTTGCATGCTGGCCGTGGCGGGCTTCGCCATGTTGCAGCAGGCCTACGACTTCTTGGCCTTCGATTTACACCTCAAGGTGTTCTACATCTTCGGGGTGCGCACCATCTTCGTATTGGTCACGCTGTACTTGACCTGGCTACTCGGTACCGAAGAAAGCGAGAGCAAGTGGGACCACGGCATTTTGGCCTTCTGGCTAGGGGTCTCCGCGATTGGCGCCCTCTACCCATTCCTGCACCCCGTCAACGACACCATCCATTTCTACTTTGAAATGGCATTGGTGTTCCTGATGTACACCCTGCTGCCGGCCCATCGTTTCGCACGACGAATCCCCGCCATGGTGTTGACCGCAGGCTGCATGTTCCTGCTCTACGACGCCGCGCCGTTCTTGCCCAACTGGTATGTCATGTTCCTGGCGCTTGGCTTTTTGCTCAGCAACCTGTTGGGCCTATGGGTGGCCAAGCGCCTACGTGGTGTGACCGAAGACTTGAAAATTCTCGAGCCTACGCAGGCCTACGACAGTGATCGCCCCGCCACTTGGGAGAGCGGGGAAGAGCAAGAATGGTCGACGATAGACCAAGAATTGGCGGCCTATCAGCTTCAGAGCAAAGGCCAGCCCGAGTAGCTCTAATCTAGGCCGAGAATCTCGCCGTCGGCATCGAGGTCCATTCCGGCAGCCCGTGGCAGGCGCGGCAGTCCAGGCATGCGCATGATGGCTCCGGTCAGCACCACGAGGAAGCCAGCACCAGCATTGACGGTGACATTGCGCACAGTGACGGTGAAACCTTCCGGCCGTCCAGGAAGGGTGGGGTCATCGGACAGCGAGCCAGGAACCTTGGCGACACAGATCGGGAGGTTGTCGAAGCCCAAATCGCTGATGCGCTTGAGGTCGCGTTCGGCGGCGGAGGTGAAGGCCACGTCCTTGGCGCCATAGACCTTTTTTGCCAGGGTACGGATCTTGGCATGAGGGTCGTCTTCCAGGGCGTAAAGCGGAGTCCAGGCTGGGGCCGGCGTCTCCACAGCAGTCATGACCGCCTTTGCCAACTCGACGGCACCCTTGCCACCTTCGCCGAAGTGGCGCGATTCCGCGACCGACACTCCTTTGAGCTCACAATGAGCGCGGATGACGGCCAGCTCTTCGTCGGCGTCGTCGGCGAAACGGTTGATCGCGACCACCGGTGGCTTGCCGAAGCCTTGGATATTTTCAATATGCTTATCCAAGTTGGCTAAACCCAAACGCACGGCTTCAGGGTTTGGCGTGGTGAGATCGTCTTTGCTGACACCACCGTGCATCTTCAAGGCGCGCACGGTTGCGACCAAAACCACGGCGGCGGGATCGAGCCCAGTTTGGCGACACTTGATGTGGAAGAACTTCTCTGCGCCAAGGTCAGCGCCAAAGCCAGCTTCGGTAATCGCCCAGTTGGCGTGGTGCATGGCCATCTTGGTGGCGGTCACCGAGTTACAACCATGAGCAATGTTGGCGAAGGGGCCGCCATGAATGAAGGCGGGAGCGCCCTCCAGGGTTTGTACCAAGTTTGGCTGCAAAGCATCGCGCAGGAGAACCAACATGGCGCCGACGGCACCCAGGTCGCCAGCCGTGACTGGCTTGTTCTCGCGGGTGAAGCCCACAATCAAACGTTCCAGGCGCGCGCGTAGATCATCGAGACCATCGGCCAAGCACAATGCGGCCATCACCTCAGATGCGACGGTAATGTCGAAACCGTCTTCGCGCGGGATTCCATTGCCCGTGCCGCCGAGACCCACCACGATGTCGCGCAAGGTGCGGTCATTCATATCCATGACTCGGCGCCACACCACGCGACGCGGATCAATCTCGAGCTCGTTGCCAAAGTGCAGATGGTTGTCGAGCAAGGCCGCCAACACATTGTTTGCCGCAGTCACAGCGTGAAGGTCGCCGGTGAAATGCAGATTGATGCGATCCATCGGCATGACCTGACTGTGGCCGCCGCCGCAAGCACCGCCCTTAATGCCCATGCAAGGGCCGAGGGATGGCTCGCGTAGCGCCAAACAGACATTCTCGCCAAGGTGGTGCATCGCCTGCGCCAAACCAATCGAGGTGGTGGTTTTGCCTTCGCCAGCAGGGGTTGGAGTGATGGCCGAAACCAGAACTAGCTTCGGCTCAGGGTTCAAACTGGCATTTCGTGGCCGCTCAAGCGCCCGTTGATGGACCTTGGCAATTTCGCGGCCGTAGGGCAGGAGGTCTTCTTCGTGAACGCCCAAAGGCCCCGAAATATCGGTAATCGGGCGGGCTGTGTATTCACGGGCGATGTCTGCGTCTGTCGTCATGTTGCAGAGTGTATCCACGCCGCCGGATTCCCTATTCTGGAAGCGCGAGATCTGCGCTGATGCCATCTGACATCCCATTCCTGTACCTACCTAACATGCAACCGCTCTTCATCGTCATAGCTGTGATTGTGCTGGGCTTTGTGGGTTACGCAGCCTGGAAGGCAGAGAAGCGCCGGCGTGAAGAATTCGGCATTTGGGCAGCCCAAAACGGCTGGAGTTACCGCCCGGAGCGGGACAAGCGGATTCGCCATGAGTACGGCTTTTTGGACCGCCTGCAGATTGGGCATAGCCGCCGCGCCACCAGCGTGCTGCGTGGCCAATGGGAGGGATTCCCGGCCACGGCATTCACCTTCCGTTACAAGACCGGGAGTGGCAAAAATGAGACCACGCATTGGTTCGGCGCCACGGTGATTCACATTGAGCGGCCCTTCCCAGAGCTGCGCTTGCACCCCGAGAATTTCCTTTCGCGGATTGGGCAGTCGATGGGTTTCGATGACATCGATTTTGAGTCGGTGGACTTTTCCAACGCCTTTACCGTGCGCAGCAAGGATCGCAAACTGGCCTTCGATTTTTGCCACACCGGCATGATGGAATACCTACTCCAAAATCGCGGAACCGCAATCGAACTCGAGGGCAATTCATTGGCGCTCTTTGTCGACAAGCAGCTCGAGGCCAAAGACCTCGATCCGATGTTCACCCACCTGCGAAACATTCGTGGCTTGATGCCGGAATATCTGTTCCGCGATTAATCCTGCAGTCAGCTAAGCCATGATCCCACTCTTTGCTGTTCTCGTCGTCATTTCAGTATCGCTGCTGATTGTGCGCGTGGGGGCCATCGCCCTGGTCATGACTGGACTTTCCCCGCAGGTCGCGCGTTTCCAGTCTCGGTCGGCATTCTTCGGCGTGGGCTTCACCACCCCGGAAGCTGACAAGATCATGGGCAATCCGGTGCGGCGTGAGTTGGTACTTACGCTCATGCTGCTCGGGAACGCAGGAATCATTACCACCGTGTCATCGGTCGTGGTTTCCCTGGTCAACGTTTCGGAACAAGGACTAGCTAGTCAACTTTGGTTCCGCATGTTGTTCTTGGTCATTGGCGTGGCCCTGCTCTGGACCGTGACCTTTTCCAAATGGGTCGACCAGTTTTTGTCTCCGGTGGTTGCCAAAGCGCTTCGGCGTTGGACCCACCTCGATGTCACGGATTACAGCGAATTGCTCCATTTGGCTGATGATTATTCTGTCACTGAATTCGACGTCCTTGCCGGAAGTTGGTTGGTCGATCAAAGCCTGATGGACCTCCGCCTTGGCGATGAAGGCGTCATGATTCTCGGCATCCACCGCGGTAAAGATCAGTACATTGGCACTCCCAAGGGTGCCGAGGTCATTCGTGCTGGCGACCGTGTGGTAGCCTACGGCATCTTGGAAAAGCTCGTTGCCCTAGAAACGCGCCCGAAAGGCAGTTCTGGCCAAGAAGCCCATGTTTTAGCTGTAGAAGAAAAACGCTTCGAACAGCCGCCTCTTACGTAAGCAATACTGTCAACCATGCTCTGGATCCCTCTCGCAATTGTCCTCGTTGTTCTCGTTGCCTTCATTGGCATGTACAACGGTCTCGTTTCCATTCGCAATCAATGCGATGAAGCCTGGTCCAACGTAGATACCGAACTCAAGCGCCGCTATGACCTGATTCCGAATTTGGTGAATACGGTCAAGGGTTATGCCAAGCATGAAAAGGAATTGCTCGAAGACTTGGTCAACCTGCGTGAGCGCGCCTCTGCCAATCATGGCAATGTTGCGAGTCAAGCTGCCGATGAAGGTCTGTTGCAGAAAGCCTTAGGGCAACTCATGGTTCGACTCGAGGCTTATCCAGACCTCAAGGCCAGCAGTAACTTCTTGGAGCTTCAAGGAGAGTTGGCAAACACCGAGAATCGGATTCAGGCCGCGCTTCGTTTTTACAACGGCAACGTCCGCGCCAACAACAACAAGATGGAGCAGTTCCCATCGAACATCGTGGCCAGCATGTTCACCTTCTCGCGCCGCGAGTTCTTCGAGCTCGAAATCCCCGAGGCTCGCGAAGCGCCACAGGTGGCCTTCTAATTTCGCATTCCGGGGGGGGGCGGCCTGGTAGCCCTAAAATCCCAATGTCAATTCTGATTCGCCCCTGCGGTCGCTGAAAAGCACAGCAGGGGCACTTTATTTAGGAAGTCTTAATTGGAAAATGAGCTCCTGTGCTCCATCAGGAAGTGTTTGGCTCCCAATTAACTATTGACAAGGTCTAAACTTGCTCAACTGCTAACCAGCAGTGCAATCACTGCGTGTCGAAAGGGGATTTCTATCTTTGCCGGCACGTGTGAAACACCGAAAGGTGCCATCTGAGGGGATGGAGTTGCGGTCCCAGTGAAAGCTGGGGCCGCATTTTCTTTTGCCCTCAGGCAGGGTCGGCTTCGTCGTCTAGGTCCGCAGCGGCAAGCCCTTCCTCGCGACCTTCCATGCGGTCGGCCAAGCGCGCACTGATTTCGCCGCCCAGCAAAAGAATCAGCGAGACCAGCCAGATGAAAATCATCAGCAAAAAGAAGCTGGTGAGGCCACCGTAAATTTGGTCAAAGTTTCCCAGATGTTTGAGCCATAAGCGGAAGGCACTGCCCAGGAGCATCCAGGCCAACACGGTAGGCAATGCACCGGCGAGCAGGGCGCGGCGTGGCACACGGCGACTGGGCAAGAAGCGATAGGTGAGCATGACGAACAGAACCAACATGACGAGGGTGATCGGCAAACGCAGCCATACCCAAGCCACTTGTAGAGACAGGTCGAGGTTGAGCCAACTTGTGACCATTTGCGCTAGTTGGCGCCCACCAAGCAGTAAGAGATAGCCGCCGCCAATGAGAACTAGGGAAGCCAGCGTGAGACCAAGATCTTGCAGGCGTTGCAGGGCGAGGTGGCGCTCGGGGCGGCAGCGGAATACCCGGTTTAAGCCTTTGCGCGTGCCCATCATGCCGCGCGATGCAGCCCACCAAGCAGCAAGCAACCACAGGAGTAGGCCGCTGGAGGGTTGATGGCTGGCAAAATCACGCAGATAGCGCGTGAGCATGCTGGCGACGTCGGCCGGCAGGTTTTGTAACTGCCGTTCGAGCATCGGAACCACGTCTTGCTCCAAAGGCAGCGCGTCGAGCAGGCCCACCAGCAGAATCAGGGTTGGGAACAGCCCGAGCATGATGTAGTAGGTCATCTGCGCAGCGACCCCGCTTAAGTCGTCGCGCCCCAGTTCTTCGAGGACACGCCGCGCCAACTTGCCGAGGCGACGGACCGGGCCCACAACCTCCTCGACAATCTCGGCTTGGTGCTGTCCGTCCATGACCTAGTGTGCCATTGCCGGCAGCGGCTTACAGCATGGCCAATAGACGCGCGACCGCTTCTTCGACGAAGGCCGGGTCTTCGGCATGAGTGGGACACTCCACCACCTGCACACTTTCCGGCAAGGCTTGACGCAGGGTGGCGAAGAAGGCGGCATCGCCCTCGGGATCATGCAAGGGGCCACCCTCAATGGCATAGCGACTGGTGCCTTGCAGCGGAAGCATCATGACTGCCTTGCCTGTGGTGGTTTGCAAGCGTCGCCCGATTTCGTTGGCGACGGCGTCCCATTGTTCGATGGATAAGCGTGGCGCCAAGATGATCGGGTTGTGGAATACATACAGGTGCTTGGCGTAGAACTCAGGCACGGTATTGGCTTCGACCATGAGCCCGATGTGTTCCGATCCTCCTGGGCAGAGCACCTGCGGCAAGCCGAGTGAGCCGGCGACGGTCAGGCGATCGGGGGTGCCAGCGCGGAGGCCATCGAACAGGTAATCAGAGATTTCACCAAGGGCGTAGTCAAACACCGCGCCAATGATGCCCTCTTTCATCATTTGCTCCATCGCTGCGCCACCGGAACCGACGGCATGGAACACAATGACTTCATAGCCCGCCTCATGGAAGCGCTCGACGGCTTGCATGGCGCCTTCGGTCAACACACCCAGATTGGTCATGCCAATCAAGGGCTTATCACCTTTCGCGAACCAGTTCTCTCCCGCGCCTAATGCCATGCCATAGGCGGCTCCGGCAGCGTTGCTGAGTAATCGCCGCGTGAAGGGGTTGAGACCCAGCAAATCACCGACAGAGAACATCATGGTGATGTCCTTGATGCCGACAAAGGGTGCGGTGTCTCCGGAAGCCACCGTCGACACCATGATCTTCGGCAAGCCATAGGGCAGAGCTTGCATGACCGCGCAGCAGTTCGAGGTGCCTTGAGTGCCGCCAAGGCCAATCACTGCCTGCAGGGCGCCCTGTTCCAGTTGCTCCAGCAAAATATGCGTGGCACCCTGAATCATCACCGGCGAAGCGGTTTGGCGCGTGGGGCTGTCCAGCAACTCTTCCAGGGTGGAACCGCCGGCATTGGCGACCGTGGTACGGTCGAAGTAAGCCTGAGTTTCCGGCGCTTCCATCACGCCCATGTCAAGCAAGACTGCACGGCCACCACGGGCCTCAATCTCTTCTTTGAGAAAGGTAGCTTCGGCCTCCTTGGTATCGAGAGTCGAGAGAATGGCGATGACAGGGGCGGTGTTCATGCTTAACGGGGCTTAGAGAAACGAAGGCTGGCAAATTCGGCGGCGGCGGCACTGACGGCGCGTTCAATTGGCAGGCGTTCGGTCGAGGAGCCGGTCCAAATGCCATGTCCGGTGGTGTGGTCAAGCATGTATTGCCCGTCCTCCGGCGTTTCCAAAGCGGCGCCATGTGCAATCAAAATCACGTCGGGCTTAATCTTGCGCACGGCTTCATACACTTTTTCGGTGCGCTCGGCGGTGCGTTCAATCGATTCGCCGGAGTCATAACCGCGTTGGCCGCCTTTGGTGGTGCCGGCATGAAAGCAAAAGACATCGGGTTGGGCTTCTTCGACCAAGCGCAGACTGTCTTCCATATCGAAGGCCAGGCCGATGCCCACCATGTCCATCTCGCGCGCGAGCGCCAGCATGTCGATCTCGTGGGCGAAAGTGATGCCCGCCGATTCCAACACGCGGCGGATCTCGCTGTCTTTGTCGACATAGCTAATCGAAGGGCTGATATTCGACACCGACATCACGCCCATGTCTTTCAGCCGCTGCAACACCGTGCGCATATCGCGCAGTGGATCGTTGGCGTTGAGGCAAGCACACACAAAAGCTTGGCCAGACATGGCGGGCAGGATGTCCTGCTCGGTGTAGTCGAGCACTTGCTGATTGCTATCCAGAATCGGCCACATCATGGACATGGTGCCCATGCCATTGGCGCGCAGCCGCGCACCGGAAAAAGTATTGATGCAATCGGCGCCCGCTTCTTCCAACAGCTTGGCGACCAAACCGCTGCCGGCGCTGGAAATCAAAAGCGGCAGGCCTTGCTCGACCTTATGGCGCAGCTTGGCGAGGATCTCGGAGCGAGTGGTGCGAGGGCTAATCATGTGCAGGGTTTAGCGGGGGAAGGCAGCGGCGACGCCGCCATCGACGGGGAGGGAAGCTCCGGTGGTTGGGGTGCGGCGTGCGGCGAAGAACAACACCGCCTGGCCGACGTCTTCGGCACCAACTTCGGCCTGAAGTAAGTTGCGCTGGCGATAGAACTCTTCGAGTTCACCCTCGTTGAGGCCGCGCGACTTGGCGCGGTCAGGGCCGACGGTGGCCCATAGGCCGGAAGGGTTCTCGCCGTGACGGAAGACGGCGTCGGGGCAAACCATGTTGACGTGGATTTGTTCGACGGCGAGTTCCATGGCTGCCACTTTGGCGAGTTGGTGCGCGCCGGCTTTACTTGCGGAGTAAGCGCCGAAGGAGGCACCCGGGGCAAGCACGTTTTTGGAAGACACCAACACGATGGAGCCGCCGCGCCCCTGTTGGCGCAACACTTCGCCACCCACTTGCAAGGTGTGCAACACGCCAGTTTGATTGACGGCGACGACACGCTCCCAGTCTACGCTGCTGAGGTCTTCCAGGGCGGCGACATGGGCAATGCCCGCATTCGCCACCACAATGTCCACGCCACCGAAACGCATGCACACTTGGTTGATGGCCTCGCGCATGGCGCCGGCTCCAGTAACATCGGCGGCGACGGCGCACACCGGACCACCTAAACGTGCGGCGGCGGCCTCGGCTGCTTCCAAGTTGTAGTCCAACAGCGCGACGGCCGCACCAGCATCGAGCAACACTCGGGCAATGCCTTCGCCAATCGCACCACCACCACCGGTGATGACCGCAACCTGGCCTTGCAGTTCGGCAGGGATCTTCTTGCCCAACTTGGCTTGCTCCAAGGACCAATACTCCATGTCGAACAAATCCAACTCCGGCAGGCCTTGGTATGTGCCCAAGGAGGCCATGGCAGTTTTGGTCAGCACCGTGTGTTCGGCCAAGTCGGCGGCAATCGCGGCCGCTTTGGCATCACCTCCAACACCGATGATGCCGTAGCCGGGCACCAACACCACGCGCGGCATCGGGTCGAGGGCGGTGCGCGAACCGCGCGATTCTTGGCCGCGCGCGAAATACTCGGCATAGGCTTCCGCATATTGCACCAAGGCATTTTGCATGTCTTCCTTAGCGGTCGACGCCAACCAACAAGGCAGATTCTTGGTGCGCAGTGCGTGGTCAGGAGTCAGCGGGGGAGTGACCAAGACCTCGGCGGCGTTGGCTTGTTCCAAGGCGGCCAACATCCACGGCTCGGCGCGTGTGTCCAAAACGAAGGGGGTGCCGTCGGCGCCTGCGGACAACATGCCACGTAAGGTTGGCAGGAAGGCATCGGCACGAAGCTGTGGCTCCGCAGCGGATGCCAAAGTCGCCGCATGTTCGGCGGCGTAATAGTCACGCGCAATCTCCACCAGAGCCGTGTGGCGGTCCAAAGACTCTTGCCCGGTCTCGCCAAAGGTGAACAGACCATGCTGATGCAACAGCACTCCCTCCACTTGCGGATTCGCCTCCACCGCATCGGCCACGGCCTTGGCCAGCGGGAAGCCAGGCATGATGAAGGGCAGATAGGCTACGCGGTTGCCGAAGAGTTGCTGGCACAGGGCCTCGCCGTCCGTGCGGTTCGACACCGCCAAGATGGCGTCGGCATGGCTGTGATCGATGAAGCGGTGCGGCAAGAAGGCATGCAGCAGCGTTTCCACCGAGGGGTTCGGCGCCTGCGGGTCGAGCAGGCAGCGGCGCACCTCGCGCACCATGTCTTCGTCGGTCAGCGATTCCAGGGCGCGCAGTTCGCGCAGCCGCGCCAAATCGAGCGCCGGCAGGCCCGGGGCTTCAATCGAGCCGAGATCCCAGCCCGAACCCTTGACCCAAATCACCTCCAAAGTGCGCCCCAGCAGGTCCTGGGCCGTGCCCTTGGCCGAGGTATTGCCGCCGCCATGCAGCACCAAGCTGGGATCAGCGCCCAAGAGGCGCGAAGTCCGCACACGTTCCGCAAGGATGGGGTCCATTGGCCTCTAGTCTAGGGTCGTGGCCGCCGTCTTGGGGCGTTTGCGGCTGCCTTGGGGCCATCGCGCCGTTACCCTGCGCGCCCATGTTCACCGAAGCCGACTTCGAACTGTTCACCCCTCGTTTCCAGGCCGATCCAGAGTGGAATGGCCGCCGCTTGGATGTGCGCCATCGTTTGCAGGCGCTGGGCGACGACTTGGTGGCCGCCTGCGCCAAAGAGGGTGTGGGTTTGGAGCGGCGCGAGAGTTTGCACCACCCGCATACGAGCAATGGCAAGAAGGTGCGGCGGCAACGGACCATGCTCTTTCGCGATAAGAAGTCGCGCAAGAAGCTGCAGTCCTTTCTGGGTAAGGAGTTGGGCAAAGATCTAGATTCCGCGCGCAACAACCTGCACTTTCAGGTCGTGATCGATGGCCAGGGTTGTCGCTGGGGCTTGCGCAACGACGCCAACGCTTGGTACGACTTAAACGTGTTGGTCAAGCGCGCCGAAGAGGGCGACGGTCAAAAGCAAATTGCCGAGGCTTGCGCGGCAGGCGCCGACTTCCAACTCGTCCTTGATGGTCGTGGTGGTTCGGAGCTCAGCACCATGCAGCCCCAGCAGTGGCGCGACTTCTCCGGCATGATCCGCCCCGGCGAAAGCAGTTATGAAATCGTCGCCGAAATGCCCAAAGAAGCCATCATCCAAGCCGGCCTCGACTGGCGCGAAGGCGTCATGGCCGACCTGCTGCGTCTGTTGCCGTTCTATCGCCTAGCGACCTGGAGCAGCGATTCGCCTTCGGGTGTTTCTTGGTAAGCAAAGGATTTAGATTCATTAGGCCCCATTGGCAAAGAGAATTGACAGAAACCCTGTTCTTCTATACATTCATCGACGTCCCCTAATTTGGATGGCGAAAATGTCCTGCGACACTCCTTATTCTGATTGCATAGATCTGGCCTGCAATGCGTGCGACTAGGCAATGAAACCCTTTCTACTTTCTCTTGCAGTCATCGGTTGCTGCGCTGCAATTTATCTCGTTTTTTCCGTTCCAGAGGGCCATCAAGAAGAGAGGCCAGGGCGGGAAACCTTAGAAGCTCCTACTCGAGTTGGAAACGAGACACTTGGGCAGGAAATTGTTCGTCAGGATTCTTCAGAAGTAGAGCCGGAGCCAGTGACTCCCATCGAACCTACGGCGAGTCAATACAGTGATTATGTAGATTTTTTCGCAAACATGCGGGCGGGCCGATTACGTTTGCTGATGGAAAATGGTTATCAAGCAGACAAATCTGCTGAGCACGCTGTTGCCATTGCAAATGCTCGATTGGAAGCAGAAGCGGCCATGCGCGCACAAGATAAGTATAAGGAATTTAGCTACCCCTGGATTGTTTGGGATTCCTTTGCAAATATTGAAGCAACTCGTGTTTCTGTTTTCCGCAATGCCCTTGTTCAGGAGGCAAGCTTGTTGAGAAATTCCGGTCCGCTGTGGCCTTATGGTTCAGATGAGCGGGGCGTCAGTCTTGCCACCGATTACCTCGCCACAGATGATTTCTTTTCTTGGCCTCCCACCATGTTTGCTTCGGCGCCGGTATTTGGTGACCATTCAGAATCGGACATTCTGGCCAAGGCAAATCATCTTCAGCAGATCCGTCTGGAGTTTATGGAGCAATATTTCCTAAAGAAACAAGAGTTTTTGCTGCTTGAAGATGTCGGGCGCTTCAAAAGCGATGAGCCGATTCCGAAGGAGCTCCTTCCAACGGTTGCCTGGATGAGGCAGAGCTTGTCCTCTGAGTTGCTGCGCCTTCGCGAGGGCTATGCATTTGCGGTTGCCGAGGCAATTGGTGCAGAGGTCATCCCGGAAATCAAGCCCGTTCCAAGCCAAAAGCCCTAATGAGTGCACTCGACTGGCGCGAAGGCGTGATGGCGGACATGATTCGGTTGCTGCCGTCCTACCGCCTAGCCACTTGGAGCAGCGATTCGCCTTCGGGCGTGTCGTGGTAGGCTTGCAATTGATTTAGGCGATTTAGGCGATTTATCTAGAAAATCGGTGAATTTACCGATATATTTCCAGCCCTTTTGATAGGCTAACTAGACGATGAAGAGCCATTATCGCCCTAAGAGCCGATGCGAAACCCAGGAAGGCCGTCCTCTCTGGGCTTTCGTCGCCGACCTCGAGCAATCTCGCAAGGTGCGCAACCGCGCCTCTCTGTCCAAGCAGTTAGAAAGGGAGCTGGCCTATCTGCAGGGGGACAAGGCGCCTGGACGGTTGGCTGCCCGCGGGCATCGCCCTCAGCCGGAAGCGTGGTTGGCGCCGCTGGAATCGGTTCGCGGCATCGACGAGTTATCCGGGGTCTGCCGCACGCCGGGAGTGGCTTTGGCGGCGGCATTCCACTTGACCTTGGCCCTTTGGCCGCACCGCTTTCGCTTCGCCCTCGCCCGCGGACCCTTGGACGTCGGTTTAGAAACCGGGGAAGCTGGCGCGATCGATGGTCCAGCCTTTCATCTTGCCGCCGACGCCCTGGCGCGTGCGCATGAAGAAAAGCGCCCGCTCACTTTCACTGTCCCGGAATGGGAACCCGCTGCGGTGGCGGCCCTGGAAGATGCCTTTGGCCTACATCGTGCGTTCACCAAGGAATGGACGAAGCGCCAGAGGGAAGTGGTGCAGGCTTGGTATCGCCACGAAACTCAGCACGAGGTCGCCAAGGTGTTGGGCATTTCGCAATCGACCGTTTCCGAAACTTTGGACCGCGCCCATGCGCTCGAGTTGCTGGCCCTAGAAACGAGTCTGCCCGCGCACTTAGATTGGCTTGACACTCTTTCGCCTCCCGCTTAGGGTGAACCCTATGCCGATAGACCTTACGCAGGAATCGATATTACGGGTTTCGATTATCCTTTTAGGATACCTTTTGACCCTCGCCTTGAGTGGCGTCATGGTGCGCCATTTCACGCAGTCGTCTTCAGGGGACACGGAGCAGGAAAGGCCAAAACCAGCGCAGAAGAAACCGCGCTTCGACCCAAGCATCGTCATCGGCAAGTGCGAAAATCTGTTGGCGGTTACCTTTATCCTGACCAATCAAGTCATGGGGCTTGCCCTGATCTTTGCCGCGAAGTCTCTTGTCCGCCGCGATGCCATCGAGAAAGATGCCGGCTACTACCTAGGTGGCACCTTCGTCAATCTCACCTGGTCCGTCCTCATGGGCTATCTCACCCGGTTGGCTTTAGATTCCACTTCGTTAGCGTTCGAAGGATAGTCTTGGCTTTCTCCAGATTAAAGCTGAAGGGTGTAGTTCGTAATCTCTGGGGCCACAATCCAATCCTTGGCGGTCTTGCTGTCGCGTAATTGGGCGCGAAGCTCGCTGATGGGTACGGCTTCGAATTCATACACCCCCTCCGATCGCTTTGCTCCGAACCAAAGACGATTTCCATCGGTGAGGACCATTTCCTGATCCGTTCGCGTGCCATGGGCATCAAGGATTTGCACCGTGAGTTTGCGCGCTTTCTGCAAATGAATGACTCTTCCCTGCTCCGGCAGTGGCCATGGAGTCCGAGCTTCCACATAACCAGGCATCTGGGTGAGTAATTCCACCTCGGCCTTGTTGGCCACGGTTAGTTGAACCAAACCTTCCCGGTCACTATTGATGGTGACTATCCCAGCCCAAGGCCCTGTGGAAACCTCTGCGCCGGCTAAGGCATTGCCTTCCGCGTCAGCAATTCGAACTTCAATGGTCTCGAATAGGTCCTCGGTAGGCATGGGAATGCTGGTGATTTGATTGGGGTAGATCGTGACAGATTCTCTATGCGCTTCTAAAAGATGAGAGTCTTGAATCACAAGCTGCACCTCGGTTTCTTGAGTCACCTCAAACACGCCAGCAGCACGCACTGTTTCCGGGTTTGCAACATCTGGAATACAGGAGAAGACATAGCTGAAGGAGGTTCCCCACGGGCCACTGATTCCTTCTCCGTAAGAAACAGTCAAACCGTAGACGAGGGGAGCTTGCTTCGGACAGTCTTCGTACACAGGGCTGAAGCCGATGCCTTGAAGGTTCAGATCACCCGCACTGGCAAAAGCCGTTGCCGCCTCTGCCGAGGAGAACTCCAACACCAATCCGGTCGCATCCTGGATCGTTACCACTGGATTCGCCACGAGGGCATCTACTGTGGTTGCAATGGCATCATGGTCACGGGACAGTATCCACACCTCTCCGGCTTGATCGCTGAGATTCAGCGAAGTAGTGCCACTAGGGTCGGTAATCCCGATAGTGGCGCCAGCTTGGACAATCATGGCATCGGCGACGCCATTTCCTTGAGAGTTCAGGACGGAAAGTACCAATTGGGATTGCTCCAACAGGATGGTCGCTTCTTGATCCCTTCCTTCAAGCGGAATCTTTGCTCCTCCTAGTTGATTCCCCTCTCTCTGATCGCGGACCGTGACGTCGGCTTCCGTGAACGAAGGGTTGTAGGGAATGCGCCAAGAATCTTCAGGTAGCGCCGGGAGAGTGTGGGAAAACTGATGGTCACTCACTCCGTTTCCGCGAAGCCGTACCTCAATGTGGTAAAAATCTGGAACCGGAGAAAGCTGCCCAGGATCCATGGTTAAGGTCAACTGCGGATAGTGACTCAGCAGCAACACTTCATGGACTGCGCCAGCTGAATAAGCCACACTTTGCTTTAAGCCCTCAGGAGTTTCAATCAAGAATTCCCCATGGCTTTGCACAGTCGTTGAGGTGCCGGGAGCGCCAACAAAGTAAGTCATTTGCGTTGGAGCATCTATGGCTAGTGGCAGGGATTTGGGCAATGGGAATGTCTCTTGCAGTGCCTTGGGCCAAGAAGCAGTTTCCACCCAGGGGAAGTCCACCCTAAGCTTGACGCCAAGCAAGGATTGGTTGGGTGTCTCCACGCGAGCCTGGAAGGTGGGGTCAGGCATTTGCACCGTGACACTGCCGCCTGATATCGGAAGTGATTCACGAGTGGCAAGGTAGGGAGCATGATTCTGAATGGAAATCAAAACATGTGTCCATTCCCAAGCGGGGAGAGAAACCGAACCACGGCTCAAATAGCCTTGCACCGCCATGTCTTGGTTGGCGAAATACAACCTTCCCTCTGGCACTCGCTCTTCGAGCCAATTGAAGACAATCAACTTGGTCGCTGGCTCGATGTCGCTCCCTCGAATGACATCCTGATGCGCAGTGGGTCCGAGGTCCATTCCAGCACTTGCTGGTTCGATCAGCTCTTGCTCATCAGGTGCAGACTGGGCATGCCCTTGGGATGGGATTTGGTCAGCTTGATCACGCAGTTGCCCGTTGAGTACCCAAAGAAGGACAAGCCCAAGAAATAGAGCGAGCGTGAGCTTAAGTAGCTTTGGCATATTGCCGAGCATACCTAATTTGCTGATTTAGGGGTGCGTGTTAGGCTCGGGGAATGAGGGTGTTTGGATGGGCGCTGGTCAGCTTACTGTTGTTCTCTGGTTGCAGTGGACAAGAGAGCGAGCCATCGTTTCCCACAATTACTGTCTCCGCGAAGTTTTCTTATCCGCCAAGATTGGCGAGGGAAAGCATTGCGAACCCAGCCTACCTTGATTTTGAGCAATGGATGGATGCTCTGCCAGAAGGCACCAACAAAGTTGGCCTGGAGATTCCAGCCACCCTGGGTGCTTGGGCGATTGATCAATGCACGAGTTCGCTATGGCATGTTGGTATCAATGAGATAGATCTCACCCTGATCGGTGGAGGAACTTATCGAGTCGTCATCCCGCCACGAGATCCAACCAAGGCAATCTTTATTAATGGGGGACGGGGATTAGAGAGCTCCCTCATGATGGTGATTCATGGTTTTGGACACACCATCGATGCGTTTGCGGAATACGAGCCGGGCGAGGTACTCCAAGGTTGCCGACCGATTGAAGCTACTGAGTTGCAGGAGATGATCGACAACAGCTCCAAAGAATCGCCCATTCACGTCCATCTCTTTACGGAAACGCCTCTGATACATTTGGACCGAGTCTTAGCCGATCTAAGAGATTTGGGTGCATCCGAGTTCTCTCTGATTTACCTAATCTGAAAGGCATTCCTGCGGCACAGCTAAAATATCGCCATGGCCGTCCCCTTCTTCGATATCCATTACAACCTCGATGAGGACACGCAGCAGCGCATTCTCGCGCGGTGGCAGGGAGGATTGTGCCCAGTAAATAATTATGAGCCGAGTTTCTAATAAGCAATCAAGATGCGATTGCTGGTTTCGCAGGTGCTGAGGTCAATCGCTTGCAAGTGCACCGTGCGCCGAGCACCTGCCGGAACAAACTGCGGGGGCGTACTGGCTTCGCCGCTGGCGTTGGTCGTGAGCACTGTGAGTAGTTGCATCCCACTGGTGAGGTCCACCAAGGTGCCTGCGCAAGGGAAGCCTGCCGGGATGGCTGTGGGGCCTGCGACGCCACCTCCGCGCTCCCAGGCAATGGCGATGTTGGCATTTGGGCTCGCCCCAGATAGATGAACGGTCATGGGGCCGTCGGTTTCACCGCCGACCCAGAGTGCGAAGGGATCGTTGGGGCCTTCGATAAACTCTGCTTCGGCCCAAAGGCTCGGTAGAGAAGTTCGATCCACAAAGGCAAAGACGCCGGAATTGGGATCAATCATCCATAGAAAGGTATCTACATAAAACAAGGCCCCGCTTTGGCTGAAACAAAAAGAGCTAGTCAAGCCACTTGGACCCAGAAATGATGGGTTTACATCGGTTCCAATAGCTGTTGACGTATCGATGGTCGCGAGTCCGGTTTCATGGCTATATCCGAACAAAACGCCTTCTCGGAAATCCAATCCCTGCATTCTGATTAAACCGGTATCACCTAAGCTATTGGTCGTACCGGTTACTAAGTCTAGTATGTGCAATTCAATCGGGGAATATATCCAAGGGGCATCGCGTGCGTTGATTACATAAAGCTGGTCGTTTGGACCAAAAGCCATGCCACCAATGCCAATCAAGTTGGTCTGAACTACAAATGTTGCCTGGCCAGTATTTGGGTCAATCTCATAGATTTGATAAGGAGCAAAGTAGCGTCCATAGGCGCCATACATTTTGCCTTGGCTATTCATAGCCATGGCACTCCACAAATGGGTTTGCAGGCCAGAAGAACCAATGAATTGGGTTTCCGCAGTCTTTACATCCATCGAATACAGATTCCCGACGACATCAAGGATTTTGATTTCCTGCGCATTTCCCTGTGGCGTCGCCAAGGTGACTGCAATCAGAATCGGGAGGAAGCGAACGGGGTTCATAGGAGTAGGTGCTCAGGCCTAATAAGCAATCAAGATGCGATTGCTGGTTTCGCAGGTGCTGAGGTCAATCGCTTGCAGGTGCACCGTGCGGCGAGCACCTGCCGGAACAAACTGCGGGGGAGTGCTGGCTTCGCCGCTGGCGTTGGCGGTGAGCACTGTGAGTAATTGCATCCCACTGGTGAGGTCCACTAAGGTGCCTGCGCAAGGGAAGCCTGCCGGGATGGCTGTGCGGCCTGCGAAGCCACCTCCGCGCTCCCAGGCAATGGCGATGTTGGCGTTTGGGCTCGCCCCAGATAAATGAACGGTCATTGGTCCGTCGGTTTCACCGCCGACCCAGAGTGCGAAGGGATCAATAGGGCCTTCAAGGAAAGCAGCGCCAGTCCACAGTCCTGGAGGAGTCGTCGGACTGACTAGGGAATGGATGCCAGTTTCTGCATCGAGCATCCACAGATAGGTGTCCACGAAGAATAAGGCTCCATTATCGCTAACACAGAATGAAATCGAAGAGGAGTGAGGGCCACTTGCAGACAGATTCACGTCTGTGGCCAACCCAGAGAGCGTACTGATGGACACCAGTCCGGAATCGAAGCTGTAGCCAAATAACTCCGCGCCACGAAAGTCTAGGCCGTGAACTTGGGTAACACCCAATTCACCGAGAAAAGTGGAAACTCCCGATGTGAGATCCAAAGTGTAAAGGTCATTGGGCGAATAAATCCATGGGGCATCTCGGTCATTGATGAGATAAAGAACGTCTCCAGGGCCAAAAGCCATCGAACTGATGTCGAAGAAGTTCGTCTGTAGAACTAGGGTTTCCTGTCCAGTGTTGGGGTTAATTTGATAGATGTCATAGCCAGCGTCGAAGCGCCCATTAGCGGCAAACATCCTGCCCTGACTGTCCACAGCCATGGCACTCCAGAAGAATGGCAGCGGATTAGTGGAGCCGATGAATTGGGTTTCCGCAGTCTTTACATCCATCGAATACAGATTCCCGACGATATCAAGGATTTTGATTTCCTGCGCATTTCCCTGTGGCGTCGCCAAGGTAACTGCAATCAGAATCGGGAGGAAACGAGCGGGGTTCATGGGAGTAGGTGCTCAAAGCCTAATAGGCGATCAAGATGCGATTACTGGTTTCGCAGGTGCTGAGGTCAATCGCCTGCAAATGCACTGTGCGGCGAGCGCCTGCCGGAACAAACTGCGGGGGAGTACTGGCTTCGCCGCTGGCGTTGGTCGTGAGCACTGTGAGTAGTTGCATCCCACTGGTGAGGTCCACTAAGGTGCCTGCGCAAGGGAGGCCTGCCGGGATGGCTGTGGGGCCTGCGACGCCACCTCCGCGCTCCCAGGCAATGGCGATGTTGGCGTTTGGACTCGCTCCAGATAAATGAACCGTCATTGGTCCGTCGGTTTCGCCGCCTAGCCAAAGCGCGAAGGGATCGTTGGGTCCCTCGATGAATTCTGCTTCTGCCCAGAGGTTCGGAAATTGGGTGATGTCGATATAACTGAATGTGCCAGTTAAAGGGTCAATCATCCAAAGGAAGGTATCAACATAAATCAGCGCACCACTATCGCTAAAGCAAAAGGAAACGGTGAGGGTCGGTGGCTCAGAAGAGTTGGGATTGACATCGGTGGAAATACCAGTTGCAGTGTCAATCTTGATGAGGCCTTCAAAAAGTGCATAGCCAAACAACTCGCCGCCGTGGAAATCCAAGCAGTGAACTTGGTTTGATCCCGTTTCTCCAATAAGTGTGTCGGATCCGGTTGCTAAGTCCAAGGTGTGCAAATCGACAGGGCTTAAGCTAAGGGGAGCATCGCGTTCGTTTGTCAAATAGAGAACGTCACCCGGGCCAAATGCCATTCCGCGAATACCAATGAAATTAGTCTGTACCACAAAGGTGGCCAGCCCAGTATCCGGGTCGATTTCATAGATTTCATAGGGCGTAAAGAAGTTTCCATAGGCAGCATACATTTTTCCCTGGCTATCCATGGCCATGGCATTCCAAATGTTTGTTTGTAGCCCAGTAGATCCAATGAGTTGCATTTCTGCATTCTTAATGTCAATGGAATACAAGTTGCCTCCAAGGTCAAGAATTTTGATTTCTTGAGCCGGCGCCTTGGCCAACACCAAGGCGAAGAGAAAACCTGTCAGGAGAAACCGCATAAACACTTTGGAGCAGTTGGGCCGCTCTCATTGGGGACAACCCCATCTTATTCGAAAATCGACATCCTGCGGCACAGCTAAAATATCGCCATGGCCGTCCCTTTCTTCGATATCCATTACAACCTCGACGAGGACACGCAGCAGCGCATTCTCGCACGGTGGCAGGGCATTTTGGCGCATGGCGGTTTCGTCAATGGGCCGGAGGTGCGCGAGCTCGAGGCGGCTTTGGCGGAGTTCCTGGGCGTGCCCTATGTGATTGGCTGCTCCAACGGTTCCGACGCTTTAGTCCTGGCTTTGCGCGCCGCCGACATCGGCCCTGGCGACGAAGTGCTGGTCCCGGCCTTCACCTTCTTTGCCTCGGCAGGTGCGGTCGCTCGCGTGGGTGCCACACCGGTCTTCGTCGACATCGATCCGGTGACTTTCCTGATGGATCCGGCCGACGCCGCCAAGCGCACTACGTCCAAAACCAAAGCCGCGATGGTGGTCCACCTTTACGGCCGCGCTGCCGACCTCGGCCCGATCCGCAAAGCAATCAACGCCGCCGCCGGTCATGAAGTGGCGATTGTCGAAGATGCCGCCCAAGCCATCGGCGCCAGTCACCCCGACGGACCTGTCGGTGGACTCGGCATCACCTCCGGTTGGAGTTGCTTCCCGACCAAGAACCTCGGCGCCACCGGCGACGCCGGATTTGCTTCCACCGCCGATGCCAAAGTGGCCGAACGCATGCGCCGGCTGCGCGAACATGGCGGCGGACGTCAGTACTACCACGATGAAGTGGGCTACAACTTCCGCATGAGTTCGCTCCAAGCTGCGGGCTTGCTCGAACAACTGCCACGCCTGACTGAGTTCAACGCTGCGCGTGCCGTCGGCGCCGAGCACTACGAACAGTTGTTCACCGCCGCAGGTCTTGCCGGCAGCGCCGATTCCCCGTTGCAGCTCCCCGAGCGCACGCCCGGCCACGCCTTCCATCAGTACGTGATTCGCTCGAGCGAACGCGATGCTCTGCGCACCTACCTGCAGGAGCGTCAAATCGGCTGCGCGGTGTACTACCCCTTGGCACTACACCTGCAACCATGCTTCGCCTTCCTCGGCGGCCAAGTGGGGGACTTGCCCCACTCCGAACGCGCCACCGCCGAAGTGTTGGCACTACCGATCTACCCCGGCGTCACTCCCGCACAACGCGAAGAGTTGGTGGCAGCAGTCGCTGGCTTCTACGCCGACGTCGCCCCTAGCCGTAGCTAAAGGCGAAACGGAGTCGAAGCTAGGAGCCACACGCGGCGCCCAGGCGGGGGTGCGCCGCGTTACTCCAGACCGTGGGCCTGCAGGTGCTCTTGCAACCTGTGGATTTCGGTCTCGAGCCGGCTGACGAAGGTGTCAGCATTTTCGAGTTGGTTGTTGCGGGCCAGTTCCTCGACCATGCGCGCCATTTCTTGCACCACACAGGCGCCAAGGTTGGCACTGGATCCTTTGATGGCGTGCGCCGCACTGTCCATCAGCTGGGATTCACCATCAGCAAGCGCCTGACGCATGGCAGCCATGCGCTCGGGGCACTCTTGTAGGAATTCGTCGAAGAGCTCCAACACAATCTCCGAGTCTCCGAACAGTTCGGCGAGCTCGTTGATACGGGAGGTATCTAAAAGGGGCAGTTCAGTCGTCATGGGGTCGCTCCAGATGGGGTTTGGACCCTTCATGAGCGTCTACCGTGAGGGACGGCTGAAGACTTTTTCGGCAAAAATTGCCGCTGAACTGGAATACCGGGGCCTAGGAGGCCGGCCGTTTCTTCAAAATGCGGCGTAAACACCACAAATTGATGGCCAAAAGCGCCGCCCAGGTGAGGACGGTGGCCAAAGTGCCCACGCTCGTCAATTCCACCGGAGGAGGGGTGGGCGACGGCAACTCACTCGGGCCGCTGGCGGCGCCGGAGAGGACTTGGAGCAGGAAGGTTGTGGGGGGCAGCACGTCGGTAGGGGGGGCGCGGTGCCCCCAGAGCCCTACTTGTACGTGGCGAAGCTACCTGATTTCAACTTTTCCCAGTAGACCACAAGGTCTTGTCTCACTTGGCCGCTAAGTAACACAACTCCCAAGATGTTGGGGAAGGCCATGCCGAGGATCATGAGATCGCCGAAGGCCAGGATGTTGGTGCTGGTGATGATCGAACCCAAGAAGGTGAAGATCAGGAACAACACTTTGTAGACCATCGAGCTGCCGTCGCCAAACAGGTAGGACCAGCAACGCTCACCGTAATACGACCACGAAATCATGGTCGAGAAGGCGAACAGCGCGACGGCCACACTCAGGATGTACGGGAACCAGCTGATTTGCGAGCCGAAGACCATCGAGGTTAGGCCGGCGCCATTGTTGCTGGCAACATAAGGCGCAGCCTCGGCAGCCATTTCACCACCAGGGTAGGCGCCCGAAATCACAATCACCAAGGCAGTCATGGTGCAGACGACGACCGTATCGATGAATGGTTCGAGCAGGGCCACGACACCTTCGCGCACGGGGTGCTCAGTTTTGGCAGCGGAGTGGGCGATGGCGGCGGAGCCAACACCGGCTTCGTTACTGAAGGCCGCGCGTTGGAAGCCGACGACCAAAACCCCGATAAAGCCGCCAAAAGTGGCATCGGCGTTGAAGGCGCCGTTGAAAATGGCACCAAAGGCGTCGGGGATATGGCCAAAGTTGATCCCCAGGATGTACAAACAGGCCAACACGTAGATGGCGCACATGCTCGGCACAATTTTTTCTGCGGTGCTGGCAATCCGCTTGATGCCGCCGATGATCACCACACCGACACCAGCGGTCATGACCAGGCCGTAGACCCAGGAGTTGTCCTTGAGCCAAGGCATGGTCTCTTGGACGGCATTGAGCGATTGGTTGACCTGGAAGCTGTTGCCGCCAGCCATCGAGCCGCCGATGCACAAGATCGCGAACATGGTCGCGAGCACCGCGCCGAGGCCGCCCATGCCCATTTTCTTCAGGCCGCGCGACAGGTAGTACATGGCGCCACCCATGACCTGTCCGTTGGGGCGTACTTCGCGGTACTTCTGGCCGAGGGTGCATTCGACAAACTTAGAGGACATGCCGAGGAAGCCGGCCATGATCATCCAGAAGGTGGCGCCCGGACCACCGATCGAGATGGCGATGGCGACACCGGCAATGTTGCCGAGCCCGACCGTGGCGGAAAGCGCCGAAGCCAAGGCTTGGAAGTGGGTGACCTCACCTTCGCCATGCGCGTTGGGGTCGGTGAAGCGGCCACGAGTGACCTGAATCGCGTGACCAAAGCCGCGCAGGTTGATGAAACGCATGCGCACCGTGAAGAACACCGCACCGCAAACGAGCCAAAGCACCAAGAGCGGGACGCTGCGATCGCCGCCAAGGGGAATAGGAGCAAAGAAGACGTACTCGAGGCCGGCGTTGGCCTTGCCCATGACGGCGTCGATGCCATCAAAGAAACTTCCTTCAGCCTCTTGGGCCACGGCGCCATCGCTTTCGATGCCGTAGGCGGTGACGTCGATTTCCTCGGTAGGCTCTTGAGGGAAACTCATGGCCGTGAGCGGGGAGACGAGCAGACTCAAGCTAAGTAGCCCGAGAAAAACGGTTTGGAGGCGTTGGAGGAGCATACCGACGGGAGGGCACGGCCAAATGGACGTGAGGCGATTGTGGCGATTCCGCCGTCTTTGGGCAACTGGCAAAAGTGGTGTGTCCGCAGTGGGGGTGGTGCGTCTTAGCGCTGAGGATTCACCATGAAGATTGACCTAAGCCACATCGAAGACATTGAAGACCTGCGGGCTGTGCCAGCAGGGGAGTACCACTGCCGCATTGCCGAGGTTCGCGAAAGCGAAAGCCCCGCTGGCCACACCCGTTGGGGCCTGCGCTGGGAGGTCCTCTCCGGGGATTACCTCGGCCGTACCGCTTGCTGGGACTCCCTGCACTGGTCAGAACGCGGCCTACCACGGGTGAAATACGCCCTACAGTCCTTTGGCCTACCCACAGATGGGGAGCTGAACCTGCAACCAGGAGCTCTCGTCGGGCTCGAAGCCATGGTCTCCATCCAGCCGGAAGAGCGTGAAGACCCCGTCACGGGCATCCGCCGCGTGCAGAATCGAGTGCCCTTTGCTGGCTACAGTGCGGCGCCAGCGGTGCAAGCTGCATCGGCTTCGCGGGCCTGAGCGGGGCCACAGAGCATTCCTAGGGTGAAATCGTGCCTGGGCTGCGGCTACAATCCCGCAAATGGCTGCGGCTTCTCCCGTCAGCGAGGCGCCCCTCTTCTTGGAAGAGCGGCGCCCTGCCTCTTCCCTCTTACGGGGGCTGCGGTGGGGCGGACTCGCCTTGGCGGCGATGAGCCTAGCTTGGCTTTTTTATGTGCAGGCCACCTGGCCGTGGCTGCTGGCCGTGGTCGCGGTAGGCGGTACTTTCCAATGGTGGATTTGGACCACGCGCTTTTTGGTGCGTCTTGGGCCAGAGGCACTCTCCCTACGCCAAGCTCCCTTTCCCGTCCGCCGTCTCGCCCGCGACCAAATCGTCGGCGCCACACCTCACATGAGTTACCCGTGGGGATTCCAGGGCAACAGCCAGCGACCGCGGCGCACTCCTGGAGTCGAGGCTTACGCCACCAGCCTAGGTTCTGGGGTGGTCGTCGAGCTCGAGGGTGGTCACGCCCTGTGGTTGAACTGCGACCGTGCCGAAGAGCTGGCGAGCCTGTTGCGCCGGCCCAAACGGCGGTCGCGATCTCGGGCAGCCAAGGCCAGCGCATCGTTATCCTGAGGTGTCATGGATGATCGCAATCTAATCGCGGTGGCCGAACAAGCTGCAGCCACATCCCGTGTACATCGAAGCGCCATTCAAGGCGCCACGGTGTTGTTCGACAATGGCAAGGTATTCCTTGGCTGTCGCATCGAGTACCAAGATTCCCGTCTCGACCAAGACGCGGTCGCGAGTGCTCTGGGTGCGGGTCGGGTAGATGGTGCCTATCGCCCGCACCGTGTGGGCGTGTATTCGCCGGTGAGCGAGGGCCCTCCGCAAATCCCCCGCGACACCTTGTTGCGTTTGCAGGAGTTGGCCGCCCCTGGCCTGAGCTTTGTGTTGTCTTCAGGTTCTGGCAAGCGGGTGGAACGCACGCTCGAAGACCTGCTGCAGGAAACTGCGGAAGCATGAGCGCATCGGCGGAGCGTCGCCGCTATCAGGAGCTTTGTCTGCAACTCGAGGCCGCGAGCTATGACTATTACGTATTAGCGCGCCCGCGCTTGGCCGACGCCACCTACGACCGCCTCTACCAAGAGTTATTGGTTCTCGAAGAGGCGAATCCAGAGTGGGTGACGCCAGAAAGCCCGAGCCAGCGTGTGGGCGCACCCTTGCCCGATGGCTCCAAGTTTGCGCGCGTCGATCACGAAGTCCCCATGATCTCCCTCGACTCGCTGTTCTCTGCGGAAGAGGTTGGTGCCTTCTTCGAACGGGTGCAGAAGGGTTTAGAAGGTGCCATCGACGAAGTTCCGGTGTTCGTCTGCGAACCCAAGTGGGATGGCGTTTCCGCTAGCTTGATCTACGAACACGGCGTATTGGTGCGCGGCGTTTCTCGCGGCGATGGCACTGCCGGCGAAGACATCACGCGTAATTTGCGGGCGGTAGGTGGTGTGCCTTCGCGCTTGCGTTCTGCGAAAAGGCAGGAACTCCCCTCGAAGTTAGAGGTTCGTGGCGAAGTCATGATGCGCATCGCCGATTTCGATGCCTACAACGAGCGCCTCGTTGAAGCCGGGGAGGCGCCCTTTGCGAATCCGCGGAACTCCACCTCGGGAACCCTCAAGCGTCTCGATCCAGCCAAAGTAGAGGAGCGCGGATTGCGTTTCCTTTGCTGGGATGTGGTGCAGATCGACGGGATTCCCGCCTTGCCAACCCACCAAGAGCGCATGGCGGCGGCACAGGAGTGGGGTTTCCCCGTCACTACTTACCAGGTGGTCACCACCAAGCTCGACGAAATGATTGCCTTCCGTGATCAAATGGAGGCCGAGCGCGATCAAGTGCCCTTCGAAATGGATGGCGTGGTCAACAAGCTCGACCGCCTCGACTTGCGCCAGCTGCTGGGCAGCCGTGCGCGCACTCCGCGATGGGCTTGTGCGCACAAGTTCTCTCCGCGTGAAGAAAGTACTCGTCTTGAGTCGATTGAGATTCAAGTGGGGCGTACCGGTCGGCTGACCCCTCGCGCCACACTCGAAGCGGTCCAACTTGGCGGTGTCACCGTGCGTCATGCCACCTTGCATAATCGGCGCTATATCGAATCTTTGGATATTCGCCTCGGTGATGTGGTCCTGGTTCGTCGCGCCGGCGATGTCATCCCGCAGATCTTGGGCCCAGATACTGACGCACGCACTGGCAAGGAGATCGTCTTCGTCTGGCCAACCCACTGCCCATCCTGCGAAGCCGAAGCGGTGCAGCGCGGCGAGTTTAGTTACTGCGTGAACCTGGAGTGTCCGGCGCAGTTGCGTCGGCGCCTGCAACACTTGGCTTCCCGAGAAGCCTTGCGCATGGAAGGCTTGGGTGAGAAGGCGGCAGTTCAGCTTTGCGACGAAGGCTTAATCCAGCGTCTCGAAGACTTATTCTCGCTCGATGTCGAAAAGGTCGCGGCCATGGAACGATGGGGCGAAAAATCAGCGCAGTCCTTGCTCGAACAGATCGATGCCGCGCGCACTCCCGAGTTGCCGCGGTTTATCTATGGCTTGGGTATTCCTGACATTGGTTTGGAAACCGCACGCGCCATCAGCAGTCATTACCCTAGTCTTCAGACGCAACTCAACCTTGCGGCGCTCCCACGGGAAGAGGCGGTGGAGAAACTCAAGGCTGTCGAAGGCGTCGGCGAAGAAGTGGCGGCCTCTTTCCTAGACTTCTGGCATGAACCGGGCAACTTAGCCGCGGTAGAAGGCATGCGCGAACGCGGTGTGGCCCCAAAGGATTTTGTTGGCGCGCCGCCTTCGGCGAAGAACGAAGCCGTGAGTGGCAAAGTCTTTGTGTTAACCGGAAGCCTGAGTCGGCCACGGCCAGAATGGAAGGCCAGCCTGCAAGAAGCTGGCGCCAAGGTCACCGGTTCGGTGTCCAAGAAGACCGATTTCCTGGTCGCAGGCGAAGATCCTGGCTCCAAACTGATCAAGGCTCAGGAGCTCGGCGTCGTCGTGCTCGACGAAGCTGCCTTAGAGAGCCTGCTCTCGGGCTAAGAACGCTGCGGCAACAACGTGATGTCGGCCAATAAAGGCAGGTGATCGCTGGCGGCGCGCGCCACCTTCATGCGGCTGGAATGCACACTGGTCACGTCCAGGGCGCCGCGCCAGAAGAACTTATCCAAAGCGCCGATCGGATTGGGGCTGGGGAAGGTGCGGATGGGCTTGCGCCGACCATGCTCACTCCAGGCATCGAAACCTTCGGTATGAAGGCCACCTCGATAGAGCAAGTTGCGCCAATCGTTGGTGTCGCCTGCCACCACCACGGCATGGCGCTTGGGCAAATCACGCAAGGTGTTGCTGCGCAGCAAGCGCTTCACCTGCTCTAGCCGTTCCGCAGCAGAGAGGCCGAGGTGCCAGTTGAAGGCATGAAATTGACGTCGACCGGGCATTTTGATGCGCGTGTACAAACAGTTGCGGTTCTTCTTCTTGGCGATGCGCAAATCCAACACCCGTCGCTTCACGATGGGGAATCGCGAAAGCGTGGCATTGCCATAGCTTCCCTCCTTTAATGCATGTGCCTGCGACCAGGTGTGGTAGGGGTAATCCAAGGCTTCGGCGAGCAAGTGATCTAAATACAAACGCTTGCTGCGCGCGACGCCACGGTCGACCTCTTGCAGGAATAGGACATCGGGCTTGTAGTGCTGGATGGTTTCGATAACGCGCTCCGGCGCAAAGCGCCGATCTAGACCGATGCAGCGGTGGATATTCCACGTCATGAGTTGGAGCGGCAATGGCATTAGAACCAGCGATCAAACAGGCCGACGAAACTTTCACGGATGCGGCGCCACAGCGGCCGTTTGCGCCAACGGAGGAAATCAATCTCGAGACTTTCTTCAAAATCCGCTTCGAATTGAACGCGCATCCCTGCGCCAAGGTTTTCGCTGCGCGCTTGCACCGCAATTTCATGATTAAACACAAAGGACCAGCGGTCAATATTGGGCGTGCCAATCAACACCCGGTCCTTGTCAAATAACGCTGCTTTGCCATGCTGAAATCGCGGTTGAAACTCAAAAATGCGCACTCCGCTCCGGAGCAGCTGGCCATAGTAGCGGTGTCCGGCAAGCCGCACCGCGGGGTGGTCATGATGCATACCACTTGGCAACAACAAACGTACATCGAGACCGCGCTCCGCTGCCATACATAACGCTCGGCGCAAACGCCGCGGTGGAATGAAGTAGGCCGTGCGCAGCCAAACGCGGTTTTTGGCCTGGCCGACGGCACGGCGCAAACCCAATCGAAACAGCCGTCGGCCCGAGGCATACTGCGGCAACAATCGCCACTGCTCTGGCTTGGAGGGGACTGCCGAGCGCAGGTCTACTCTGCGTACTTCGCCTTGCCAAAGGGCCATGAAGGCATCGTGGCAATGCTCGACAATCTCGCCCTCCATGCGCATCATGATTTCGCGACAAGCCTCTGGGTTGGTGGGCCACCACTGATCGGCAAAGGCCATGCCGCCGGTCCACGCTAGTTTGCGATCCATCACAAAAATGCGGCGGTGAGTGCGGCGCATCATGCGGTTGCGCAAGCCGCCAAACACCATCGCCCAACTCAACGGGTGATAGACCTTCAACTCAGCAATCTCCTCAATCGCCGCCTGCTGCTTGCGACTCAACAGATAAGATCCCGCGGCATCGATTTGAATCCGAATCTTGGCGCCATTGGCGTGGGCTTGCCTAAGCGCGCCCATTAAGGCGTCGGTCGATTCGCTATCAATCAAGATGTAGTTCTCAATCAGAACTTCTTCTTGGGCTTGCTCCAAATCGCGCAACAATTGCTCCCAAGTCTCTTCCAGTTTGAGGAAGAGTTGAGCCCCTTGGACCGGAACAAAGGGGTAGGGTGCGCGCAGAGGGCGACTCATGTCAGGGCTTTACGCCACAGCAGGAACTCTTACAATACCCGGCTCAAGGGCCGTTAACTCAGAGGCTAGAGTGCCATCTTCACACGGTGGAAGTCACTGGTTCAAATCCAGTACGGCCCACCAAATCACCCCAGAGCGTTGGCTTTGGGGTTTTTCTTTGCCGCGCGCAGCACCGCTTCGACTAGCTGCTTGGCCTCGATTTGCGACATGCAAGGGTGATCTACGTAGGGGCATATGGCGCGCTGACATCCAAGGCAATCGAGCCCATCTTGGCGCACAATTTCCATGCGCTCGAGGTCATGGGCGCTCCAAGTGAGATCCGTCGGGCCGTACCAAACCACCTGCGGAACTCCATGCGCCGAAGCCAGGTGCCGTGCTCCGGCATCGCTGCCTAAAAACAGCGTCGAGCGCGCCAAGATGGCCGAGCTTTCTCCCAGTTGACGTAGGCTGGGCGGTGGCAAAAGACATGGGGTGCCGACTTGCTTCGCCAGGCTCTCGAGCAACTCAGACTCATGTGGTGAGCCGAGCAGGATTGGTACAAAGTCATGTTGATCGCGCAGCTCGCGCAGAGTTGCCGCTAAGGTTCCGATGGGAAGCAGTTTGGAGGGACCATAGGCGGCGCCTGGAGCTACCGCCAAGAGTTTGGCTCCCTGCGGAATCGGCGTACTTGGCGAGCTCGGTTTGGCGACCGCCAGGTTCTCTGAATGATCCGCAGATTCAATCCCCAATGCCTTCAGCCAATCCAGGTAGAAGGTGGTCATCGCCATCGGCTTCTTTTGCCGAGGCAGCCGCCGACTCAACAGTAGCCCGCGGCCATGGCGCTTGCGGCCAATGCGATGGGGAATGCGCGCCAACTTGGCCGCAAGGGCACTGGACATGGAATTGGGCAGCAACAAAATGGTCGATGCCCCACTTTTGCGCAGCAGTCGTGCTTCTTCGCTCACCGCAAAGGCCGAGGGCACGCCGCGATAACCATTTACACCCGGCAGGCCGACGAAGAGCTCGTGGTGAGCGGGGCGTCCGACCAACAGAAGTTTGGTGTTGGGCCAAGCGCGGTGGATTGCGCGCAGAAGGGGCGTCGCCATCAGGGCATCGCCAAGCGGATTCGGCAGGCGAATCAGCAGGCGGTCCGGAGCGGGGGGCGTCGAAGGCGACACAAACGCTAGGATAAGGTCATGGCTGCTCTCACTGTGGCGGTGATTGGCGCACGTCGTGTCCGCAATGGCACCGGCCCTTATCTGGCGTTGCATGCGGCCGCCGCCGGAGCCGAGGTGGTTGCGGTGCTGGGCACGACTGAAGACAGTGCCTTTGAGGCCGCCGCATGGTTGCAGGAGCGAGGGCTCAACCCGCGCGCCTTTCATGATTGGGAAAGTTTGGTGGCGGCCACCGCGCCCGATGTCCTGATCGTGGCTTCGCCCACCGGTACTCATCGGCCGTGGTTGGCGCAAGCTCGCACCGCCGGCTGCCACGTTCTGTGTGAGAAACCTTTGCTGACGGCACCGGCTGAAGTTTCAGAAAAGATCGCCATGCAGTATGCCGCGCAGGGTTTGGTGCTCGAAGAAGTTTGCCAATGGCCGTACAGCCTTTTGGCCTTTACCCAACTTCACCCGCAGGTAGACCTGCAACGCGTGACCCGCTTCCGCATGCTGTTGGCGCCGCCGCTGCGCGGCCTTTTGCGCTGGCAGGAAATGCTTTCGCACCCCTTGAGTTTGCTGCAACAACTCTCGCCGGGTCCTGCGGAGTTGCAGAGCATTCATTTTCACGAGCATGCACTGGAAGACCCTGACGTGCGCGTGGACTTTCAATACCAAGGCTTCACCCGCAATATTCAGGTGGAGTTTGTGTTGGAAGACCTCGGGCGTTTTCCGCGACCTGCCGAGTATGCGCTGGACGATCACCTTTGTCGCCGCGTTGTTGAAGGCACGACTTATCAAATAGGCTTTACCGACAAAAGTCATGGCGAACAAAGCGAAGTCACCTGCGGCGATCCGATGGCGCAGCAGGTGACTGATTTTTTGGCGCGAGTGATGCGTGCCAAAGAGCGCCAGGAGGCGGCACTTGATGAATCTATGTTGCGGCGGCAGTTTCTACTCGAGACATTGCTCGAGCAGTACCAGGCCCATCGCGAAGCTTAAGAAGGAACTGCGGCCAACGCTTCGGTGAGTGCAGGCAGGACCTCGTGGACATCGCCAACAATGCCGAAGGTGGCATGTTGAAAGATGGGGGCGTCGGCGTCTTTGTTGATGGCGACAATCACTTTGGAACCGCGCATGCCGGCCAGGTGTTGAATCGCGCCACTGATGCCGCATGCGAAGTACAGCTCAGGTGCCACGGTCTTACCGGTTTGGCCAACTTGCTCGCTGTGTGGGCGCCAGCCGGCATCGACCACGGCGCGCGAGGCGCCAAGACCAGCGCCGAGGGCGTCGGCGAGCGACTCCAACATGTGCCAGTTGTCGGCACTACCGAGGCCACGTCCGCCCGCCACCACGCGGTTGGCTTCGGCGACGTCTGGGCGACCGCTGCTTTGCGCACTGATGCCACTGACATGGGCTTTGCCTGCTTCCGCAGCAATGTTCTCCACTGCGGCTTCAGAACTGCGGCCTGCCGGAGCGAAGAAGTTGCCGCGCAAGGTCGCGACTCCAACACCGTTGGCGAGGCGCACTTTGAGTTCGGCCTTACCCGCATAAACAGGACGGGTGAAGGTAGGTGAGGCGGCATCGGCGAAATCCATCGCGATGCAATCGGCGGCAAGTCCACCACCCATCAGGGCGGCAACCCGTGCACCGAGGTCACGTCCGCGCACGGTGGAAGCGGCCATCACCAAGTTGCAGTTCTGTTCCTTCGCGACGCGGGCTGTGGTTGCGGCAGCGCCATCGGCGGAGTGGGCAGTGGCATCGGCCACCAAGACCTTGTCGGCGCCAGCGGCACCAAGGGCAGCGGCGTCGTAAGTGCCTTGCTCGGTAGCCACGGCGAGCACTTGGCTACCACGGGCATCGGCAAGTTGGCGCGCGGCGCCAAGAGTTTCCAGGGACACGGGGCGCAGCGCGCCGTCGCGGCTTTCGAGAATGACGAGGATATTGCTCATAGGTATTCTCCGGGATTACAGGACTTTGGCTTCGCCGCGAAGGGCGTCGATTAGGGCGGGAACCGCAGCGGCACCTTCGCCAACCATGCGGCCGGCTGGGCGCTTCGGAGGTAGAGCCATCTCGACGATTTCCATCGAGGGACCAGCGAGTTCAACCTCGCGCGTTTCCAAAGGCTTTTTCTTCGCCGCCATGATGCCTTTGAGGCTGGCGCGGCGAGGCTCGTTCAAACCCTTTTGGCAAGTGATGGCACAAGGAAGAGATGCTTCCAAAGTTTCCCGGGCGCCTTCGACTTCGCGTTCGGCAATGACCTTGTCTCCTTCCACGGTCAGCTTGACCACTTCGGTGATGCAAGGCACGCCCAAGATGGTGGCCACAGCCGGGCCGACGCCATGCTGGTCGCGGTCGACGGCTTGCTTGCCAAACAGGAGCAAGTCAAAGTTGCGCCCTTGAATGCTATCGGCCAAGGCGCGGGCGGTGGTCATGCAATCGATGTTGCCCGCTTCAGCATTGTTAAGCAACAAGGCTTCATCGGCGCCCATGGCGAGTGCGGTGCGCAGTTCCTTCTGGGCGGCGCCATCGCTCAGGGAAACCGCCAGAACCGAACCACTGCCGGCTTCATCGCGCAGCTTCAGCGCTTCTTCGACGGCGAATTCGTCGTAGGGGTTCATGACGTACTCGACGCCCTGTGGATCGAGTTGCTGGTCCTTGATCGACACAATGGTGGTCGTGGTGGGGACGCGCTTGACGAAGGAAATGATGTCCATGGGTATTCTTGAGGAACGAGTAGCCCGGAATTCTAGCGCCGAGCGCACCCCCTTCGCCGAGGAAGAGGGGTCCTGGCGGCACAAAATTGGCGGCCTGAGCCCTAGGTCGAGCTGCCGAGCTCGAAGCGGCTGCCGAGATAAACCCGGCGCACTTGTTCGTCGGCGACGAGGTCGCGCGGGCGCCCTTCGGCGAGGACCTTGCCTTGGGCCAAAATGTAGGCGCGATCGGTAATGTGCAGCGTTTCGCGTACGTTGTGGTCGGTCAATAAAATCGCAATGCCGCGCTCCTTGAGGCTGGCGAGAATCTCTTGGATTTCCTCGACCGCAATCGGGTCGACGCCACTGAAGGGTTCGTCGAGCAGAATCAGGCTCGGTTCGGTGGCCAGTGCGCGCGCAATCTCTAGGCGACGACGTTCCCCACCGGACAAAACCTCGCCGCGGGATTCGCGCAGGCGGGACAAGCCAAACTCTTCCAAGAGTTCTTCGGCACGACGTAATCGCTCCGCCTTGGGGATGCGCCGCACTTCCAATACAGCCAGTAAGTTGTCGAGCACACTGAGTTTGCGAAAGACCGAAGGCTCTTGCGCGAGATATCCCAAGCCCAAACGTGCCCGTTTATAAATAGGGCTAGTGGTGACATCTTGTCCGCGGAACTGGATGCGGCCCTCATCGGGCTTAACCATGCCCATGCACATGCGAAAGGTCGTGGTCTTGCCAGCACCATTGGGTCCTAACAGACCAACAATCTCACCTGGCGCGACCGCCAAGCCAACATGATCGACGACTTGCCGACCCTTGTAAGACTTGCACAAGCCTTCGGTACTGAGGAGATCACTCATGCGTATCGATGCGCCTAACGGACCAAACCAATGCGCGCGACTGGTGCGAAGGGAGGCACCGGAAGGAAGACAGCTAAGGCGCGGCCCAAAATGTATTCGCGAGGGACAAATGGCGCGGGTTGCTCAATGTCGCCGATTCCCTTGAGCTGATCGGTGGTGAAGGTACGCAGTTCACCGAACTCATCGCGGAAAGTCATCATGGTGCGGTCGCGACTCCAGCGTGGGTTATCGAACACTGGGTCGACACCATGATCCATTTGATCGCCGCGAATCACCGAGGAACCGTCGGCCAAGGGTGGATCAAAAGTGAGGACTTCCATGGTCCAGTCACGCGAATCCAGGGAATTCTGCGTGTTATCGCCCATCATGAAGTAATGGCCTTCAGGAATGTCGAATAGAGGCGTGCCGCTGTTACGAGGTTCAATGTAATAAATGTCTCGCGCGAGCGTGATCGGGCTCAACAACCATTTGCCTTCGGAGCGGAAGGTGGTGCGATTGCGCGTGGCTCGCTTGGGCTTGAGATCCAGTTTGCGGAACAACAGCTCTTCTCCATTCAGGTATAGACGAACCTGGTGATCCCAGAAAGCCAAATCAAATTCCATCGCGCCTTGGCTCAAGTCCACCTCGGCAGTGAACTCTTGTCCGTCCGGAAGTTCTAGGCGAAGTTGCCCGTCGGCCGCAATGCGCAGCTCTAGCGGGAAAGGCCCAGCCTCGAAGGTGGCCAAGAACGGAGAGCCCGATTGCGCACTACCCTCCAAGGTGAACTGCCAGCGAAGATCACTCTGGATATTGCGCTGCGTGGCGCCACCAGACGTAGGTAGACGGTACCAAACCGCTTCCGGGTACCCATCTTTGTAGTCGTCACGAACCTTGACGTCGTATTCCACCGTGGCCGACGCCCCGCCTTCAAACTGCAGGTCGCCATTGGCGCGCGCGTCGAGAGCGCCATTGCGGCGCCAACCGTGCCACTGTGTTGCGTCATCGCCGATGCGTGGCAACACAGACTTCCACAAGTGCTCCTGCACCTTCCACGGTTTGCGCAAAATCACAAACTCGTCTTGGCTACCGAGTGGTCGCGCGAACAAATCGCCGAACTGAATCCACAGTTGTTCGCCCGGAAGCCCAACCAAGCGTTTGACGTAATTGTTGTGGGTTAACAGCGGGTAGCGGAAAACGGTGACTTCCCAGCGCTCGGGGTCACGGAACCAGTAGCTGATCTTGTCGACCAGAACCCGGTCATGCAGGCCGCCAGAAGGCTGGCCGGTCTTGGGGTCGACCAGGTTGGTGCCCATCAGGGTCGGCTGCATCGATCCCGTGGGGATCTGGTAGGCCTCGACCGCGAAAATCTTCAGCCCCATGGCCATGACGATGGCAAAGACCACGACCTCGATATTCTCGCGGAAGGGGTGCTTGCTCCGCTCCCTCTTTTCTTTGGTGGGAGCGGGGGACGAATCTTGGCTTGAGGAGCCCATGAACCGGGAATTCTAGCAAGCGGGAGGAAGGCGCGAGTGGCGGGCGAGGCCCACTGCCGCGGGAGAAGGGGAAATCACACATATTCCCCAGGGAATTCCCCGAAGATGCTATGCTGTGGCCATGAAGCTTACTCTCTCTACCATTCTGGTGGCAGCCGTCGCCGCAGGCTCCGCTTCGGCGCAGTCCGCCTCCGATGACTTCAACCGTCCCGATGCCGGTACTCCAGGACCTGATTGGGTGGTAGATGACGGCGTATTTGAGATTGAAGCGAACCAAGGCAAAGCCAACAACCGGTTCTTCCTTGGCTTCATGCACCATGCCACCTTGACTGGCGACTTTGCCGACTCCACGCAGTCGGTCGACTTCATCATGAATGGCTTTGGCGGTGACTTTGTGGGTCTGGTTGCTGGTTTGAATCCAGCCACTTGGAGCGCAGTGGAAACTAAGCTGCAAGATAACGATGGCGACGGCCTCTTCGATCGCCTGTTCTTCAATTCGGCCATCAACGCCGGTGGCTGGGATGGCTCAAGTCTGTTCTTCGACTTGGCCACGCCGATTGCCACGGGCACTATGACCTTGTCCTTCACGAATAGTGGAGACATCGCTGTGGTCACAATCGACAGCCTTGCTGGCGGCACAGAGACCTTCCAGGGAACGGGCATCAATAGCTTTTCTTTCCCTGTGACCGGAGACACTTTCGGAATCAGTTCCTTCGGTGACAGTTGGTTTGATAACTGGTCTTGCGATATCGGCCCAACCGGTCCGGTGTACAGCATCACCAACCTCACAGCTGGTCAGCTCGCGACCTTCTCGGTCAGCAACCTCACCCTGGGCGACGCCGTCACCTTTGCCTACTCTTTGGCGGGCTCCGGTCCAACCACCACCCCATTCGGTGTGGCCGACATGAGCGCTCCGATTAACGTTCTATCGTCTGCTTCGGCCGATGTCACTGGCGTAGCTTCGGTGGGTCTAACTGTGCCTTCTGGTGCAGCCGGAATCACCTTGTATACCCAGGCTTTGGTGGTCACGACCTCGACCTTGACCAACTCCTTGGTCGAAACGGTTCTCTAAGATACGTGCTTACTCCTAGGGGCCCCAATCCAAGTTGGCAGTGAGCACTTGGCCTGCGGGCGCCTGGGGGATTTCCAGAATGGCAACGGCCTTCGGGTCATCGTAGTTGCTCAAGCGCATGACTAATGTTCCAGCAGGCACCATGGCCAAAGTCAGCTGGCTGTTTTGCAGGTAGGCCGTGGTGCGCAGCCTTGGGTATCGCCGGCCGGGGCGAACATCGGCGCGCACGGGTTGCCCTTGTAAATCTTCCAAAGCAACCGGGCCATCAGCTAGCTTATTGCCGTTCCGATCTCGAAGCTGAATCACTAGGCGAGAGTTCTCCGGAACCATGCGAATCTCATGCTCGGCGGTGGGGGCATCCACTGCGGCAAAGGTGCCGCGCCATGGACGGTAGCCTGCAGCAAGGATTTCGACTTCGATTTCGCCACGGCGCATGTCAATGACAAAGCGGGCGCTGGAATTGGTTGCTCCGTTTTGCAGGTTGGGATTTTTCATCGCCAATGACAAACGCGCGGCGCCCACACTTTTCCCAGTATCTTGGTCCACTGCTGTAATCAAATGCCGCGTTTGATGATGGGCAGGGGGTACGTAGGTGCTCAGGTCGGCAGTGAGTTGTTGTGCAGTGCCGTCGATCGGGGAAAACCAACGCTGATGTTCTTGCCAAGTGACCAGAGCTCGGCCATTGGAGTCAAACTCGCCAGTGCCCACAGGCAAAAGCAAAGCGACTTCCAGCGTCCCAGGTAGCAATCCTGAGAAGGAAGTGTATCCACGACGATTCATGCCGCCATCGCGGCGCATGAGCGTGAACCAATCTGGGTTTAGGGGCGGCGGGTCCCCCAGATTGGGTTGCCAACTCAAGAGCTGAATGCGTCCTTGTTTTAAGGGGGTACCCTCGGTATCTACGACGTGAATCCCCAAGCGATGCCCACGCTGAACGCGGTACTCCTGAGGGTCATCGAGCATGCTTGGCACAGGGTGCCAGACATGGGCGGCCAAAACTTCTTTGCTTCCGGTTTCAAGGACACGCAAGGTGTACTCCTCGCCAATCGGCAACTTCTCGAATAGGAATTCACCTTTGCTGTTCGTGTTGATATTGAGGTTGTCCCTCGGCGTTTCCAACCAGAGCCTGGCAAAGGCGAGTGGCCGATCCTGTTCGTCGAGGAGTTTGCCGCGGATGGTGCCGAGTGTTCCTGAAATCGTCATGTGCAGCGTGGGTTGCCGCGTGCTGAAGTCGAGGAACATTTCCTGGCTCTCGTCTTCGCCAGGATAGTCACTCAAATACAGGCGATACTCTCCAGGCGGCATGTGCAACATGGCCCGCCCGGCCCGATTGGTGCGGAAGTAATAGTTATCTAGATAGGGGTCAACTCTGCCCGCCGCAGGTCGCGCACTGGCCTCTCTGGCTTCGCGCTGCTTCCTTGCCTGCGCCGAAGTGGAATCACTGCTTAGGGGATCCAATACGACCAAGTCATCTTCCCAATCGGGTTGGCGTAAGAAAGATCCTTCATATCTACGTGGTCGTATGGACACATCGACTGCTGGTACACCAACACCTTGCGAATCGGTCACGTTTAGGGAAACGCTGGCGCCGGGCATCACTTGCAAAGTGCCGACACTCACAGTGCCACCGCCAGGTGGTACATGAGCCATGCCGAGGCCATTCCCGAGTTCATCCAGGGTCGGTTTCAGCATCAGGTAATCTCCGGGCCGTACGGCAACGGTCCACAATCGATCACTCTGGACCGGACGAAATTCAAATTGTCCATCGCTTTGACTCAGTACGGAGATAAATCCTGGAGTGAAATCCAAAGCGGCTCCGCTGTCGTGCATGAGCTCCACCGGCACGCCACCAACGGGGTTGCCCATGTGGTCAATGATTTTGCCGCGCAGGGTTCCACCGGGTCCAACGGTAAAGAAGTGGCGGTCTTGATCCCCGGGCGAGTAGTCATCGTGGCCCTCATAGGTCATCAAGCCATACTTGCTGGTGGCTGGAGGAATGGCGGCGACCCAATCGACGTGGGTGTCTTCCAGGAACACAAAGGCGGCCATGCCCTGGCGCGAAAAGGGCACCTCGAAGCGAAAGGTTTCATTGGTCTCGCGCAACCAAGTTTGCGCCACCGCAGTCCATTGCTCGACATCTTCTGGAGGAGAAATCGGTTGTCCGTCCTCTTTGGTGCTAATCCAAACGCGCACCGCAAGTTGCTGTTCCGGCGGGACCTCGGGATCTAGGCCAGAAAGACCTTCGCTCGTGACTTCTTCTCGCTGCAAGGAAGCTGAAGCCTCGGCGGCTTCCAAATTCAGGGGGTCTGCAGCCTCGGGAAGCTTCTCCTCGACGACAATCTCAGGCGGTGTTTCCGGGGGAGTGTCCTTCTGCGGTGGCCACAGCACCAGCGCGAGGATGGCGAGAAGGGCAAATAGGGGCAGCCAGACACGGCCGAGAGAGCTTCCAGGGGCCATGTCCCAGCCTAACCGAAAGCCGGGCGCTGGTTACTCCTCCTGTTCCAAGAACAGGACTTCTTGACGAACCTCTTCGAGGGTTTGGTCGAGTGTGGCAGTCATGCTGGTGCCAGCTGGAGCTTGAGGCACATCGACCCACGCGCTCGCGCCCTGGTAGCCAAAGAGGTTGGGCTTCAACAGCAGGCGCCCAGGAGGCACCATGCGCAGGGTGAGCCGGCCATTTTGCAGCATTGCGGTGGAGCGTAGCGTGGCATAGCTGGCATTGATCTCGACATCGGCCAGCTGGGGGGTGGCGCCATCGGCGGCAAACAGGGCTACCTCGCAATCGGGAATGGCTTCGCCATTACGGTCGACCAATTTGAGGTAAAGCCGACTGTCTTCTGGCGTTAGGGCAATGGTGCGCTCCACCGAAGGTGCGGTCGTCGCGGGCCACCACTCTCGATAGGGCCGATAACCGCGAGCGAGAATCGTGACAAAGACGCGATCTTGGCGGGTGGTGAAGCTGAAGAAGCCGGTGTCACTTTGGGTGGCGAGAGTTGTGCGCGGATTCTCCAGTTTGGCATGCAAGGCGCCCACAATCGAGTCGCGCCCCGTCACGGCGTTAGTGATTTGCACTCGGTACTTGGTCTGCTTGGGTTCCGGTATTTGGTACCCGCTTAAGTCCACCTTCAGCGTATGCGCAGTGCCGGTGACTTCAAGGTTCCAGCGTTGGAACTCAACAAACGTTTTCCGTGGGCGCCCGCGTGCATCGTGACCGGCATGGGGGTCCGGTAAGTAGAGTGCAATTTCAATCGTGCCAGGAAGAAAACCACCGAAGAGAGCATAGGCGTCCCGGCCAAGCTGAACTTCGGTCGTGACCTTGCTCAGCCAGTCCGGGTCGACGGCGGCCGGGGTGCGGTCGTTTGGAGTCCAGTTCAGGAGTCTTAGGCGCCCATCGGGTGGAATGGGAACCTCGCCTGTGGTGCGGACGTGAATAAAACAGTCCAGGGCATCTTGCACCTTAAGAATATGTTCCTCTTTGGTGGTCGAAGGGAATAGCTCCCACGACGCGGCGGCAAAGGTGCGATCATTATCCAAAGTCTCCCAGATTTCCAAATAGCAAGGTGCTTCCAAGCTCAAACCCGGCGCGACGAAGCGTCCTTCGGCGTCTGTCTTCAGATAGAGATCTAGGTAGTCGTTGTATAGGTTGACCGTGGCGTAGGCGACTGCGCGATTCTCCTGATCGAGCACCCGACCACGGATTTCGCCGAGGGTCGTCGGCAAGGCAAAGCTCACCGAGTCTTGCTCGGTCGAAAAGGCAAAACGCAAAGGCTGATGCTGGTCTTCGGGCAACTGATACTGGCCTGGGTAGTCATCAAAGATGGCTTCGTATTGGCCGGGTACTAAAGGGCAATCGACATGGCCATCGCGACCAGTGGTGAAACCATAGGAATCGGCGTAAGGCGCATCCTGGAGTTGGTCATCTTCCACTTCGTAGTCGTCATACAGATCCTCCACTTCAGCGACCTGCTGGCCAGACAGAAATTGATCGCGTGCCAAGTCTTCGAATGGGACTTCTACTCCTGCCCAGCCGTAGTCCTCCGGTTCAGGCGTTCGGTACTGTGCATTGAAATAACGTAGGGGAACGATATCGACATAAACTCCCGGTACGCCTTGGCCGAGGGAGTCCACAACCTGGAGATCGACCATTTCTCCGCGCATGACCACCAAGGTGCCGACATCGGAAGGCAAGGGATCGGCCGAAACATCGGTGACGCCGGCGCCATAGTCGAGATTGTCGAAGGTTGGGTTGACCATCAGCCACTCCCCTGGAGGCACGGCAACGGTCCACGTATTACCCTCGGTGAGTCGGCCGAAAACAAATTTGCCGGCTTCATCGGTGGTCGTTTGCAGATAGCCCGGCGTGAACTGAATCTGAGCGCCTTCGTCATGCATTAAGTGCACCGGCACATTGGCCAATGGCTTGCCCGCGGTATCGACGACCTTGCCTTGGAGCATGCCGCCGAAGCCAACCTGTACGAAAACCTCTTCGACCTCGCCAAGGGTGTAGTCCAGATGCTCTTCCACACGCTCAAATCCATAGGCGCTTGATCTCGGTGGGACTGCCGCAAACCAATCGACGTGAGTGTCTTCCTCAAAACGGAAGGTAGCCAAGCCGTGCTGGTTGAAAGGCATTTCCAACCGTTCTGTTTCGCCGGTTTGCTCAAACCAGATTTGCGCAACAGCAGTCCATTGCTCCGGACGCGGTGGAGGCGAGTCCCGCTCCTCCTCATCGGAAGTCGTAACCCAAACACGAATTTCCGCTTGGGGTGCTCCCGGTTGCGCAAGACTTGGGTCTTCTTGGCGATCGACCTCGCGGTTGGGCGCAGACTCTGCTTCTAGTGGACTCGCGACGAAATCTTGGTCGAGCGAGCCTGCTGCGGGAAGTTCTGCCTGTTGGTCTTGGTTCCAGGATCCGGGCGACTTTCCTGTGGGTTCCTGCCACCACAACACCGCCACCACCGCAAGCAAGCCAACTAGGGCAAGCCATAACAACCAGCGGCGGGGCAAAGGGCTAGGGGAGGCCACGCCTAAGAGTAGCGCAGGGGTGGGCGCGAGTTACAGACTCGCCGCGCCTAGCTGTCGTCGGTAGAGAGCACCGCAAGGAATGCCTTTTGCGGGACTTCTACGTTGCCGATGTTCTTCATCCGCTTTTTGCCTTCTTTCTGCTTTTGTAGCAGCTTGCGCTTACGCGAGATGTCACCGCCGTAACACTTGGCCGTCACATTCTTCGACAGCGCGCGGATGCTCTCGCGAGCCACAATCTTGCCGCCGACGGCAGCTTGCAAGGCGACCTCGAACTGGTGGCGGGGAATCTCTTTGCGCAGTACCTTAAGAACTGCGCGACCACGACGTTGGGTGTCACTGTGGTGGCAGATGACCGATAGCGCATCGGCCTCGGTTCCGGAAACCAAAATCCGCAGCTTGACCAACTTCGCCGCTTCAAAACGCGGTTCTTCGAAGTTCATGGTGCCGTAGCCTTTGGTGCCGGACTTCAACTTGTCATAGAAGTCGAAGATGATTTCGGCCAAAGGCAAATCCCAGGTCAGCATGACGCGGTTTGCCGACAGATGCTCCTGGCGCAAGAACTTGCCGCGGCGCTCGGAACACATCGACATGATCACGCCGATGTTGGTCGCCGGGACCAGAATGTGCGTGGTCACAATCGGTTCGTGAATTTCCTGGAACTGGGTCGGGTCGGGCAACTCACCTGGCGAGTGGATGTCCTTGACCTCGCCGTCGTTCATGACCATGCGATAGGGCACGGTGGGCGCAGTTTGCACCACATCGATGCCCGATTCACGCTCCAGGCGCTCCTGCACAATTTCCATGTGCAGCAAACCGAGGAAACCGCAACGGAATCCGAAACCGAGAGCATCGGAAGACTCCGGCTCAAAGATGATGGAGCTGTCGTTGAGCTTGAGCTGGTTTAGTGCCGCGCGCAGGTTTTCAAAGTCACCGCTCGAAACCGGATAAATGCCGCACCACACCATCGGTTGTGGCTCGCGGTAGCCAGTCAACGCTGCCGCGCGTTCGCCCTTGGCGACGGTCATAGTGTCACCAACGCGCACATCTTCCAGGCGCTTGATGTTGGAGATGAAATAGCCCACCTCGCCTACCGAAAGCTGCTTGTGGGGCACCGCGACTGGGGTGAACTTGCCGAGTTCCACTGCCTCGTAGTCGGCGTCGGCGCCAAGCATGTGCACCATATCGCCTTTGCGAATGGTGCCATCCACAATCCGAAGATACACCACAATGCCGCGGTATTCGTCGTACTTGGCATCGAAGATGAGTGCGCGCAAGGGAGCTTCGGGGTCACCTTCCGGAGCGGGAATGCGATCGACAATCGCTTCAATAATCTCGGGCACGCCTAAGCCGGTCTTCGCCGAGCATTTGATGGCCAAGTCGCGCTCCAAGACCAAGGTATTCTCAAGCTCATCCTCAATCTCTTCCGGACGGGCGTGGGGAAGGTCGACCTTGTTGAACACCGGGATGATGGTCATGTCCTGCTCCATCGCCAAGGAAGCGTTGGCCACGGTTTGCGCCTGAATCCCCTGCGCGGCGTCGATCAGCAGCAAGGCGCCTTCACATGCCTGCAAGGACTTCTCCACCTCATAGGCGAAGTCGACGTGGCCAGGCGTGTCAATCAGGTTGAGCAGGTACTCCTCGCCATGAACCATGGTGGTGAGAGAAACTGCGGCGGCCTTAATCGTGATTCCGCGCTCGCGTTCGAGGTCCATCGAGTCGAGCTGCTGCGCTTGGCGCTTGCGCGTATCCACCGCTCCCGTGATCTCCAAAAACCGGTCGGCCAACGTCGACTTGCCATGGTCGATGTGGGCGATGATGGAGAAGTTGCGGATGCGCTCCGGCGGGAAGTTCTTGCTCATGGATAGCGCTCAGCGCGCGGCGGGCAGGACCGAGGTCAGAATGTTGCGCAGGCGCGCGACAGCGGCACCTCGGTGGCTGACAGCCGCTTTCTCCTGCGCCGAAAGGCGGGCGAAGGTGCTGCCAGAGGGCTCATGATAGAACAGCGGGTCGTAACCGAAGCCGTCGACGCCGTCTGCAGCGGTCAAAATCCGGCCAGGAACCGAACCCTCCACGGCGAACAGAGTTTCCTCGGCACGGGCGACGGCAATCACACACCAAAAGCTGGCGCCTCTGTCCTCTTCGGCGACGCCGTCAAGGGCAGTTAACAGTTTGGCGTTGTTGGCCGCGTCACGGCCTTCGTCTTCGACACCTGCGTAACGCGCGGAATAAACGCCTGGGGCACCATCGAGGGCGTGGACGCAAAGGCCGGAATCATCGGCCAGGGCCCAAATGTCCGGGCCCAGTTGCGCAGCAGCGGCCTGTGCGGCACTGCGCGCCTTTTTGATGGCGTTGTCGAGGAAGTTGTCCTGGTCCTCATCGACCTCGGGCAGGCCATCGGGCAGGGCCTCCGGACCCAGCAACGCAACCGGTAGGTCAGCGGTGAGGTCATGAAGCTCGGCCAATTTCTTGGCATTTCCCGAGGCAAGCAGGATGCGTTGCATCCCCACATTCTACCGCCGCAATGGCGGGCCACCGCGGGCAAAGGCGCTCCTTAGAACCAGGTTTTCTGGCCGTTGATATAGGTGTCCAGGAACTCCTCGTCGGACTTAGTGAGGTACAGGATGCCCTCAATAAAGCCAATGATGCCCATGACTGGGGCCAGAACAATAGTAAAGCAAAGCAGGAGCATGATGACTCCTTCCTTCGTGTAGCCAAGGACGAACTTATGAATGCCTAGGCTGCCAATCAGCAGGCCAAGGACACCACAGATCACCTTCTTGTCGCGGGCTTGTGCCAGATTCATGCCCCAAGTGTGTCGATATGGCCGGATTCCGTCAAGCGACTAGCGGACGACGATATCCGGATTCGCCAGCTGCGCCTCGTAGCGGATTTGATTGAGGTAGCGATGCATGATCATGTCTTCCTCATCCTGCAGGCTCTGCGCCATTCCCACTTGCTCCAAGGCAAGCTTGACCGCCGCGTCATAGCCGGGAGTGTGATTATCCAGACCGTAATCTACCTGAAGAATGCCCTCAGCAATCCTGTCTGCAAGCCACCATCGTTGGTGGTGATCGGCCAAAGCCAAGAGGGTATTGGCACGAATATCGGCCATTTTCTCAATGAGTTCAGGATTAGAAAGAGGATTGCCGGTTAGGTAGGCATAGATGACATCGGGCGGGTACTGAAAAGGATCTTTCTCCAGCTTCTCGATTGGAAATTGTAGCCAATGCTCAGGGGATCGGTTGCCAAACAGGATGAAAGACCGATTTTGCCCCGTAAGTAGAAGCTGCAAATGGTCCATTTGAAAAAGATTGCACGACTCTAACTCATCTTTGTGGCGCAAGGGCACTTCACCGAGAAGATGCTGTTGGCTTCTCAAAAATCGATCCAAGGGAAGTGGTTCCCCTAAGTTCACTAGGGCACTTAACCGTTCCTCTTGGCTTTTTAGGAATAAGTCAAGGCCCTCGGCATATCGACTTGGATAAATAGCGGCAAAGTCACTTCGGATTCTATTGAGAAGATCTTCCGAGACGCCATTACTGATGACTGATCGTTCTAAATCATTCTTTGAACCTTGCCATTCTTCCAAAAGCGAATCATTGGTAGCGGCTATGGAGCCGCCTTCCGCAGTAGGAGCGTCCACCATATTTCCGGTGGGTCCCAGGCTGCACTTCCAAAGGATGGCGAACGCCAGAAGAATGGCCGTAAGGAGAGCCCCAGCCTTCATGAACCTGGGCAATCAGGGCATTTGAGCTCCACGTTTGCATTCCCCCAGACATTCGTCCCATCTCCAAGAACGAGCTTCATGGTTACTGATGGGTTACCGCAGAACAATGCCCTCTTTAGGTTAGAGGATTGGTAGGTCCATTGGTTTGTAATGGGGTCTTGGGTTAAAGTCCCGGTTTCACTGGTTCCTGTTCCCGGGTCACTTAAGCCAAATTTTGGAGTGCCGGTAGCGGTCCCCATGTCCAATATTTGGATTTCCAGGCTGAATTCGTAACCACAGGGGTCCGCCTCGCATTCGCAACCTTGAATCGGCTTTGCATAGACGCCATCATGTAAGGCATCCTCCTCGGTGCCATTCATTTTAGGAAGAAGCTTGAACTGCGCGACGACTCCTAAGCTGACATGAGTAATGTCTTTCCAGCTACCTCCCAATGCGGAACCTGTGCCGAAGGTCATACTGGCATCACAGGCACAAGTTGCTGTGGTGCATGGATCTTGATTTGGAAGTGGTGCGGCAGAAGCGCCAAGCAGTGTGGCAAGGAACAGTAGAAATAGTTTCATGCTAATCAAGTATCCATTCCTGTCAAGGCGCGTTCAATGGCTCAGTGTGCCATTGCAGCCCCTCTCCATCTGCAGACCAATCTCCCAGCAGAATCAGCGGTTCGCCGCTGGGTCCGGTTTCGCTCAGCTGCATGCCGTTGCCAACAATCCAGGTTGGGATTCCTTGCATCTCGGTGCCATAGCTGGCATGGATATGGCCATTGAGTACCAAGTCGACGCCGAAGTGGTTATAAGCCTCTTGAAGCCATTCGACTTCACCCTGGTGATGCAAGGCATGATCCTTTTCCGCTGGAATATGTCCAAGTGCCACGCGCGGGTCGGCCAAAGGGCGGTGAGTGAAGACCACCCAATCGGCTTCCGGATTGGCTTGATCCCAAAGTTCGCGCACCATCTTGCCGCGGTCCCCGCCACTCGCTGGATAGGTGTCGGCAGCGGTGTCTAAGTTGAGAAAACTGACGCCGCCCAAAGTGAAAAAACTATTCCTCGGCCCAAACAAGCGTTGAAAATCCTTCACCGGATGCTCGCGACCACGATGGAAGTCGTGATTGCCAATGGTGGCGTACATCGGGATGCTCGCCTTCGCTGCATGGGTGGCGGCGTTAAAGATGCCGCGCTCGGTGTAGTGCAAATCACCAAGATGCAACAGGAAGTCTGCACCCAAATCGGCAGCGCGTTCCAGGGCGATGCCCAGTTCTTTCTCGCCACCGGTGTCGCCAAGCGCCGCAAAGCGATACTGCTCGCGCTGCGGGAAATTCAAGCGCACCATCAGGCCCTGGTCGGGAGAGACTGGGAGCGCGTACTCACGAACTAGGTTGCGCTGTTCACTAGAGGCAAAGCCATCTTCGATCGCCTCGGGGTGAATATTGCCCACGGAAAACTGCGCTGTGGTGACCTCTTTACAAGTGACCAAGAACATCGGCTCGGGCACGAAGGCGAAAAACTGCAACACGCCATCTTCCTCGCCTAGGAAGGTGGCGCCGTCGGCTTCGACGCGGAAGTTCTCCCCTTCCCCGGCGTAGGGCAGGGCTGCTGGCTCCCACTGCAGCGGAGGCAGGCGCAAGCCGAAGACAAACCAACCGAGCCCAATCCAGCCTGTGGCAAACAGGCCGATAACCAAGGCCACACGTGCGGGCCAGCGCCACCGGCGGCCGCGCCGCATTAGGTTTTGACCGCGCCTACGGCCTCTTGCATGGCTCCCAAAATGCTTGCCGTGCCGCCAAGAGCAAGGTCGAGCAAGCCATCATGCAGGTGGCGGGGGAAGGGCTCGCCTTCTGCGGTGCCCTGCACTTCAATCAGTTCGCCATCGCCAGTGGCGACTACATTCATGTCGACTTCGGCGGCGAAGTCTTCTTTGTAGTCGAGGTCGAGCAGAAGATCATCGCCGACATGGCCGACGGAAATGGCTGCAATCCAGCGCTTCAAGGGCCAGTGCACCAATTTGCCCTTATCAGACATGACATGCAGTGCATCATGCAAGGCAACCATCGCGCCGCAGATACTGGCACAGCGCGTGCCGCCATCGGCTTGCAGCACATCACAGTCGATGTTCAAGGTGTGGTTAGGTAAACCACGAAGGTCAATCGCCGCACGCAGGGAGCGGCCAATCAAACGCTGAATTTCCACGCTGCGACCGTCGCGCTTTTGCAGCTCCCGACGTTTCCGCCCCACCACTGCGCTCGGCAGCATGGCGTATTCTGCGGTGAGCCAACCGGCGCCGGATTCGCGGCGCCAACTGGGCACTCCCTGAGTGACCGTAACCGTGCACAGGACCCGGGTTTCGCCAGCGTGAACCAACACCGAGCCGTCGGCGTGGTTGGTGTAGCCGCGCTCAAAGCTAAGCGGGCGTAGTTGGTCGGCAAGGCGGCCGTTTTTACGAGTCATCGGGTCAGGGCGTGGAGTGAGGTCAACCAACTGAGCGGCCGACGAATGGGGGCCGATTCTGGGCCCCAACAGAGGCCACCGGCGAGCGAGAATTCTAGCAACGGGCCGCGCACGTCGCTGTGTTCTTCGTGAATGCCGTACGGCGCCCAGCGCTGCAGCAAGCTCAGAAAGCGCTGCTCAAAGGATTCGGGGCCCGCGCATTGGAACTGACGCAAGCGACGCTCCAGTTGCCACAGCCATTGCGCCAAGAACAGAGTGCGGTCGGGTGCGGGTGCGCCCTCTTCAAGGGCCGCGTGGAGCGAGGTGGTTCGGTAGGGGGCGATCTCTGCCGGGGGGGCCACACGAAGGTTGATGCCGAGGCCGAGCATGAGGCAGCCTGTTCGGCCTTCGCTGCCAGACATGAGTTCGCCGAGGAAACCGGCGACCTTGGCGCCATCTAAGAGCAAATCATTAGGCCACTTCAAGGCGACCACGGATTGCTGTCCCGGCCAGGATTCCAAGGCATCGGCCAAAGCAACAGCGCTGAGTAAACCAAACACCGGGGCGTCGACCAGACATTCCTTGGCGACCAAGGTCAGCGCCAGATTTTGCTCTTTCGGTCCGCTCCACCAATCCCGGCTACGACGCCCGCGACCACCTTGCTGTTCTTCCGCACTAAACAAGGTGCCAGAAATGCTCTTGCCACTTGCGAAAGCTTCGCGCGCGGTGTCATTGGTGCTCGCGCATAGCGGCAGCACCTCTAACCTTGTGGCAAGTTGGCGCGAAGCCGAGAGCAGGCGCAAAAGGCGCGCCCCATCGAGCGCTTGGGGCTCTGGCTCAGGCCTGGAAGTGGTCGGCATGCTCAGCCAGCCGCTGCTTCAGGCGTTCCAGAGTGTTGGTGCGGATTTGGCTGACACGCGACTCGGTGATCGAGAGCATTTCGCCAATCTCGCTTAACGTGCGGCTTTCAATGAAGTACAGCTGCAGGATCAGGCGCTCGCGCTCGGTGAGGGAGCGGGTGAGCACTTCGACCAAATCCTTGCGGTGGACCAAATCCAGGGGGTTGATCTCGCCAGATTCGCCTAGGGTGTCGATTTGACTATCGCCAGCTTCGGTGGGCGCCGAACGACGGTCCGAAACCGAATGCATGCTGGTCATTTCGGCATGGCGCACCTGGTCAACCTTGAGTTCGAGGGCATCGGCGATTTCTTGAATCGACGGCTGACGACCCTGCTTGATTTCAAAGTCATCGCGGAAGCGGCCGATGTCGGCGAAACGCTTGCGTGCTAAGCGCGGGACCCAGTCGCCGCCGCGTAGCGAGTCGAGCATGGCGCCGGTGATGCGCCGCGAACAGTAGGTCTTGAACTTGATGTTGCGGTCGAGATCAAACTTCTCGATGGCATCCATCAGGCCAAAGTTGCCTTCCTGGATAAGGTCTTGCACATCTACCGAACGCGGCAGCTTGGAGCATTGGCGCTCAGCCAGGAAACGCACGGTCGGTTGGTAACGGTTGACCAGTTCCTCGCGCAGATCGTCGCCGCCTTTTTCCTTGTAGGCCACCCACAGGTCTTGAGTGCTGACCTGATCGTGAGGGGGAGGGGAGGTTTCCGTCGCCATTGACGGATTCTAGGCGCTAGCGGCGGCGATTTCTCCCCCCTGGAGCGCTCAGTCGATGTGATGCAGGCTGTCGATGGACAGGCCATGCAGGGCATCGCGCCCGTTGAGGAAGCCCAATTCAACCACGAAACCACAGCCGACGACCTCGGCACCGGTGCGGCGAATCAATTTCGCCGCCGCTTCTGCGGTACCGCCGGTCGCGAGCAAGTCATCGATCAGATAGACCGCTTCGCCGGCAGCGCTGGCATCAGTATGGATTTCGAGCGTGTCCTGCCCGTATTCGAGCTCGTAGGACTCGGCGAAAGTCTGCCACGGCAGCTTGCCCGGCTTGCGAATCGGCACAAAACCGATGCCAAGCTCAATCGCCAGGGCAGTGCCGAACAGAAAGCCACGCGATTCGATGCCGGCGATGCGGGTGGGGCCATGGGCGCGAGCAGCTTCGGCCAGATCCTGGATGCAAGCGGCGAAGGCCTCGCCATCTTGGAGCAGGGGCGAAATGTCTTTGAACACGATGCCCGGCTTGGGGAAGTCGGGGACATCGCGCAGCCAATCGGCGTAGTTGAGGCGCAGGGTGCGGGAGTCGCCCATGCCTACATTTCCTCTGGGCAGCGGATACCGAGTAGGCCTAGGCCCATCGACAGCGTGTTGCGCAGCGTTTCGAGAACCACCAAACGTGCGTTCTCTTGAGCTGGGTCTTCGAGACCGAGCACACGATTCTCGCGGTAGTAAACATTGCCCGCGGCGCCGATGCGTAACAGTGCTTGCGCCACGATCATCGGTTCGCGCTTTTGCGCGGCTTCGCGAATGGCTTGGGGCAAACGACCCAGGGCGATGCACAGCTCGCGGCTTTCCTCAGCGACCAAGCTGGAATCGAAATTGTCGCGGTCGGCTGGCTTGCCGGCCTTGCGCAAGATGCTGCCGCAACGCGCATAGGTGTATTGCAAGTACGGCCCGGTGTCGCCTTCAAAACTCAGGACCTCTTTCCAGTCGAAGACCACATCTTTCTGACGTTGGTGCTTGAGGTCATGGAACATGGTGGCGCCAACGCCAATGATCTCGGCAACCTCTTCTTTGTTCGCTAACTCGGGATTCTTCTCTTCGACCGCGGCCAGAGCAAGCTCCACCGCACGGTCCAAGACTTCTTTCAGCGAAATCACGCGGCCGGCGCGGGTGGATAGCTTGCCCTCGGCGAGGCGAATCAAGCCGAAGGGCACATGCTCCAAGCGCGAGGCCCAATCGGCTCCGCAGCGCCGCAGAACAGCGAAGAACTGTTGAAAGTGCAGCGTTTGTTCGGCGCCCACCACATACAGCGATTGGTCGAAGGAGAACTCATCCCAGCGCGAACGCGCCGCAGCCAAATCGCGGGTGGCGTAAAGCGTGGTGCCATGCGCGGTCTTGACCAGGCAGGGCGTTTTGATGTCCTCGGAGGTCAGGTCGACGATGGTGGCGCCATCGGACTCTTCGGTCACGCCGCAAGAATCCAACCAAGCCAGCAAGCCTTCCAGCTTGTCTTCATACCAGGACTCGCCGCGTAAGTAATCAAAGCTGATGCCAAAGCGGTCATAAACCTTTTGGAACTCCTTCAGCGATTCTTGCGTGAAACGTATCCAGGTCTTGCGCGTTTCGTTGTCCTCTCCGGATTCCAACTCCTGGAAAGCAGCCTTGGCATCTTCCCCCAAAGTCGGGTCTTGCTCTTCTTCCTCGTGGTAGCGCACGTAAAGCTTGAGCAGGTGATCGATCGGATCGGTCAGCAAAGACTCTTCCGATCCCCAACGACGCCATGCCGCCACCAACTTGCCAAACTGTGCGCCCCAATCCCCGAGGTGATTGATGCGAATGACCTTGTGGCCGAGGTGATCAAACAAACGCGCAAGTGCGGCGCCAATCACCGTCGTGCGCATATGGCCGACGTGCATTGGCTTGGCGATGTTCGGAGAACTGAACTCGACAATCGAGGTCAAGCCTTCTTTGGCGCTGCCATAGTCTTCGCGCCCGGCATCGGCCAAAACCACCTGAGCCATGGCGGTGCTGGCAATGCGAAAGTTCAGGAATGGCCCGACGGCCGAGGCTTCGACATCGGCAATCTCTATGGCATCTGCCAGGCGCGCGGCCAAAGCTGGCGGCTTCTCGCCAGTACCCGCAGCGAAGCGAAAGCATGGCAGGGAAAACTCGCCATGCTCTTCTTGGCGTGGTCGCTCCAACTGCAAAGCACTCGCCTGCTGGTTAATCAGCGGCGCCACCGCGGCAGTGATGCGCGCGGCAAAATGATCGAGGCCATCCTCAGGAATGGCAGATTCAGGCAAAGGGGCAGGGCTCATGGCTCAGTCGAGCTGGTCCCCGAAGAGGGGGTCCAGGTAAGCGTCAAGCGAGCATCCTAAAGCCGCGCTGAGTTGCTCGGCCTGAAGCTCCGCGAGCTCGGCGGCGCGCCGCAGCCAGGGCGAATCGCCGTAACGGGTGTACAGATCTTCGTGGCGCTGGCGCAAGGGCACGATAGTGGTGTGCTGTACCGAAGAATCGGCCACCGAAAGTGCGCTGTCGAGCAAAGTCCAGGGTGGCGGATGCAGTTCCGACCATGCCCGCGTGGCGAACTCGGCGGTCCATAACCGGGAAGGCTGGACCTCGTGCAGGTCACGGCCCTTGAGCCAATGACTCAGACACCCGCGCGCCTCCCGCACATGCCCCAAAGCGCGCAACATGACATAACCACTCCATCCGTGTAGCGGACCATGGGTACGGCTGCGGCCGATGTCGTGCAATAAGGACTGCACTTCCAGCAACTGCGCGTCTTCTGGACTCATGACACCACGTTTCTGCAAGGCCTCGGCAATGTGCCGCGCCACTTTGGCAACTTGATGACAGTGCCGCGGCCAAGCTTCGTCGGCAGGGGAGTGCTTGGCTAAGAGGGCTTCGGCAGCGGGAATGCTCAGGGTCATGCTTGCGTCAACCCGCGCAGACTATCTTGAGCGCGCCATAAGCTTCGGCGCAGGGCATCGTGTTCGAGCTTGGCGACCGCCTGTTGGAGGGGGAGCCAGGCAAAGTCTTGGTGTTCATCGGACAGCACAAAATCTTCTTCCAAGATCGCTTGCGCAGCCAAGAACATCACCACTCGTTTCCAAATCAGGTCATCACCTGAAGACTTTCGGGGGCGCACTTGATAGAGGTGCGAATCTGCAAACTGCGCGACCAAATCGGACGGCTGCAGCCGGATCCCGGTCTCTTCTTCCACTTCCCGGCAGGCACCCTCAAGCAGGTCTTCTCCGGCCTCAAGATGACCTTTGGCGAAGCTCCAGGTGTGGTGGCGCGCATTCTGCAGCAGCAAAAATCGTGGGGCGTCTGCGGTTCCACTCCACAGCAATACGCCGGCGGCCAACACCGGATTTTCGGCGCTGCCCGGGTCGGAAGTGGGTTGAGGCGAGACGGTCTCCACAGCCTCATTCTAAACGCGGCTACAATCCTGCCATGGCTACGGCCGAACTCACCGCCTGGACGGCACCCTGCACCCTCCTCAGCCGCCGCGAGGTTGGTCCCGACGCCATCATCATGGAACTGGCATTGCCGGAACCTATGACCGACGTCGCCCCAGGGGTCTTCGCCATGCTGTCCCCGGCTGACGGCAGCGGTCCCGAGATTCCTCGACCCTTTAGCCTCTACGACTTGCCGGCGCCGGATCGTGCCACCTTCTTGGTCCAAATCATGGGCCGCGGCACCCAGGCTTTGGCTGCCGTCCCTCCCGGACAAGAGGTGTTGTGCACCATGCCGCTCGGCAATGGCTTCACCTTGCCTGCGCCCGAACGCCCGGTGGTGATCGTGGCGGGTGGGGTCGGTTGCGCCCCCTTCCTGCACTATCTACGCTTGCGTTTGCAGCAAGGCGCGGGCGCTCGCACGCACATGATTTATGGGGCCCGCGAAGCCAGTCGTCTTTATGACTACCAAGCCTTTGCCGCGCTCGATGGCATCGACCTGCGCGCCGCCACCGACGACGGCAGTTTGGGTTTCCACGGCAATGTGATTGCCGCCCTCGACGCCGGATTGGCCAATGGCACCCTTCCGCGCGACGCAGATTTCCTGGCTTGCGGGCCAGCCGGCCTGTTGCATGGTTTTGCCGACTATGCGCGCAAGCAAAACCTCCAAGCTTGGCTGAGTTTGGAAACCTACATGGGTTGCGGTTTCGGGGTGTGCAACGCATGCCCCGTGGCCACCGAACCAGAAGGACCATTGGGGGCTTGGCCTTGGGCCCGCACTTGCTGCGAAGGGCCAGTCTTCCCACTCACAAGCATTCAATTTTAGATATGGAACGCTGGGCGATTTTCATTGAGAAGGAGTACCTCAAGTTCTCCGCGGCACACTTTCTCATCTTCCCCGATGGCTCTGCCGAGCGCCTGCATGGCCACAACTACCAAGTGACCTGCCATGTTGGGGGCGCGTTGAGTGAGCATGGTTTAGTGCTCGATTTCAAACGCGTGAAGCCAGTGATCCGCGAACTTTGCGATGAACTCGATGAGCACTGGCTGATTCCGGGTGAGCATCGGGAGTTGCGCGTCGTCGAAGATGGCGACCACTACCGCGTGCAATACCGCGAGCGCGATTACCGTGCGCCCAAGGAAGACATCATCGTTCTCCCGATTAACAACACCTCGGCCGAGAACTTGTCGTGGTGGGTCGGCACCCAACTGCGCGACCGCTTGCTCCAGCGCTTTCCCGAATTCCCGATTGAGGAGATCCGGGTTTCCGTCGAGGAGACTTCTGGGCAGCGCGGGATTTGGACTTTCCTCGCCGACGCTTAGGCGCCCTAGGAAAGGGAAAAACCGGCGATCGTTTCCGACCGCCGGCACCCATCATGGCAGTTTAGCAATCCTTCTTCGCTGAACGCCGCCTGTGGCCCATTGACGGACCCAGGCGGGGGGCCTTTAGAGCAAAATAGAAAAAAAGCGCGTATCTTCTAGGTTGTGCCGATGCAACTGGTCCGCTTCGATGGCGACTCCTCAACGGCAAAACCGCCACCGGCTTGACCCGATGGCGGCTTTTTTTGAGGGAGTTCTGACCTAATCGAGGTTGATGTCGAGGATCATGACGCTGTGCGGCGCCAACTCCAATGTGATCATGCCGCCTGTATCAATCACGCCAGCAGCCTCAGCCGTTTCACTCGTCACCTGTAGGAAAGGAAGAGCGTTAAGCGTGTCTGCCGAAGCAAGACGGTTGTCGTGCAAGCGGTCGCGGTACATGATATTGAGTTCATCCAACAAGCCGCCATTGAGGCCGTTGGCCGTGGCGAAGGCATCGGGGTCGATAATGCCTTCCAACTGTTGGTAAGTCGTGGGGTGCCCCAACGAGGTGAGGTGCGCAGCTAGTTCTTCTAGCGTCAAGCGCTTCGCCTCTTGATCGGCCTGGGCAATGTGAGTGCTCAAACGCCCCAAGGAGTTGCCGCTCAGATCGTTGTGGTCGTCATCGAAGCGGGTGACCTCGCCAAGCGTGTAGTTGCCAAGGTGACGCACTTTGAGGTGCACGTTACGGTTGGCCCAACGGCTTGCCCGGGCGCTCTTGCGCTCCAGGTAGATGTCCAGAGCTGAAGTGGCCAGGTCTTCACTGAGGCCAGCAGCCATCAGCTCAGGAACCGTAGGAGGCGTCGACGGAGCGGCCTGGAAAGCCGGGGTCACCAGTGCCGAGAAGTCTGCGCCAGTCATGCCGAGGGCATTTGCGCGTTCTTCCAACAACCAGTCGGTGTTGACCGGGACGTTGGACAAGACGATGCGAACGCGGTTTCCACTACGCGTGGTGAAGGCGCGGACACCAAGATCTGGAACCGCCGAGGTGGTCTTGACTTGATCCTCTGCCAGCATTTGCAGCATGGTTTCCATGACGTGGAAAGAAGGCTTCTTAATGCCGTGGGTGGTCAAGCTGCCCATGCCGCCACCTTGCAGGTCAGGCATACCGGTTTCCCCGGTCACGTCGACGAGCTGGAAGAACATGTTGCGGTCCACTCCCTCTTGCAACGAGGTGGTCAGGAAACCCGCCAAGTTGGCTGCTGCTTCTGCACGATCAAAATCGAGCGGGAAGTGGGTCACGCCTGGGTGGATGTTCCACTCACTGACAATCATTTCCACCATGGGCATGCCGAGGCTGGTCGCCAGGGTGCGCAGTTCGGTGGCTGCTTTATCCAGAGACATCGAGTTGGTGAACTCGTAGTGGTGCCAGGACAAGAAGTCGAGTGGCAGATCGTTCAGGCTTGCGAACTGAATCAGCTCGTCTAGAGCTGGACCCGTGCCGCCCATGGTGGCATTGACAATCGCTACACCCGGCCCACCGATGCGAATGCCTGGGAAGGCACCACGAATGCGCTCGGAAGCGTAGGTATAAAGCACTAGGTAGTCCTGAATGCTGCCACTGAAGAACTCTGGGCGATCCGGTTCATTCCAGATCTCGATGTAATCCGGGAGAATGCCTTCTTCCGTCTGCAAATCAGTGAGCTCGGCAACAATCTCGTCAGCCCAAGCCCCAGGGTCGCTTGGCATGGAGCGGGCCGAAGGCGAAAGTCCACTCTCGAATTCAATGCCCGTGCTCGCGGTGGCGAGGCTAGGCGGCGTGCCCATCACGGTCATCCACAGAGTGAACCCCTTGTCATGAGCCGTGCGCATGTCATCGCGGAACTGAACGCTGTCTGGATTACTGATGCGCAGGTTGCGTCGGTAGGTTCCACCAGCGCCTCCTGCTGTATTGAACATGTCAAAGGCGCGTTCCTGACCAGTCCAATTGACCACGCCGGCGAAAGTCGAACCTTTGCCGGGGGTGAGTTGGTCGGTCTCTATGGTTAAGGTCACGGGCGCGCCGCCAGTGCCTTCGCCTTGCTCCTGTGCGCTGGCGGGCAGCGCAAACAGGCCTACAAGGCTGAGGGTGAGTACAGTGGATTTACTTGTCATGAATGCTGAGGGCCCAGGAGGGGCCATCCGCTTTTGCGGACGGGCTGGGGCAGGGCATGAGCCTCTTCTCAATGGGCTCTCTTGTGCCCTTCAGGAGAGGCGGTAGAATCCTCGTCTTGCCATCACACGGCCTCCCGTAGGTCAGGTATGGCTGGAATTAGGTCGGGGCGTGGCGCAGTCTGGATAGCGCGCTGCAATGGGGTTGCAGAGGTCGGAAGTTCGAATCTTCTCGCCCCGACCATTCCCCCAAACGGGGTTTATCGTGTCGTCCCTTCCGCCTTTGGCTTGGCCTCAGGTGCCGCCACAATGCGGTAGACCGATCCCGAAATCGCTACTGCGTAGAGTTCGCCCGCGGCGTCTTCACCAAAGCTGACGAGCTGCACCAGCTTGCCCTTCGGTGCAATTTGTCGGGTCAGGTCATGGCGCGCGACCTGTTTGCCGTTCTCGGTACGCAACACGCCGACCGCTCCGGAGCAGGTGTCGCCGTAGAAGTACCAACCGTCGAGCGCGGGAATCGCGGAGCCACGATACACATACCCGCCAACCACGGAGCAGTGGCCGTTCTTGTGCCCATACTCGTGAATGGGAGCGACTAGAGTGTCGCGGGCGACGCCGTCTTCGTCGCGGAACTCATGGGTGCCTTCCATCAGGCGCCAGCCATAGTTCTCGCCACCCTTGCTCGAGGCCGGGGCGAAATCAATCTCTTCCCATTTGTTCTGACCGACATCGCCGATGTATAGGTCGCCCGTCTTGCGGTCAAAGCTGAAGCGCCACGGATTACGCAGGCCCCAAGCCCAAACCTCACCACGCGCACCTTCCTGCTGGGCAAAGGGGTTCGAAACCGGAATGGTATAGCCCTTGTCGCCCGAAACATCTATTCGCAAGATTTTGCCGAGCAGCTGGTTGAGATCTTGACCAGCATTGAGCGGGTCATTCGCTGCGCCGCCATCGCCGAGGCCAAGATACAGGAAGCCATCCGGGCCAAACTCCAACTGGCCGCCATCGTGGTTGGCGTAGGGCTGCTCCACCTCGAGTAGAATTTCTTCGCTGTCTTCCTTCGCAATCCAGGCTTCGGTGTCGACGGCAAATCGGGAAATGCGTGTGGCGCCGTCTTCGCGCGAGTAGTGCACATAGACCACGGGCTTCTGCGCAAAATTGGGCGGGAAATCCATGCCCAGAAGACCTTGCTCCGAGCGCTTGGCGACGCGACCACGCATGTCCAGGAAGGCGGCTTCTTGGGGTTGTCCCTCACGGTAAACCAAAGCACGCCCAGCCTTCTCCAGGATGATCAGGATGTCGGGGTCGCCCGGCGCCGAAAGCACGTAGGTGGGCTCGCTAAGGCCAGAGGCCACCAGCTCTAAACTCAGCGCAGGAGGCGGCGCGTGCTCTTGAAGCGTGGGAAGCTCGCTCTCGCTCGGCTGCTGGAAACCATCGGGAGCCGGGCTGCACGAGGCCAGGCTAGGAGCAAAAAGGCTTGCGGCAAGGAGGGCCAGGAGGGGCGACATGCCCCTAAGCCTACTTCTTCGGGTAGGTGTCCATGACCCACTCCTTCCATTTCGCGTCGAAGGTATCCGGGTCCAATTGGAAGGCGGTAGAAAGGGCTTCTAGCTGACGTGCTTGGATGTCTTCCTGGGTCGGCGCACCGGCCTTGACCAGCTTGCCCTTCATCATGTCGAAGTAGATCGCAAAGCCCTCGGGACTGTTTTGTTTCAGATAATCCACACGCGACCACGCCATCATGTGTTCGGCGTATTTCAGCTCTTCCGGAGTCGCCCAAGTCAACATTTTGCTCATCGCCGGGAAGTGGTCATAACCCACGCGCTTGCGGGTTTTCACATTCCACATCCAGATGTTCTTGTCATCGGCGCCGAACACGCGGTCATCGGTGAAGTAGTTGCGCTTGGGGTCGATGCGGCGCGCATTCCAATGAGCAAGGCCGGCGTAAATCCACGCCGGAAGGGTGTGCGAGTAGTACTTGTAGCCATCGAGCAAGTTCATGGTCATGCTGTACATGAACAAGCAATGCATATTGGTGTCGGTGTTCATGCCCGAATTCTCCTGCGCGACCGCAAACATGAGGTTGCCAGGCGAGGTGAACATATGGCGAATCGGCTCGCTCCCTTCGGCTTTCATAAAGCTGGAGCGATAGCGGCCAATGGCACTCTTTTTCTCGGTAAGCAGAATCAGATACTTGTCGGTCATGCCGAGGTAAGGGCCTTCTCCCATGTACTCGCCATTCACGACCGTTCCCGGGCCTCGCGGAAAGGATTCGTCATGGACCCCAAGCATGCTCTCCATTTCGTCATATAGATCTTCCGCGCGCATCGCCCATAGGTGCAGGCGTAACCAGGGATCAATCTTCTTGGCTTTCTTGGGCACGTTGGGAAGGAACTTGCGTAGGCGCTTGAGCTCTTCCTCGAGCTTCTTTTTCTCGACCTTGTTGGTGCGGTCGATGGAGTATTCGGGAAGGGAGCTGCCGATGCGAAAGTGCTCGGTCTCGACCCAGCGCATTTGTTCGCCGGCAAAGGCTTCTTCGATGTCCTTGGTGCCGTGGTTGTCGCCCCAGGGCATTTGACCGAACCGAAGATAGCCGGCCTTGTCCATGGCCTCGCGATCTTCTTCGGTGTAGGGGTCAGGTTCTAGCTCATCGCGGTCCTTGTCCTTCTGTGCGGACAGAGGAGAGGTGAGCAGAAACAGGCTCGCCAGGAGCGGGAGCCAAAAGGGGCGTGAGGACGAAATGGATGTGGTGCTCATAGGACGCTTGGGGTCGTCAGGGGCATTTCCAGGCTAGCCTAGGCCGGCCAAAAAGAACACCCGCCAGTGACAAAAGTCACTGGCGGGTGTGGTTGGAGAGGGGCTAGAGCCCCTCAGGAGGGTTTAGCGGGTGCCTACCGGAGGTGGTGGGACTGCCTTTCCCCCGTTTGCATCGGCGACGGAAGGGCCGTCGAAGGGGCGCTTCAGCTTCAGGTCGGAAGCCTTGGCTTCCTTGTCCTTGAGCTTGGCGAGGTCCTTCTGAGCCTTGGCGAGGTCGGCACGCTTCTTCTTCAGCTTGCGCGACTTCGGACCATTGCGCTCGATTTCATCGTCAATGGCGATTTCGAGGCGAGCAATCTTCTCGTCGTAAACGTCGTACTGGGCCATGATGCGCTCGATTTCCTTGACGGAAGCTTCGGCATCGACCTTGTACTCAGAATCCAACATGGAGTACATGTGACCCCAGAGCTCGGTGCGGGACAGGTCGCCACGCAATTCGAGTGGGCTGGAGCCATCCCAACGTGCGAGGAAGAGGTGTGGTGGCTTCTTCTGATCGAACAACGCGTGGAAAGGGTGATCCGCTTCCAGAACGTACATCGGGAGTTTCACGCAACGGAACCAGCGCGTCATGATTAAGGTGCGTTCGTTACCGCCTTCTCTCGAAAGGAGAGCATCGTCGGTGCCGTTACACAGCTTGCATTCGCGAAGGACCAAGAGCGGACGACGGTCATCAGACGCAATCGTGTAGAAGGCCTTGTCTTTCGGCAAAGCTCCCTTCTGCGCTTGGGCAACCGTGGCACCCTTCTCAAGGTTCTTTGCGCGCTCTACCCGGTAAACCGGATAGACCCAACGCATCTTGAGCATTTCCTTGGCGGTGCGTCCATGAGTGGTCGGCAGAGCGACTTGGCCGCCGCCGCCGCCACCAGGTGCACCGGCCGCAGGGCCGGAGGTGACAGGACCGCTAGGAGCGGCACCACCAGGTGCGGTGGTTGGACCTGTAGGTGCAGGGCCCGAGGTGGTGTCACCGGGGCCTCCGTAGGGACCAGAACCCAGACCGGGTCCTGAAGCACTACCACCTCATCATTGTGGTGTCGCCAAGCCGGGCACGGCAAGCGCGCCGACCGCGGAGGCGACCAAAATTAGGTTGAGAAGAGTTTTCATGTTTAAGCGTAGAAGGTTCCCACAGATAGGGGGCTGAATTGAGAGTAGCAGCAGAACCTAGAAAAAACCGTGGTTTTGTCTTAATTCTCGGCAGATTCCTCCTCGTACACAAGGGCATCGACCAAGGCGAGAGCCGCCTGATAGCGCCTGACGAGCTCCTGAGGGTCCTGAGCGGGAACTCGAGGGTCGACCAGAAGGCTGCGGTCATCGGCCCAAGCCATGCTCACAGCGGTATTTGCGGTCAAAATGACCGCGCCCTCATGGTCTATCAGCAGTCCAGAGGCATTTGCACCAAAATGAGGGCCACTGAGGTCGAGCATGCTGGCGCCAAAGCCGCGATATCCCCCCTGGGCCAAGCCAGCGGCGTGATAAAGGGTAGGCACCACATCTTTGTGGGAGCCTGGCATGCCGGGGTCATAGGCAGCCTGGGCTTCAATCTCGGTTGGCAGCAAGACCAAGAAGGGGACCGCACGCTCCATCAACAACTCGCTCCGCGACTGAGGCAGCCGCAATCCCGCTGCATGGTCGCCGGTGATGCCGATGACCGTGTTCTGCAAAATGTCTTGCTGCTCAAGCTGATCCAACCACGTGCCTAGTTGGCGACAAGCATATTGATAGGTGCGCATTTGACGCCACTGGGTTTCATCGAGCTTTCCAGTGAGCTTTAGCAGTTCCTGCGGCGGGTCCAGTGGAGGAAGTTCGGTGCCAAAGGGCAGCTCATAGGGAGGATGGTTCGTGGTGGTGAACAACACCACGAGTTGAGGGCTGGTGGCCGAAGCCAAATGTTCTTTGACTGCGCGGAATAAGTGTTCATCCCAGAGGCCCCACTCACCGGAATCCATGCGTGGGTCTAATTGATATTGTTCGGTGATTTCCTCCTGACCTATCAAGCGATCGAAACCTTGTTGCGGCAGGAAGCGATCGAGGTTGCGCCAGGTCTTGGGGCCACCATAAAAGAAGTTGGTCTCATAGCCTGCGGCACCAAATAGCAGTGCTGCACTGCCGGGATAGCTGCGGTCTACAAGCTCATTCTGGGACAGTTGCCGCGTACCGGGGCGGTAGGGCATTTCCAACAACAAGCTGAGCAAAGATCCCGCCGAAATATTGTCGGCGGGCAAAAAGCGCTCGAAGTTAAGGCCGCGCTCAAAATAAGGTGCTGCGTTGCCTAGCAGGTTAAACTCAGGGCTTTGGTATTGAAGGAGGTAGCTGGAAAAACTCTCCATCAAGACAATCACCACATGTGGCGGAGACTCGGTCTGAATCTTTGGTGAAAAATGTTGGATTGGCAGGCGTTGCCAGATTGGCCCCTCGTCGCGGGCCGCTTGGTCTAGGGTGAAATCAACCACCGCACGCTGGATATCTTGGTCATAACCAAAGCGGCGAGCGGTAGAAAGCCGCTCTTCACTAATCCGTTTCCATACCGTTTCGGCCAGTTTTTCGACCGGGCTTCCTGGAACGACACGCACAAAGGGGGTGGGGCGAATATCCTCTTGCAGGCGCTCGAATACGGGTTCGAGTGGAGTCGAGCAGAATGCTACCGCAAGCAACACATGCAACACGATGTGGCGATTGAGCGAGTTGTCGACGGCTAACGCCGATGGGGCAACTTCATCGTGCAGGAAATCATCGATATGGAATGCCGTAGCGATGACCTTGAATACGGCAGCTGCGCCAACCAGGCCGACAATGATGTAAAGCAGGAGCGGATAGTTGCGCCAAGCACCGCGCAGCACGGCGCCGAGGTCGTCATCGATGGCGCCAAAGGCCAGGATGTTGAAGTGGCTGCGAAAGTGGGCGAAGTAAATCTGGTCCGAGGCCAGAATGATGAGCAAAGCGGTGATGCCGACGAACCAATAGGTGGCGGTGCGTCGAAGCCAACTGCGCCAGCGCTTGCGGCCTCGGTTGCGCATCCAAAGCAAGGACAGGCTTGGCGGGAGCGCAAAGAGCAACAAGATGCGTAAATCGTGGAGTGCTCCGAAGGCGAAGGCCATCGGCAGGGTGCCGAGGAATCTGCTCCAGACTTCCGGGTGAGCGAACTGAATCACGAACACCAGACGGAACAGGGTCATCATGAGCAGCAACACGGCAATCAGGCGCCAGGTGCGCCGGATGGCGACGAAAATGGCGTTGCGTGGTTGGCTGGCTTCGGTCATGACGAAGAATGCGTCGACGTGTTTCGTGCGAGTTGCGAGCAGGCAGACACTGCGGCCTGCCACCCCTCGTACCTTCCCTCACGTTCGAGTACCGACATTGTCGGTGAAAACTGCGCAGAAAGGGGCGCGCTAGGCGCCTGATTCCAGGAAGGCCACCATCCGGCGCTGCGCCCAGCGGCCATGGCCACGCCTCGAGCCGTTGCCTCGGGGTTGTCAGGGCGCACCACCTCGACATCCAATAAATCGGCCAGGCGTTGTGCAAACCAATCATTACGCGCCATGCCACCGTCGATGTGCATGCGCTGAGGAATCGGCACGCCGCAACCTAAGCCCGCTTCGAGCAAGTCTCGGGTGCGGAAGCAGGAGGCTTCCAGGGCGGCGCGGGCGATGGAGCGGCGATCACTGCCGCGGTTAAGTCCGACGATCATGCCGCGGGCATCAGGTTGCCAAAACGGCGCGCCCAAGCCGGTGAAGGCCGGGACCAGATAAACCCGTTCCTGGTCATCGGCAGCAGCGGCGAGTTGGGCGATGTCGGCAGCCTCGGTAAATAGTCCAAGGCCGTCGCGCAGCCATTGCACCGTGGCTCCAGCACTAAAGACTGAACCTTCGAGTGCAAACAGGCTTTGTTCGCCGTCGCCCAACAAGGCGGTCGCTAACAAACCCGCAGCCGCCTTGGGTCTCTCATTACCAGAGGACTGCACCAAGAATGCGCCTGTGCCATAGGTGCATTTGACCGACCCAGAATCCTGGCATTGTTGGCCAAGGGTGGCCGCTTGTTGATCGCCGAGTATGGCCAGCAGAGGAAGTTCTTGCGCGGGCTTACCCAATTGCAATGTGCCAAAGTGACTTGCACTGGGCTGTACGTTGGGTAGTAGGCTAGGTGGAATCTGAAATAACTCGAGCAACTCCGGATCCCAGGTATGGGCGGATAAATCCCACAACATGGTGCGCGACGCATTGCTGGCTTCGGTGACATGAAGCTGCCCCGAGCTCAGCTGCCAAGCTAGCCAACAATCGATGGTGCCTGCGGCAAGTTCTCCGCGTTCGGCTCGTGTTCGCGCGTCGGGTACTTGATCCAGCAGCCAGGCTAACTTGCTAGCAGAGAAATAGGGATCAAGTAGTAAACCTGTTTTCGCTTGGATCATGTCCGCCCAACCGCGCTGCTCTAAATCCTGACAATGCGCTGTCGTGCGCCGGTCTTGCCAAACAATGGCAGGGTGAAGTGCGCGCCCGCTAAGGCGGTCCCACAGCACCATGGTTTCCCGTTGATTGGAAATGCCCACGCCGAGGACCTTGCCCCAGCCTTCCTGCGCACAACGTTGCAGCAAGGTGGCGCTGAGCTCTTGCACATCTTGGGCAATCTGGTGGGGGTCATGTTCGACCCAGCCAGGTTGCGGAAAGGATTGCGCAAGTTCGCGCTGCTCCACCCCTAGCACTTGCAACTCGCGGTTGAATAAGAGCACGCGCGAGGAAGTCGTGCCCTGATCAATGGCGAGAAGAAGTTCGTCGGTCATGGCATTGGGTGCCAGCGCAAATCCTGCGCCGCGTTGAGCTGCGATCCAGGAATGGCATGCAATCCTAATAACTGTAAGGATAGGTTGGCGATTTCCCCATTACGGATGGGGGCATGCTCGCAGTGTTTGGGCGCATGGAGTTGGATTCCAGGGTCTTTGCGCTGCCCTTGGTTGAGTTCATACAGGTCGCCTTTGGCAAGGCCATCGCCAGTCCACACAAAGAAAGGAATGATGATGTTCACCCACTGCCGCCCCTGGCCATGGTGATTCTTGAGCGGGATTCCGCCGCCATGATCACTGGTCAAGAGAATCGCCGTGTGTAGCGCAAAACCAGGGTGAGCGTCGAGCCAGTCGAATAGACGCATGAGCTCTGCATCGACTTGCTTTAGGGCTTTCATATAAGCCGAGCCAGGATCCATGACCCAACCTTGGTCGTGCCCTGCGTCATCGAGTTCGCGAAGATGCAAGAAGGTGAAGCTAGGCACATGCTGCCCGGCGGCAGAGGCCAGGGCTTGCAAAGCCGCGTCCATGGCTTCGGGCGCTTTCTTCAGCGTTTGAAACTCGTCGATGGTGTCCCACGTTTGCGGGAATAAACGAAACTTCGATTTCGAGGCAATCAGGGAGTCGGCAACCTTGTGTTGGGAGGTCACATCGAAGACTCCTTGCGGAATCTCTCCCGACTTCAGGTTCATCTTGGCGATGGGAAGCGGCGTGGCATTCCCCGTCCACTGATGACCCTCTTCGCCGAGCACCAAGCGCCCAGTCAACATTGAGGCGTGATTGGGCAAGGTCACGCTGTAGTCGGCATCGGTCCGAGCGTTCAGGGTGTACGCCCCTTGGCGCAGGCGCTGGAAGCCGGGGAGTTCTTGGCCAAACTCTGTGGTGAGGGCGTCGGAGCGCAGGCCATCGATGCTAATCGCCACCACATGGGTGTAGGCATCATGGGCAGGGGCCTGGGTTTGCGCCCACGGCAGAAGCAGCAGAAGGTGCAGCATCGATCAGTTATGCCAGCAGGCGGGTTGCGCTTAGAGTCGTTTGCGCGCCTTGGGATTGCGCGCTGGGTAAGTTTCGGCCACCCAGGAGCGCCAAGCATCTTCGACTTGGCGCAGAGTCATGTCGAGCTCCTTACGGCAAATGTCGCGCATTTCTTTGCCGTCTTTGAAGCCCATCAAGAATGCTTTGACCGAGTCCGGGTGTTCCGTCACGAGCCAGTCATACAAGCTCCAGGAAAGCGCATGCTCCTCTTCCCATAGGGTGCCACTGAGTTCCTTGCTGAGCTCTGGCAGAAGAGTTTCCTTGCGCTTGGCTAATTCACTCTTGATCACGGTGCGCCACTGCCCATTCTTGTAGTTGAGGTCGGCGATGGCTTCATCCACGCAGTAAGTTGCGGTACGTTGAAAACGTTGCTCTTCGTACCAATGCGCGGCGCCGACGTCGAACCAACCGGCCTTCTTGTCGCCAATCCACTCGCCGCGGAAGGCCGAACTGAGCAAGAGGTGAATGCCGATGTGCACGCCATTGGCGGCCACGTTGAGGGCTTTGCCCTGGAGCCCTTTGGCACCGGTCCAACTACTTGCCGCGGGCTTGGGGCCATATAGCTTCATGCCGCTTTCGGTATTTGTGCCAAGCAGTTCGCGATTGACTTTCTTGTGGTCGGCTAAGGACTCCCAGAAGTAAATCTTGGCGCGTCCGTAGTGATGAGGCTTGGCTTTCAGGTGTTGGTCGAGCATGCTCGCTGCCGCCTCCGACTCGCGTGCGAGATGGTGCAGGAACTCATGCGCGTCGAGGCGCTTGCTGCCGTTCTTTAGATACTCCACATCGACGACCAAGTCGAAGTGAGGAGTGCGCACCCACGGCAGCGGACGTTCGAGCAGCTTTTCCGCAGGGACCCCACCCTTCAATATGCCCGCGATACGGCCACGGCGTCGTTCTAGGGGCAGGGAATCTGGTCCGCCAATGCAGAAGCCACAATCCACTTGGAAGGTGCCGCCACAATCTTCACAGCGTGCCGCAATGGCGCAAAAGTCGACTTCTTTTTCCAGCGCGATGTCGGCTTCATCGTGGCGTTTACATTCCACTACACCACGGTGATTGCAGCGTTTGCAACCATCCGAAACGCGTTCGGTTTCTTCTTGGCCAGTTGCGGCAATCAGGCAGCTCGCCCACAGGAAAAGGGTGGCGACTATGTATTTCATTCGACCCAGGAGCCGACGACGTTGGAGACGCGGCCGGTTTCTAAGGCTTGGAGCCAAACAGAACGTCCAGTCAATCCAGGCGGCAACACCAAATTGAAGCTCGCGACGCCAATCCCACTAGCGGTGGCAACGCCGGCTTGCACCGGAGCACGAATGCCGGCAGTCACGCCAAGAGGTGCAATGGGGGTAGAGCCCAAGCCACCAAGGCTACCGGCCAAAAACACGCTGCTTCCCGCGCTGGCATTTTCGACCACGACGCTGTTGCTGACGCCATCAAACATCGGACGCGGCAAATCCAAGTGCATGCTATCGGCGGTTGAGGTGTCGGCGTAACTATGGATGGGACCAACGACAGTCAGGGTGACGCTAATGCCCGTGCCTGGATCGACCAGCGTGACCTGAACATCCATGTCGATGAACAGGTGGATGGTGGTGCCACTTTGGGTGAGTGTGCCACCGACCAAGGTCGGCAAAGACTCCAAGCCATAAACCGGCTCCACACCACTACCCAGCAGGCCGCTCGAGGTGTTGGTACCGGCAGTCGTGGTCAGGATGACAGACGCCACGAAGTTGCCAAGCGGGTCAATCGAAAAGTTTGGCGAGACCAGATGAAACTGCAGGCCGTCGATATCGAAGGTGGCGAGTGGCGGGAGAAAGGGCAGGATATTCGGCACTTCACCGCTCAGGCGATTGGGGTCGGTGTAGGCCATGGCTCCATTGAGCGAGCCAGTAGTAAACGGCGCACTTGCGCTATCTGTCGCTAGCTCGATAGATCCGGCCAGGCGAAAGTTCGCAGGCGAAACATTGACGGTGCCGATCGAGGAACTCACCGACCAGTTGACCGAACTCTGACTCGAGTTGATCTCGGTCGAATATTGAATGTTCTGGGCTGCAGCTGGGGCAGCCAGAAGGAGCGAAAGGGCGAGGAGGGACTTCATGACAATCAGGGGACTCTCGATGATAGCCCATAGAGGCCCAGACGGAGGCCCAGGATTGGCGGAAGTCGCGCTTATAGCGCCCACTCATAGTCCACGAACAGTGGCGCGTGGTCCGAAAACCGAGGCTCACGCATGACCCAAGATCGTTGGGCTCTGGCGGCAAAGGCCTGACTGGCAATTTGATAGTCGATACGCCACCCAACGTTGTTAGCAAAGGCATTGCCGCGATTTGACCACCAGGTGTACCCGCTGGCTTCGGCTTCTGCATCTAGGGAGCGGAAGACATCGGTCCACTGGCGTTGCTCCAGAAGCTCCGTCATCCATTCCCGCTCTTGTGGCAGGAAACCAGAATTGTTGCGGTTGCCGCGCGCATTCTTAATGTCTTTCTCGGTGTGCGCAATATTCCAATCCCCACACACCACCACATGAGGGCGCTGTTCGCGCAGGGCATCCATCCATTCCGCTACGCGGCGCATGCAGTCTTCCTTGAACAGTTGGCGCTCGTCTTTGCTGCTGCCACTTGGCATGTACAAAGACACCACACTGAGACCTCCGTAGTCCGCGCGCAGCAGCCGGCCTTCGGCGTCGAATGGTTCCCAGCCAAGGCCTTCGTGAAGAGCATCAGGTTCGCGTCGGCTCATAATGGCGACGCTGGAATACCCTGGCTTCTGCGCATGTAAGTGGTAGCTGTGAAAACCATCGGGCGGGCCTAAAGCAGGAGTGAGCTGCGGCGCTTGAATCCGCGTTTCCTGCAGGCAGAGGACATCGACGTCGGCATCACTAAGCCAATCCCACACACCCTTCTTGGTGGCCGCACGAATCCCATTCATGTTTAAAGAAACCAGTCGCATTAGAGAAGTCCGAGGGCGGTCAGTTGTTTTTCGGCCTGCGCTTCCCAGCCGCGATTCGCGGCGGGGCTCGCTGGGCTGGGATGAAGCACCATGCCGAACTTCAGGTCAGGAAAATGGTCCTGCAAAATGGCTTGCGCGCGATCGGTGGCGAAGCGCCCAACACCGAGCACCATTTTTGGGCGCACCCAGGCCACGGATTCCACCAGGGCTTGGTTGCAGGTTTCGAAGAGGGGGGCGCGTTCCGTTGCAGGAAGCTTGTCGGGTGTGATGTTGCGCCCGGTATCCGCCATAAACACTAAGGGGCAATAGTTGAGGACAAAGAAACGCTCAAAGAAGGCATCGGCGGAGGCGAATTTCTGTGCTGCCCAACCCCACAGTCGGCGACCGCTCACTTCGCTGCGGGTGCAGGCAAAGCCTTCAATCGGCCGTTTGGGGTGGATTTGCGCGGGTTGTTCGACCGGAGCTTCGATGCCCATCCAGTCTCGGACATGGGCGACCTCGCCAAAGGGAACGCCAGTTTGTGCCATGCCCCAAGGGCCGGGGTTCATGCCGAGCCACATGGCGTCGACATCTTGGCGAGCATAACGATTCAAGAAAGCCTCGTGCGCAGCGCGGGCGTAACGCAAGGGGTTATAGACCGCTTCAACTGGGGGGGCGAAGTCCAGGGCATCTACGGCATCGGCCAGGCGGCGGTCAATCTCCAACAGCGACATGGGCGCGGAGTCTAGCAGTCGCTATCCTGCTGAGGAATGGAACGTGTCCTCGAACCTGAAGTGATGGATACCGTGGCCGAGGCGGAAGCCTATGACGCGATGGACCACTCGCTTCCTAATGCCGCTTTTCTGGAGCGTCTCTTGGCTCTTGGCGCTTGCGGGCGCGTCCTCGACATCGGTTGTGGTCCGGGGCATATTCCCTTGCAGTTGGCGGCCATGACCCCAGATGTCGAAGTCTGTGGCGTAGACTTGTCCAAGGAAATGTTGCGCATTGCAGAAGAGCATCGTGCGGTTTCCCCGCATGCTGAGCGCGTGAGCTTTCGGCTCGGTGATGCCAAGGGCCTCGAAGACCAAGACGACGTCTTCGAGACCGTGTGTTCCAACACGATTTTACATCACATTCCCGACCCGATTCCTTTTTTGCGCGAAGCTTGGCGGGTGTTGCGTCCAGGTGGCGTGTTGCTCATCCGCGATCTGTTCCGGCCCGACGATCCTGTCACTGTGGCGCGCTTGGTCGAGAAGCATAGTGGCGACGAAAACGCCGAAGCGCGTGAGCTCTTCCGTGCCAGTCTCTGTGCAGCATTCACCCCGGCCGAGCTCGAAGCAGCCGCGAGTGCTGCCGGCATGGCCGGGGTAGAGGTGACCGTCGACAGCGACAGGCATATGTCGCTGCAGACGGCCATGAAGGCTACTGGATAGTCGTCACGATTAAGTTCGACTTCACTGAGTCCACGCCACCCACACCGCGAATGATGGCGGCTTGGACATGCGCCGAGGCGCCCAATGGAGCGTTCGGAGGCACCGTGACGTTGATCGAAGCCGCTCCTTGCGCCGAAGTCAGCGCATTGCCGACGACGGTCACGGGAGATCCCAAGTCGAGTGCCAAGCCACCCAGCTGTGGCGGCGCAAAGCTACCAGGCTGCAAGCTCACCAAGAAGTACACCACTTCGCTTGGGTTAGCCTGCGTCACGGTCCAGAAGCTATTCAAGCCCTGGGTAAGAGGCGTCACCGTCAGCGCAAGTTGCTGCTCGGCCAAAATCTCGCCCACCCACGTGCGCCAGCCATTGGTGCGGTATTCATGGTGGCTCCAGAACACATTCGGGCGTAACGGATCTTGCTCCAGACCTGCGTAGTCACCCCAGCGCGACCCGGTTTCCGGCGAGGTGCTGATTTGCAGTTGCTCTGGTTGGGTCATGAAGCCAGCGGCATCGGTGACCTTTCGCGTGACGTACTCCACCGAAATGTATTGGCTGCTGCTCGAACGGTTGAAGGCAATCACCGCTGTGCCGTCATCGGTGACGTTGATGTCCGGGAACCAGTTGTGCTCTCCACCACCAAAGTCCAAAGTACCGCTTTGAGTCAGGGTTGGGTTGGAACCACTGGTCGGCCAGCCTTGGAGATCGATTTCCAACCAGCGCACGCGAGCGGTGCTGCTTTCGCCAGTGTTGTGAGCGACCCATAGCGAGCCATTGCGCACGACACCATTCTTCACGCGGAAGTCAATCGTGTCGGCCTGGTTCGAAGTGCCTAGCTGCGCTGCGTCGGGCGGAAAGGTGAAGAAAGGCACCGTCAACTCGCGCTGGTGCAGGACCGGCGTGCCATTGGGGTCGGTGATGGCCTTAATCATGAGCTTGGTGGAGCCGCTGGAGTAGGTGGAGGCGAAGTAACCGGTGTCGGTGTTGTCGTAGTTCTTGGTGGCCCCCAAGGAAATGACTCCACCAGCCGATTGCAGCTGCTTCATGGTGACTGCGGCGCCAGTTTTGACCAGACTCTTGTCCCACATGAAGATGCGGTTGCCGCCTCCAGAGAAGCAGTCGCCGGCAAGGAAGATGGCGTCGCGGCTCACGCCCATGTTGGGGAAGTCGAGGAAGTTACAGGTTCCGGATACGACAAAGCGATACTTGTACCAAGTGCCGTTGGGGTCATTGTCATCGGACATGGCCAGCACGATGGCGTCGTTAGAACCGGCGCCATCGGCGGCGGCCACGATGTAGCGGTCTTCGTGAGGGTCGTACAGCGCGATGGGGTCAAACACAAAACCACCTGCGCCTACCGAACCCCAGAAACCACCGCTGCCAGCAATCGCTTGCGCGAAGCTCTGCACTCCGGACTTGTCGAAGAAGGAAATCTCACCGTTGGCGACACAAACGATGTGGTTTGGACCGACCGCGAGGTCTGGGTCTGGAGGGGTCCAGCCGGTGTTCTGAATGGCTTCAAATCCACCAATGCCGCCGGCTCGCGGTGGTGGTGGGGTGTAAGGGCCCGCCACAAAGAAGGGGTTGTAGATAGGGCGCGCGCTGTCGGCGTGCACTTGGTCAGGGGTCAGCTTGGTGGCCGCGGCAACCGGCTCGAATGGAGCAGGGGCTGAAACTTGCAAGGCCTCCGGAACGACCAGGCTTAAGCCAATGCCGCGATGGTCTTGGCCGGTGTTGCCGTGCCATGCCGCGACGATTTGATCTTGGGCGGTCCACAACAGGTGCTTGGCATTGATGCCGACTTGCAGACTCTGCTCCCCCTCGGTGGTTTGGTTGAGTTGGAAGCCAGGCTCCATGGCAGTGCCGTCAGCAGCGAAGCGCTGGGCGCGGATATCCACCGCACGATCTGGGCGGCTTGCGGAGCCAGTCGGAATCTTGGCCTCGCGTACGTTGTAGGCCACGACAAAACGGCCATCGGGGGCGACGGCAACCTGGGCGCCGCTCCTGCCTTCGCCGCCACCCGCTTCCACCATCATCGGTGCGGCAAGAGCGATGCCGTCGGCGCCAAAGCGCTGCGCCATCACTTCATAGGCGTCGCCGTTTTGACTGGACATCCAGGCGACCACAAAGCTGCCATCGGCGGCGCGGTCGATGCTCGGTTCAATCACGAAAGCGTTTTCGCCTGAGGCGATGGCGAAGCTTTGGCAGACTGCGCTTGGCAGTGCGGCGTCGGCCGCAAACGGTGCGGCCTGCTGGCGGGGAGCAATGCGCGCACCATGGATGGATTCCGGAATGCCATACGCATCGACACGGGCCCAGGCCGCTAAGAAGTCATTTTGGCCACCGACCACAGAGGCTAGGCGTTCTGTTCCGTTGAGGTGCTCGACATCGAGACGGAAGCTCGTACCCACAGCTTCTCCGCTATGATTAAACAGGCGGCCCATCAAGTCTTCATGACCATCTTCCTGGGTTTGGCTCCAAACCGCTAGGACTTGGCCATCGTCGGCCGCTGCCAGTGCGGCTCCATAACAAGTGGCGCCGACCAGGTCATTGACGCGGAATTCGTCACCGAGTGGCTTGAGGCGCTCCTCTGGCGTGGCGGCATCGGCATCAATCGCGAAGCGGCGGGCATATACGGAAACCCCGTTGCCATCTTGGCCGACGGAGTGCCAGCTAATCCAGGCGTCGCCATGGGCATCGATGGCTACCGCGGGTTGGGCCTGCTCCCGCGGGAGGAACTGGTTAACGTGCGTTTCCAAGCTCAAATGGCGGCCTAGAGGGTCAACTAATTCGGCAAAAATACCGAACGTGCCTTGTTCCTGGCGGCGGCTGCCCCACGCCACAAGGATGTTTCCTTGTTTGTCGGCAGCCAGGGCCGGATCGACCTGGCGGTTTGAGTGGAAGGTATTTGCCTGAGCCTCGAGGATTCGGTGCTGAGAAACAGGCTCTTGGGCAACTGTTTCACCCTGCGCGGGGGCAGGCATAGCTAATGGAGCCGTCAGGCTCGCAAGAGCCAATAGGGGAAGAGTCATGGTCGTGGCGGGTTAGGGTGAGGCGTTTTGTGCCAGATGCTAGGGTTCTGGAGTCTACCCCGAACCCCTGCAAAAATGGGGCGAATTGCCCGGCTGCTCGCGGAATGTGCGAAATCGAACATCGGGTCCATGGGAAGGTGGCCTACAGGCGCTCTGAGGGCGGCTTAGGGTTGGCACAATCCTTGCGACCAAAGGCTGGACGTCCTGATACCCTATATCAGGACTTCGTCCCTAACTCACATGCGTCTTCCCAAAACAATGTTCCTCATCGGCGGGCTCGCGGGCCTCGTCGTCGGCTGTGGAGCCTCTGGCTCCATCGTCTTGAACTCCAACGGTGACCCGGTCAACTCCGGCGGCTCCTTCATCGTCGAAGGATCCAACGTGCTCGATGGCACAGTTTGGCAGCTCAACCGCCCTATCCGCCTGACCTTCAATCACCGACTCGATGTTTCTAGCATCAACTTCGGTTCGATTCAGATTCGGGCACTAGATCCGCAAGAAGTCACCGCACCGATTACCGGCACTTTCGAAATCGAAGCCGGTAGTGAAGGTCGCTCGGTTCTCTTCCGGCCAACTTGTCCGACCAATGACCTCTTGACGGATGGCGCATTCCGTCCAGGTGGTTATGAGTACGAAATCGTGCTGCCCACGCAGGGACAAAGTCCAACGGTCCTTCGCGACTCGGAAGGCCGTCCACTCGAGACTGGCTTGCAACGCACCTTCTCGACGCCCGCGCTGAGCCAACCGCAATTCCTCGATTTCGTGATTGGTCCTCCGGTGGCGACTTCCGTGACCTTCCCCACCGGTCTCAATACCTTTGCCGATCCTGACCCCTCGGTGACGATTGAGTTCAACCAGCCTATCGACGCGCGCAGCACGAACCTCAACACCGACAACATCCAACTGCTCTTCGCCGACGACGAAGTCGGTACGGCAGGCGCGAATTCCTTCTCGGCAACGAACCGCGTACCTGGCGTCTTGATTCTGAAGGAGAACTGCACCGAAGCTGGTGCCGAAGTGGAGTTCCGCATTACCGGTGTCCTTCCGGTAAACCGCAAACTGCAGTTGCAAGCAACCACGCAGTTCGCCGACATTGTGGGTCAACGCAATGTCGCCATGGTGGTCCTGGGCTCGACCACCACGCCAACCTTGGCTTCGATTTACAACGACAACACCTGGGTGGAAACCGACGAAACGGTCGATGAATTCCGCGAAGATTTCGACACCACGGATCGCCTTGACCTGACCACCGCCTTGCCGGTGCCTGCCGCCCAGATTGGCGACGGCTTCGTGGCAGCGGCCTTTGACTTCCCTGGTACCTTCACTTCCGAGGACAATGACCTATTCGTCGGCACCTCTGTGGAAGCAGAAGTCTTCACCGACTCGCAATTCGTCTTTGTCGATTCGAATTCGCGGCAGCACACCTTGCTCAACGGCGTGCTTACGGTCAACGATCTGACGATTGAATCTGGCGCAACCTTGCGCGGCCGTGGCACCAACCCCCTGGTGATTTATGCATCGGGAACGGTAACCATCAATGGCGAGATCAACGTTAGCGGGAACAACGCGGTGTGGCCAACCTCACTCAACTCCCCGCAGTTCGTCGAAGGTGGCGCTGCTGGTGAATGTGGTGGTGGTCGCGGTGGCGACGCCTCCCAAATCGGCCTTGCCGAAACGTTGCGCGCAGAAAATGGCGACGGCGCCTTTAACGTTGAGTTCGCTGGCGGCCAAGGTGGCGAAGGCGGCTTCAACGGCGATGCCTCGACGACGGGAATCATCGGTCTGAATGGCTCGATGGCGGCTGGCGGTGGCGGTGGCGGCTTCGCCCGCACCGAGAACGTCGCTGTGCTGTGGGATTCCTGGCCTCTGGGCAACGGTTGGCGGCCACAGAGCGTCGACAACTCTGGCCCTGACCACAAAATCTCCCGCCACACCATGGCGGTTGGTGCCAATGGAATCTTTGGCGCAGAAGATGGCCTGCGCGGCTCCGCGGTATTCCCGCCGAACTCGTTGCCAGGTGGATTCGATTCGCCTCCCTTCGGCATGGAAGATGTCATGCCTGAGTCGCAAGCTAGCGATGCCTTTGGTAGTGGCACCAATGACCCCGACTATGACCCCGCGTGGACTTCCGGCGCTGAGCCTCCGTTTGACTTCGGTCACCCCACGGCAGGTCCCGATGGTGGTGCAGCTGGTCCTTCGCCCTTCTCTCTCGACGGCGACACTCTCAACGACTTCTTTGGTGCTCGCGTCGCGGACGATGGCACCGTGGTCAGCGGAGAGCTGCTGGCACCATGGGCCGGATCAGGCGGTGGCGGCAGTGGTGACTCGATGTTGCTGGAGCGTTGGGACCGCGACGGCGATGGATTCGTCGACCCACTCGCGGACTTCTTCCCAGCAAATCCTTTCACCAAGACTACGTCTTCGGTGCAAGATGGTTGGGATACCTACCGCAAAGGTGCAGGTGGTGGCGGTGGCGGTGGCCAACTCCTCATCATGGCGATTGGCCCGATTGTGGTCGGCACCAACGGCACGATTAAGGCAAATGGCGGCGTCGGTTTCTCCGGTGAGTCCATGATTTACGCCGACCAGGGCATTAGTGGTTCTGGTGGTGGTTCTGGTGGACACGTCATTCTCCAAACCGCAACCCATCTCGACCTAACCGCGATTGATCTCGGCACCGCAGCTTCGGCAGCGCAGTTCCCCAACTTGACGGAGAACGAAGTCATCACCGCTTACGGTGGTCGTCGTGGCTGGGCCGGCCCGGAATACAGCAGTCCGACCGACGGTAACGGCACCTACGCAATCGGACGTGGTGGTTCTGGTGGTAACGGTGTGATTCAGGTTCACGTGCCAAACCCAGAGTCCGACATCCTGTGGCACCCGTCGTCTTCGGCCGGCATTTTGGATTACGTCGCCAACCGTCCAGAAGTGGCGCCGACCAAAACGGTGGAAGATGCTCTTGACCTCGTCTTTGCTCCTCGCGCCTACGCCTTGGTGCCCTTCTTCAGCTCGCAGTCCATGGTAGTCAGTGATTGGATTGACACCGGCTTGGCTGAGCTGCGCTTGGGCGACACCAACAACTACCCGGACTATGCCAACACCATGCTTCGCCTAGCGGGCATCGCGAACGGAAGTGGTTTGGTACAGAAGAACGGCGATTCGGTTGCCAACCAAACCGCTTTGTTCACGGCCTCGACCGCCGATGCTACCTTCAGCTCTTACGAGCTGACGGTGCCTGCGGCATCGACCCACTTTGACGCCATGTTCCTGCGTTCGCCTGGCTTGTTGTTTGGCTACGACGTGTATCCGAACTCCAACGGCGCGGCTGGCTTCCAGATTGTGGGTGCAAGCTACAACCAAAGCGCCGACGTGATGACCATCACCACCAGTGTTGCCGATAGCCCGATGTCCTTCGCGTTGGACAATAACAACCCGGTCTGGGCCATCCACCCGAAGTTCTTCCGAATCGATACCACCGGTCTCAAGAACAGCATGCCTAGTTCCACCGCCGTGCGTCTGGAGTTCCAGGCCGCCGATGAACTGGCACCTGGTACCAACCTGCCCGGACCCCCGGTACCAGGCGTGAACCAATGGACTTCCAACCTGGCCACCCTCAAGGGCAACCGCTTCATCCGCTATCGCGTGACCTTCGAAGCTGACGCACTTTCTGAGGGCATCGATCTCAGCAGCCCGCTGCCGATCCTGGACTACCTGAAGATTCCGTTCGTCTGGTAAATCCAGCCCAAGTTTCGCCGGTCAGATACGCCTGAGGCGCATCTGAGACCGGCGAACTGTGCCAAATCGAACATCGGCACCCTCAGAGTGGCCTTAGCGGGCAGAAGAGGCGCGGTTGCCCCTGGCATGAGTCTTGCTAATGTCTTAAGTGAAGCTTGTCCAATTGTGGACCGCTCACTGCGACATTCATGCGGCTGATCAACTCACTGTTTCTGTTCGGCGGACTGGCCGGACTCCTCGGCGCCTGTGGCTCTTCGGGTACATTTGTTCTCGATGCCAACGGCGATCCCGTCAATTCCGGCGGCTCCTTTATCGTCGAAGGCTCCAACGTGCTCGACGGCACAGTTTGGCAGCTCAACAGGCCCATCCGGTTGACCTTTAACCACCGGATTGACCCCTCGAGCATCAACTTTGGCTCGATTCAGATTCGCCCTCTTGATATCCAGGATCTCGTCACCCCCATTACGGGTTCCTTTGAGATTGAAGCAGGTAGCCAAGGGCGTTCGGTGTTATTCCGCCCAACTTGTCCGACCAATGATCTGCTGACCGATGGCGCATTCCTTCCTGGTGGGTTCTCCTACGAAATCGTGCTGCCTACTCGCGGCCAAAGCCCAACGGTGCTGCGCGATTCGGAAGGGCGGCCGCTTGAGACTGGCTTGCAGCGCTCCTTCAGCACTCCCGCTCTTAGCCAGCCGCAATTCCTGGACTTTGTCATCGGCCCGCCGCTGGCGACCTCGGTGAGTTTCCCCAGTGGTCTCAACACCTTTGCCGACCCAGATCCTGCGGTCACCATCGTGTTTAACCAACCGATCGATGCGCGCAGTACCAACCTCAATACCGACAACATTCAGTTGCTGTTTGCCGATGGGGAACTCGGCACGGCGGGGGAGAATAGTTTCACCGCCACGAACCGAGTTCCTGGCGTGTTGATTCTTAAGGAGAACTGCAACGAAGATGGCGCAGAAGTGGAGTTTCGCATTACGGGTGTCCTGCCAGTGAATCGCAATCTGCAGCTGCAGGCCACCACCCAGTTCGCCGATATCGTCGGCCAACGCAACGTGGCTACGTTGGTCTTAGGTGCCACCAGCACCCCTACTCTGGCCGCTCTCTACAACGACCCCACTTGGGTCGAAACCGACGAAACGGTCGACGAGTTCCGTGAAGATTTTGACAATACTAATCGTCTCGATTTGACCATGGCGCTGCCTGTGCCAGCGGCCCAAATCGGCGATGGCTTCGTCGCGGCAGCCTTCGATTTCCCTGGTAGCTTTACCTCGGAAGACAATGACTTCTTCCTCAGCACCTCGAGCAATGAAGAGGTGTTCACCGATTCACAGTTTGTGTTTGTGGACTCTAACTCGCGCCAACACACCTTGTTGAATGGCGTGCTAACGGTCAATGACCTGACGATTGAATCAGGTGCTTCCCTGCGCGGACGCGGCAGTAATCCCTTGGTGATCTATGCCTCCGGCACGGTGACCATCCATGGCGAGATTAATGTCAGTGGCAACAACGCGGTTTGGCCAACCTCATTGAACTCCCCGCAGTTCGTCGAAGGTGGTGCCTCCGGTGAGTGCGGTGGTGGTCGCGGCGGCGACGCTTCGCAAATCGGCAATGCCGAAACTTTGCGCGCAGAAAATGGCGACGGCGCCTTTGGCGTTGAGTTTGCCGGTGGCCAAGGCGGAGAAGGTGGATTCAACGGTGATTCCAGTACCACCGGCCGCCTCGGACTCAATGGATCCATGGTTGGCGGCGGCGGCGGCGGATTTGCCCTCACCGAAAATATTTCCGTGCTCTGGGATTCCTGGCCGCTGGGCAACGGCTGGCGCCCCATTAGCCAGGACAACTCCGGGCCTGACCACAAGATTTCTCGCCACACTCAGGCTGTTGGTGCCAATGGCATCTTCGGAGCGGAAAATGGCTTGCGTGGCTCGGCAGTATTCCCTGGTGGCGGTGGCAGCTTGCCTTCGGGCTTTGATTCGCCACCCTTCGGCATGGAAGATGTCATGCCCGAATCTCAGGCTGTCGATGCGATTGGTTCCGGACTTAACGACCCGGATTATGACCCAGCATGGACTGTAGGCGCCGAACCGCCCTTCGACTTTGGTCACCCCACGGCCGGCCCCGATGGCGGCGCCGCGGGACCCTCTCCCTTCTCCCTGGATGGCGACACTCTGAATGACTTCTACGGTGCTCGCGTCGCCGATGATGGCACTGTGGTCAACGGTGAACTGCTGGCTCCTTATGCTGGCTCTGGCGGCGGCGGCAGTGGAGATTCGATGTTGCTCGAGCGCTGGAACCGCGATGGCGTCGGCGGCGATGACCCGCTTGCCGATTTCTTCCCGGCCAACCCATTCACCAAAACGACTTCTTCGGTGCAAGACGGATGGGATACCTACCGCAAGGGCGCCGGCGGAGGTGGCGGCGGTGGCCAGCTCATGATTATGGCCATTGGCCCGATTGTGATTGGCACCAACGGCACCTTGAAGGCCAATGGTGGCATCGGCTTCTCGGGCGAGTCGATGATCAACTCGGACCAGGGAATCAGTGGTTCTGGTGGAGGTTCGGGTGGACACATTATCCTGCAAACCTCGACTCGTTTAGATTTGACCGCCATCAACATTGGCACCGCAGCCTCGGCGGGGCAGTTCGGAAACCTCACCGAGAACGAAGTCATCACGGCCTATGGCGGTCGTCGTGGCTGGGCCGGTTCTGAGTACACCTCGCCCTCAGACGGCAATGGCACTTACGCCATTGGTCGCGGTGGCTCTGGTGGCAATGGCGTAATCCAGGTTCACGTGCCGAATCCGATTACGGATATCGCGTGGCACCCTTCCGCCGCCCCAGGCATTGCCGATTTCATCGACGTACGTCCCGAGGTCGCCCCGACCCGCGCCGTCGAAGATGCACTCGACCTGGTCTTCGCCCCTCGGGCTTATGCCTTGGTACCCTTCTTCAGTTCGCAATCCATGATCGTGAGCGAGTGGATTGATACTGGTCTGGCAGAACTGCGTTTGGGTGACCCCAACAACTACCCAGACTACGCCAACAATATGCTGCGCTTGGCGGGCATTTCCAACGGCAGTGGTTTGGTGCAGAAATCTGGACAGTCGGTCGCGCCGCAAACCGAACTCTTCACCGCATCTACCGGCGATGCCACCTTCTCCTCTTATGAGTTGACGGTGCCGAGTGCTTCGGATTACTTCGATGCGCTATACCTGCGCTCGCCTGGCCTGCTATTCGGCTACGACGTCTATCCCAACTCGAATGGTTCAGCTGGTTTCCAAATTGTCGATGCCAGCTACAGTCGCTCGGCCGACACCATGACCATCATGACGAAGGTTGCGGACAGCCCGATGACGTTCGCCTTGGATATCAACAATCAGGTGTGGTCGATTCGTCCTAAGTTCTTCCGCGTCGATACCACCGGACTCAAGGACAGTCTTCCCGATTCCACTGCAGTGCGTCTGGAGTTCCAGGCCGCCGATGAGTTGGCACCTGGAACCAATACGCCAGGCGCTCCGGTGCCAGGCGTGAATGAATGGACGTCGAACCTAGCGTCCCTGAAGGGCAACCGCTTCATCCGCTACCGCGTCACCTTCGAGGCCGACGCGTTGTCCGAAGGCATCGACCTCAGCAGTCCCTTGCCTGGCTTGGATTACCTAAAGCTGCCGTTCATTTGGTAGCCGAATTCAGCCAGATCCTTACATGTTGCGGCGGTACTGACCGCCGACCTCATAAAGGGTCTGGCTGATTTGTCCTAAGGTGCAGACCTTGACCGCTTCCATCAGTGCGGCGAAGACGTTGGCGTTTTCGAGGGCCGCCTTACGCAAGGCCATCAGGGCTTGCTCGGCGTCGGCGCGGTGGAGATCGTGCAGGTGAGCCACTTGGTGGACCTGGTCAATCTTCTCCTGCTCCGAAGCGCGGATGAGTTCCACCTCCACCACTTCGCCGGCTTTGGCGTTGGGGTCCATGAAGGTGTTGACGCCAACAATTGGTAACTCGCCGGAGTGCTTACGCATTTCGTAATGCATGCTCTCCTCCTGGATCTTGCCGCGTTGATACATCGTTTCCATCGCGCCAAGGACGCCACCGCGATCGGCCAAGCGCCGGAATTCGGTGAGCACCGCTTCTTCGACCAAGTCCGTCAGTTCGTCAATCAGGAATGAACCCTGGAGTGGGTTCTCGTTCTTGGCTGCGCCAAGTTCGCGGTTGATGATGAGTTGAATCGCTAAGGCACGGCGTACCGACTCTTCGGTCGGCGTGGTGATGGCCTCATCGTAGGCATTGGTGTGCAAACTTTGACAGTTGTCGTAGATTGCATACAAGGCCTGCAGGGTGGTGCGAATGTCATTGAAGTCGATCTCCTGCGCATGCAAGGAGCGGCCACTGGTTTGAATGTGGTATTTCAACTTCTGCGAGCGATCGCCGGCGCCATAGAGCTCCTTCATCGCGACGGCCCAAATCCGCCGTGCCACACGACCAATGACCGCATACTCTGCGTCGAGGCCATTAGAGAAGAAGAAAGACAGGTTCGGCGCGAAATCGTCGATGTTCATGCCGCGTGCGCGGTAGTACTCAGCGAAGGTGAAGCCGTTGGCAAGCGTGAAGGCAAGCTGCGTGATTGGGTTAGCGCCGGCTTCGGCAATGTGATAGCCAGAGATGGACACCGAGTAGAAGTTGCGGACCTCTTGATCGACAAAGTACTGCTGAATGTCACCCATCATCTTCAACGCAAACTCGGTCGAGAAGATGCAAGTGTTCTGGGCCTGATCTTCTTTCAGAATGTCGGCTTGCACCGTGCCGCGCACGGCCTTGAGGGTGGCTTCCTTAATCTCGGCATACTCTTCAGCGGGGAGTAAACGATCGCCACTCACGCCAAGTAAACCGAGGCCGAATCCGTCGTGACCAGCAGGAAGGTCCGCGCGGTAGGCAGGCTGCTTGCCCTGGCAGAGTTCGTCGATCGTGCTCTGTGCTTGCTCCCAGCGACCGGTCTCCTTAAGCCGGCGCTCCACCTGTTGATCAATCGCCGTGTTGAGGAAGAAGGCCAGCATCATGGGCGCCGGGCCATTGATGGTCATCGACACCGAGGTGGTCGGCGCACACAGGTCGAATCCGGAGTAAAGGCGCTTGGCGTCATCTAGGGAACAGATAGACACACCAGAGTTGCCCACCTTGCCGCGAATGTCAGGACGCTCAGCAGGGTCTTCGCCATAAAGCGTGACCGAATCAAAGGCCGTACTCAATCGTGCGGCTGGTTGGCCGGCCGAGACATAGTGAAAGCGGCGGTTGGTGCGTTCTGCCGTACCTTCGCCAGCAAACATGCGCGTCGGATCTTCGCCGGTGCGCTTGAATGGGAACACACCCGAAGTGTAGGGGTAGTGGCCCGGAAGGTTTTCGCGGCCAAACCAGCTGGCGAGGTCTTCCCAGGAGTTGGTGCGGGGAAGCGCAACCTTAGGCACGCGGTTGCCGGACAGGGTTTCCTGTTGCGCCGGAACACGCAACTCTTTTCCGCGCACGTGGTAAATGAAGTCATCGGCGGCGTAGGCGGCCTTGGTTTGAGGCCAAGCCGCGATTTGCTCACGTAACTTCCTGTCTAGTTCACGAACCACTTCGTGGTAGCGCTGGCGTAGCAACAACACGGTGGGGTCGGCGTTTGTATCGACGAGGGCGTCGACGGAGTAATCTAGGTCGAGCGCGGGTACTTCTTCGCCAAACTCGGCTAAGGTTTTGGCAAGCGCTTGGGCGCGGCCAGACAAAGTCGCCTGCGATTCATGACGACGGTGGTGTTGCTCCAGCGTGTCGGCAATCTCAGCCAAGTAACGCGCACGCTCGGCGGGAACCACCACAGGCACTTCATTGCGGCGTTCTGGCATATCACCGGCATCCCAGTTGCGCTCTCCGCGCTGGTTGAGCTTCTGCATTAGCCATTGGAACAAGCGGTCGACGCCTGGGTCACCAAAGCGACTTGCCGCGGTCAGGAACACCGGCATGTCTTCCAGTGCTTGCTCGAACAAGTTGTGGTTGCGTTGGAAGGTCTTGGCGACATCGCGCTGCGCATCTTCGGCGCCACGCTTATCGGCTTTGTTCAAGACCACGCCGGCGGCAAAGTCGAGCATGTCAATCTTCTCAAGCTGCGTAGGTGCGCCAAACTCTGGGGTCATGACATACAATGGCAGGTCGACTAAATCGCTCACTGCGGAATCGCTTTGGCCGATGCCCGCGGTTTCTAGCAGCACCAAGTCATAGCCTGCAGCCTGCAGCAACAGCAAGGAATCTTGAACCGACTCACTGGTGGCCAAGTTGGCGCGCCGCGTGGCCATAGAGCGCATGTACACGCGTGGCCCGCGCGCAGCATTCATGCGAATGCGGTCACCGAGGAGGGCGCCGCCGGTGCGGCGGCGGCTAGGGTCCACGGAAAGAATGGCAATGGTGCGGTCGGGAAAGCGATCGAGATAGCGGCGGATCAGTTCATCGGTCAACGAAGACTTCCCTGCACCACCTGTTCCCGTGATGCCCACGAGTGGTGCTGGCGTTTCCGGCAATCGTTGGCGCAAGGCTTGGCGGAAATCCTCCAAGCGTGATTTTTGCTGTGCGCGTTCCTCGTCACTTTCGACCTCATCATGCTGCGCCTCAAGCAGGGAAATGGCTTTGGCCACTTGCGGGGTGTGATGAGAGTCCAACTCCGCGGGCATGTTCTCCTCCGCCGTAACTGTGGCGAAATCAGCACGTTCCATCATGTCTCGGATCATGCCGACCAGGCCCATCATGCGGCCATCTTCCACCGAATACAGGCGATCAACACCGGCGTCGTGCAACTGCTTAATTTCGGCATCGGTCATGGTGCCGCCACCGCCGCCAAAAACTTTGATGTGGGAACAGCCTCGTTCACGCAACAAGTCCACCATGTAGGTGAAGAACTCGACATGGCCGCCTTGGTAGGAACTAATGGCGATGCCCTGTGCATCTTCTTCAATTGCTGCTTCGACAATCTCTTCCACGGAACGGTTGTGGCCAAGGTGCACCACTTCGGCGCCCTCTTGTTGCAAGATGCGGCGCATGATGTTGATGGCAGCATCATGACCATCGAATAAGGAAGCTGCCGTGACGAAGCGTAACTTGTGCTGCGTGCTCCAAGTGGCGGGGGAGGGGGAATCGGTGGCGGTGTGGGTAGCCATTTCAGTCTTGCAGTTTGTGTTGGATGCGCTCGCGGTAACTCCGCAAATCCGTCTTCAGTCGCGCTAGTTCGGTCAAGCTTTCCTCAACTTGAACCAGGCGTTGGTCGAGCATGCCGGTCAGGGCTTGGAGCATGGCCGGAGTGGCACCTTTCGAGAAGCGTGCATTCAAGTCGCCAATCTCTTCCAGCGTCAGGCCAAGTCGTTTGAGTCGGGCGATGAAGCGTAAGCGCTCCAAGGCATCTTCGCGGTAGCGACGACGTCCGCCTGGCCCACGTTCCGCAGCGCGCAAAAGTCCAAGTTCGCCGTAGTAGCGAATGGTGCGCGCGGAGACTCCAGCAGCTTGTGCTAGGTCGGTAATGTCGAGGGTGGAGGCGGTCATGCCAATCTGGATTGTCCATGACTTGCCAGTTTGCGTCAACTGGCGAGTCTGCCTCCCTAGCCTAGCCCACCGGGGTGTCTTTCTCGAGCCGTTGTGGGCACAGCGCGGCGAGAGGACATTGTGAGCAATACACTCGACGTGCCGTGCACCATTCCCGGCCGAGATCAATCCAGGAATGACTCAGGTAGACCCAGTCCTCGGCAGGAAACGTCTTGATCAGGTCCCTTTCGACTTTGACCGGGTCCTTTTCCCGGGAGAAGCCCATGCGCCGGGCAAGGCGCCCGACATGTGTGTCGACCACGACCCCGCTTTGTTGGCCGAAGGCCGTACCCAGGACGCAGTTCGCCGTTTTCCTGGCTACCCCAGCCAGTTCCAGCAGCTCATCCATCGTTTGCGGCACCTCGCCACCATGCACGTTCATGATTCGCGCAGAAGCGGCACGAATGTTTTTGGCCTTGTTGCGAAAGAAGCCCGTCGAATGAATCAGTTCCTCCAGCTCTCCTTGGGTGGCTTGCGCCATGGCTGCGGCATCGGGAAAGCGTGCAAACAGAGCCGGTGTCACCATGTTCACGCGCTCATCAGTGCACTGCGCGGAAAGAATCGTCGCCACCAGCAGCTCGAAGGGCGTATTCCACGACAGGGCTGTGCGCGAGTTTGGATAAGCCCGATGCAATTCCTCCAGCACCGCCACAGCCCGTTCACGTTTGGCGCTCAGGCTCTCGCGTGCGGGAATGTCCATATTGCGGCGAGGGGGGAGGCGAGTGGCAGCCATCGGTCGCTATGGTACGACCATGCAGGAATCCGACTTGACCAGCGCACGGTGCAGCGTCCGGATTTTCCTGCCGGAGTCATGGGGCGAAACAATGCAGTACCTGTTGCAGGCGGCTGGTTTTGGCGACACCCTTATCGAGACCCACTACCCCTCGGGCAAGCTGGCAGGGGACGGTACTCATGCTTCCTTTTGCGAGTTGCGGTTGCTGATTACCGAGGGCCAGCTCCCCGAGCTCGAAGGGGCTGTCAGGACTTGGGTCACGGCGTGGGAGCTTGAGGACCAGGATTGGCGCCTGAGTCATGAAATGTTGCAAGAAGATGACCTCGCCCGGCAAAGCGCGTGGAAAGACCGATGGCGTGCCTTTCGTTGTGCGGGATTTGTCATTTATCCAGAGTTCTTCGACCAACCGCCAAGGCAAATGCGGCCAAATGACCAAGCCCTGCGGGTCCTTCCTGGCAGCGCTTTTGGCACTGGCGCCCATGCCACCACTCGATTGGCCTTAGCCGCTATGCGCAGCCTTCAGCAAGAGGGAGTGCGTTGGGAGCGAGTTCTGGACGTTGGCACCGGCAGCGGCATTCTCGCGGTGGCTGCCAGGCTTATGGGGGCCAGGCAGGTAATCGGGATGGATCCTGACCGCATGAGCGCAGCGCAGGCGCAGGCGATGGCTGACGCCAATGAGGTCGGCGCAGGAAGCGCCTTTTGGTGCGGCAATTTAGTCAGTAGCCGTCCACAGCCCTATGACCTGGTTTTGGCCAATCTTGTGGCGGAGATCTTAATCGAGGAAGCTCCTTCGTTGATGGCACACCTTGGGACGAATGGCCATCTCTTCACTGGCGGTGTCTTGGCCAGGAAGCGCTCGCAGGTGGTTTCGGCCATGGACGCAGCCGGTTTGCGCCCTCGAGGAGGAGGGCGACCGTGGCGTCAGCGTGGTCGTTGGTGTGCCGATATCTGGTGCCACAGCTAATTCTCTGTTTGCACAGAATAATTGAATGCAAGACAATCGCTTGGTTCAAGGGAAATCTACAATGTTGCAAATAGCGTCGTGAAGAAAGGCAGAAAAAAGGCTGCTTTTCCCTGCAATTTAAGAAGCCAAGCGCCGATGGAATTATTGCTGCGCATGGGTTTAACCTAGTCCGGAATATCGCAGGGGATGGCGATACCCGGTAAGTAGCAAGGGGAAAGGAACCAGCGACTGGAAACGGTCGCTGGTTTTTCCTATTCCGCCGGACTTAGGAAGCTCTGATTGATTGGTGTCGGCGCTGCTGCGGCCGGAATCACGAGACGCTTCGTTGCTTCATCTTGGCCGTAGCGCGGCTACGGCCTGCGAATCGCGCCTCGAATCTCCCGATTCCCATCCACAGCTTCGCTCGACAGAATCAATCAGAGCTTCCTCAGGTCCAGCGCCGCAGAGTTCATGCAGTAGCGCAAACCCGTTGGCTGCGGGCCATCTTCAAAGACATGCCCGAGGTGGGCGTCACAGCGAGCACAGCGGACTTCCGTCCGCACCGAGAACAGCCCGATGTCTTCATGCAGGCTGACGGCCTCTTGCTCCAGTGGTTGCCAAAAGCTGGGCCACCCAGTGCCTGATTTGTACTTCGTTTCCGAGGAGAACAGGGGCAAATCACAGCCAATGCAGTGGTAATCCCCGGCGACCTTGCTGTCCCAATAGGTTCCTGTGAAGGCGCGCTCGGTACCCGCTCTGCGCGTGATCTCGAACTGTTCCTCAGTGAGCCGTGCCCTCCACTCCTCGTCGGTCAGCTGCCAATTCTGGGCAATAGGCTCCTCAGCAGCCTCCAGGGCCGTTTTCAGGACCTCATTCTCGGGAGAACCGTTGCTACAGGCCGCCAGGGTGCCGAGCAGAATCAAGGAGAGGAAGCGCATATCTCTATTTGAGCCGCTTTTGCCCAGATTGGAAGCCCTATTTTGCCATGCGATGTCGTCATCCTGCCCTATCCAGCACCGTGCTTTCAGTGGTAGGCTATTTCAGGAACCATGAACTCCACCCTCACACGCTCACTCCTCCTTGTCGGGCTTGGCGCCTTATTCGCCACCCCGGCGATGGCCCAACGCCCTTTGGACCGCGAATTTGTGGCCTCTGGCCTTGGCGACGCGCTTTACGTCGTCAATGCACCGGGCGACCGCGAACGGCTTTTCGTGCTAGATCAAGACGGCAACATTTGGCTGCTGAAGAATGGCGTCAAGCAAACGACCCCATTCCTCAATGTCACTTCTCTGACCAGCAGTAGTGGTGAGCGCGGTTTGCTTGGTTTGGCATTCCACCCGGACTACCAAAGCAACGGTTACTTTTTCATTAACTACACCAACAATGGTGGAGATACCCGTGTCGATCGGGTCACGGTTTCGGCGAACCCCGATTTGGCCGACGCCGGTAGTCGCACCAACATCCTGTCCCTGTCGCAGCCCTTTAGCAATCACAACGGCGGTTGCATCCAGTTCGGCCCCGATGGCTATCTCTACATCGCCACTGGTGATGGCGGTAGCGCCGGTGACCCTGGTAACCGCGCGCAGAACCCGCTCAACTTGCTCGGCAAAATGCTGCGCCTCGACGTCGACAATGGCTTGCCGTACAGCATTCCTGCCTCGAACCCCTTCGTTGGCAATCCTGGCGTGGCCGATGAGATTTGGTCCCTTGGTCTGCGCAACCCGTGGCGCTTCAACTTTGACTCGGAAACCGGCGACATGTACATCGCCGATGTCGGTCAGAACAAATGGGAATATGTGCACGTCGAACATGCCGGTGATCCGGGTGGCCGCAACTATGGCTGGCGCATCATCGAAGGCAACCACTGCTACAACCCTTCGAGCGGTTGCAACTTCAGTGGTTTAGAGCTGCCGGTGTACGAGTATGCGCACACCTTCTTCCCCAACTTCCGTTGTTCGATCATTGGTTCCGAGGTCTACCGCGGTCGCGCCATGGCCACCATGGATGGCCGCTACTTCTTCTCCGATAACTGCAGTCGTGAGCTCTGGAGCATCCGCTACAACAGCGTTTCCGGAACCACCACGGGATTCACCGAGCACACTGCGGATACTGGCGTCCAAGGCAGTGGTACCTCTCTCGGCCGCGATGCCGATGGTGAAATCTACATGTGCGATGGCGGCAGCGTTTACCGCCTGATTCCAGATGGCATGCGCCTCCAGGTACCTCACTTGGTCACCGGTGTTGCTGGCACCATTGCGGTGCGTAGCGCCACTCCAAACCAGCCGGTCTACCTGACCTACTCCTTGTTTGGTCTGGGCAGTCGTGTGGTGGTGCCACTTGGCGTCACTCTCGACCTGAATAACCCTTCGCTGGCCGCCACGGTGCCGGCGAACGGGCAAGGCGTGGCCCAATTCCCCTTGGTGCCACCATCGGTGTTGTTCGGCCGCACCGTTTACCTGCAGGCTGCTCAGACCGGAAAGGTCAGTAACGTATTCCGCGAGCAGGTGGAGTAATCTCGATTCACCCCTTGGCGGTGAATTCCTTGCGCCGCGTCAGTCTGCTTGGCTGGCGCGGCGTCCTGCGTCAAAGGAGATATTCCCAGGGCCCATGATCACAAGGATCAAGGTGCACAGGAGATACCAACCATTGGCCGGGCCGGTTTCCCGATAGAAGCGGAACAAATCCTGCGCTTCGTGGCCGAAGGAAACCATTAGCAAGGCGGAGCTTGCGGAGAGAGCCAAGAAAAGCAGGATGGAAGACTGGCGTGTGAAGAAGCCAGCGGCCAGGAATAGCGCCGCGAAGAAGGTCACGATGCCTTGCAGGCTCGCCAATAAACTTGAGGCGGGAATCCCTGCTTCCTTCAATTGCTCGGCAGTGGCCTCGCGAAAGGCGTCGTCGAAGACCAAATCATGGCCGACGTACACCGCCAGGGCCGTGCCAGTGGCCACACGAAGGAGAAGCAGGAGCCAATCGCGCATGCTCTCAGTCTAGTCTGAGCGCCAGGCGATTTCCTGGGGCAGCCGCGTTAAGCTCCGCGCATGCAACTACTACTGGGCAGCGGAGGCTTCAGCGGCGAGAAGCGCAAGGAACAATTGGTGGCAGCCATGCGGGATTTCTTTGGGGATATCCAGAAAATCCTGTTCGTGCCTTATGCTGGCCACGACCACGAGGGCTACGTCAAACGCATGCACGAGGTCGGTTTTGACGCTGGCTATGAGCTTGTCGGAATCCACAGATTCGAAGATCAGCAAAAAGCTGTCAAAGATTGTGACGGGATATACGTGGGTGGCGGCAACAGCTTCCGACTGGTCCATGAGTTACACCGTCACGGTCTAGTCACCGCAATTCGCGACGCCGTGCGTTCGGGTCTTCCCTACATGGGGGTGAGCGCAGGGACCAATGTGGCCTGTCCAACCATGCAAACCACCAACGATATGCCGATTCTGGAGCCTAGCTCCTTTGCATCGATGGGTCTGGTGCCGTTCCAAATCAACGCCCATTACTACCCAGGTAAGTTATGGTTTCAGCGTGATGGCGAGTATCAACCGCATTTCGGCGAATCCCGGCAGGATCGCATTCGCGAGTTCCACGAATGCCAGCCAACTCCAGTGGTGGGTTTAGAGGAAGGTGGGATTTTAAGACAAAACCGTGAGCAATGGCATTTAAGTCTGGCTCGTGCCTTTCTCTTTCTGCCAGGGCAAGCTGAGGAAGAATTGCCTCAGGGAGTTGACATTGCTGGGCGATTGTGTCGATAATCTAAAGAACCCTAGACTCAATGAAAACCATCCTTGTTGTCGACGACGAAGAAGACGTACGCAGTATTGCGTGCGCCTATCTCAAAGAAGCGGGCTACGACACCGTCGAAGCCGCGAATGGCGAAGAAGCCATTTCTGCGATGGAAAATGCTCCCAGTGACCTCGTGCTCACCGACTTGGTGATGCCGGAGAAAGAAGGCGCGGAAACCGTAATGGAACTGCGCAAGAAATGGCCCAACGTCGGCATTGTCGCCATGTCTGGTGTGGTCGGCGCAGAGTTCTACTTGCGCGCCGCCAGTGTTCTGGGCGCCAACGGCACCCTGATGAAACCGTTCACGCGCGAGGAGCTTGTGGAAATGGTCGAGTCGGTTTTGGTTAGCTAAGCGTTTTCGCTTCGCCAGCGTAGGATGCCGACATGAAGAAGTTGGTGCGTATCGGTTTAGCCCTGCTCACTGTTTGCCTATTGGCGCTCACCTTGACTGCGGTCTACGCGCCAGAAAGCTTCCGTCGAGATTTGGTCATGCGCTTCTCCTTGGAAGAGCGCGAGCCAGGCATTTGGTGCCGACCAGGCTTGGCCGATGCAGACTTTAATCGTTGGAAGGCCCTCTTGGAGCAGGGGCAAGCACAAGCCGCGCCTTATTGCCCGCAAGGTATTGTTCCGACTGTAGACATCATTCTTGCCGACAACGGCGAGCTGAAGGAACAGTTGGCCGTGGGTAATCCCTTCGCGAAATCGCTTTTTCATCGTGACGAAGTCCTGGCCATGATTAGTCCTCGGGGCAACAACCCCGATGTCATCGCACACCTACTTGTGCATGTCGCGATCAAACAGGAATTGGGCGAGGCACGCTTTGCTGAGTTGCCGATTTGGTTCGATGAAGGAGTCGCGGCTCAAGCCGATTCCCGTCCCTTCTTGTCGCCGGCCGCACTCGCCGCGCTTCCCGGATTGGTGCAAAGCTTCGCCCCCGATTCGCGTCCGGAGCTGGAGCGCTTCTTGGGCAAGGAAGGTGAGGAACAGCTTGCTCTGGCGAAACGTCAGCTTAGTCAGTGGCAGCAGAGCCGCATCCCAGGTGCAGAATGGGCGCTTGTCCGCGCCTTCGCCGCTGGCGGCGAGTTCTCGAAGCTCTACTCCGACATCGGGCTCGCGACCACCGATTGAGCACTGCCGGCGGTGCCCCCAACTCGTGGGCTTGCTTCGAGCGGCGTGATTCCAAGAAGCTTGACGCTCCGCACAATCCCGCCGGGATTGGTTTCACAGCCAAGATCATTCAGCCATTCCATGGTGGCGTGGGCGCAGTGGTGATCGAGCTCATAGTCATGCAATGCCGGCACATAATGAAGGTCGAAACCGCGGTTATGGAAGGGAGTTTGCCCATCGCGATGAAACTCTTCTTCCAGCCGTTGGAGCAAGGCATCGACGCGGTCTCGTTCCGCGAAGAAAGGTTGGAAGCTGGTGCCACGCACTTCGTAAATCGGATCCGCGCGCGGAGCGCCTTCGATTTCGCGGCGGCCAAGGGCACCTTGCGTGGCATTCATCAAGGCATACATGGCGTAGCTCGAAGAGCTCTTACCTTCTACCACCCAGCCCCAATCGCCATAGCTGTACTCGACCCAGCGCTCAGGCCCCAGGGGTAAGACCACACCTGTGTGTTCTCCTTCCAGAAGAAGAAACACTTGTTGCGCTTGCTCTGCGGGGGGAGTGGACGGCGGATAGGCCGGAGCCACACAAGCTCCCAAGCAAAGGAGAGCAAGGCACAGGGTAGTGAGGGCCGCCGACCGCAGCGATAAGCGCATAGCGGATTCTAGAATGGCGGCATGAGCGAGTCGCCCACCCTAGACAACCTGGCTGAGGTTGCCCTGACTTGCTTGCAAGAATACTTAGACCGCTGCGCGCGCGGAGAGGGCAAGGTCATCCGCGCCAGCGCAGAGATGGACTACGCCGACACTCTGCAGTTGGAGTTTTGGCTGGCAAAAGGAGGGATGAATGCCGAGGACCTCGCGCAATGGCTGCCGAGGTACTTGGCGGGAACGACTCATTTGCACCATCCTCATTACATCGGTCACCAGGTGGCGGTGCCCTTGCCGCCAACTGCGGTCGCCGATCTCGTCAATGGGGTGACCAACAATGGCATGGCAATTTATGAAATGGGACCACCGGCGGTGGCGATTGAACTGGCCATTTTGCGCTGGATGTGCGCCAAAATTGGGCTGCCACAAGGCTCTGGCGGGGTACTGACTCATGGCGGCTCCCTAGCCAATCTCACCGCACTTGCCGCAGCCCGCGCTGCTTGTGCGCCGGAATCTTGGCGCGAAGGAACGCCCCGAGATTTAGTGCTTCTGGCACCGGCGACAAGTCACTATTCGGTGGAGCGTTCTGCGGGCTTGCTTGGCCTCGGTACGGACGCCGTGCGCCCGGTAGCCGTAGATGATGATGGGCGCATGATTCCGGAAGCGTTGTTGGCTGCAGGGCTCGCCGAAGAGAAAGCTGGGCGAAGGGTCATGGCAGTCGTCGCCAATGCTTGCGCAACAGCCACCGGTTTACACGATGACCTCACGGCAATCGGAACTCTGTGCCGTGAGCACTCATGGTGGTTCCACGTCGATGCCGCCCATGGCGCCAGTGCAGTGTTGTCCGCCCGGTATCGAAAGTTTTTGCGCGGTAGTGAGTTGGCTGATTCGCTCATTTGGGATGCGCACAAGATGCTTGGGGTTTCGGCCTTATGTGCTGCGGTATTAGTCCGCGAAGAAGGTCGTTTGGCCGCCGCCTTCCAGCAAGATGCCCACTACCTTGGCAACCCTGGTTTAGGGCATGGCGTCGACTTGTTTGCCCGCGCCGTGGAATGCACCAAGGTGCCCTTAGGATTGAAGTTGTTTCTCAACTTGGCGATTTGTGGCGAACAGTCTTTGGCAGAGCGATTGGAGTCGGTATACGACAGCACGCGAAGCTTTGCGGCTTTGTTAGAAGCGGATGCTCGCACGGAACTCTTACACCAGCCGGAAAGCAATATTCTCTGCTTCCGCTTTGGTGGCCTAGAGGTGGCCCAGCGCGACTTGCGTCAACGTTTGATTGACGATGGTGATTTTTATCTCACGGCGACGACTTTTGCAGATCACGATTGGCTGCGGCTGACGGTGATGAATCCACGGACTGAAGTGGCTCATATTGAGGCCCTGTTGGATCGGCTTGGCGAACTCCTGGTGACAGAATAATTGGCCAAGGACGGGGCGCTGGGGGCGTTAACTCAGCATGACACGCCTCATTGCCATTGTTTTCGCGCTCCCCTTATTGGGAATGCCTGCTGAGACTGCACCCAAGATTGCTCAGAGCCCTCAGGCCGAGGGTTTGTCGATATGGTCTATGTGTGACAGCAATCCGCTGCAAGTGATCCTGTATTCCGGCCCTCGAGGGTGGCAGGTTGAGGGTAATCGCCAGCAACTTGATGTACTCGGCGGCAAGATTCGCTTCTCCCAAGGGCGAAATGAGGCCCTTGGTTCTGGATTCAATTCTCAGGCGAATCCCAATGCCTTGAAGGAAGTGTTGACGCGCCATCTTGGCGCCAACGGCCAGGACCATCCCTTTGCGGCCTATGACCAAGCGGCGTGGCGGCAACTAGCGCAAGAGCTTCCCCAAGACGAAGACGTCCAGCGCATCGTGCTCACTCGCGACGGCCTGATTTTGTGCAGTATGGAGATTCCGATGGGCACGCCGACGTCCCTAGAACACGCGTATGCACAACAGGCTGCACGCAATTTGTGGGATGAAGTCCTTGCCCTTCACCATGCCATGGTCGCGTCACAATCGTTGACTTGTTATCCCTATATCGACCTCAATCCCGACGCTTGGGTCCTTCCCGAACCCCAAGGCTGCCCTGGCCCTATCTTGGTAACGCCGCTTCCTGAGTTCGAATTTCCCACTCTCGAAATTTTGGACTAGCGAACTGGCGAAGGGTACACCGGGAGGGAGCGTTGTCCCTCCTTGTCGATGGCTTCGAGGGCAAACAGCCAATCGTCTTTCGAGTATCCAACGAGAGTGTGCTCGGTAATCTCGCCGAGGACGATTCTCTCCGTCCACGTGGGCTCATGCGTGCGGCGCATCAGAATGGCATAACCCGCGAGATCTTCCTCGGCATTGGCTTGCCAGCGCAGGGTGGTGTCCGGCGTCAGCTTACTGATATCGACGCCCACCTTATTCGGTGCCGCAGGGGCCAAAGCAAGTTCCTGCAAAGCACTGCTTACACTGCGCGCAACACGCCCTACGTAGGCAAAGTCGACATTGTCGGGCAAGTCGCCATAGGCCACGCCATCTTCCTCGCGAACATCTTGGTGTTGCCAGCGATAGTTTTCATGCGGCTCCGTGAGGCGGATCGCGGGCCACCCTAAGTCATTGAAGGGTTTGTGGTCACCGCCACGCAGGAAACGATCTTGGCGGAAGATTAAGGTGATCTCAAATCCCTCGACTGCGGCTTCGGCGGTACGCTTGAGATAACGCGCCAATTGCCGAGAGGGCGCATCATTGTCTGACCCCACAATTCGAGGACCCTTGCTCGGAATGCCCTCCGAGAACACGCGCAAACGCATGGGCTCATTCTTGCCTGATTGTCCGACCACGCCACCGATGATGTCCATCGTGAACATGGCCTCGATCACTTTGCCCTCTTTGGTCCAAGCTTCGGCTTGCGCCCTGGAGCCATAGAGTCCCTGCTCCTCACCTGCGACAGCCAGGAACACGACCGTTGCGCGTGGCTCCAATCCAGCAAGAAGTCGAGCGGCTTCCAGCACTGCCGCAGTTCCACTTGCATCATCGTTGGCGCCGGGTGCTTCGGAAACAGCGTCAGTAGGGGAGGAAGGAATCGAATCGTAATGCCCCGAAACGACAACCAGGCGATTGGGGTCTTTGCCGGGAAGTGTGGCGACTACATTGACGAGATCGGCCCCTTGCGGGAGGCGTCGGCCGGGGGCAATGTCGAAGTGAACCAACTCGACTTGCAGGCGGCCGTCGTGGTGTTCCTTCGAAATCGCTGCGAGTTCTTTGGCCAGCCAGCGCCGAGCCGCGCCGATGCCACGGACATCGCTTTTAGTCTCCGAAAGGGTGTGGCGCGTGCCAAAGCCTGCCAAGCGGCGGATATCGGCTTCAATGCGCGCAGGGTCGGCAGCCGGGATTTGCAGAGCGAGCAGGAGACTGAGTAGCATGCCCTAGAATAGCTCTTGAGCCCCTGGCATGTTAACCTAGCTGTTTGAACATGAAAACTGTCCTCTTTTCTACTGCTCTCTTGGTCCCAGTGGTCGGCCTCAGCCTTGCGGCGATTTCGGCCCCAGCCAAGTCTTCTTCTCTCACAACCTCTGTGGGGCCCAACAGCGCGGCTGTTGAGGTGACCACCCAAGAGGGAGGCTTGGCCGCGGGAACCTACGCGATTGATGGCGTGCATTCCTCCACGGTGTTCCGGATTCTGCATAATCGCGTCGCCAATTTTTACGGCCGCTTTAATCAGATTGAAGGCTCTCTCACTTGGGGGGGCGAGGATCTTAGTCAGGCCAAGGTCAGCGTCACGATTCCGATGGAGAGTGTCGACACCAACGACACCAAGCGCGACGACCACCTGCGCGGACCTGATTTCTTTAACTCTCGCCGCTTCCCAAAAATGACTTTTGTGAGTAGCAAGGTCGAAGGCACCCCCAAGGCACTCAAGGTCACAGGAACTTTGTCGCTGCATGGCGTCGAAAAGGAAATCACGGTTCCGGCGAGTTTTACGGGCTTTGCCGAAACGAAGTTTGGTGATCGGGCTGGCTTTGAAGCAAAGTTTTCCATTGACCGTACCGAGTTTGGCATCGACGCCTATCCAGATAACCTCGGCGCGACCGTAGAGATCACCTTAGCCTTAGAGACCGTCAAGAAGTAATGCCCCTGGAACACCTGTTGAAGTATGTTGTGCTCGCGCCTATCGGTGCGGCCGTCGTGCTTTTATTGGTGTTCCGTGTTTTGGCCCGGCGCAGGAAGTTGCCGGTCGTGGTGGAGCCGGTATTGGTGTTCGTCACTGCTGTGTTTGTGGGCCTTTGGGTTAATCCCAACTGGAGCTTGAGTCTGTGGCCGCAAAGCGACGAAGAATGGCTTGGCGTAGGCTTGCTTGCCGCCGCTTTCGCCGAGGCATCGCGTTGGATTGCCCAAGGTTGGCCGTGGCAATTGCGGCCAGCCTTGGCGGTCATCTTGACTTGGCAACTAGCGGTGCCGGTGCGTGACTATTTCGGTTGGGGCACCTTCGCCTTTTACGGCATGCTGATCTTGATTGCTTTGTTGTGGTCCTTGTTCATCGTGCTGGCACGAGACGCCTCTCGTCGCCTACCGCAGCCAGCGTTCCTTATGGTCATGCTCTTGCAAGGCACTGCCTTGGCCCTTCTTTGCGTAGCCAGCGGGTACGCCACTGCTGCAGAGGCTGCAGGCACCGCTTGTAGCGCCCTTGGCATCCTTTTGGCCGCACATTGGTGGCGTCCCAATGCTTTTGATCTCCGTGGCCTCTGCGGCCCCTGGGTGATGTTCCTGGCCTTCTTGTCGCTGAATGGTCGCTTCTATGTGGACATGCCCCTCTGGAGCACCTTCCTGGTTCTATTGGCTCCTGCTGTGGTGTTCTTGCCGCGCCCGAGCTACGACCGACCTCGATATCACGCCATCATTGCCGGGGCATATGCGCTTTTGTTTTTGCTACCAGCCTTGTGGATTGGTGGCGTGTTCAGCTAGTCAATCCCGGCGGTGTGTTGTGCAAGCGTTTGGTGACTTGTCAGTACTCGGCCTGTTCCCGTTTGGCAAGATGAACGCATCGATGGCCAGTCTGGCTCCATGACCAAGAGGGCGATCCGAGGCTGCTGCGGCTTGCTGCACGCGTTGGATCTCGGCAGCAGAGCCTTCCTTTTGTGAGATTAAGGCAATCTGGGATAAGTCCGAGACCGTGAGGGCGCAACACGGGGACAGGGTGGCGCGGAAATCGCGTCCATGGGATTCGGTCTGGGGAGAAGCTGTGGAAAACCTAGGGATAAACCGCGGGAAAGACCCCTAGACTGGTCTTATGGCCAGCTCCTACCGCCAGCATTGGACCTTGGACCCTGAGGTCACCTTTCTCAATCACGGCTCTTATGGAGCCTGCCCAGAGGTCATCCAGCAGAGACAGCAGGCCTTGCGTCAGGAAATGGAGCGTGAGCCGGTGCGCTTTATGGGCCATCGACATAGCCTGATTGATCGGGCGAGGGAGGCTGCCGCGGATTTCGTCGGAGCGCGCACCAGTGAGCTCGCTTTTGTGCAAAACGCCACCACGGGTGTAAACGCAGCCCTTCGTTCCCAACGCTGGAAAGCGGGTGATCAAGTGTTGGTCACCGATCATGAATACAACGCCTGTCGTAACACCTTGGACTATGTGGCAAAGCGATGGGGGGCCGAAGTCGTTGTGGTACGTATTCCCTATCCGCTGCGATCGGAAGAGGAAGTGATGACAGCAATGTTAGATGCGGTGACTTCACGCACGGTGTTCTGTTTAGTCGATCATCTCACTTCGCCAACGGCATTGCGTTTGCCTTTGGAGAGACTGGTCCCTGCTTTGCAAGAAAAGGGGATTCGGGTTTTGGTCGATGGAGCCCATTCCCCGGGTCAAATCCCTCTTTCCCTGCACAAGCTAGGTGCCGATTACTACACCGGAAACTTTCATAAATGGGCATGTACGCCAAAGGGTGTTGCGATTTTTGTGGCGCGCGAAGATCGCCATGAAGACTTGCATCCAGCAGTCATTAGCCATGGCTTGAATGCAGACACCACACACCGCAGTCGTTTTCATCATGAATTTGATTGGACGGGCACATTTGATCCCACTGCATGGGGTGTTGTTCCGGAAACCCTGACCTTTATGGAAAGTCTGATGGAAGGTGGCTGGCCAGCCATTATGAAACGCAACCACGACCTCGCCTTGGAAGCGAGGCAGGACCTATGTCAGCAGTTTGGGGTTACTGCCCCTGCTCCGGACAGCATGATTGGCACGATGGCCGCTGTTCCAGTCCCGCAAGACCTTGCCGAAGACTTCTGGGCGCGCGACCGCAACCTTTATGCCGAGCTTGGCAACACCTGGGGCATCCAAATCCCGGTTATCCCGTGGATTTCTGGCGAGCAAAAGCACCTGATTCTGCGTTTTAGCGTGCATTTGCATAACAATCGCGAAGATTACCGCAAACTTGCGGAGGCGATCACCAGTATGCGTTCTTAGCTATGTCCCTCCTCCTCCTCCTCGCCTTCTGCCTCACCCTTGCCCAGAATCCCACAACCAGTCCGGTACAGCAAGCTAGCCAGCTGATTGGGCAGGGCCAATTGCAACAGGCAATTGACCTGTTGGAGCCGGTGGTTCAGGCCCAGCCCCAGTCCCCAGGAGCATGGTCGTTACTGGGCTACTGCTATCACGCGCAGAAAGATTGGGAGCGTGCCATCCCAGCACATGAGAAGGCGGCCGCCTTTCCGCAAACCGCGGCGAATGCAAGTTACAACCTGGCTTGCGCTTGGGCCTTACAGGGAGACTCGGACAAAGCCTTTGCTTGGTTAGCCAAAGCAAGGACAGCGGGCTTTCAAAATTGGTCTAGCTTGTGGCAAGAACCCGACTTGGTGAGTCTGCAAAGTGACCCACGCTTCCTGAACTTTGCTCCACCAAAAGCCAATTTTGCCAACCCCTTCGTCGAGAAGACCAATGTGCTCTTCGCATGGCATGGAGAAAACGCCAATGATCAATTTGGTTGGGTGGCAACAGATGCCGGCGACATCGATGGCGATGGCGTCCACGATGTCATCACTTCTGCGCCCTTCTGGAAAGATCCGTCGGCTCCACAGAAACCGGCAGGTCGGGTTTATCTTTACTCTGGGAAAACGGGTCAAGAAATCCGTCGGCATAGTGGAAGGCCACTTGACCAACTTGGGCTCGCAGTTGCCGGTGTGGGGGATTTGAACCAAGACGGTTTCGCTGATTACGCGGCGACGGCCCCACGCCAGAATGATCCCAAGCGGCCAGGTTCCGTGTTGGTGTGGTCTGGGCAAGATGGTTCCTTATTGGTGGAGCCCAAGGGAGCCAAACCCCAAGACGGCTTCGGTCGCGAAGTGGAGGGCATCTTCGATTGGAACGGCGACGGCACTCTCGACCTCCTGGTGGGTAGCCCCAAGGCTTCCGGTGGCCAAGGCCAGGTCACGATTCACTCCGGAAAAGATGGCTCGGTGCTGCAGGAACTGCATGGGGAGTCTGTGGGGGACAGCTTCGGCAGCACGGTTTCGGCTGGTGGTGCATTGCCCCACCAGCTATTGGTGGTTGGTGCCATGAATGCTGGAAAGGGCCAACGCGGTCGTGTCTATGTTTATCAATACGCGGACAACAAGCTGGGCTTCCAAGAACACTTCCGCGTCGAAAGCGAAGCCAATAACGTGAACTTCGGCCGCTTCTTCTCTTCCGTGATTGGCGATCTCAATGCCGATGGCACCCCCGATGTCTATGTCGTCGACTTTGAAGCCAACACCGGCGGAAAGAGCAGTGGCCAGGTGCGCGTGTTCTCTGGCGCCGATGGCCAAGAGTTGTGGCGGCGCGACGGCCTCGCTGGAGAGGGCTTAGGCATCGGCAACGCCATCGCTGGCGATGCCAACCATGATGGCCATGCCGATGTCGTGACGGGCGCCTGGACCAATGGCGCTGCAGCGGCGTCTGCTGGTCGCTGCTACTTGCTTTCGGGCAAAGACGGCCGGGTACTGCGCATGTGGACCTGCAATCTTGCCGGCGCCACGATGGGCTTTGATTCCACCACGCTGCCGGATTGCAATGGCGATGAACAACGCGACTACCTATTCACTGCAGCCTGGACTGCCGTCGAAGGCTCCAAAACTGGTTCGGTTTACTTGCTCTCTTCGCCGTTCTCGGTGCCAACTACGGACTGAGCCTTGGCCGACAATCGAGTGACGGTGTAGCCGCGGTCTTTGAGCCGTGCAATCACACTTTCGGGGCCAAGAAAGTGGAGCGTGCCAAAGGCATAGAAACGTTTCGAGCCGGGATGGTCTTCTAGACCGCGGTGAATACGCTCTGCCATGCGCCGGTTGCGATCCGTAGTGAGAGCATTCCAGGCGCCAACTTGGCGTGGGTCTTCGAAATCGGTCTGGGTCAATGCGAAATCCCACATGGTTTCGCCATCGCCCTCGAGGTAAAGCTTGAGCAAGTGCTGCAGAGAGGATTCTCCAGTGCGTTGCTCCTCCAGAAGTTTGTCTAGCGTGACTGCCAGAAGATGAACTTGATCCGCTTCTTCACCCCAAGCCAAGACTTCGATTTGCTCTTCAATCGTTTCCACTTGCCCGAGTTCCATGCCGCTTCCCTTAGCGCGCTTGCGCAGAAGGAGGTCCAAGGGTTGGCCATGAGCGAGCAGGGGCATGGCGTCAATCTGGGCAAGACTGAGCGCCACCATCCACGGCCGGAAGCGATCAATCTGCGGGTTCTCCATGTTGCGGCTCTTCAGATAGGCGTGAATGCGTTGCACAAGATCTTCGCCAACGACATCAGACAGGCTTTGCCCCGCAGGCAGCATGCCGGTTTGCGCTAAGAGCGCGCCGTTGCTCGGAGATTCATCGAGTTCAGTGGCTAAATAGGTCGCTTCGGCAAAGGCATCGAGCACCACCGGGTGCAGGGTGGTGACCCGTGGGTCGGAAACGTGCATGGTGCCGAACAGCCAAGCGCTATGCCCATGGCCTTCCACCTTCCACAAGAAGGGGTGGTCATTGGGCTCTACCTCGGTGGCATGTGGCGCGGATCCTCCAGTCGAAGGGAAGGGACAAGCGCTACCGCCGAACAGAGCAAGCAGAAGAAGGGCGCCGAATAACGCGCGAAGGGTAGAGCTTTTCATGGGGATGAGGCCTGGTGCCAAAGCAAAAGGATAGCAGCCGGTCTTGCGGGGCTCGATGCCGCAAGCTAGGATGCGCTTCAGCATCTAGACGAGTGGAGGGACAGGCCCTTCGAAGCTCGGCCAACCGACCGCAATGGCACGGTGGCAATACCGCCGGAGCCCTCGGCATGATGCATGGCCTGTCCCTCGACCTAGGTTAGGCCATGACAAATCCCCTCCGCGCGCAAGACGCCCTTTCTTCCCGCCCGCCCTTTGCGGCACTGTTGCAGGAACGCATTTTGGTCCTAGACGGAGCCATGGGGACCATGGTCCAAGCTCAAAAACTGAGTGAGGAGGACTATCGAGGCGCCATCTATGCCGAGCATGCTTGGCCGCTGAAAGGCAATCACGATGTTCTGTGCCAAACCAAGCCCGAGGCCATTGCCCAGGTGCACCGGGCTTTCTTTGCCGCTGGTGCCGACGTGGTCGAAACTTGCACTTTTTCGGCCAATGCCATTAGCCAAGCCGATTACGGCTTAGAGTTCGCATGCCGAGAGATCAATCGTGCCGCGGCGGAGCTTGCCCTAGCCGAAGCCGCGCAATTCACCGCAGAAGATCCTTCGCGCCCACGATATGTCGCGGGCTCCATCGGCCCGACCAATCGCACGCTTTCGATGAGCGCATCGGTCGAAAATCCTGGTGCACGACAAACCTCTTTTGAAGAGTTGCAGCAAGCCTATCGCGACCAGGTGGCGGGCCTGTTAGATGGCGGCGTCGATTGCCTTCTGGTCGAAACAATTTTCGACACTCTCAACGCCAAGGCGGCTTGGTGTGCGATTGATGAAGAGTTTGCTGATCGCGGCAACCGCGTACCGGTTCTGATTTCTGGCACGATAACCGATGCCGCCGGGCGCACCCTTTCGGGCCAGACCGTGGAAGCCTTCTGGACCTCCATCGAGCATTCCCGTCCCGATGGGGTGGGCTTTAACTGTGCCCTGGGGCCACAAGAAATGCGCCCGCACGTCGAAAGCCTGGCAGCCTTGGCCGATGCTCCGATTTTGTGTTATCCCAATGCCGGATTGCCCAATGCCTTTGGTGACTACGATTTGGGGCCAGAAGCCATGGCCGAACATGCTCACGCCTTAGCCAGTGAAGGTTTGGTCAACTTGGTTGGCGGGTGTTGCGGAACCACTCCCGAGCATATTCAAGCGATTGCGCAGGCCGTCGCCGGACTCAAGCCTCGCGTGGTGCCTGCGCCTCGGCCGGAGCCGGCCTTCAGTGGTTTGGAGCGCTTAGAACTGCGCGCGGACAGCAACTTCTGCAACATTGGCGAGCGCACTAATGTCACCGGCAGTCGCCGCTTTGCGCGCCTAATCTTGAACGGCGATATGACCACAGCATTAGAGGTCGCGCGGGAGCAGGTGGAGAATGGCGCTCAGATGCTCGACATCTGCATGGATGAGGGCATGCTCGATGCCGTTCCGGCCATGCGCGAGTTCCTGCGACTGTTGGCAGCGGAACCGGACATCGCGCGCGTTCCCTTGGTGATTGATTCGAGCCGCTTCGAGGTGTTGGTAGAGGGCCTGAAGAATGTGCAGGGTCGCGCGGTGGTCAACTCGCTCAGCCTCAAGGAAGGCGAGGAATCCTTTCTGGAGCAGGCACGGTTGGTGCATCGACTCGGTGCCTCGGTGGTGATCATGGCTTTCGATGAAAAAGGCCAAGCGGTCGACGTCGATCGCCGCGTGGCGATTGTGGAGCGCGCGCGCCGCTTGCTGCATCAAGTTGGCTTTGCCGATCGCCACATCATTTTCGACCTCAATGTTTTAGCCATCGCCACCGGCATGGAGGAGCACAACGATTACGCCCGCGCCTTCCTTGAGGCTCTTGGGGTGCTCAAGAAGCGCTTCCCCGAATGCTCCTTCTCGGGCGGTATCAGCAACTTGAGCTTCAGTTTCCGCGGTGCGGATGAGGTTCGTGAAGCGATGCATGCGGTGTTCTTGCAGTACGCCATTCCAGCGGGTTTGAACATGGGCATTGTCAATGCCGGCAAGATGCCCTTGGTCGACGACTTGCCGGAGCAGTTGCGCAACTGGTGTGAAGATCTCATTTTTCACCGTCGCCCGGAAGCTGCAGAGGATCTATTGCAGTGGGCCGAGGCAAGGCGTCTGGAGAAAGAAGCCATGGGCGGAGAAGGCACTGTCGCTCCTACTCAAGAAGCATGGCGCGAAGAAGACTGCGGCCAGCGCTTGGCGCATGCCCTGATTCATGGCTTGCCGACTTTCATGGAGGGGGACCTCGCCGAGGCACTGCAACAGTATCCCGATCCACTCTCCATCATTGAAGGCCCGCTGATGGATGGCATGAACGTCGTCGGCGAACGCTTCGGTTCAGGGCGGATGTTCTTGCCGCAGGTGGTGAAGAGTGCACGCGTCATGAAGAAGGCGGTGGCTTTTCTGCAACCCCATCTTGATGCAGCCAAGCAAGAAGTGCGTGGCGGTGGTCGTGGTAAGGTGCTCATGGCCACAGTGAAGGGCGATGTGCATGACATCGGCAAGAATATTGTGGGGGTTATCTTGGCTTGCAATGGTTTCGAAATTATCGACCTTGGGGTCATGGTTCCGGCAAAAACCATCCTCGAGAGCGCAAAAGAAAATGATGTGCAGCTCATTGGTTTGAGTGGCTTAATCACTCCTTCGCTCGATGAAATGAATCACGTCGCTTCGGAATTGGAGCGTGAATCCTTTCACCTTCCCTTGTTGATTGGTGGCGCGACGACTTCCGCAGCGCATACTGCATTGAAGATTGCCCCGGAGTACTCTGGGCCCACGGTTCATGTATTAGATGCTTCTCGAGCGGTGCACGTGGCGAGCTCTTTGGTCACAGGAGAGAAGCGCACCGATTTCCTGCAGAAGAATGAGCAGAAGCAGCATTACCTGCGCGAGAAACATCAAAAGCGAGATCGTGCGCCCTTGCTGCCCTTCGCCGAAGCGACAGCCCGAGCCACCACTTTGGATTATGCGGAAAGACTCATCGTCGCGCCTGCCCAATTGGGTGTGCAGGTGCAACACGAGGTGCCCATCTCTCAGCTGCGGCCCCGTATCGACTGGTCGCCATTTTTCGCCGCATGGGAGTTGCACGGCCGCTATCCGGCCATCCTGGAAGATGAGTTAGTGGGGGAGCAGGCGCGCTTACTCCATCACGACGCCGAAACCTTGCTCGATCGCTTGTGCGCAGAGCAAAGTCTGCAGGCAGCGGCTGTGTTTGGCTTATTCCCGACCGCTGCAGAAGGCAATGATCTTGTGGTGGATTGCTCCACCGAGGCCGCGCGCCTGGGGCAGTCCACTTGGCGTTTGCCGATGCTTCGTCAGCAACGCAAGGGCCGAAGCGGCCAGGAAAACCGATCGCTCGCTGACTACATTGCTCCTGCTAAAGCCGCCGTTCGCGATCACCTCGGCATGTTTGTCGTGACTGCCGGAATTGGTTTGGAGACTCTCGTGCAACAGGCAGAACAGGAGCATGATGACTACCAAGCCATTTTGCTCAAGGCGGTGGCAGACCGGTTGGCTGAAGCTTATGCCGAACACCTTCACGAGGAGGTGCGCCGAGTTCATTGGGCTTATGCCCCAGAGGAACATCTAGGGAACGATGAGTTAATCCGAGAACGCTATCGCGGCATCCGCCCGGCGCCTGGTTACCCGGCGTGCCCGGACCACAGTCTCAAGGACGACATCTTTGCCTTGCTCGATGCGCAAGCACAGATTGGCGTGAGCTTGACCGAAAGTCGCGCGATGTTGCCGACGGCGTCGGTGAGTGGGTTCTTCTTCGCCCACCCTGCCGCGACCTATTTTGGTGTCGGCAAAATAGGCGAAGACCAGGTGCAGGACTATGCCCAACGCCGTGGAATCTCCGGATCCGAGGCGGCGCGCCTGTTACAGGCGTCACTCGTTGTCTAAAGCGTTTTGGATTGTGGATTCCAAGTTGCTTTCATCGACCTGAACAGAGAACAGTTGTTGCCCAGGGATGTCCAGAACATCGATGGTATTAAAATCAGACAAGCCGTTGACTCCCCATCGCGTATTGGAGCCATCTTTTCCAGAGTCATTCGAAATCATAAAGTTAATGGTGTAGAGACCAGGAGCGGGGATCATGGCGACGGCCTTTCCAAATTCATCGAGAGATAAATTCTGATAAGCGCTGTGAAAATAGGTTTGGCTTAGATCCGATTCACCCTCATCTTCCTGAGTCATCCGGCTTATCGAAGCATGCAGCGTCCAGCCAGTGGGGACTGCGCCGAGGTTGATGACTTGAATGATGCACTCCATGCCCTCGCGCAAGGTGATTTCAGTGTCTTCGCGCAAACCAGTGAGCTCCTGGCTGCGGTAACCTTGCGCGCCGACTTCTAGAGTGAGGGCAGGTTTTGCAGAGACGATGGAAATGGGATTCTGACGCCAACCGCGGCGGCTCTGACCATCTTCGCCGGTAATCTCGACTTGCTCGATTTTCTTACCTTCCCCGTCGATGACCTTGATCTTGACGCTGAGGAGTTGGCCGCGCAAATCAATTTCAGGAATCTCTTGCTTCCCGCCTTTGGCGACAAGTTCAATGTCCTGAATCTCGGCAAAAACTTCGCCAAGGAATTCGCTTTCAATCCGCAAGGAAGCGGGGCCAACTTCTTGGCCCTTAAAGCTAAAGCGGCCATCTTTGCCAATCTCGGCATGGAAGTTCCGCTGCCCAGAGTGTTCCTTCTCTGGACGAACGAGATACACACTGACTCCATTGCGGTCTACGCTGTCATCTAACAGGACGCTCCCTTCTACCTGAACTGCGGCCTCCATTTGAATCAGGACATCTGTGGCGCCTAGGTGAATCTCCTTGGTTGTCACCGAGTGTTCATCGTGACTGACGTGTAGCCGATGCTCACCCGGTTCGACATCACCGTGAATCTTAAAGCTTCCGTCAGAGGCCGTATCGGTGCGCAAATCCCAATTTCCTGACCAGTAGAAATTGTCAGGATCTTCGCCCCAATAGTGCTTGCGCTCGGGTCGCACCTTGGCGTCCTTGAGCGGTTCGCCATCAGCATCCAAAACGACTCCAGAGGCCACCAATGGTGGAATCATCACCACCAAATCGCCAAGGTCATGCTCGCCTGGGCCAAAGGAGCGTGAGAGATCGACCTGGACCGTGCGTTTGGGTTTACGCTTAGTGGCTTTCATCATAATGGTCAAAGACCTTGTCGACCCTGGCTCATACTCCTCATCTAGGAGGAAGCGGAAGCGCCCCTCTTCATCGGTGCGAATGGAGGCGTGGTGCGTGGAGTTTCCGCTTTGAGAGTTTTCTTTAATGCGGGTGTCTAGGTTCAGACTTTTCCCCACCATCCCTTCCGCATTCAAAATGCGGCCAATCAAGATGGGGTGCTTCACCTCGGGGGACAAGGTAAATACGACCGGTTTCCCACCACGAACTGGCCCCAGGCCGCTGATGACCTCGCGGCGTTCGCCATCCATCGAGACCACACGAACCTCTAGATGTTGGTCAAACGCGACCAAGGGAAAGTAAGCCTTGCCGTTACTGGCACGGTCAGTGAGATGTTCCTGCTGACCTTCCCATTGATTCGGCCCAGAAGTGTCAGTTCGGACTTCATTGGGGTCGATGATGGACAAATCCACCATGTAATCCTCGGTTTGCAGCTCTCCTTCGGTATCGACTATGTGCACCTCCACTCGGCCAACTTCCGGTAACACCAAGACCGGAGGCTCTTCGGGGAGGTCATTGAAGTCAATTGGCGTTTCCACGGGCGTTGGGGTGAGCACCAAAAGTGCGGCAAAAATGTCTTCATCGCCGAGCATGGTGAAGAGCAAGTCAAACAATTTGAGATTGGCGATGCCATCGCGGTTCGATTCTGCGCGCATCAAGTCTTGCGTAAAGTAGCCGTTACGCATCCGTAAACTCACCGGGGCCCCCTCGACCGGGATGCCGTTGCCGTCGACGACCTTGATGGCCAAAAGGCGAATCGGATTTAGGCGCAAGGTCAGTTCGCCACTGTCGGTGTCGACGTCAAAGGCAAAGTTGAAGTGAGTTTCGGTGCGCCCGGCAATGATGAGATCCCCGATGGGTTCAGGAATCATGACTTGGGCATTGTCATCTGTGCGATAAGTCACACCCAGATATTGAAACAAGGCTTCAAAGTCTGGAGTGGCTCCCAGTTGTGCCTGCAGTTCGCGCTCATCGACTACACCAGTGTCGAGCACGATGACATCGGCGGTGGGCAAGGGTTCGGAGCTTTCGCCATCGACGACCGAGACCAAGATGCCTTCTTCAGCAGGAGTGCCATATTGAATCGGCGATTCGTTGGTCGGAAGATCCAGCGTGACCCGTTCCAAAGTGCCATTGGCAACGCCCAAGCTTTCGGCCTTTGTCACTTCTGGCACTTCCTCGGCAGCTTCAGGAAGAACTTCTTCCTCGGTCGTCGGAATCGCGGGTGGATCCTCTTGTGGATCCGGACCTTGATTCAAAAACAGAACAACCCCGAGACCGAGGAAGAGCAAAATCGCGATAGGAAGCCACTGGCGTGCCATGGCCCTAGCTTAGCTCTAGGGCGCAGAAAGGTGGAACACCTGTCCGGGCAAATCCTGAACTTCGATGGTTGGGCCCCCTGGAGTTTCCTCACCAGCAAGCGCATAGCCCAAGCTGGATAGGTCATTCTCGAGGGAACTCCTGTGCCATTCATGAACATACTGGCCAGGGTTACTGACGGTCACGGTGGCGTGGCCGGAGGAATCGAAATTCAGTACATGCTCCGTAAGGTATTTCCCATTCCTCAGAAGGCGTAGATGTACTTGACTCCGCTCTGCTTGCGAAACTCCAGCGAAGTCTGCAACCACGACCTCAATTGTGATCCCCGGTTTCACCACAACCCGTTCCTTGCCAGGTTGCAGCGTGACTTGCGTGGCGCGGTACTCGCGCGCGCCGACCAAGACTTCTTCTCGGGAAAGCGGGCTCAGGACATAGAATTCGGGATCGGATGACTGTGCCGATTCGCCATCGGCAAACTGAAGATAAACATCTTCCAGGTCCTGTCCAGATTCGGCCCGCACCGAAAAGTGATAGGCATGAATCTTGCCTCGTAAATCGATATCCCCAAAGGCATGATCTGCACCGCTTTCCGAAATACCCGGCAAGGGCGCTTCATAAAGTGTGCGGTCGGAGCGTGCACAATGAATCGTGAGTTTGGCTCCACCGGTGCTGCCGATACGCGTGGAAAAGGTAAAGTCTTCGCCGATGCGCGGGTGCCTCGTAGACGGCTCGCCGTGAGCGTCGAGATATTCTATTTTTGCACGCAGATCATGATGGCGAATTTCCGGATCGACAATGAGTGTGGCAGTGACTTGAGATTGGTCAACCAGAGTGATTTGAATTTCCTGGCCAGCGAGCTGGATTTCTTGGACATCGGTGCGATAACCGCTGCGGTAAGTCCCCAATCGATAGATTCCTGGCGGATTAAGCCCACGTAGGGTAAAGCGGCCATCTTGCTGCGATTGGCAATCATAGGTTTCGACCCAAGGCCAGTACTCATTGGGGTCCGCTGGTTTGCGGTTCATGCGAATCCCGGCCATCGCAATCGGTTGGCCCTGGCTGTCAGTGACGGTGCCGGACAACTGAATTGGCGCTGGTTTCAAGACCGCATCGCCCAGGTGATAGACCCCAGGGACAAAGGGTTGCGGCAGGGGGAGGATGGCCACACGAAGCGGATGCTTCCCGCGCGGAGGCAGAAAGATTTGCAGTTCTTGCGGGTTCATCGCCATGGTTTCCGGGTCTACCGTGAACTCCATGAGCCCTTCTTCATCTGCTTGAAGGCTGTAACTCGCATAAGAACCGGATGCCTTGGTTCCATTGGTGATTTCGGCCTCGACTTTGATTCGCTTTCCAAGCTGCCCCGCTTCATTGCGTACCACGAACTGAAGTTTTGGCCTTGCCGCAGTGATGGTTAACGGAACATCCAGAACGCCGTCGATTGAGGATGGTGCTGCCACGGTGGTTTGTGCCGAATACATCCGATCTGGGGTAATGGCGCGGATGTCGATCAAACCGACGCCTGGAATGGCGCCAAACTCCAGAGGGAAGTGCTCCGCGAGCATGCCAAGGCGGAAGCCCATGAGTGGGGGCATCGTGCCTGATTTGGAGGAGGAAGCATCACGCTCCTGGAGTTCCACATGCAAGTCGACCTTGCGCGGGAAAGGCTGGCCCTGGGCATCGGTTAAGTGCACGCGAATGCGCGCAGCGTCAGGCAGCTCCAGCACGACGTCGGTGTTCTTTTCTAGAGGAAAGGGCAGCGGAGTCGCGCGGGGTAATCCACCAAGGACGGCGGCATCTAAACCCATCTCAGGAGCTCGGTCCTCTTGGTCCATAAACTTCAGGACCGCATTGGGATATTCCATGGAACATCGACCTTGGCCGTTTGTCTTGCGCGAACCCCAAACAGAATCACTATCTTCGATGCGCAGAAGAACCAAGGCATTGGACACCGCACGCTGGTTCTGATCTTGGACCAGAACCTTCAACTGCGGACTGGCATAAACATGAACGACGGTTCCGCTGAGTCCAGGGGGCACCGCCGGGTTGAAGCCGAGGAGCCCATCTCCCATGGTGTAAACGCTGCCTCCGTGTTTGAGCATGGGGACGGTGACTTTGCCTTGGGCGTTGCTGCGATAGCGCTTGGCGCCAATGCGCAAGCCAAGGCTCATGGAGGACCAATTGGGCGCTTGTTCTTGAAAGAGATCGAGGTTGTCTTGCGGTTGTATTTCTTGCACATAGACGTCCATGTTGGGCAAAGCCTTATCCCCAGGCTGCCCCAGAACGGTAATCACCATGCCCTCGGCGACGCCCGCGGAAATCGGCAGGTCTTCCTTTGCCTCTCGCACCACTGCCGGAGCGGTTTCGGTGGGGGCTGGAGCAATGGGGGTCGCCCCCATTCCCTTCTCGGAAGGCTCCGCCTGCTCTTGGTCCTGCGGTGTGTTGTGAACATGCTCCTCTTCCGGCGGAAGTAAAAGCCAAGTCGTCAAGGCGCCCAAGCCAAGCAAGAATATGAGTGGCAGAAAATAGCGAGGCATGGCAGCAGGATAGCAGAAGAAAGCTTGAGGCAGATAGGAGGCAAGCAGGCGATGGGGGAGGTAATCTGGTGGCCTATGCTGCGGCCGAACCGCTCCGTCCTCGTGCTCTTGAGCATCCTTGTCACCATTTTGGTCGGCTGGGTTTTGCATGTGGGCGCAGGGATTCTGCAGCCCCTGGTCATCGCCCTCCTGCTCGCGAGCATGCTGCAGCCGGTCGTGGTGCGCCTGGCGCGATGGCATATCCCACCTGCCATGACCGTGTTGGCCTTGGTCGCCATCTTGTTTATGGGCTTGGTGCAGACAGGCCTAGTGTTGCAGGCCAACATTGCACAGTTCCTCGGCGAGTCTTCGCCCAATGCCGTGGAACGGATTGATCCGGTTTTGGAGAAGCAAGAAGAGCTTTCCTCGGGCTTTGATTGGCCAAAGTTGGTGGAGAGTCTGGAAGGGAGACTTCAAGATTCGGCGATGCCTGACGCCGTGCAAGAGTTATTCATCGAGTCCTTGCGTGAGTTGAATTTGGCTGGCGTCGCGCGCGGTCTGATCGACGGCGGCCTCGGCTTCACCAGAAGCCTGATTTTAATCATGATTTACATGATTTTTATCTTCGCCGAGCAGAAGGTGTTCCGGCGCAAGATTTTGGTGTTGGCCGACGACCGGCAAGAAGAAGCGAAAGAGGTACTCGATAACATCGGCCGCGGAATCCAACGCTACTTGGGCGTGAAGACTGCGGTGTCGCTGATGACCGGGTCCTTGTGCTACTTCGTCCTGGTCATGTTGCAGATTCCCTATGCCCTATTGTTCGGGATTCTGACCTTCCTGCTCAACTACATCCCGACCTTTGGTTCCATCATCGCCGCGATTTTCCCGACGGTGACGGCACTCGCGGTCGAGGCTTCTTGGAATAAGGCCGTCCTCGTGTTGTTCTGCTACCTTTCGGTGAACATCACCTTGGGGAGTGTGTTGGAGCCCAAAATCCTGGGTCGCGAACTCAACCTGTCGCCCCTCGTCATCATCATTTCGGTGGTGGTTTGGGCCGGAATTTGGGGTGTGGTGGGGGCATTCCTTGCCGTTCCGGTGACCTCCGCGCTGCAAATCGTCTTACTGAGTTCACCAAGAACCAGACCGGTTGCCCTAATGCTGAGCATTGGTCCGCCGCCGGATAAGAAGAAGAGCGGGAACGTGGACGGTGACAGCGAAGACGGCGGCGAAATCGCTGCCGCCTAAGCTCAGCCGCATCTTTTCGCCAAGCGACCTAATCAGGTAATAAGGTCTCGGCCAAGCGCAGGGCGTGCGTCGCTGCCCCTTGATACAGGTTGTCCGCGACCAGCCATAGCATGAGTCCGGATTGCGGACGTTGGCCATCGACCATGCGTATGCGCCCGACATGGGTCGCGTCACGATTTCTCACATGAGCCGGCATGGGGGGGACCTCGGCATGCAGCACCAAATGGGGAACACCCGCGAGGGCCTCTTGCGCCTGTTGCGGGTTCAGCGCTTTGGCCGTTTGCACTTCCACCGTCATGCCATGGCCGACGGCAACCGGAACGCGCAAACAGCTGGCGGCAATATCTAAATCCGGAAGTTGCAGGGAGCGCTTGGCTTCTTCCACAATCGAAGCTTCTTCCGCGCTGCGACCGTGGACATCTAAGGCGCCGATTTGCGGCCAGACGTTGCCAAGCAATGTGGGTTGGGGACTCTCCTTGGCGGCCGAAGCCTCGAGGCTGGCGAGCAGTCGTCGGCCGCCACCACTGGCGGCTTGTGCGGTGTGCACCCGCACCCGTTGCAAGCCATCGCCCGCATGATGCAACGCTTGCAGGACGGGGAATAGGGCAGGGTTGGTGCAGTTGGGCAAAGCCAGCAGGCGATGCGCGCAATCACCCGGTGAAGCCTTCATGCCCATCACTGCCAGCGGAACCTGAGAATCGAGGCGGAAGGCATCGCTGAAGTCCAACACCCAAGCGCCCAACTCCAGCAGTGGTGTTGCGACCGCACGAGATTGCTCGGGGCGCAGGGCAAGGAAGGCTAAATCAACTTTCTCGGCAATCTCGGCTACTCGCGATAGCGCTGAGGCTGCATCTCGACCAAGCTCCGAAAAAGGAATCGCGGTGATGCTACCGGCGGGGAAAGAGCGCTGTTGCAGGAGCTCGACCAAGGCACTGCCCACCAGCCCATCGGACCCGAGAATCACGAGGTGAGCTTCGGCGGGAAGGCCGTCGAGAGGAGGGGAAGAGCCCATCAGAGGGTGAATGATAGACTGATGGGATGTCCCCCGAGAACCCTACCCAGCCGGCGCAGTCCAGTGCCGACCTCGTACGCCTGCTCGATCAGGCGGTCGCAGCTTGCGACGATGATTCTCGCTGTACTGCAGTCATGGAGGCTTTGATGGAGGCGGTCAGTGATGGCGCCAGCTTCCTGCCCGAGGAGTTTCTCGCCCCCGTGAGTCCGGGCTATGCCCGACGTCTCCTGCATAGAGCACCCGACGGCCGCTATTCGGTCGTGGTCATGGTGTGGGGACCGGGACAAAGCACCCCCTTGCACGACCACTCCGGCATGTGGTGTGTGGAATGCGTCTATCGGGGCCAAATATTGGTGCGCAACTACGAGCGCGTGGCCAATCGCGATTCCGCGCAAGGGATCATGGACTTTGAGGCCCGTGAGGAAGTGGTGGCAGGCATTGGTGAGGCCGGAAAGTTGATTCCGCCTTTCGAGTACCACACCATCGGAAATGTCGAAAGTGAGCCCGCAGTGACGATTCACGTCTACGGTGGCGAAATCACGAGCTGCCAAACCTTCACTCCGGCAGAGGAAGGCGGCTTTCGTCTTGAAGTCAAGACGCTCGGCTACTCAGACTGATGTCCTCCAGCCGTTTCGCCACCATTACCGGGATGCTCCCCGGTCTTCTGGTTGCCGTGCTGTTTGCTTGGGCTGCCATGGAGTTGGCGGCGCTTCCGCTGTTCCATGATCAACTGCACTTCGGTGCACTGCTTCTCGTAATTTTGCTGGGTATGACTTGGCGTGCTGTATTCCCAGTACCCATTTGGGCGACGCCAGGCATTGAAGCGGCAAAGAAACCGATTTTACGCTGGGCTGTTGCCGGACTGGGTTTACGCCTGAGCCTTGGGCAGATTGTGGAGATTGGTTTGCCGGCCCTCGCAGTGGTCTCCATCGGCACCGTCGCCGCCGTTTTCCTTGGCTGGAAGATTGCACAATGGCTAGGCGTGGACCATAAGTTGGGGTTGCTACTTGGTGTTGGCGGAGCCATTTGCGGCGCGTCGGCGATTGTTGCTGCAGACACCGTGGTGCAAGGGGAAAAGAAGGACTCCGCCTTGGCGATTAGTGTCATCACTCTCCTGGGCACCATCGGCCTGCTGATTTACCCACAGTTCTTCGGCCCCATGTTTGGCGGCGACGACGACTTTGGTTTCGGTGTGTGGGCTGGTGCTAGCTTGCAGGAAACCGCTCAGGTCGTGGCTGCTGGCGATGCCATCGACGCCAACCTCAGTGCTGCGGGCGTAGCCAATCCCCAAGCCAAAGAAGTCGCCACCGTAGTCAAGCTGGTACGCATTTGTTGGCTTGCGCCGATTGTGTTTTTCCTAGGCTGGAGCATGCGCAAGCATCATGAGAAAGCCGGCAAAGCCAAAGTCAACTTGGTGCCGTGGTTCTTGGTGATGTTCGTGATCTTCGCCGCGCTCAACTCTTTAGGTTGGATTCCGGAAGAAGGACCGTTGCGACTGAGTAATCTCAAAACCATCGACAGCTGGCTGATGGTCATCGGCATGGCCGGAGTTGGTTTGGAAACCAGCGTGCGTGATTTGCTGAAAGCAGGGCCGCGCCCGGTCCTGGCCGGCGCCATTCAATGGGTGTTGCTTGCCGCAATCACTTACGGATTGATCGTGCTAATTATGTAGGCCTTGCGCTTGGCTAAAACGCCAAGTAGCTTTCGCCGAAGACCAGTTCTCCACCTAAGTGGCCACCTGCGGCGACCAAAATCAGCAGAATCAACAAGGCGACGCCATAAGCGCGGTGTTCGCGATGCTTGCGCCCGAGCAGCAGAAGTAGTGCCAACGCGGTGAGGCTGACGCCCACCCAACGGTGGTAAAACAAATCGTCTCCACCCGCTCCAGAGTTTGCGGCATTGAGCCAACCGAGGCCGGCACTGACGGCGGCCATCGGCGCACCAATCAGCAGGCAGAAGCCTTCCTGGGTGTGGAACGGCCCACGGCGTTTGAGCCATGACCACAACCGCAGCGCACCCGCTAGAAACAGCAGCGCGACGGGAAAGTGAGTCGTTGCTGCGTGCTGACGTCCTACCCAACGCGTTAAGCGGTCGAAGCCGCTCAAGGTTGCTTCCGCGCCATCTTGTGCGGGGGCCTCTGGAACCACAAAGGTGTGCTTGGCGGCGAGTTCTAAGTCGACAAAAGGGTTGCCGTCGGCGGGAAGTGGCATGCCGGCTTCCATCCAGGCAAAGCTGAGTGCGCGTTCATCTTCCGTCAGCGCGGCAATATCGCTGTCCTTAGGGGGCATGGAGCCGTCTTCGACGACTTCCCAGAAAGGGGAGAAGTCCATCGCAATGGGGTCGCCCCAAGTGTCGATGACCGCACGCATATCCCAGGCACGATCGAGTTCGCGCTTGGCCTTGCGATTGTCGCTGGCGGGCTCGTGGCAGCTCAGGCACTTAGCGGCAATGAGATCCCGCATTCCTCCGCCATAGTCTTGAGCCTGTGCTTGGCTCGGAAAAGTCAAGCACAGTAGGAATGCCAGGAGGCTGAAGGCGGGTGCCTTACTCGTCTTCTGGGTCATAGGTGTCGTGGCCTTCCTTTTTGATGCCACCGACGCTGCGGTACAGCTCCTGAGCCGCGGGGATATCACCATTGGTCATGGCCAACTGCATTTGCAGCATGCTGTCAGCAACCGCGAGCATTTTGCGTTCGAAATCCACGCGCCATTGCATTTGCTCGGCTGCGGTAAGGCCCTCGGCTGCGGGGGGGCAATGCGGAATTGCTTTAAGCGCTAAGCCCTTCATGGCTTCGGCATGTTCGATGGTGTCCATCTTGCCGTCTTCGGCGCCAATGCTGCGGCGCATGGCGCGCATATGATCCTTCAACTCCTCCATGATGTCATGCAGGGGGCCCTCTTCGTGGTCGCCTTCTGCATGGTCTCCAGGCTCTTGCGGACTCTGCTCGCCGGCGCCAAAGGGATTCAGGGCAAACGGGGCGAGGGCTACCAGGGCGAGGATGAGCCAAGCGCCATGGAAGCGCGGTGTGGGGTCTTGCTGGGTCATCCTCAAAGAATAAACGGTGTGACCCAGAGTGGAAAGGGGGATAGCCTTGTTTGATGACCCTAGCCCCGCCGCGCTTGTCCCAGCGCGGCATTTTTTTTGAGGTCCTAGCGTCGGCGTCGCGCCACCAAGCACTGAATTGGTGGCGTCAAGAACAAGCCATCTGGGTCATCTTCCGCCCGCCGCCATGCGCTATGAAATGCTTGCGCACCCTCAGCGCTGAGATCGCCGTCATGCACTAACTTGGCGAGAAACCCCGGGAAGAATGTCGTCGGCCACTGCCATAGCGGATCGGTCGGGCGCACTGCGAACACCAAGGCCTCTTGGTGGGTCACTTCTAACCCGGCATCGCGGCATAGTCGCGGTAGGCGATTGCCGATGTCCGGGTCACCTCCGGTACTGCGCCATCGCTTCTGAACAGCATGGATGCCGTGGCGGAAATCCGGACTTGCCGGCAACAGCTCTAAGCCCCCGTAATGCAGGTAGTCGAATAAAGCGAGCCGTCCGCCAGGAAGAAGCGCTTCTGCGCATCGGGCGATGACGGCTTCCGGATTCGGCAACCAGCACAACAACCAACGCGAAAAGATGCCATCGAATCCGCCACCGGCGTCGATGGGTGCCGCGGCATCGGCATGTTCGGCGCGCATGCGCACATGGCTTTCCTCCGCGGCGAGTTTTTCTAGGTGCTGCAAACTTGGCGCGTCGAGGTCGCGTCCAATCACTTCTCCGGTGGGGCCAACTAAACGCGCCAAATCTAAGGTGGTGAAGCCTGGGCCGCAGCCAAGATCCAAGATGCGTTGCCCTGGTCCGAAGCCGGCACGCTGCTGCAGTTGATCGGTCGGGCCTTTCCACAACCGATGTTGCAATTGCAGGCGCTTCCACTCAGCGTCGTGACTGCCAAGAAGATAGGGCTCTTCTTGAGGTGAGGGTGAGGAACTCACGGAGGAACTACTGCGGCAAGCCGTAAAGGGTGAATTCCTCGCGCAGACGCAGGAGAAGATCCCGAGTCAGAATGATGCCCTGCTCTTCCTCGGGCTCGCCGCCTTCCCACTCCACGCCGACAAAGCCGTGGTATCCGGCTTTGAGCACAATGCCTAGCATGCGCCGATAGTCGATTTGGCTTTCGTTGCCGGCAGGGCCGAAGCGATTCGACTTTGCACTGACGGCTTTCGCATATGGCATAAGCTCCTCAACACCCTGGTACTTGTCATACCACTTGCCGTCGCCCAAGTGGAAATTGCCAAAGTCAGGCAAAGTGCCGCAACGTGGGTGATCCACCATTTCCATGACCGCGGCTAACCAGGAACCATCGGAACTATGGCCACCATGGTTCTCGACAATGACATTGAGACCGTACTCCTCACCGACTTCACAAAGCTGATGCAGACCATCGGCGGCGAGGCGCATTTGCTCCTCACGCGCGCCCTTGCTTTGGGCGTTGACGCGAATGCTATGGCAACCCAAAAACTTGGCCGCGTGCAACCACTTGTGGTGATTCTCGACGGCCTGCTTGCGTTTGGCTTCCTCGGGATCGCCAAGCCAGCCTTCGCCATCGCACATGATCAAGACAGACTCGACCCCGGCGTCATCGCAGCGGCGCTTCAGTTCACTCAAGTAGCCGCGGTCTTTGGCCTTGTCCTTGAAGAAGGCGTTGACATATTCGACGCCCTCGAAGCCCAAACGCCGCGCGGCAGCTGGGAACTCAAGATTGGTCATCTTGCCACCAAACAGGGTCTTGTGCAGGGACCACTCGGCGAGCGAAAGTCGGAACAAGGGACCACTGTCTTGCGGCTTTGCGCCAAGGGTGCGTGCCCAAACCGGGCGCGGCAGCAATGGGAGGGCGAGGCTGGCTCCGATTCCACGGAGGAAACGGCGTCGGGAAATTTGGGTCATGCCCGAGAATAACGTGGGCGTGAATCGCCTGGCAAAAAAGGCTGCCCAGGAGACCAGTCGACCTTCGCCAACCCCCACGGTGGAGAAAGCCCAAAAATCCTGATCTCCCAAGCGAGCCGGCAGGGGAACCGGCAGGGAGTGGCGTTATTCTCCAGAAGGAGCGACGCCAACCATTTCCAGGATAGCACGATGTAGCTTTTCTGGGAGATGCCCCTGGCGCAATTCCTCACAAATCTCTGCGGCCAAATCCATGCCTGCAAAGACAACCTCACAGCGCTTACAGACGGCTGCATCGAGCTCAGGAGTCGATTTTTCCCCACGATCTAGGGCTTCCTGCTTGAGCTGCATCAAATCTAGGCATACCTGGCGGGAATAATTGGCTGGAGGCACCTTCTGGCGAGGGAGAACGTGGTCTAGAGCCTGGCGCAACTTGAGCCGACCACGGTGGATGCGGGTCTTGACGGTGGCTTCTTTGAGGCCTGTGATATGGGCAATCTCGCGGATTGGGAACTCGAGGATGTCGCGCAGGATGAGCGGCATGCGAAAGGACAGCGGGAGTTCCAAAATAGCCTGCTCAAGGTGGCCTACTGCCTCGCGCCGAATTTCCTCATCGAGCGGCGAATCAGGCTCATAAACCCCAAGTTGAGGAGCGCCAAAGGAGGCGAGCTCATCCAAGGAGGCTACAGCATTCGGTTGACCAACCTTGCGCCGCTGCATGCGCTGACAAGTCCGCGCGGCAATGGTGTAGAGCCAGGTTTTTGGGGTGGAGCGCCCCTGAAACTGGTGCCAGTCGCGGAAAGCCTGCAGAAAGGTCTCCTGCACTAGGTCTTCCGCCTCTTCCGGCGTGCCGCAAAGTCGGCATCCTAGGGAGTAAATCATGCCCCCATGCTCTTGGAGTAGAGCGGGAATCGCTTCCATGGCCGGAAGCTTAGGGCTCGAGCTGGTGTCCATCGTCCTGCCCCAGCATAGAAGAGCCGCCGCTCTTCTCACGAAAAGCGGCGGCAGAATGAGGGAAAGACCGGAGCTTTAGGCCGGGTCTTCGCCGAGGATTTCCTTAATGACTTCCTTCTGGCGGTCATTCAAGTCGCCCATGTCCTTGGCACGTTGGGCCCAAGTCTTGGCGTCCTCTGGCTTATCCAGGTACTGCTTGCAAAAGAAGGCCGAAGCGACCCAAACGTCGCGCACGACTTCCTTGTCATGAACTTTGCCCGTGTCAAACAGCGTGCCCGCGGCGACGAGGAATTCCTCGAGGTCGGCGAGTTCGCGCAGAGTGTTGAGCTTGGCAGCAGTCACCGCTTCGAGCAGACCATGCTCGTTGGCAGGGTCGGCAGCAGCAGCGGCGGCAGATTCGTCGGCAGTGGCTTGATTGGAGGCAAGCAAGGCGGTGAAGGCACTAATCTTGATGCCGGCCTTGTCCTTCGGGTCGAGTTCGAGGCCCTTGCGCACAATCTTGGCTAGAGTTTCGCCACCAATGCCGTCGCCCAAATCCTTGAGCTGAGCAATCGCCTTCTTGACGATAGGGATCTTGTCTTCGGCAGCTTCAAAGGCAGTTTCAATCTCTTTGATCTTGGCCAATGCGGCCTTGCCCTCGGTGCGCTGGGTGAGCACATCGGCGAGATAATCCTCGGGAGTTGCGCCGGTGTAACCACTACGCCCGAAAACTTCGCCCTCTGGAGTCATCAGCAATACGGTTGGGTAACCCTCGATGCCGTACTGCTCCACCAACTCTTGGTTGCGCTCTGGGTTGGGTACCGCAGCTTTCGCCTCTTCCCCGTTCGGGAAGTCGAGCGAAACGAGTACATAGGTGTCGACAGCTTTGCCGGTGAACTCTTCCTTCTCCCACACCTCAGCACGGAGGCGTTTGCAGTAAGGTCACCAGTCAGAGCCGGTGAAGTCGACGAGCAGGTCCTTGCCTTGCTCGGCGGCAACAGCGGCAGCCTTGTCAAAGTCGGTGTACCAGCGGGAGTCATGCTCCTGCGCGGCAACCGAAGAGAAGCCCGCAAGCAGCAGGCCGAGGGTCAAAATGGTTTTCATGCTAAGTATTAGGCCCGTTAGGTGGGCCACCCATGGAAATGGGGGACGCAAACTCTACGGTTCGGGGGCTCTTCTCGAGGTGGCTTTCTGGGGTTTCCTTCCTGTGCTTAGCCGCCACGGGGAGATTAGACAGTATAACAGCCATATCTTCTTGTATCCTGGCCGGGCAGTTCGCTTTCGCCAGGCCCTCGCATAAACCTCAAACTATCTTTCCTCAAAGTTAACCCATCCTTTGCCTGCTCCTCGAACAAGGAAAAGTAGGTCAGAATGGCCTTTAACGGGGTGATTCAAGCCACCGATAGGGAAATGACATGAGCCTTCGCCTACCCATTTCTGTTTCTTCGCCTTGCCTTCTGCTTTTAACGGTTCTTGGTGCTCCAGCCTGTAGCACGGTGACCTCTGGTGGGCATGATGCCTATGCTCAGGGCAATTTTTCTGATTCGCTAGGCACGTGGATGGGCCTTGCGCAGGAGGGGAATGCCGAAGCGCAGTTCATGCTGGCCCTGCAATACGATCAGGGCCAGGGAGTTGCGGAAGATGACCAGGAAGCCATGCAGTGGTATCGCCGGGCTGCCGTGCAGGGCCATGCTCCCGCGCAGACGAACCTCGGCATTTTGCTGGCCGAGCAAGGTGGGGAGGCCTCCTTGCAAGAGGCCGTGACCTGGTTCACTAGGGCGGCCGAGGAGGGCTTTGCCCCAGCATCCACCAATCTTGGCATGATGCAACTTCTTGGTCAGGGGGTGGAGAAGAACCCTAGCCTAGGCAGGGGTTCCCTCGAGAATGGTGCCCGCAATGGCGATGCGCGAGCTGCCCGATTATTGGGCGCGGTGTATTACGTTGGATACGAAACGGCAACCAACTTTGATCGCGCCGCTGAGTGGTATCAAATGGCAGCACTGCAGGGCGATGCCGAGGCTCAGTACCAGCTTGGCTTACTCTTCCTCAACGGTGAGGGGGTTCAGCAACGAGACGAAGAGGCGCGCCGTTGGTTCCAGCGCTCGGCAGAGCAGGGAGAAGCGTCGGCACAATTCCTACTGGCGCGTATGACGGATGCTGGGATTGGTGGAGACAAGGAGCACGATTCGGCGCAGCGTCTGCTCGAACAAGCTGCTGCAAACAACTATTTGCCTGCGCAATCCGCATTGGCGATGCGCTACTTGCAGGGAGACTTTGTTCCGCGCGACGACGAAAAAGCCTTCCACTGGATGAGCCAAGCAGCTCTCCAAGGCTTCGCGGTAGCCCAATACAACCTGGGCCTGATGTATGTCAAAGGCCAAGGTGTGATGCAGGACCGCCTGCAAGCTTTGCGTTGGATGAAGGCTGCCGCAGATCAGGGGCTTCAGCAAGCTCAGGAGCGCGTGGACATGATGGAAGCGAGTTCCACCGCCGCGGCATTACCTGGAATCCAGAGTGAAGGATACCTGATGCCTGATTGGGCAGCGGATGCGCATCCGCTACCCGAGGCACTGCGTTAATAAGCCCGCTTAAGAGGCTTTCGCGCCACGCTCGACTTGGTCCAGGAAGTCTTGGACATAGTCCTGAGGGTCGACCTGTTGCGCACGACGTAAGAGCGGAAGGGCTTCGCGGTACTTGCCTTGGCCAACCAGCAACTGTGCTTTGCCGACCAGAGCCTTGGCTTCAAAACCAGTAATCTTCTCGGCTCGGTCAAAGTAGTTCATCGCAACTTCTGCTTCACCTGCGCGGCGGTGGTAATGCCCCAACAGGAGGAGGGCTTCACCATCGAGCGGATCCAAGGCGACGACTTGCTCAAGAACCTTGGCTTCTTCTTCGCCGCCGCCGCGAGCAAGGGCTAGGCGCGAGCGCAGAATCAAGATTTCTTTCTGCGTGTCTTGTGCCATGGCTTCACCGAAATGCTGCTCCATGCCATCAAGTAGGGTCTGCGTTTCTTCAAGTCCGCCATTCACGACGAGGTTTCGCGCCGCCGCGAGTGGGCGCTCTTCGGCACCAGGGCCACCCATGGGCAGAGCCCGCAGATAGGCTTGGACGCCGAGGTCAAACAAGCCTTCATTGATGTAGATGTCACCAAGGCCATTCAGGCTCGCTGCTGTGGATTTGCCGAGACCATCAAGCATCTCGAAATTTTTGGCGGCATCCATGGGTCGGCCTAAGCCAATGAAGGCATTGGCTTGCAACATCCAAAGGTCGGTGCGGCTAGGGTCCGCCTGCAACATGCTTTCACAAAAGGAGGAAAGCTCCAGGTACCTCTGCTGCTTGTAAAAAGCCCGGGCAAGCCCCATTTGCCAGTCTGGAGTTTCTGGGTCGAGAAGAACCGCCATACGGTAGGCGGTTTCTGCGGCGATGTAGTTGCCTACATTGGAATGCGCATATCCAAGTAAGCCGTAAGTCGTGCCACGACTTTCTCCAAACTCAAGAGTGCGGGTAAGAGCAGGCACAGCTTCTCGGAACTTGCCGATGCGTACGTAGGTTTGTCCCAAATAATTCCAAGCCCGGCGGTATTTCGGAAACTTCTTGACCGCAGATCCGAAGGCGATGGCGGCTTGGTCGAAGCGGTCCTTTTGGAATAACAAATGCCCCAGTGTGAAATCGTAAACCGCGCTGTTTTCCTTGCCAATGAGATTACCTAGCACGCTAATCGCACGGTCAATGTCTTCGTCAGCCATGAGTTGCAAGACTTCTTGCATGGCTTCGATCTCTTGCTCCGAGACTGGTGGCTCGACGTCGCTGACGGCGAGCAAGCCTTCATTAAAGCGTCGTTGGAATTCTGGATCTTTCCAGATCGATAAATCCTGCGCCCAGCTAGAGGCGATGAAACAGGTAGCAACAATGAGGATTGAGAGCAGGCGCATGAGTTATTTGGGGAAGGTAATGGGGACGCGCATTTTGAATTCCACCGGCTTTCCTTTGCGCTTGCCGGGTTCGAATCGCCATTTTTTGATGGCATCAAGGGCTGATTTGTCCAGCACAGAGTTGCTGGATTTTTGAATGCGTGGGTCTTTCACTCGTCCGTCGCGATCGACCACAAACAAGATGTACACCGTGCCTCCGCCCGCGCGCCGGATAGTGGCGTTCATGGCTGGGCTGGGCTGATAGACCACGCGGGGCTTTTGGTCGAGGTCGGCCAGAGAGAACAAGGCATCGGCCTCCTTCTCTGAGGTTTGTAAGGACTGCAACTTCAAACCAAAATCGCCGTTCAGGCCATCACTTCCGAAGCCTGGATTGAGTGCCATTTCCAACTGGGCTAAATCCAGGGGTGGAGCCTCTTCTTGGAGCTCCGGTGGCGGTTCGTCTTCTACCTCTTCCTCTTCTGGAGGTGGTTCCTCTTCAGGTGGTGGCGGAGGCGGGGGAATGTTCGCGGTGTTGACTTGCGTCGTCAGGGTATCCGGCTCGGGCGGTTTATTGATGGCTTGGATGACCGGCAGCACTAAGAAAAACACTGCAGTGAGCGTGATGGCTCCCAGCGAGGATTGCAGCCCGTGGATTAGAGCGGCGAGGCGTTTTTTGCGGCTTGATGAACTCACCACTATCCTCCAATCGCAGTCGCGAGGCTTACCTTGGTCGCGCCCGCAAGCTTGGCCTCGTCAATCACTTTGACCAGGATTCCGGACTTAGCTGCGCGGTCGGCTTGAATGATGACGGGTAGGTCTTCTTGCGCGATCAACTGCTTGACTCGCGCGCGAACTCCGCCCACGCCAATCGACCTTCCGCCATACATGACGTCGCCCTTGTCGGTAATGGCGAGCAGAATGGAACTCTTCTCTAGCTGCACGCCAGAGGAGGCTTGGGGCTTATCCACCTGAACTCCGGTTTCCTCGACAAAAGTGGTTGTCACAATGAAGAAGATGAGGAGAATGAAGACGCAGTCAATCAAGGGGGACATATCGATGCCTCCTTCTTGCTCGTCATCCTGAGCGAAATCTCGGAAACGGCTCATGCGGTAGTCTGGACTTGAAGTTGTTGACGGATGCGTTGTGCAAGTTGCGCTTTGGCTTCAGCTCTCAGTTTTGCCTTAGACGGGGCGCGTTCTTGATGAAAGATGCTTTGCGTGCAAACCGTTTCGAGGTGAGCAAGGAAAGCCTTGTAGCGTTCGTGTTTGCGCACAAGTTGATACTGGAAAAACAGCCCGGGAAGGGCAATGACCAATCCAGTTTCGGTAGTGATGAGTGCCTCGGAGATGCCTCCGGCAACCATATCCATGGTTTGCGCTCCACCAGAGCCAGTGGAGAGTGCGCCGAAAGTTGCAAGCATGCCGATGACTGTTCCGAGCAAGCCCACCAGAGGTGCGGCGCTGACGCAGATTTTCATCACCAGCAAATCTCGACTGAATGGCGTGACCTCTTGCAGGCGGACGCGATCAAAAATCTCGCCACACTCGCTCACGGTTCGAGCTCTCTGCACTTCATTGAGGAGTCGCCCGATGGGACCTTTGCGGAGCTCTGGTTCCCGAATCCAACGTCTCCATTTGCGTTCAGGTACACGAAGGAACCCCTTGCGCTCGAGCTTGAAGTGGATATTCATGCCAACGCCGAACATCACCACAGCAATGACGGCGATGGCAATCATGGCACCACCACCCTGAAGCCAAATGGTCGTGGCCTCTTGCCAGAGGGTTTTGAGTTGCGTAAGCAGAGATTCCATGGTGAAGGCTTACTTACTTTGCCCTGCGAGTTGACCCTTTGCGTTTGGCTCATTCATGAGTGGGCCAAGTAAGTCTCCAAGAATCTCATTGACCTGTTCACGGACCAACTGAGGATCTGGTGCCGATTCGACAGTGCGTTGGCTACCACCTTCTTGCTCTGGCTCTTGGCCACGACTCAAGCTCACTTGGTTTACTAGACCAACTGCTGCCGTTTCCATTTTGGACGCGGCCGCACGGGCTTTCCGTGACAAGAAGGCATGGAGAAGCAGAGAAGGGATGGCCACAATCAGACCAAACTTGGTCGTGATGAGTGCCTCGGAAATGCCACCCGAAAGACTCTTCACATCGCCTGAGCCAAACACGGTAATCATTTTGAAGGTGTTGATGATTCCGGTTACGGTGCCGAGAAGACCCAGGAGTGGAGCCGAGGCGGCGCAAATCGCAATGAAAGGGAGGAAGGAATTCATGCGCAGGCGTGCCGTCAGAATGACTTCATACATCATTTCTTCGACTAGAGCACGAGGCTCGCGCATATGCTCCACGCCAGCTTGGAGCATGGTCCCCAGCGGCCCACGAAGTTGCTTGGCCTTCTCGAGTGCAGCTTTGCGATCGCCATGGCGGACGTCGGCATACAACTTATCGAGTTGTTTGCGCGTTGGCATCGGCAGAATCGCGAGGGAAACCCACTTATACAAGGCCAACAACAGAGCAATTCCGGCCATGGTGAAAATCGGCACCATGACAGGCCCACCATTCTGGATGTGCTCTATGAGAGTTTCCTTCGTCCCTTCAATCTTCTGCGCGTTTCCAAGAGTGGGGTCAAAGGGGAGGCTGCCTACTCCACTGGTGACTAGGGCGCCAGCAAGTTCTAAAGTCTCTGCATTGGCGTAGGGGGTGACGGAAGGTTCAGAGGAGTTAATCCGCTCTACCGCAGGCCCCACGATTGAGCCATCTTTGGAGCTAAAGATGACGGTAGGACCGGCAAGGACGAAGGTGCCTTGGCGGACCTGGCCTTGGGAATCCACGGCAGTTCCCTCGAACCGCGTCCCGCCAAATGCGTCTTCCAGCCGCCCCAGGCTGGTGTCCAAAAGCGCAGCTTGGGCTTGAAAAACTTCGAGCTCACTCAAGTTTGCGTTCTCGGATGCCAAGTTTGCGGCATCCAAATCTTCGGCGTAGCGTGCACGCTCAGAAATGTGCATGCTGACATCAAAGTTGCGTACGTACTCACTCAGTAAGCTAGCAAGATAAAGAGATTCGTCCTGACGCGCCTTAATGTCGTTGCGCAGATTGCTTAGGTCCAAGATGTTGCCGTCGCGGAGTCGCGCGATGTCTTGATAGGCCTTGCGTTCCTCTGCGAGCACGCGTTCGCGCTCGGAGAGAGTTTGGTTCAGAGGAATTTTCTCTCCCGCGATGCGCTCTTGCAATGCGGCAAACTCTTGAAGGCTTTGCTCCAACCTCTGCTGCATGGAGTCAGCAGCTTGATCGAAGCTTGCTCCATTTTCCTGAGCGGCAATGCTGGCAGTGCAAGCCAGAAGGAGAAAGAAGCTAAGGGAAAGTTTCAGGGCTTGGTTCATGAATCTAATCCAACTTGGCTGGGAGGGGGATGAATGCAGCCGGTTGCTCGTTTGCGTAAATCGCGACAGCTTGTGCAATCGAAGGGGCCTCTGCATTGGCTTCCTGCCAGACCCATCCTTCCTCGCCAGGGATGCCGTAGCCGCCAATGGTTCCGTCAGCGCTGGCGTAATAAGCAAGGGAGATTCCGAGATACAGCACCGTGACCTCGGCAGAAGTGCCATCAGCAAGCTCGCGAATTTCGCTACTGGAGTTCACTTCGCGATGGAATTTATTCACCGCATCGAGGATGCCGATGATGTTTTGGAATCGGCGGGCCAAGCCCAGCTCCTCACCGGTTCCTGGCTCTGGGATTCCTTGACTCAATGGCTTCAGGCGCTGGGCCAATGGCTCCGGCAGCCTCTTGAGAAGTGCAAGGGTGCGCGCCTCGAAGCCTTCAATCAAAGCAAACAGACTCTCCGAAGCCTCTTTGAGATCATCGCGTTGTTGACGCAAGGTGTCGAGTTGAAGCTTCGTTTCGGAGATTTTCTCATCCGCTTCCTCCGCTCTTTCGGTAATGGCGAGGATGTCCCGATCGAGCATCGCGATGCGGTCTTCGAGCAATTGCCGGCCTTCTTCCCACTCATTGGCGGTGGTGGAGATGAGGCGGCGAGTTTCGACCCATTGGTCCATCGTGTTGCGTGTGGTCGCAAGCTTTTCCGATTGCTCACCCGGCTCTTGAAGTTGGGGGACTGCCGTACTCGCGGCAATCAGCAAAAGGCAGCCACAGACAAAGGGCATGGTTTGCATCAGTACTCGCAAGGGGTGCTGGCGATGAGGAGGAAGGGAGTTCGTCATGAGTCTTGAGGAAGGCGCGGCGCGGAGGCCTAGAAGAAAATCTCTGCGGTGAGGCTGATGGAGTAATCAATCCCTCTGGTGTAGGAAGTGTTGCGGACGTCACGTTGCAAAGCATCCGAGCGGTACACTTCCTCAATGGTGGGGTTGGTCAGGTTTTTGGCTTTGAAGGTCAGCGTGAGCCAAGGACCAATTCCTTGTGCCAGGCTAAAGTTCAAAGTGTCGAAGCGAGTGGCGTAAACATTGGGGACCAGATTGCTATCCGAGACACCTGCACCGGAAACCAAGGTGTCGCCCTGGACGGTATAGAACAAACCGAATCGAGTATCGGTAGGGGTGAAGTCGTAGGTCACGAATGCATTAAAAAGACGCTCTGGTGCATTGACCATGTCGCGGCTAGTCATGGGTACATCAATGTTGGGCAGGGCAAATGACGCAGCTTCGTCTTCCGGCAAATACACTTTTGAGTTGATGAAAGTTCCATTCAGGCCGACGGTTAAACCGTCAAGCTTTTCGGAAAACACGGTTAGCTCTTGGCGCAGTTCAATTTCCAGGCCGCTGAGTTGGCCCTCTGGGTAGTTCACTGGGGCGGTATAGGTGAATCCGGCAAGGCGTTGGACGTATTCAATCGGATCCTGAATCTTCTTCTTGAAGTAAGAGGCGGAAATCAGTCCACCGGAATAAGGGCGATAATCCACGCGCAAATCGTAGTTCTTCAGCGAACTCATTTTGAGGTTTGGGTCACCAATGAAGATCGGGCCACCGAGAAACTCTTGCTGGAGAATCGGAGTTAACTCCTTGAAGGTTTGTCGAGCGATGGTTTCGCTGTAGGAAGCTCGCACCGTAACCCTCTCATGTGGCTCGGCAATCAATGCCAGAGAGGGAAGCGAATCTCGTTGGCTAAAGTCGACGTCGGCAGCGCCAGGATCATTGGCAAGACTCACTTGCGAGGTCGATCCCTCTGGGAACCAGAACGCCAGTTCATCTGGCTCATTGATTAAGCTGATGTCGGTGGATTCATAGCGGATTCCACCAATCACATTGAGGTAGCTTCCGATTGGCATATCCGTCATCAAGTACCAGGCCGAGATATTTTGGGTCGCCTTGTAGTTCACGTCGTACAAGGACTCTTCCATGGGGTGATCTTCGTCTTCCCAGGAGCGGCTCCAGAAATCATTGAAACCGCCTTCGAAGCTGCCTGCAGGCTGACCGCCATTCGAAAAGGATTCCTGCTCAAAGGAGCGCTTCACTTTGTCATCAAAGATGCCGAACTTGAAGTACCCAGATTCGCCTTGCCACTGCTCAAAGGGAACAGTGAGGTCAACTCGCCTCTGATCACTAGTTTCCTCAATCGTTTTCCAAATCCGCTGCAGGTTACCGAGGTTGATGTTGTCAGATGGCTTGAGTTCCTGCCAAACCGGTGTGGAGTAGGAGTCCTCGGTAAAGGGAGGCACACCAGGAATGAAGGCAGTTGGCTGCCAATAGCTACCGAATTGGCGCTTGTCCGGTTGATAAAGGTCGGCAGTACTGTGAGCTAGGGTCCATGCCAGCTCTGGCTTGCTAAAACTAAAGGCGCTACCAATGTCCAACCTCTTGAGCGGGAGGGCATGTGTGCCGGCGAGCTGAACCGAGCTCGTCGTGCGTTCGGTATAGGCAAGTGTTTGCAGACGCGTGTAGGGCGCGGCGTCGAGCTCGTTTTGGCCGTTTCCAGGGCCTTCGGGATCGTTGGGGTCGTAATCTTCGAAGTAGTAGGCCTTGCCGCGAGTGTCCTCTGCGAGCGTGGCAGTGTCTTCTGCGGTCCGGCTGGATAAGTAGCTCAGATTCAGAGTGTGATTGTCCGACTCCATGCCAATGGTGCCGAGCGCCCCCCACTGCACCATGGTGCTTCCCTGGTTAATGTCGTAGAGCGAGGAGAACCATTGCCCTTGCTCCGGGGAACCCTGACTGTATTCAGGAGTCAAGCCCTGCCGAGGTTGATCAATCCAGTAGGAGTCTTCGGTGCCGTTCTCTTTAACCGCGCTGTCGCGCTCGTAGAAGAAGTTGGCGAAGCCACCAAAGCGCACGCCATTGTCAAGCGTGTGAGAACCGCCAAATGCCGTGGACCACTTGTAATCCATTGGGGCATCTGATTCATTAACACCTACGGCTCCAGCCCAGCTCTCGCCGATGAGGTCACGCTGCACGTCTCGTTTGCCACCATCACGCCCCAAGGTGCTGACGCCACCACCGTCATAAGAAAGGAAGTCCCGACGCCCGGTGACCTTGGTCGCAAATCCAAACTCCGTTTTCATCTGGAGAACCGTTTCGTCTGGAATGCCCTTAAGGCGAACATCGACGGCGCCACCGGAGGCATCGCCCATTTGATCTGGCGTGAAGGTTTTGGTGACCTGGACGCTATCGATGACGGCACTAGGAAACTGGTCGAGTTCGACCGCTCTTTTATCCTCGTCTGCTGAAGGCAGGCGCACGCCATTGAGCTGAGAGCTCACATAGCGGTCGGGCAGGCCGCGAATGACTGCCGATTTGCCGTCTTTAACCGTTGCTCCTGCCACCAAACGCAGAGCGCCGGCTGCATCACTTGCCCCTGCCTTGCTCATCAGATCTGAACTAACGGAGTCCATGAGGGCTGGGCTATCCAAGCGGAGTTCTAGAAGGGAACCCTCTGCACCAGAACCGACGCCAAGAAGGTCTTGCACAATGAATTCCTCCATGTCGGTGAACTCGCCGGCCAGAGAAATATTGACCTCGGTCAATTGGCCTGCAGTCACGACGACTCCTGTGCGGACTTGGCGTTCATAGCCTTCCTTAGAGAACACCAAGGTATAGGTGCCAGGTGGCAAGTCGCTGAGGACATAGGCGCCACTGTCATCGGAATTCGCACTACGCTGTGGATCTAACTCTAGGAGAGTGACCGTTGCATTGGGTAGTGGTGCCTCAAAGTCGGCATCTTGGATGGCACCGCGAACGGAGCCAGCTTGCGTTTCCTGAGCCAGCGCCGGAAGCGTCAGCACAGCGAGAGCCAAAAGGCAACAGAGAAGACGGCGCATGGAATGGGTTCGGGGAGCGACCGAGATTGGGGTGTAATGCCAGGGACTTTGCGAAGGAAAGCATTGTCCGATTCGCGAAGAATAGGGGGTTTGTGTTAGGACAAAGTGAGTGCATCGTGGCTTGATGGTGAAGGAGCCCGTGGGGTTTTGTGTGTGTGAAAAAATGCCATGGTCTTTCGTGAAGAAAGACCATGGCATTGGTTGAGGATTTCGAGGGCTTCTTTTAGGCGTTCCTTACCAAGGTTGATCAAGCGCCTCAATGGCGGCTTCCAGCTGTACGGTGAGCTCTTCGGATGGTTGGTGGCCTTGCCTGACCAGAGAAAGGCTTAGCAGGGTGATGTCCTCCAACTGAGGCCGACTATTTGGGTTGTGTAAACCATCTTGAAGGGCTTGTTGGTAGATTTCGTCGGCAAGAACCTTTTCGCCAATGTTCAAATAAGCCTCAGCCAAAGGCAGCAGAGTTTCGCAGAGGAAGATGTCTGCAATCAAATGGTAGTGATTGCGATAGGCCTCGCGAAGGGCGTCTGCCTCGCGCTTGGCTTTTTCTTTCTGCCCTGCGCGGAATCGCAGGCTGACGGCACTCGCTTGCAAAGGAAGCGCATTGCGGATGTCTAGCGGGGCCATAGTGAGTAGTTCCAGCACCTCGTCAAGAAAGGACAAGGCAGCGGCAAGGTCCTGATTCTCTTGGGCGTGTTCCGCGATTTGCAGTAAGTGCTTGGCCTGAAGTTGCAGTGGAATGCGCGAATTGGCCAGGCGAATGAGCTCCTGGCATTGCTGACGCCGATCTTCGTTTTGGTAGTAGTCGGAGTGCAGGGAAACGCAGCCAAAAAGCGCAGCCTGGATTTGGTCAAGATCTCCTGCCTCGATGACCGCCTTGACATTTTCAGTGAAGGCCACAAACTCTTCGTCGGAAAGGACTGCAGCGGTCACTTCTTGTGGATTCTCCTGGCTCAGGATGGCTTCCAGTTGCACCAATCGATTTTCGATGCGGTCCACGCGCCAACTTTGCTCCGTATGGTCACCTGGATTGGCGGCAACTCTTGCCGCGCGAATCCGATGCTCTTCCGCTTGCTCCGTCAAGCCCTGACGTGCATAGGCGAGCGCCAATTCCGCTTCAATGATTCCGCTCCGCCAGTTCACCATGCGATCGACATGGTCGATGGCGAAGGGCAAATCACCCATGTCAATTGCCGTGCGCAGAATGGACTCTTCCAGGCGCCCGCGCGTTTTGATGTGCGGGTTCAAGGGCATTTGGGCCGTCGCCGTTAAGGAGTCTGTAAGCAATTTCCGGAACTCTGGGGCCAGACGAGTCTGTTCAGTCTGCTTCGAGTGGTTATGGCTGTCGGCCTGCGCGATGGCTTCGGTGGACAAGCAAGATGGAGTCCAGGCAAGGCCAAGGAAGAGAAGGGCAAGAGAGGAGAGACGTAGGTTCATCATGTTTTAAGGGAAACGAGGGGCCCCCTTGCGGAGAGCCCCTCTAACCAAGAGACCGATTTAGTTGTCGGTCGGGATCAGGCGGCCACTAGGACCACCGAGCACCTCGAAGGAGAGACCACCGGCGCTGGTAATGCGGCAAGTGGTTCCGTTGACGGGGAAGGTCACATCGACAGGACTGGTGCTGACGATGGTCATTGGCGCATCATCGGCCAGAACGACACCATTCTGGATTACGGTGGCGCCGGTCAAGGTGTCATTGATGACCAAAGAGGCAACGACATTCGGTCCAATTTTCATGTCGAAGCACATGGTTTCGTGCGTCGTAAAGCCAAAGGCCTCGGAAGCGGTCCAACCGTAGATCCAGTTGGGGCAGGCGGGGTCAAAGGCGCCACGGAAAGCGGCTGGGGTGAAGAAGCCATCATCTGGAGCAGTGTTGACACTGACCATCGCTTCGTTTGCTGGGCGAGGATCAAGATCAATCACAGGCAACATCATCTTGCCACCCTTGGTGGTGAGGGCACCACGGGTGAGAAGCTTCACGGGGCCGTCGGCATCCAGGATGCTGGCGACTTGCACGTTGTTGCGAGCAGGGTCGAACACGTTGCGAGCGGTTGCCTCGGTGTAAGCCGAAGGACCTTGGTTGCGGAAGAACACCGAATCCTTCATCTCAGCCAACTTGCCAGTAGTCTGCGACTTGTAGAAGTCGGCAGGGTTGGCAGGAGCGTTGACGGTGGAGTAAACGCTCCAGGCGTTGGTCCAGGTATCGGCCCAAGACTTGGTGCCGTTGAAGCCGTAGCCGTTTGCGCCATCGCCATCGACGTTGTCAAACTTGACGACTTGATCGCCAATGTCCATGAACACGCAGTTGCGGTACTGCACGCGAGCGTTGTCGCGCCAAGCCGTTGCGTTGTCGCCGTCGAGAGGCTGGCCAATCACGGTGAAGTTGTACAGAACGGCCGAGGTGACAGGCTGCCAGTCGGAATCTTCCGCGCCATCGGTCTCAATCGCGTTGTCGCCAACGCCGGAGCCTTGGCTGGCATCCAGGCTGTAGCCCTGAACAATCAGGCCAAACTGAGCCTTGCCGCGCCATCCCTGGTCGACGTCGAAGCTATCGTCGCCAATGTTCCAGATGCTGACGTACTTGAGGTTGACGGTGCCACCCCAAATCTCAATACCATCGTCGACGTTGTTCATGATTTCCACATGGTCGATGTTGGTGTCACGGCCGATGCCGCCCAGGGACAAGCCGTTCAGCTCGTTGCCAAGGCCGATGACCTTGCCGCCGTAACGCAGCGAGAGATAGCTGATGGAGCCAGAGTCATCATCGTCGTTGCCACCGCCATAAAGCACCTTGGTGTCGCCAGGGAATCCAGCGACGAGGCCTTCCATGGCAGCAACGTTGCTGGCGCTTGGAGTTGGCACGTTACCAACGGTTGCGTTTTCGGAGATGTAAGCGTCGCCCATGACGGTGAGGTTTCCCCACTCGTTTGCGGATTCGCGCCAGGTTCCGGTCTTAGGGTCGCCGCCGGTCCAGGTTGCCTGGTCCAGCTTCGAAGTCATGATGACTGGGTTGTTCTTGGTGCCCTGCACAAAGATTTGTGCACCGTTGGTGACGGCGAGAGACCCGCCGGCATCGCTGGCGACTACCGTGCCAGCTTCAATGGTTAGGGAAGCACCAGGCAGGACGTAGATTTGGCCCTGCAGGTTGTAGGTGTTAGAAGCTGTCCAAGTCGTGGAGGTGGAAATGTCAGATGTGACAAGTACCTCTTGAGCATGGGCATTGACGGCGGCGGCGCCCATGAGCAAGGTCGCAGCCAATCCTTTCGCCAAGTTATTCATCGAATCGTTCCTCGTTAAGAGAGTGTGGAAGGGGATGATCCCGCCGGGCTGACACAAGGTCCGAATCCGCGACGGTGACGAAGGAAGACTAAACAGGAAATATCAAGGCTTTGTGAGCATGTCGCAAAGTTCCTTCCAAGCAATAGCAAACCAATCCGTGTGAGCAAAATGCAATCACAAAGGATTGGTGAATGTGCAATGAGGACTGCGTATTAAAAGCGCGTACTTAGCGTGAGGCCTGCTGTGTGCGAGCCATCAAACTCGACGAGAAGCAAATCTACTGCCCACGTCGGGCCACCGCTCGGAAGCGATCCAAGTTGGTAGGAAGCCATGCCATGGATCTGTTCCCCGTCGTGAAGAATGCCGGCAGAAAGCCGATCGCTGAGGCTCCAACGTAACCCGCCAATCGCGCGGAGGTCATTGGCGTGGGTGCCATAGGAGGCACCGACATAACCGGTGACGGGAATGTCCCAGCCCATGGACTGTGGACTTAAGGAAAGGCTGGCGAACCAAGCGCGCCCATCGGGAGTGCCGATGCGGTCACTGCTGGTTCCGGTAATCACGCCTACGCCTGGGATATGTTCGCCTGGAAGCGAAGGCGAAAAGTTGAAGTTCGGCAACAACTCTTCTTCGCCAGGGTTCCACTCCAAGGCCAAGCTCAAGCGTGTAGTCGCTCGCCAGGAGCCCACAATGCGGGTGCGCGCGCGGTCCACCGGGGAGTTGGGCAACCAACGCCAACTCAAGGAGAAGGGGCGTTCCTTTTCTTCTTCACCAGTCCAACGAACTGGTTGGCCTTCGCCTGGTCACACTGGTCATGGAGGCACCGCCGCTTCTTGAGCGGGGACCTGCAATAGGAAGAGGAGCGGAAGAATCACCATCCGCTCCTCACATTACCCAATGTTTGGGTTTAGAGCCAGTTTTGGTTGTTATTTGCCGCGTCGAGCGCGTCTTTCAGCTGCTCTTGATAATCGCGCTGGGCATGGCCCTGTGGCGTGTAAGGATCGGTTGCCAAGCTGGCAATGGCATCGTTAATCACCGAACTAATCGAGACCTGGCCGAGGTTCGGATCATCGATCATGCAGCTGCCGCCGACAAAACCAACACGCAAGTTGAAATTCATGGCGGTGAGCTGAGCAGAGAGCATATAGGCCATGTTGGTCGCCTTGGCGTCCTTCAGCCAGTTCTTGTACTCGTTGATGCTGTTGGTCGTGAAGTAGTCACCATTTTCGTCGACCACATTCATGGCACCGAGTTCGGGTAGCAAGTTGTGGCTAGAGACTAAATCACGTCCATGCTTGTTGCGCCAGAAACCGATGGTATGGCCATCGCAATTGGTGTTGACCAGGTTCTGCCCGAAGTCAGCTCCTTGAGCGGTGCCACAACCACAAACGGTCACGAAGGAAGAGGACGGAGTGGTGGCGACGCGTCCGGATAGCGGATCGACAATCTGCTTCACTTCGTACTCGCCATCCACGACGGCGAGGAAGGTGTAGGAACCGTCAGCTGCGCTGGTCGTGGTTGCGGTGCCACTGGTTCCAATCAACTGAACCTCAATGCCGGCAAGGCCAGGTTCACCTGCGTCTTGGGTGCCGTCGGCATTAAAATCGTCAAAGACGATTCCCGAGATGGTGGAGCCGCTGCCATCACCAATGCGGAAATAGCGGTAGGAACGTACAGATCCGGTCAAGAGCAAGTACGGATTGGTGGGGTTCACCGGCTCATTCCAGGAATCACCGAGCCAAGCCTTAAACAGGCAGGTGTCTTCTAGGTTGGGGGCGAAGAATCCGAGGGGAAGGCTGTCGCCCAATCCATTCACTCCCGCGCCCATCACAATCGACGGGTTATTCGGAACCGAAATCTGAATCACCCCGCCACCGGCGTTGGTAACTGTGATGAACCGATCGAGCGGGTCATTTAGAGAGAGGACGGCGTCGCCGATGCCATTAACACGGTCGGTGACATGGACGTAATAATCACCTGAGGGGGTGGAGGGGTCCAGAGCCAGGTAGGTGGCCTCGGCGTCGTACTGAGCGACATTTTGGTTAATGAGGGTTTCGAAGACCAGGGGGCGGGCTGTGCCATCCTGATCGACCATGGTCAGGGGATAGACATTGTCCTGTCCGCTGGCGGCACTAGTCGCGCCGGAAAGCGCAGCTAGAACGAGTACAGGTAGGAAGTTGTATTTCATGGGGATGAAGTATAAGCGATAATTTGGGTTTTTGTTGGGAAAAGGTCGCCAGACGAATCTGACGACCTGAATGGTGTGGCTTATGAGGCCTCATAAGCGATCTAGCCCTACAGAACCACAGGACCACTTGCCGTGCAGTTGCCGAGGTCAACGGCTTGGACCGTCAGACCACAAGCGCCAGCAGGCAGGCTAGCGCTGAGGCTGGTGGTGCCAAAGGCGTCGGCCACGAGCAGGGCGCCGAGGTTTGGTGTCGCGATGCCCAAAGAAAGGCCAGCGCAGGTGCCACCGGGAAGGGTGGAGCTACCGGCGGGACCATAGGCAATGGCAACCGCGCTACCAGGTCCGGCGTTAGCGACATCCATGGTAATGAGGCCAGGGCAAGCACCGGTAGCGGTCAGGGTAATGCCGTTGTCAGCCCAAGTGCGGAAAGTGAGATCCCAACCTGGAATGAAGAATGGAGCGCCTTGGCAATAGAACTCACCGTTGGGGTAAGCATCGAAGCCAAGGTGACCTTGCAGGCAAATGCTGTTGATGCCGGAGTCCGCAAACTCAAACCAATAGGTTTGTCCAGGCGTGACTGGCACGGCAGGCCAATACATGTCGAACCAACCGCCAAAGCCGGCGCCTTGGGTGACCGTTGCGGTGGCGGTGGCCATCGGAGTAGCGCCTAGCGAGTAGGGGTCGACGTCGTACAAATTCATGGTGACGACTTCGGAGCCAAACCAACCAGGGTTGTCGGTAATGTAGACACCAACACCTGCGCAGGACGAGGCAGCAGGAACAAAGGACTGCGCCACTAAGGAGTGTGTTGCAGTCAAACAGTCCGAATCAATCAGTGGTTGATCCTGATCAATCGTTTGCGCAGAGGAGGAAGCGGCAATCAGCAGTGCCGCGGCGAGAATGTGGAGGGAAGTTTTCATGAGAGAGTAGGTAGCTCCACATTAAATCGAAATTCCTGATGGCGCCAGCGAAAGAGGGGATTCTTGGGGGAAACCGCGGTAACGTCGTGAATTGAATGGAAAAAAAGGATTCATCTTGCTCAAATCACCTCCAGCTCTAGCGAAAACCTGGACCATTACGGTTTGGATTGCTTGGGTTTTGCTTTGGCTAGCTGCATTGGCTGCCGGAGGAGGTCCCGACGGGGACATCATTGCTTTCCTTTTGGCCTCCGCCATTAAGTGGTCAATCCTCCCTTTTTTAGGTGGTTTATTTCTTGGAGACCGCTTCCTCAAAAGACCAATAAAAAATGGCGATGGGGCAAAGATGTGGATTCGCGTGGCTTGGATATTTGCCGCTGTGGGCGCAATGGCCTTGGCTCTGTTCATGCTCGGCTCTGCGTTTCCTATAGGTGGGTATATTTTCGTTTTTGCTTTGCCGCCCTTCGTCTTGGGTGGAGTGGCTGTACTGATCCAACTTTGGCTCATCCGCAGGGCTCAGCGATTTCAGGATGCCACCGAAAAGGACAGAATCCTGATGCGAGAGGGCCGTTCCCTTGCCGTGACATGGTCAATAACAGTATGGAGCACCTGGCTTCTTCAATGGTTCTTGCTTATCAAATTAGGTACACAGGGAGAATCAGGCTTGAGCGCGGAAGTGATCAAGGATGCTTTTGCTATGACTGCCATCCCGGCAATCCTTGGATTCCTCGTCGTGGCTTTCGCTATCCAACGACGAACAGAACAAGGCAGAAGAGGTGGCATCCATGGAGTTGGCTTTGGACTGGTCCGTGTTTCGCTTACGGTGGGTATCTTGGCTATAGCCGCCCTGCTGCTTGGTCGTCTAGAACCCGGAGTCCTGGTGGTTCTTTTCTTGATTTTGCCGCCAATGATCATCGGGAGTCTGGCTGTGATGATTCGCCTCCTAAGGGAGCGCAATCGCTTATCCCACTAGGGTGCTAAGCGCCGTGAAGGCAGCAGATTGGCCTTTCTTTGCGCTGCGCCAGGGCGTGTTCCATCGAGTTCGCCCCTTTCCCCGATAACTCTTTTTTCAGCCAGCAAGTTGCCGAAGGTAAACTACGCGCCATGGCCAAACCTTTTGAACGACATCGCCAAGCCTGGACTCCCGCCGAGACCGAGAAGCTGCGCTTCATGACCGGCAAAGGCATGAGCCTAAAAATGATTGCGAAGGGCCTAACCCGCAGCGAAGAGTCGGTCAAAAAGCAGGCCAAACTCCTCAAGCTCAAAATCGCCAAAGCGCGCTAGCTCTAATTTCAGAAACCCCGCCGCCGATGCGACAGGGTCCTGGTGATGGCTCCCCATGGAGACCTTGGACGCTAGAGGGGGATCTAACGTCCGCGCCGAGTTGAAGCAGTGAGCATCTTCACTAGACCTTGGATTGAACACTTGCTCCGGTTTGAAGGACACCAATGCTGCCTCCTCATCGTTGACCCGTTAACAACGGCGCTGTGTCGAACGAGCTTGACCGAGGACTCGGCAGGCTCTGCGCTCTGAGACACAGTGCTTTCCATGCGGGTACAAGACAAACTCGCGTGGCTGCTGCGGGCTTAGAAGTTACCCGAGGCGTCCTCCCGAAGAATGGCATTGTCGAGAGCCTGATCTGCTACCAGTTTCTTTAGCCGACCGTTTTCACGCTCAAGGTCACGCAAGCGCTTTGCCTGATCAGTACGCAGGCCGCCGTACTCCTTGCGCCAGCGGTAGTAGGTCTTGGGAGGGACTTCGATTTGTTTCCAGGCTGCACTAACTGACTGTCCTTGGCTAAGGATAATTTAAGCTTCGCGATGCTTGAGGATGATTTGTTCGGCGGTGTGCCGTTTACGTGCCATAACGAGTTCTCTTGAAGGCGGATTCTAACTTAAGGAGTGGATCCGTTTTCGGGGGACAGGTCAGCTTGTTGCCGAATCCGGGAAACGATTCCACCGGATGAAGCGCATCGATGTCGGGCTTCAGTCACCTTCTCAATAGTGGTTCGAGGGCCTGGAACTCTTTCGAGGGAAGTAACTCATCTTCCACGTATTCGCCGGCCCTCCAGAATGCCCGGTAGGCTTTGCGCCCCTTGATGGAAGCCAGCACTCGGTAGGAATCGTCCTGGACGATCAGTGCACAGTATTCGTCAAGTGCAATCGCAACGCCTTTGTGCTTTTTCATCATGGCCTTGAGCGATGGTCGACGATGTTTTTCCACGTCGTAGTGAGGGCAGATCAAGGCATCGACAAACCCAAGGCCTTTGACCTTGGCCAACCTTCTTGGTTCACGTTTAGATTTGAACGAATCACTGTTTCCCCACGAAAACCACGCGATGGATCCAGCGCTGGATCCACACAAGACGATATCTCGTTGCATAGCGCTATACAGTGCTTCATCGACTCCATGGCGACGCCAGGCCTTCATCATCTTCAAGGTATTGCCTTCACCGACATAGATGATGTCAGCGCGCAAAATTCTTTCCTTGATTCTCGCTGGTTCCGGGTCGGTATTGACCAGAAGCATGATGTCGACCTTACAGCCCAGCTTTCCACTGAATTGTCGATAGATGGCCGCGCAATATTGATCACAGCCAGCGCTTGCGGTCGGTAAAAACAGAAGACGAGGGGACTTCTTACCACTGATCCTGACGATTTCTCGGTCGATGGCAGTGGTTCGAACCGTTGGAGAGAAGCGTCCAACTTTCCCTCCGCCGATGGCGATAATCTTCATGAAGTTGACCGGTCGGTCGGTTCGGCACCTTCACGACCTTGGCGGTTCATGACCTTCAGGACGAAGGGAGAAGTCATACCCCGAACCAGCGCACTGTAGTTCAGTTGGAAAACCATCTCAGAGCCCACAGGCAAAATTCGATGACCACAGTCCACGATGAGGTGGTCACTGCTAGCCCCAAGAATGGAGAATCCAAGGGGCGGTGACAAGCCAAGTGGGTCGGTGTCCTGCCTACCCAAGGCGAAGATTGCGCGTGGAGTGTTCCCTAGTCTCTCCGCAACAGGTTTGTCGCCGAATGCCGTTTGCGCAACCTCGCCCCATGGTTCCGATGGCTTGACCTTCGATTCGATGACCTCAGCGACGAGTGTGATGGCATCTGTGAACAGACCTTCGATGGGTTGGCGATCAAGGGTTTCGCGGCCAAGCAGGATGGATTCCCCCAAGCGTAGCTGGTTAACCCTCCCTGGGTTCGGCCCGTGGAGCGCCCACGATAGATTGGCGGAATTCCCACCAGAAACTATTTCAAGAGCCAGGTGGAATTCGGTTTCGACGGAATCGGCCAACATCGATAATTCCGACATCTTCTGCACGTCTGGGACCACCCCATTGAGGCACGCTAGGTTTGTACCGATTCCTTTCAGTGCAAGGTTCGGAAGGTCCAAGAGGAGAGGCACAATCTCATGAACTTCGCGAGGAGAAAGGCCTTCACGAAGGTCACCAAGCTCAACCATAAGTACGATGCCATGGGTTTCCCCGAGTCTTTGCGCGGCTCGCGACAGCGCGCGGATGACTTCGATTTCGGTATTGAAACTAAGGTCGACGTTCTCGACAACGCGCTCCACTTGGCTAATCATGGGAGAGCGGATCAGCATCATGGGTGCCTCAACGCCTTCTGCACGCATGGTCTCAATATTCTCTAAACGAGAGTCTCCCAGTTCACCAACCCCAGCAAGAACCATTTCACCAGCTACGGCAGGTGAGCCAAGCATGGCTTTCGTCACACCCATGACGGCGATGCCTTGTAATGCAAGGCGTCGGACCAATGTGCGTGCATTGTGCCTGATCTTGGCGAGATCTATCTCCAACCGCGGCGCGGTCACTGGAGTCCGGCGGTTAGCTTTTTTGCCAGCGTTGGGAATGCAAGGCTAACCATATCCACTAGGCGTTCCGTCGGACGAGTCAGGGCATCGGTAGCAGGAATTCCTAATTCAAGCTCATACAGCAAGATGGCAGCGTCAATTTCGACCTCGGTCATACACTCATGATTCAGAGTAAGGCCAATGACTTTGGTGTCGGCAAAAGTTTGAATGAGATTGATTTCACTTGCCGGCGTCGGCATTGCAATCTCACTGAGATCACCCAGGAACTTGCGCCCAGGAGCATGCTGCAGAATCACGCCATGGGGCTGGCTCCCGCGCAGGATGAAGGCGGAAGTCAAGTAGGCGGGGTGGCTCAGGGCTCCTTGACCTTCCACGATGATGACGTCAGGACTCTCGCCTTCGAAGGCGGCAACAACACTCGCTTCCATTTCTCCGGAGCAGAATTGCGATGGGATGGCGTCGAGTGCAATGCCGTAACGCGCGCCCTGAATCAAACCGGTTTGGCCGGTGCCAACCATGACGGCATTCAGTCCCCGTTCCTTCAGCGCTCGCGTCAAGATGGTGGCAGTGGTGCGTTTGCCGATGGCGCCGTCGGTACCGAGCACGGCAATGCGTGGGCATGTGACCTCCGCGATTCGTCCACTGAACATGCGTAGATCTTTCTTCTCCGCTGGCTTGCGGACATCGCGGATGGTGACCCTGTTGGCCACACCTGCAGCGACGAATTCCATGTCATCATTCAAGAACTCGTGGAGGCCATTGACGATGTGCATTCCGTGGCTCATCGCTTCAAGGACCAAGTCGCGCTGTGGAGGCGACAGCAATCCACTTGCAGGCGCCAGGCCAAAGATGTAATGGTCGGGGGTGCTTCCAGCATGCGCCATTGCGGCAGCGAGGTCAGCCAGAATGGGAATCCCATTGGGTTTGCCGTCGAGAACTAGGCCAGCATCTTGCCCGGTCTTGTCACTGTCGATGACGGACAGGATCCTGTAGCTTTGCGAATGTCGAATTAAGCCGTTTGCGGTCTTGCCGTCGAGTTTTGCGAAGTTGCCCTCGCAATAGATGACTGCGGTTGGCGTCGACTTGCAGGCGCCTTGTGCATCGGAATCAGCGGATGGCGCTGAATCAGGACGGGTCGTGCTGGCTGGGCCCGAAATGGGCACCCTAGACGACCCAGAGTTCGATTTTCTAGACATTTTCCTCCTTGAGTTGAACTCAGAAGAGGCGACGGGATCGTGTCAGCCAGGAGCGGCTAAATGTCAGCGAGTAGTCCCCACTAAGTCGTGTGAACCCTTTAGCATAGCAGAACGAGAGGCTGATCCTCATGATCTTGTGTGGAGGTCGCCAAGGGCCAACAGAACCGCCCAAAAAACAGAAAAGGCCACCGGACGAATCCGGTGGCCTCTCTGTTTTGGCTCCCCGAACAAGACTTGAACTTGTGACAAGCTGATTAACAGTCAGCTGCTCTACCAACTGAGCTATCGGGGAATTGAGCGACGAAGTATACCTACTGCCCCTCAGGATGCCAAGGAAACTCCGGTTTTGTCTGCTCTGCCACGCTGGTAGCATCCGCGCATGATTCGTCCGCGTGTGGTCCTGGTGGAGCCGCAAATCCCTGCCAATCTCGGCTTTCTGGCCCGGGCGCTGGACAATTTCGGCATTGAGGATTGGTGGGCCGTGCGTGGCTGCCGCATCGAGGGCACCGAGGCCGAGCGCACTGGGGCGCCGTCGCGTGAGCGGCTCTTGGACATGCAGCGTGCCGAGACCCTGGACCAGGCCTTGGCCGAGGGCACGCACATTGTGGGGCTCACCGCACGCCAGGGTTATCACCGTCGGCCGCTGCCGCTGCCCGAGCTGCCTGCCCTGTGGCGCGAGTTCGGCCCAGCCGCGCGCCCGGTGCTGCTCTTTGGCCGGGAGGACCGTGGCCTGGAGGAGGAGGAGTGCGCTCGCTGCACCCACTTGGTCACTATCCCCACACATGGCCTCGCCAGTTTGAATCTGAGTCACGCCGTGGCGGTCACGCTCTATGCGCTTTCGGCCGAAGGTTTGCTCGGGGAAGCCTCGGTCGCGGAGCCAGAACGTGGTCATGAACCATGGGCGCCCTTGGAGGATCGCCAACGCTTGGCCGCAGATTTACTGGCCTTCGCCGACGAGGTGGGAGCGCCGGTCGACCCGCGCGATTTGGAACCAGCCTTACGCCGCATATCCGCGCAAGCCATCGAAACCCGCGACTTGCGTTTGCTGTGGCGCATCTTGCGTCACATGCGTTGGCTCGAGGAACAAAAGCCGCGCGATTAACTCTTCGGAGTTAAATGCGGCAAGAGGTTCTCAGCAATCTCGAACAACTCGGCGCCGTCCTCAAGCAGAACGTCGACCGCGGCCTGACCTAGGCCATGCAGGCTTTCCTGATTTTCTTTGCCGACGCAAAGCGCCGTCACCGGGCGCTGGCGCAAGGGCAAACAAAGCGCTGCGGCGAGATTCATGCCACAAAGTCCACCGTGTCTCGAGCGCACCAGGAGCAAGTCATAGGCTTGGCCCTGCTGTTCGGCTTGGCGCAACAAGGCGCCAGCGCCACTGGCCGAGGGAGCTAGTTCCACTTGCAATCCCAGGCGGTTCAGGCTCGCGCAAAGCGCCACTTCTGCTGCACTTCCTCCTGCGGTCAGGAGAAGGGCACGCCCATGCTGCACCCGGCGGGGGCCCTTGGCTGTGGGCTTGGCCGATGTGGCTTGCGCCCAGGGCGCAGAGGCAGCGTAGTGGCGTGAAGGGAGCATGACCCCCCTCATCGGAAGGTTCAGCTACCGACTTGAGGCCTATTCTCAGCGTAATTCAGGACCAAGGCCAAGCGCTCGCGCAGCGTGGCGCGGGTGGCGATGAAATCGACCTGGCCCTTGTCGACCAGGAACTCGGAGCGCTGGAAGCCCTCGGGCAGTTCTTGGCGAATAGTGTTCTGAATCACGCGCGGGCCGGCGAAACCAATCAGGGCGCCGGGCTCGGCGACGGTGACATCGCACACGCTGGCGAAACTCGCGGTGACGCCACCGGTGGTGGGGTTGGTCAGCACCGAAATCGAGAAACCGCCCTGCTTGCTATAGCGATTGAGCACGGCGCAGGTCTTGGCCATTTGCATGAGGGAGATTGCGCCCTCGTGCATGCGCGCGCCACCCGAAGCGCTGAACAGCACCACTGGCAGATTGCGCTCCATGGCGAGTTCGACGGTGCGGGCGATCTTCTCGCCGACGACCTCGCCCATGGAACCGCCCATGAAGCTGAAGTCGAGAACCGCCATGGCGACTTCTTTGCCACCAATGGTGCAGGTGCCAGCAAGGCAGGCGTCGGCATTGCCGGTCTTCTCTTGCGCGGCGCGAATCTTTTCGCTGTAGGGCTTGCTGTCAATGAAGTTGAGGCGGTCGCGCGGTTGCAAGTCGGTGAAGTGCTCGACGAAGCTACCGGGGTCCGCGGTCATTTCAATCCGGCGGCGGCCGGCGACAGTGTGGTGACAATCGCACTCAGGACACACGAACTGATTCTGTTCGAGATCCTTGGCGTAGATCATCTTGGCGCATTCTGGGCACTTGCTCCACAAGCCGCCAGGAACGTCTTTCTTCTTCCGCAGTCGAAATGCCATGGGTCTATTCTAGCCTCAGGAGGGAGAACCGGCGTTGCCAGCTTGGGGGAGGGGCTCGCGCATGGCGGCGAGAGCGCTGGCCATATCGGTGGCACGGTAAAGGTAAGTGCCGGCAACCAGGACATTGGCGCCCGCTTTACGGCATGCCATGGCAGTCTCGGCGTTGATGCCACCATCCATTTCGATGTCGCCCTGATAACCCCAGGCGCGTAGTTGCTCGACCTTTTCGAGAACTTCGGGCAGGAAGGACTGGCCGCCGAAACCGGCGTGCACCGACATGATCAGAATCAAGTCGAGTTGGTCGAGGTAGGGGCGCAGTGGGGCGACGCCCGCTGGCGGATTGAAGGCGACACCCACTTGGCAGCCAGTGGCGCGGAAGCGTTCGAGTGTGGCTTCGAAGCAATCTTCGGCCGCTTCGTAATGGAAAGTCAGCAAGTCGGCGCCGGCGTCGGCGTATTGCTGCGCCCATTCGCCGGGCTTCTCGATCATGAGGTGGACATCGAGGGGAAGGCGAGAAGCCTTCTTTGCCGCAGCAACTACCGGGGGGCCGATGGACAGGTTGGGCACGAAATGCCCGTCCATGACATCGACGTGGTGCCAATCGGCGCCCGCCCTTTCGGCACGAAACAACTCCTCGCCGAGGCGGCTAAAGTCGCTGGCCAAAATCGAAGGGGCGATGCGAAGCGGCGGGGTCATGGCGTCATTCTACCCGGGCAAAAGGGGGCTGGCGGGGCCTTTCGCGCCTCTCGCTTCTCGGTTTTTGCCGGGAAAGCTATCCTGTGCCCATGGATGCGCAGCTGCCCCCCCTTCTTGCTGACTACTTCGCCTACTTCGAAGAGAGCCCGGTCATGGCCGTGCTGCTGGGCTTGGTGGTGGTCGTGATTGCCGTGGCCCTTCTGCGCGTGGCGCTGAAGCTGTTCCTGTTCTTCCTGATTCTTGTGGTGGTTGCTTTGGTCGCCTCCTACTTCTTTGTAGGCGAAGAAAAAACCAATGAGGCCCTACGCAACGGCGCGGACGAGGTCGAAGAAAAACTCGATGATCTCATCGAAAAGGGAGAAGACACTATGGAAGATCGCTTCAAAGACGAGCTCAAGAAGCAAGGCGGCTAAGCTTTCGCTTAACCGCCCTGAATGGAGCGCGGGATTATCCGCGTTTAGAAGCTTTCGTCGAAGCTCACTTCGCCGGTCACGCCAATTTGGTAGGCGGAGACGCGGCGCTCGAAGAAGTTCGACAGTTCTTGCACGTCCTGTAGCTCCATGAAGGAGAAGGGGTTCTTGGCGTGGTAGTGCTTGGCCATGCCGAGGTTCCCTAGGCGCTGGTCCGCGCAGAAACGCAGGTACTCGCGCATGTCCTTGGTGGAGAGTCCAGGCACGCCACCTTCGAGGAGGTCGTCGGCGAATGCCATTTCGCACTCGATGGCTTCGTCCATCATGGAGATGACATCTTCTTGCATGCGCTCGTCGAACAGTTCCGGGTGCTCCTCGCGCACAGTGGCAACCACTTCGAACGCAAAGTTCATGTGGCAGCTTTCGTCGCGGAAGACCCAGTTGGTGCCAGATGCCAGGCCATTGAGCAAGCCCTTCGAACGTAGGAAGTAAACATAGGCGAAGGCAGCGAAGAAGAACAAGCCTTCAATGCAACCGGCGAAGCAAATCAGGTTGAGCAGGAACTTGCGGCGGTCTTCTTCGGTCTCGACCGTCTGCAGTTCATTCACCGAATCAATCCACTTGAAGCAGAACTCTGCCTTCTTGCGAATCGAAGGAATGCTGTGAATCGCGGCGAAGGCTTCGTGGCGTTCCTTGGGGTCGGGAATGTAGGTATCGAGCAGCGTCAGGTAAAACTGAACATGCAGCGCCTCTTCGTACAGTTGGCGCGACAAGTACATCCGCGCTTCTGGCGAGTTGATGTGCTTGTACAGGTTCAGGACCAAGTTATTCGAAACAATCGAATCGCCAGTCGCAAAGAAAGCCACCAAGCGATGGATCAAGTGGCGTTCGCTCGGGAGCAGGCGTTCGCGCAGGTCGACGATATCGGTGGAAAAATCCACCTCGTCGACAGTCCAGGTGTTCTTAATCGCGTCTTTGTACATCTCAAAAAACACGGGGTAGCGCATCGGGCGCAGGGTCAGTTCAAAACCAGGGTCCAGAATGGAGGTCTTTCTCATCGTGTGTCGTCTAAGCCGTCAAAGGGGGGGATTGTGACGTGACGGAACGTCGTCGTTACTGACAGGACTCGCAGGATTCCGGGTTCTCAAGGGAACATGCAAGGGCTTCGGCGGCGTCAATAGTTTCGGCCTCTACGTTTTGCCCGCTGTCAGTTTGGCGAATGCGCGTCGCTGGTCGCGAGCGCAGGTAGTAAGTGGTTTTGATGCCCTTTTCCCAGGCATACATATACATGGAGCTGAGCTTGCCGATGCTTGGCGTCTCCATGAATAGGTTCAGCGATTGCGACTGGTCGATGTAAGCGCCACGGTCGGCGCCCATGTCAATCAGGGAACGCATGGGGATTTCCCAGGCGGTGCGGTAAATCTCTTTCAGGTCATCTGGCAAAAGGTCGACATTTTGCACCGAGCCCTCTGCCTTCTTGATTTGGTTGCGCACGGTTTCGGTCCACATGCCGCGTTCCTTGAGGTCGGCCACCAAGTAGTTGTTCACCTGGACGAAGTCGCCGGAGAGCGTTTCGCGCTTGAACAGGTTCGAAACCTGAGGCTCGATGCACTCGTAGCACCCAGAGATGGAAGCGATGGTTGCGGTGGGCGCAATCGCAATCAACAAAGAGTTGCGTAGGCCATCACGCTGGATGTCTTCGCGCAATTTTTCGAAACGTTCCGGCTGGCTGGGGGTCACACCCCACAGGTCGCACTGCAGTTGGCCTTTCGCCGCACGCGTTTCCGAGAAGGTCTCATGCGGACCAAACTCTCGCGCCAACTGATTGCTGGTGACCAGGGCGTTGTAGTAAATCTCTTCCTGCACGCGCTTCGAAATGGCACGCGCTTGCTCGCTATCGAAGGGAATCTTGAGCTGGAAGAAGACATCTTGCAGGCCCATTAAGCCAAAACCCACCGGGCGCCAGCGCGCATTCGAAGCAGCGGCATCGTGAGTTGGGTAATAGTTGATGTCAATCACGCGATCGAGGAAGCGCGTAGCTAGGCGCACGACTTCACCGATGCGCTCGTAATCGACTTCGCCATCTTTCACCATGCGCGAGAGGTTGATCGACCCCAGGTTGCACACGGCAGTCTCTTTGGCGCTCGTGACTTCGAGAATTTCGGTGCACAAGTTGGACAGGTGAATCACGTTTTGTGGTTCTCCAGTCTGGTTGGACTTCAGGTTGGAGTGATCCTTAAAGGTCATCCAGCCGTTGCCCGTCTGCGCCAGCGCGCGCATCATGCGCGAGTACAAGTTACGGGCAGAAACCTGGCTATGCGCCTTGCCGGCTTCTTCTGCGGCGACGTAAGCCTTTTCGAACTCTTCGCCGTATAGATCTACCAGTTCAGGGGTGACCTTGGGATCGAACAGTGACCAGGTGGCGTTTTCCTTGACCCGCTTCATGAACAGGTCTGGGACCCAATTCGCTAAGTTCAAGTTGTGCGTGCGGCGCATTTCATCGCCGGTGTTCTCGCGCAGTTCCAAGAACTGTTCAATGTCGGCGTGCCAAGTTTCCAGATACACGCAGGCTGCACCTTTACGACGTCCGCCTTGGTTGACCGCAGCCACCGAGGAATCGAGCGTCTTCAGAAAAGGAACAATGCCATTGGAGTTGCCATTGGTGCCGCGAATCAGCGAGCCTTGCGAACGCACGCGGCTATAGCTGAGGCCGATCCCGCCGGCGTACTTCGACAAACGGGCGATGTCGCCGTAGCGCGCGTAGATGTCCTCGAGGTCATCCTGCGGAGAATCCAGCAGGTAGCAGGAAGACAGTTGCGTGCGCTGGGTGCCTGAGTTAAACAAGGTCGGGGAGCTTGGCATGTAAGCCAAGGAGCTAATCAGTTGATAGAACTTGATCGCTTCGTGCGGGTCGTTGGCCAAACCGCAGGCCACGCGCATGAAGAAGTACTGCGGCGTTTCGATCACATTGCGTGATTCCGGATCCTTCAGCAAGTAGCGGTCGTAAACCGTGCGCAGGCCGAAGTACTGGAAGCGCTGCGAGCGCTGGTTTTCAATCGCGTCGTTGAGCTTGCGCCGGTTGGCGCGTACGAAGTCATGCACCTGGTCATTAATCAAGCCATTGCGGTGGCCATAACTAATCGATTGCGAGAAGGACTGAATGTCCTGCTGACGCACCTCTTTGCCGATGTAAGCGGCGAGCAAACGCCCAGCGAGGAAGCTGTATTCCGGCTCTTCCGAAACCAGGCCTGCAGCGGTCTGGATCGAGAGGCGGTCGAGTTCCGCGGTGGTGGCGCCGTCGTACAGGCCGGAAATCGTGCGGGTGGAAACCCGCATCGGATCGACGGCGCTCAGGCCCTCGGCCGAGCGGCCCACCGCGCGCACAATCTTGTTGAGGTCGACTGGCTCCAATGAGCCACTGCGCTTCTTAACCTGCATGCCGACTGGGGCAGCGGCCTTCTCGGCGTCATTAGCGGGGGGCGTGGTGGAGCTGGGGACCGCGGTTTGTGCTTGCATGGGGCTTCTTTCTGAATGGGCGACTAGCGCCAAGTGCTTTTCTGGTAAGGATTTCAGCAATCGCGAGGCGATTTTGCCCGGCCTTGGAGGGTCTCCCCGGCCGGGGAATCCACAATATGTAGTGCAGGGTCCGGTAGCAAGCACCTTACCTAGTGTTTTTTTGACAACAATAAAGGCTTGTATAATCCTCTTCTTGAGATTGGGGCAAAAGAGCTCAATTGGGAACGAATCGAAAGAAAGTGATATCACTACGATATCTCGCGCGTAGGCTAGGTCATGATTCGAGAGATTCCCCTGCAACCAAAGTCTGGCCTACTCACGTTAATTGTGGCGGTTCCTACCTGTCTCGTTGGCGCCATTTTGTGCTTCGTCACAGCAGCCAATACACGGGACGGCGCAGTAGGCATTCCGGCGGTGCTTCTGGGCATTGGCTTGGCCATCACCATGTTCTTCCTTTTGGTTGGCCTATTCACGGTAAGCCCAAATAAAGCTCGTGTCCTGACCTTGTTCGGTCGTTACGTCGGCACCGTGCACAGCCCAGGTCTGTGGTTCGTCAATCCCTTCATGTTGAAGCGCCATATTTCCGTGCGCGTGCGCAACTTTGACAGCGAGAAAATGAAGGTCAACGATCGCGAAGGGAATCCGATTGAAATTGGAGCGGTCGTGGTGTGGAAAGTCACAGACACCGCGGAAGCGTTGTTTGAAGTCGATGACTTCGAAGATTTTGTCGTGGTGCAGAGTGAATCGGCTCTGCGCAACCTGGCCACGCGATATCCCTATGACGCGCATGATGGCGAGGAAGGGGTAGAAATCGCCTTACGCAGTCACACGCAAGAGATTGCCGAGCAGCTCAAAGTCGAAATCCAAGAGCGCTTAGAGCAGGCGGGAGTCACCGTACTCGAAGCACGCATTAGTCACTTGGCCTATGCGCAAGAGATTGCTTCGGCCATGCTGCAACGTCAGCAAGCTTCCGCCATCATTGCCGCACGCACTCGTATCGTCGATGGCGCTGTCGGTATGGTTGAGATGGCGCTTGAGAAGCTCAACGAAAAGGACATCGTCCAACTCGACGAGGAGCGGAAAGCGCAAATGGTGTCGAACCTACTTGTGGTCCTCTGTGGTGATAAAGCGACCCAGCCTGTGGTCAACGCAGGCAGTATGTACTAAAGCAATGGGCGCCCTTAGGGGCGTCCGATTTTCGTGGCTAAGGCAAGAAAATCCTTTCTCCTTCGGGTAGATCCCAAACTCCACGACGCGCTGCGTCGTTGGGCCGACGATGAGTTGCGCTCACTCAATGCCCAGGTGGAAAGTCTCTTGCGCCAAGCAGTCCACAAAGCAGGCCGCTTGGCGCAAGAGCCAGAAGAGCCCCCAGAATCAGGTTCAGGGAGCTCTGGCGGTTCAGAGGACGACCGCGGGGGAAGTTAGGCAGGCGCCCAAGTCCACCGCCTGGATAGAGATGCCACATGCGCCAGCGGGTGCCGTCACCGACAGGCTGGAGAAGCCGGAGACATCGGCGCTAACAAGAATCAGTAGACTCGGTGCGCCTAGGTCGAGGTTGATGCCGGAGCAGGGTCCACCAGCCAAAGTAAAGCTGCCAGCGGGGCCATAGGCTAGGGCAACCGCACCAAAGGGCGTGGCGTTGCCGACTTGAATGTCGACCAAACCAGGGCAGCTGCCGATGATATCTAGGCTCGGACCACCAGGACCGTAGGCGTGGTTGTCGACCAATGGGCTCCAACTGAATGCGCTTCCGGTCACTCGAATTTCATGCACTGGGGTGCCACTGTAGCTGTAAGGGACAGGCAGGCCACCCGGCAGAGTGATGGGAGCACTGGTGAACACCAAGATGCCCAAATCGTCGTAACCTGTGACGGTGTCGACATCGGCAAAACCAGCTTAGGCGTCGAGGTCAAAAGAGATGTCACCAGTTGGCGAGTCGTACAGCATGGCGAGTTCGCCATTCGTGTTGGAAAGTATATTTTTTGACGCAGTGCCAAAGTAGGCCGCGCCATTCCATTGCAGCGAGCCGCCAGGTCCTGCGGTATAGGTGCATCCATCAGCCACCAAACCCGGACCCTGTCCACTGGCAATCGTGGTGTCATCGAGCGTGTCGACGCCAATCACCACGGCCCCACCAGCCGCAACTGAAAAAGTCTCGAAATCATCGACCACGCTAGCGGCGATGGTGCCGGAGGGATTCGTGGTGGGGCTAATCGCTGGGCCGGACCACGGATGGGGAGATTGTGCTGCTAGTGGTGTTGCCAATAGCGCAAAGGTGAAGGAGGCAAGGGGAAGTTTCATGAGTACGGGGGGGAATGGGCGACAATCGCCCGAAGCAGGATGTTTCGAGCTTAACAGCAATCCCCAGATTCGCCTAGAAGTCGCTTGACGCCCTATTGGCGCTCAAGACGCCGCTCAATCCGCCACAGCTCTTCGCCTTTTTGATTGAGAAGGCGAATGGTCCAGGCCATCTTGTCTGCACCTACGGGTTCGATGGATTCCACTCGGCGGCCATTGGCAGTGGCATTGCGAAAGATCAGGCTATCGTTCTGTTCTATTCCCACCGAAGGTCGAAGTACCGGTTCACCTTCTGCGATGCGCCAGGCTTCCCACCGCTGTGCGCCAGATACATACGCGCGGACATTGAGAGATTTTTGCCAATCACGTTCGCCTTCGGCACGCGTTGCCAACTGCGAAAGCACCATGCAGTCTTTGTTGAGCAAAGTGCAATCCAACTGCGCTTCGCGCACACTGCCATCGGCTGCGGTTTCCGTGCCAACCCATTGCCCGCGCATCCAATCTAAGCGCCGCGCTTCGACATGCATGCTTAAGCTGCCCGCGTTCCATGGTGTTTGGAAGAGTTGTTCTTCGGTGGTGGCCTGCGCCGACGCCGTCCGCGTGAACTCCATAATCCAGTCTGTCTTCCAAGTCAGACCGCCATCTTGACTTTTTGCACTATCCCAACGCACTGTGTTGGCGAGTGCATCGGAAAAGGTGTAGCGGGTGACATTACCGCTTCCTGGGGTTGGGTTGAGCGGGGCCAGGAAAGTGCCGCGGCCATGACGGAAGCTTCCTTGCATGCGGCCAAATCCAGCATCGCCATCCATGGTCCAGAACAGCAAAATGGTCCAGAGGTCTGCAGCCGGATCATAGGCGCGCAGGCTGAAGCCATTCATGAAGCCATTGCCGAAGGGACCTGCCCATTCTTCGACCAGCGCGGCGCCATCCAAAACAGGAGTGATGCGCGCAGCGGTGGTCGTTCCGTCTTGCCATTGCCCACTGGGTTGCAGGTGCCGGTTTTGCACACTCCATTGGCCCGCCCAGAAATCAAAGTCAAGTGGGCTGCCGCTTTGCGCGGGCAATGTCGTGCAAAATGCCAACGCGGCGCAGGCGAGAGAGCTGAGGAGCATGGGAGAGCGATAGACCATCAGCTTGTTGTACTGCCAGGGGGCCAGACGCGTTAGCATTTCTGGACATGCAAGCCTTCTCGCGCTTCGAGGCATCGGGCACAAGCCCTTGGGCGACGTCGTCCGTGGCCTTTGCTTTATGGCAAGAAGCGCAGGCCGGCGAGGCGCTCAAAGACGAAGCAGAGACCAGGATTTGGTCGGTTCCGGGCAAGGAAGATGGTGCTTTGGCCCACCCGCCATTGTTCCTCAAGGAATATCGCATCCTGCCGCATCGGCGTTGGATGGCGAGCTGGGCACGCAGCCGCAGCGGCCGGGAATGGCGCGGACTCGAAGCCATGCGCCAGTCCGGACTTCCGGTGGCACCACCCTGCTTCTTTGCCGAACTTCGGCGCGGTCCATGGCTGAAAAGCAGCCTCTTGGCGACGACCAGCCTTGGCGAGGTTCTGCCCTTGCCCCAATTTTTAGCGCAAGCCGGTGAGGCTTCAGGCCAGGAACATTGTCGAGCTCTTGGGCGCCTGGTCCGCCAACTCCATGACGCCGGTTTCGGCCATTTCCGCCTGCAGGCCAAGAACATCATGGTGCGCCTCGAAGGCAGCACGCCAGAGTCACGCTTAGCGCTGATTGACGCACCCTATTCCTGTCAATGGTCCAGCGGTGCCCTACCAGGGCGCATCCGCCGTATGGATTTGGTCGATCTATGCGGAGCCCATGCGGTCTTCACCGCGGAGCAAGCGGAAGGTCTGCTTCAAGCTTACGACGCGCCCTCGGCGGCTCTGTCGGGCTTCGCGCCGCGGAAGCGCGGCCGCTATGCGCAAAAGTTCCGGCGCATCGCCTATTATCTGCTGGCCATTTGGAGCGGACACCGCCCCTGAACCTCGGCCGCTGCAATCTCCTCGAATCTCGCGCGCATGACTCTCCCCGAAAGACTCGCTCAATACAACGCCAGTGAAGGTGCAGAGGAGTACCTCGATGAATACACCAAGTTTCATCGCAAGCTGAGTGACAAGCGCGAGCACAAGTTGCTGGATCGTTACTTCGCGCGCATTGGCCAGATTGAAAGTGCGCTCGACTTGCCATGTGGGTGGGGTCGTTACATGCCCTACCTCTCCGAGCATGGCGCCAAGGTTCTCGAGGCGGACTATTCCGGCAGCATGGTGCGTAAAGTGGCCGAGGTCTTCCCTAAGGCCGAGCTGCTTGGGCGCATGCGCTGCTTTGGGCACCGTATTCCGCTGCAGGATCGCGCGGTGGCTCTCGCGTTCTCGATGCGTTTGTCGCATCACCTTGCTGACCCGCAAGTGCGCCGCGAACATATTCAAGAGCTGTTCCGTGTGGCGGACCGTTGGGCGATCTTCAGTTACTTCGACACCGCGTCTTTGAAAAACAAGATCCGCGTGATGCGCACCAAGATGGGCTTGTCCAAGAAGCACCCCAAGAACACCCTCGGCCGCCAAGAAGTCCGCACCATGGCCGCCGAAGCCGGATGGGAAATCTTGGAAGACCCGATGCTGTTTGTGATTGGCTCCGGGCACCGCTTGGTGTTGGCGCGGCGCAAGGCCTAGAGCCTTTAGTCTTCGCCGCCTTGCGCTTGCGCCAGGGCTTCTTCGATTCCTTGCACCGGAATCGGCACATTGACCAATTGGCCTGCCGCCTCTTCGGCGATTTCAAAGCCAAACTCCCAGGGCTTCTCGCCATCGCGAACTTCCACTACCTCGCCAGTCTTGGTATTGCGAACTCTGAGGCGAACATTGAACTTGCCACTTGCCGGCATAGGAGCAGGATAGACACCACCGCCAATGCCCTCAGGCAGGCTGGTCGTCAAATCAAGTAAGTCAGGTCCGTCTACGGCATCGAGTTCGATGGAATAACGGAAGCCGTTGGGGAGTGTGGGCAAGTCCGGTGCTTGGAACTGCACTACCGGCGCTCGCTCTAGCTCGATTTGCGATTCGCCAGCTGGAATGACAGTTTCTTGGTAGCGGAAACCGTCGGCCAGAAGCGCAACCGTAGCTGTGTCGTCGGTGCTGACAAACTCCACCTTGCCGCTAAAGCTAAAGTTGAAGCTGTCATTCAGCGGCACCTCTTTGTCGACGCGCGACCATTGCAACATGGGCGAGTCGTCGCCAGGTCCGGTGGCTTGCGCATGGAATCGGTAAAGGGTGGCCAAAGCAATCGGGGCCAGACGCGGATCTTGCGGCCCATCCACTGAAACCGGTACCACGTTGGCGAACTCGGCAACTTTCAGGCGCGAGCCTTGATGGAACACCGCGAGATAACCCGGGGCGGCATCGCGCAATTCGTTGACGCGGAAGGAGCCGTCTTCTGCGGGAGTGTCTTCGAACTCGCGATTCCACCAGGAGGTTTCTTCTGGTGGCTCAATGCCGGCGCGGAAGGCAACACGGAACTCTTTCGCAGCAAAGCCTTCTGGAATGGTCAGCTTGCCGGCTACGCCAAGGTCTGGGGCAAGAATGAACTCGAGGCCGGTGGCGCCGCGATCGACTGTCAGCGTTTGCGGTAGGAAACCATTGGCGGAAACCTCTAGTTCCAAAGTCGGTGCTTGGCTCACGCCCCATTTTTCAAATACGCCGGGCGTTTCCTGAATTGTGCGCGCCCCTGGGACGTATTCCAGAGATGGCTCCGCTCCACCGCCCAGCGGGGAAACCACATTTTCTCGAATGCTGATGCTTGCCTTGAGAGGCGTGCCGTCTGGAGCGAGAACTTTGCCGGACGCGAGTGGTTCGCTGAGGCGCAGTATCTGCGTGCCAAACTCAATCGCGCCTTCTACTTGGGCAAGCGGAATGTCCACCTGCCCATAAGCAATCGGTCCATGCTCATTTTCGCCAGCGGTCAAGATTAATCGGGCAAGATCGCCATCAATTCCTGTGGGCCGAGGCATTTCCAAGTGCCCGTTCTCCGAACTTTCAAAGTTGCCGATGTAGCTTTGGCGCTCATAGCGATTGTCCTCTGATTCATGCCAGGTGTGCCACTGGGCTAGGACCGTGCGGTCATGAAGGGCTTCGCCGTGCTGATCGACAAGATCCAAACTCCAAACCGGGGTCGTGCTTTGCGCACGCAGTTCCACGCGTATCGCTTCGCCAGCCTTGGTCGGACCAGCAATGCGAGTGATCTCCCATTTTGCCCAAGGGTCCCATGGCACGCCGACCTCAAAGCGATAACCCAAGCCGACGTGGGGGAACTCTGCTACACCATTGGTGATAGTTTGGCCAATGTTGGCCATGCCCTTTTCCCGAATCGGCTTACCTTTCTTCGCGAACAAGGTCACCGGAGCAATGTGAACCTCGACCGAGTGCAGCCACGGTGTGCCATCCAAGTCGAGAAGATGCACCGCAACGCTGCCGGTTTCCGGCAACTTCAACTGCAAATCTTCCTGCGGCCAATGATCTGAAGCAAACTCAATCGGTTTGCTCGCCCCTTTCACAGGAAAGGGGAAGCCAACCATCATGGTGACCACCTCATTGGCGCTAGGGCCATAGCGCGTTTGGTCATGCAGCGTCACATAGCCTTGCTCATCGCTCAGACCTTCCTCGGTCGGTTGCAGGCCCCAAATTTCCTTGCGTAAGAGCACGACAGGGACTCCCGGCAATGGCTCGCCCTCAAGGCTGACGACTTGCACGCGCAGGGAAGGAAGCTCATTCTTGGCGACCTCGGCCACATTCTCTTCGGCAAGCGGAGTGGCTTCTTGTCGTTCGACGCCTTCCTCTGCGACGAGGTCGGAGGCCGGCTCGGGCGAATCCTCCGGCTGTTCTGGATTCTCTCCTTGCTCCGCTGGGGGAGAAGTCGGCGTGGGCGTGGATTCAGGTGCTTGTGTGAACAACCACAGCAAGACTGCCGCCGCGAGAACGGCAATTAGGGCAAGGGTGCGATTCATAGGTCCTTGAACTGTACGCGCCGCCGCGAAAAACGCTGCCTAAGAATCTAGGGCTGAGATTCCAGGCAGTTCCTTGCCCTCGAGCATCTCAAGGAAGGCGCCGCCGCCGGTCGAAATGTGGGTAATCTGGTCCTCGACCTGATTCTTCTTAATCGCGGCGACACTATCGCCACCACCGACCACGGAAATGCAATCACTGTCGGCCAAGACCTTGGCAATGGCCGAGGTGCCGTGACTGAAGGCTTCCATTTCAAACACGCCCATGGGGCCATTCCACACCACGGTAGCCGCCTGGCGTAACTCGTTGGCATAGATCTCGGTCGTTTTGGGGCCGATGTCGAGACCCATCCAGCCTTCGGGCAGAGCGCCTTCGACGATTTGAGTCTTGGCGTCAGGGGCAAAGGCATCGGCAACCAGGTGGTCGACCGGGAGCAAGAGCTTGACGCCCTTGGTCTTGGCCTTGTCCACAATCGAGCGCGCCACGGCAAAGCGATCTTCTTCGCACAGGGAGCTGCCAATTGCTTCGCCGGCGGCAGCGAGGAAGGTGTAGGCCATGCCGCCACCAATCAACACGGTGTCGACTTTGTCGAGCAGGCTTTCCAACACCACAATCTTGTCCGAGACCTTGGCGCCGCCGACGACGGCAACCACCGGGCGCTTGGGACTGCCGAAGGCCATGTCGAATGCAGCGATTTCTTTCTCCAACAGCAGGCCAGCGACGGCAGGCTTCAAGAGAGCAGGGGTGCCTGCAGTCGAGGCATGTGCGCGGTGACAGGTACCGAAGGCGTCCTGCACGAAGACATCGGCCATGTCGGCGAAGCATTGAGCGAGGGCTGGCTCGTTCGCAGTTTCCCCTGGATGGAAACGTAAGTTCTCGAGCAGCAACACATGACCCGCTTGCAAGCCTTTCGCTGCGCCTTTGGATAGTTCACAGTCGACACTAGGTGCGGCCAGCACCTTAACTGCCGGCCCGAGCAAATCCTGAAGTCGGCGGGCTACTGGCCCCATGCGCAGGGATTCCACGATTTGGCCCTTAGGGCGGCCAAGGTGAGAGGCGCAAATCACGCTGCCGCCTGCGGCCAAGATGGCCTGGATGGTGGGCAGTGCTGCGCGGATGCGGGTGTCATCTCCAATTACGCCATCTTGGAGCGGAACATTGAAATCGACACGGACAAAGGCACGTTTTCCGGCAAAATCTACATCCTTGAGAGTCTTTTTGGCCATTCTCATGGCGGTAGTTTATCTTCATTTGCTTTGGCGCAGGACAATCGGCACAAAACCGATTTCCATGCCCTTGGGTGGCTTCACGAACAAGGCTGCATCGAGGGCAACGAGCTTCCCTGAGGTGGGGGGCGCCATGTAATCGCGGTCGATGGGCCAGCTGCGGTGAATCTCCTCGACCAAAGACTGCAGCTCGGCTTTCTTGTCCTCGCTCCAGTCGTACTGACGAAAGGAGGGTTGGTCGACGAAACGATACCAGGCAAAAGTGACTTTGCTGCCGTCGCCAAGCTCCACCGTTTGCCGCGGGCTCGCAGGACCGGGCGCGGTCCATGCCGGAGTCTCGGGCGAGGTGAAGGCGTCGCCAGGTTCCGCTAGAGCAAAACGTGCTTTGCGCAATCCAGTTGCACGCGGCACGTCCTTCTCTGCCACAGCAATCCGTTTGCCTTGTTCATGGCGGTAGTACTGGGGGAATTCACCACGCGGTGCCTGCCCACCTTTCTTCCAGACTAATCCCCAAGTGTTGTCATCAAACACTTCGGTGTCGAAGGTGTTGGCGACGCCCTCTAGCGGTTGGCCGTCTTGAGCAAAGCCCGGTGTCCTGGTGCTGAGCTTGGCGATAAAGGCACCTTCGCCCTGGAAAACTCCGCTGGGTGCTTCACCGCCCTTGCGCCAGGCGAGAAAATCGTCGTACAAGGCTTCCCGCGAATAATAAGTCACATCTTGAATCAACACTGCACGACCCTTGCGATCCACCGGGAATTGCAAACGCGGGATTTTGGAATAGGTGGTGCCATCTTTCGCCGTCGCGACGAGTTGCGGCACGGTATTGATTTCCATGGCACCACCGCCCATTAAGCCCGGGCGCGAATCCAATCCACGGCCATGCAGAAATGGCTCCTCGAAGACATCGGCAATCTTGCTCCAAGTTTCTGGAATGTAGTAGGCAATCGGCCCTTTGAAATTCTCTGTGCTTAGGAAACAAGTCCACGCAAAAGAACCGGTTGGGGCTCGGCCTTCTACGCTCGGCACCGGATCGGTAAACGGCAGCGCCATATAGGTGTAGCCAAAGAACTTGCCCTCGGGATCTTCGGCGAAGGGCAAGGCGTCCGGAGGAATCAGCAAGCGATTGCTGAGCTGGGCGATGCCGAGACGGTGGTCCGGAAGTGCTTCCGTGTCATAGAAGAAAGACCAGCCGGGGGAGCCCACTTCATAGTCATAACATTGAGGCGTGGCATTCATGCTGAACTTGGGCGGGCCATAGCGGAAGCGATTGCCGCGCCAGTACCCAAGCCCACCTTCCACGGTTTGAAATACCGAATCCCATGTTGGCCCGCGCTCCTTCCATTTCCGCGCCAACGTGCCCTCGGGGGCGAGCGGCGTGTCCTTGTTGTCGCGGTTGTCGGGCAGGATCCAACCGCTAGCCAAACCAATCTGAAAGTGCGCAAGCGGCTCCTCGATCAGCGACCAAGCTGCGGAGTAAAAGCCCATGCCGTAGCCATAAGCGGCGCGATCTTGCGGTTGGCTGGCGCTATAGCCTATGTAGCCGTGAAGCCCGCGACCTTGTTGCTTCGGCTCTTTCGCACTGCTTTGCTCTTGCGCAAAGACCAAGGATGTCGGCAGCAAAAAGCTCAGAACCAGGGGAACTAGGGCCAGGGTAGGGCGAAACATGCCCCCATTGAAGCGTGGCGGGGGGATCAGCGAATCATGCTTTCGTAAAAACCCTCGGGCACGATGATTTCAAATCGCTGGCCTTCACCACGGCCGACGACGACGACGTAGGGCGATCCATCCGGAAGCTTCAATTCATGGCTTGTGCTGGACCAGCCGCCTTCTGAACGGGTCACGAGGTCGATGCTGACTTGGTAGCTGCCTGCCGGTGGCGCTGCCGTTTCGAGGGTGCCATCGGTGGCAAATTCGCTTTCCGCGAGCTGAAAGAACCCCCCGCCGTCCACGGGTTCCAGGTCTAAGCGCAAGCTGCGGTGAGGTGGCAGATCGGGCATGCGATCGAGATGGAAAACAGCCATCGGTGCCGACTCCATGCGCACCTCATTCAATCCTTCTTGGAGCGTGACCACGGAATCGTAATGACCTTCAGCCTGGATGCGAAGATCGACTGGTTCTTGGCCACCAAAGAGAGAGACTCGGCCCTCGGGACTGCTCAGGGTGCGCCAGGAATATCCGCCATTCGTCTCCGTGATTTGCAAAAAACGAGCCTCCGGCATGACTTCGCCCTCGGGGTCCAGGGCCACGACTTCAAAGGCACGAACAAAGCCTTCCAAATCAATGTCCTGCAATCGCGGATCTGGATTCATGCCTTCACGCCAGGGGCGGACACCCTCCACAACGTGGACGATTTGGCCCGGATAACCACTGCCGAGGGCAATTTTCAGCGTCCCCTCTACATCATCAGGCAAACCGGCGTAGCGGAATGCGCCCTGGGCATCGACGGACTCCATCTCCCAGAAATCCCAATCCGGGTGATTTTCATGCGGGAAATGGAAGGCGGTGGTGACCGTCAGGTCGGGTAATGAGCGCGGGCGGCGTAGCGTGCCGACGAGAATGCCACCGGCGTCGAGTACGAGGTCGTGTTGATCACTGCCACGGGTTACTGGGATGGTGGCTTCTTCTCCGGATGGCCCGCGAGCTTGCACCTCCAGTTCCCCATGGCTTGCGGCATTTTCCCCGTAGAGCCAGAAGCGGCCTTCTTCATCGGTGCTGGTCGAACTCATGCGCCGGGCGCTCTTGATATGTCGCACTCCATCCACCATCTCCGGCGGCGGCGTTCCCTCGAGCGTCACAGTCACGCCGAAAAGACGCGTTCCATCGGGGCGGCGTACCCAACCACCTGCAGTAAGCGGAAGGTCGCGTAACTGGATCACGATCTCATCTGTGAAACTGCTGGAGAAATCGCGTCCCAGGTCGACAGTGGCTTGCCATCGCGCGCGCGGTTTGTCCTGGTCATAGGCGAGGCGCAAGCTGCGCCCAATTAGCTCCTGCGTTTCCGTAGCCATTGGGCCTTGCGACAAGGTCCAGCGGAAGCGTCCTTCGCGATCGGTGGTGATTCGGGGTGTTTCCGGCAATCGATTGGTATGGCGGAGATCGCTTTTGAATGCGGTACGGAACTCGGTCTCGGGCATCGGCCTGCCTAAGGGGTCGAGAACTAGAAATGTCAAGGTGGGGCGGTCAGCAGAAGCGCGGAAGGTCACTGTGCGAGATTCGCCGGCTGCGAGTGCGGGAATCTGTAATTCTTGCCGTCGCTGACCCCAGTTATCCTGCCAGGCAAAATCACAGAAAAGCAAGAGATCTTCACCTACTGGTAGGCCAGCTAGCTCTACTTGGCCGTCTGCCGTCGTGGCGCCATGCATGCCAAGACGCCATGCGCTGACCGAATGATGGTGTTCCCGTTGTGCCACGGTGGTCACGATGACTTCAAGTGGACGGAGAGCGGGTTTGCCATCTTCTTCCTGGAGCTCAATGCGCAGATTGGCGGCGTCTTCCATGCGCAGCGTGACTTCCATTGGCAGCTGTGCACGGGGCATGGCTTTGGTTCCGGCTTCGCCAAGTTGGGGAGCGACAGCAAAACGCCACCGATCCACGCCTCGACGGCTCAGGCCAGGGTCCTGTACCTGATGAAATTGGGCCAACCCTTCGGCATTGGTGACGACGCTGAGTTGGCGTTGAAAGCTTTGATAAACCTCGCGGTAGAGACCAACTTCGACTCCCGCGACAGGTTGATTCTGTGCGTCGAGGACTCGCACCACCGTATTTTGCGAAGCCGCAATGCGGACAGTGAATAAGGTGATGGCGGAATCGCCCTCTAGCCTTTGTACGGCGAAACCAGTCTCACTGCGCGCAATGATGGTGCGCCCGCGCCAGGAGGAGGGGACTTCGAGTCGGCCGACCTCGTCAGTGCGCCATGCCTCTGCCTCGTCTAGCCAGTAGTCGGAAAAATCTTCGTCCTCGTCGGCGATATCGGGATCACCGGCGCGGACGTTTCGCCTTTCGGGAATGAGTTGAATGACCGCAGCAGGGACGGCGTCCTCGCTTCCTGCGGCAACCACTTTGAGAGTCAGGTCGCCGGCATCGGTCGCGTGGGGAGCACCCCAGCGAAAATGGTCATCCCAGGCAGTGCCGTGAGCCGAACTCGGGTCACGCTGAACCTGATTGGCTTCACCTTGGTTCTCTCGAATGCTCCCATTGGCACTTGCCGCCTCCGTTTCTCCGGAAGACTGGCTTTCCGCTGTGCTTGGGTCCTTTTGGTCTTGCGGGGATTCGACCAGGAAAAAGAAGGCCAGAAGGCCAAGAAGCAGAACTAGGGCGACGGGAAGGAGGGCGCGCATATTTGGAACAGGAATCGCAAAGAGTATAGGGGTTTGTTTTGCGGTACCTGGGTAGGGGAAACGCAAAGACGGCCAGGAGCAAGCTCCGGGCCGTCGGATGGCGCGATTGGCGCCGCGTGGTTGCCGCGATTAAACGTTGTGCGCCTTGAAGATTAAGTCGCAGACGCGGTTGGAGTAGCCCCACTCGTTGTCGTACCACGACACCACTTTGATCATGTTGCCGTCCATGACCATGGTCTGGCCGGCGTCAAAGACGGAACTGTGTGGGTTGTGGATGACATCGCTCGAAACAATCGGATCTTCGGTGTACTCGAGCACACCCTTCATCGGGCCATCGGCGGCGGCTTTCACCGCGGCGTTGATTTCCTCGACGGTGACGTTGGCCTTTTCGACCTCGCATACCAAGTCGACCACCGAACCGGCAGGGACGGGTACGCGCATCGACATGCCGTCGAGCTTGCCGTTCAACTCAGGCAGAACCTTGCCGACGGCACGAGCAGCACCGGTCGAGGTTGGAATGATGTTGGAAGCAGCACCACGGGCGCGACGCAAATCGCTGTGCGGCAAATCCAAGATGCGCTGATCGTTGGTGTAGGCGTGGATGGTGTTCATCAGGCCACGCTTGATGCCAAAGGAGTTGTGCAGAACCTTGGCTAACGGAGCCAGGCAGTTGGTGGTGCAGCTCGCGTTCGACAGAATCTTCTGATCGGCGGTGAGGGTTTCGTCGTTGACGCCCAAGACCACCATGTTGTCAATCTCATCGGCGGGTGGCACAGTCAAGAGCACCTTCTTCGCGCCAGCGTCGATGTGCATCTGGCACTGTTCGCGCTTGCGGAAGATGCCGGTGGCCTCGACCACAAAATCGACCTTGAGTTCACCCCACGGCAAATCCGCCGGGTTGCGCTCGGCCAACACCTGAATGCGCTTGCCATCGACCACGATGGTGTCGCCATCGACCTCGACATTGCCAGCAAAGCGGCCGCCGACGGTGTCGTACTTGAGCAAGTGCGCCAGGGTCTTGGCGTCGGTCAGGTCGTTGAGGGCGACGATTTCAAAATCGGCGCTGCGGGCGTGCATGATGCGGAAGACATTCCGGCCGATGCGGCCGAAACCATTGATGGCGATGCGGATGGCCATGGTGTGGTCTGGGAGTCAGAGTTGTGGAGGGGGATCCTGCTTTCTCCCCATAGGGGGTGGCGAGGACCACGAGAATCGCGCATTCTAGGGGCATGAAAGGGGGGGCATTGCGCGGAATCCTCGACTTCGGCCCCTGGCCCGAGGCGCCGGTCTTGCTCGCCTGCTCTGGTGGTGCAGATTCGACCTATTTGGCCGCACTTTGGCGCGATGCCGAGGTCCTGGCCGAGCATGAAGATTTTTTCCTGCCCGAGGCCCATATTGTGGTGGTGGACCACCGCCAGCGTCCGGAAAGTGCTCTAGAGTGCACGCAGGCCGCCGCGCGCTACCGGGAAATGGGCTATCCGGTCATGATGCGCGAGGCCGATTGTCCACCCGGCGCGAGCGAATCTCAGATGCGCAAGGCTCGCTATGACGTGTTGCTCGCCTGTGCCGCCAGCCTAGGGGCAAAACGGATTTTGACTGCTCATCATGCCGATGATCAAGCCGAAACTCTGCTCCTACGGATCCTGCGCGGGACCGGATTGGCGGGCCTGCGTGGCATTCCCGCTCGCCGTGCGCTGACTCCCGATGTCGAAGTGTTGCGGCCAATGCTCGGCTGCACGCGCAAGGTCATCGAAACCACACTGCAACATCGTGGCTTGGAATGGCAAGAGGATCCAAGCAATCAAGATCTAGGTCTGGCTGCACGCAATCGCTTGCGTGCCTTCCTGCCGCTATGGCGCGAGCAGTTGGCACAACTTGGCACCGCGGAACCGGCGCAAGCCTTGCTGCGCTTGCAACAAGAGGCCGAAGCGCATGAACACATGGTCGATGCCTTTGATGACCCACAATGGCCGTGGGCCGAGTTGCCGAGCCATGTGCGGCAACAGATTTTGCGTCGGCGCCTGCGTGAATGTGGCGCCACACCTTCGCCGCAGCGATTGGCGGACTTAGAAGGGGCGCTGCTGCGCCGCGGCTCGGCGGCAGTCGATGATGACTACCGCCTGAGCCTGCGCAAAGGCTTAGTCGTCCTCGCCTTCCGACGGGGCGACCGGCCAGAAGGCGGCACTCGGACGGACGGCGACATCTTGGAACAAGGCAGCTGAATCGTCGTAGACCATCAGCGCAATGCCGCCAGTCAAGTTGCTTGGCGTCAGTCCGCGAGGCAACGGTAGTGGGTCACGGCCGGCAGTATTAAAGGTGCCTTCGCCATCGACATCGACATCAATCATAAACTCGATGAACTTGGCGCCATCTTTCTCCCAGCGGTCGCCGCCGAGCATGGTGGAGCGCAGAGATGCACTGCCGCCAGTGGTATCCACCACATAGTGCATGGTGCGGAAGTCCATCGCGAACTCGTCGTCCATGTCGAGCAGGTTGACGCGCACCTGAGCCGTGCCCGAACGGTCAATGCCGAGCAAGATGATGGCGCCTTGACCGTCGACTTGCACCTTGCCACGAATGCTGAAGGGCGGAGTCAGGTTTTGCAGGGAGCCGACATCGGAAGATTCAATGCCAGGAGAGGCGAAGCCCTCGGGGTTGTACATCAGGAGGCCATCGTCGCTGTACATGACCACATCGACCAAAGCGCCGCTGTCATCGGTGGCTTTGCGGTTGGACTCTTCATCCTTTTCAAAGCCGGCCTGCCAAGCGCGCAAGTCCATGTTGGCGACCTCAGCCATTTCCTTGGCCTTGGCGTCTAGGGCAGGGAACTCGAGCTGGAAAGCCTGCATGGCGTGAGTGGCAAACAAAGTGGCCATGATGGGGTGTCCATCTTCGAGCGCCACTTCCATGTTGGCCTCGATTTCGCCGAGAGCCACTTGGGTAGGCACGATGTAATCTTTAATCACACCTTTGCCGCCATTTTCTTCCAACCAGGCGATGGCATCGGCGGTGGAGGCTTCATCTCCGGCCTCCCACACCGATTCCCAGTGACGGAACATCCAGTACACGGCGTCGCCCTCAAGTTCTTCACCTGAATTGGCGATGGCCAGCAAGCGATAGGTTTCGGCGTCGTTGGGGCGTTTGTTGTCCGCCTGTTCTGCCGTCACGCGGGCGCGCTCATAATCCTCGGCCAGAATGTAGCCGCGGCAACGAGCTTGCAGCACATCGGCGAATTCCGGCCCGGATTGCATTTCGCCATAGAGTGCTGTGGTGAATTTGCGCCACCGCGCCTCGAAGGCTTCCCAGTTGGGGACATCGGGGTCGCCGACCTCATCGACGAAAAACTGTTTCGCCATTTCAAACGGATAGTAGCGGTCGTTGTCCTTATTGCCCACCTTGGAAAAATGCTCCACATAGTCAAGGTAGGGTTGGCGGTACACCAACTTGCCAGCCTTGCCCACAGCCTTGTATTCAGTAGGAATGCTTTGCCCCGGAGTAATCGAGGGAGCGTACACACGGCGGTCACCCTCTTCGTAGTTCAAGAGGAAATAAACGAAGGCCCACCCGTAGGGATAGTAATCACCTTCATAACTTCCCATTCCGGTGCTGTCTGGGCCGGTGTTCCGAATGTGGGAGAGTAATTCCTCAAGGCTGTGCCGGCGATTACTTTGCTCCAAGTACCACCAAGAACGAAGGCGGCGCTCGGCCACATTGTTTTTCAAGATAGTGCCATCGGCTTTGATGACGCAGCCTTCGAAGTAGCTCGCAGTACCCTCGTCTAGCCAAGAGGGGGTTGTGATGCCCCGGCGCTCGTTCTTTTCCATTTTGAGCGACATGAATTGGTGGCTGGCTTCGTGAAAGAGGGTGCGCCACAGGTCATCACGAGTCATGTTCGGATCACCCATCGAGCGGTCATAGCTGACCACTGTTTTGGACCCGGGAGCCCAAAATCCACCCACTGATTCTGACTGCATTGGGCGGCCAAGTAGCTCCATCGAAAAGCGGTCGAAGTCACTGCGCTTGTTCGCAACCACCAAACGGACGCGGGGTGCTTTCTTCTTGAAATCATAAACCTTGCGATAGAACAGATTCATTTCGTCCATCGCGGCGCACAGGGTTTCGAAGAACGCGTAGTCCATATTGGTTTCCACGTCGTAGGACTTGGTCTTCTTTTCCCAACGGTTCTCCCATTCCGAGTGCTTGGCGTTATTCCGCGCCAACCATTTGGCGGACTTGCGCTTCACCTTGTCCGAGACGAAGGCGCCACCCGAAAGCTCTGCGCCTGCCTTGTCGGCAAGCTTGTCGTACTCCCTGGACAGCTTGGTGTCCTGCGGGTTGAGGTCGAGCAGCTTGTTCATCAAGTGGCCAGCCAAGCGGAATTGCTTCTTGCCGGAAGCAGCCTTGGCGGCTTTGAGTGTGGACTTTTGCCAGACCTCGAGCGTGTTGGACTCTTGGTTCCAACCTTCGTAGAGGGCGTCGAGCTCAGCAGTCAGAGCTTCTAGTTCTTTCTTCGCGCCTTCCGCTTTCCATGCCCAGTACAGCCACTTGCCCCAACGCAGTTGGCCTTCGACATCGTCTTGGGCCTTGGCGATGTCAAACATGACCTGATAGCCCTCAATCGCAAAGGGCTGGCTGGAGAGGGCGGCGTCGGCACTGGCGCTGGCTTCTTCGTACTTACCGGCTGCGAGCAGTTTGCGTGCTTCGTCGAAGAGCGAGTCCGAGACCGGGCGAGGAGCCGGCTGGATTCCAGCATGCGACCATGTGCTGTTGGTCGGTGCCGGAATCACACTGGCGAGACCGGAGGCGAGGGCAACCGGAGCGATAAGGAGGAGAAGAGGCGACTTCATGGGCTAAGTTCCAGCCTCATTGTAGCGTTGTGGCCCCGACTTGGTTTCTCACTTCGTGGCACTCCTTTTTGCTGCAGAAGCTACCTCTGAGCCCCTTTTTTGTTAGGAATTTCTTAGTCTTTGGCGGGCAATTCGCCTGCGGAATCCATCTCGCTCACCGCTTCCTCGACTTGCACCGAGGCCGCCGAGGGATTTGGCGGCAAGAGCTCGCTGTGACCGATCTCCCTGAGCCATTTGTGAATCACATCGAGCGGCACGGCCAGGCCCATATGGGTCACCACCTGCGGGCGATAGCTGCCATGGGTATAGATTTTGGAAAAAATCCCCACCAACTCATGGCTGTCGGCCAAAAACACGCCGCCGCCTGAGTTGCCAAAGTAGGCCGGGCTGGAAACCATCCAGTAGGGTTCATCGCCCACCGTCCAATCGGTGCGCGTGACTTCGCCGTGAGTTGCCTGGGCACTGGTGCCAAGCGGGCAACCCACGGTATAGACCTCGCTGAAGGCTTCAATTTCATTCAGGCGTTCGAGTGGCGCCAAGCGCGCGACCGGCCCTAGATCCAACGAAGTATCGAGGCGAATCAGCGCCAAGTCGGCGGCTGGGTTCTCTGCAATCATGCGTGCAGGCACTCGGAGGTCCTCGCCATTGTCAAGCTGATCGAACAAGGTGTCGAACACCACGTCATGGGGGTCTTCGGAAGACGCCGCAACAATGTCACGTAACACGTGGTAACAGCTCAGCGCGAGATAGTAATCACCTTCGTCGTCGCTGCAGCGGCGCAAGAGCACGGCGCTGCCGACGGCTTCTGCTCCGCTGATTTGAAACACCGGGCGCAGAATGTCTTTCTGCAGACTCGCGCGACGCCCCTCGGGACGCAAGCTGGCTGCCAGAACCGCACGCTCACGGGCTGAGTTGCGTAGGGAATCGCTCAAGCCATCCAGGCGGTGAAAACCATCCTGGAGGCGGCCATCCTGGTGGGCCAGGAGATCTGCTTGCTGATTGAGCAGTTCGGCTTGTGTGTCCAGCAGCTCGGCCTGAGAGGCCAGGCGCTGATCTGCGCCGGCGAGATTGCCTTGCAGTTCGGACTGCTTGAGCAGCAGAGTTTGTTGCTCGCCATGCAGGCTTGCGAGCTGATGCTCGAGCTCCAGAATCTGCCGATCACGGCGGTTTCCGGCCTCTTCCCAGCTCTGGACGTGCGGTAGACCGACAAGCGCCCCGCCGACCAGGACGGCCGCGAGGGAGAGGAAAGCGGGATTGCGGAGAAGACGCACATCTCCCTATCGGCTGCTCCGCTACGAGATTTGAAGGGCTTCGGGCCTGTTACCATGTGCGGTCAAAGCCCTTCCGGCATCATGAGCTACGCCAGCGTCGAAACCGCCCTTCAGGCCATCCAGGATGGCCGCATGATTATCCTCGTCGATGATCCCCGCCGCGAGAATGAGGGAGACCTCGTGATGGCGGCCGAAGCCATCACTCCCGAGGCAATTAATTTCATGCGCAAAGAGGGGGGTGGCTTGATCTGTCTCTCGCTTTCCGGTGAGCTGTGCGACCAGTTGGACTTGCGTCCGCAGGTCTCGCAAAACACCTCGAGCATGGGCACGGCGTTCTTGGAATCGATTGAGGCGCGCGAAGGAGTCACCACCGGCATCTCTGCCGCAGACCGTGCAACCACGATCTTGACCGCCGTGAAAGATGGCGCGCGGCCGAGCGACCTAGCTCGCCCTGGCCACATCTTTCCGCTGCGGGCGAAAGATGGTGGCGTATTGATCCGCCCTGGGCAAACGGAAGGCTCTGTCGATCTCTCGCGTTTGGCTGGCATGAAGGCTGCCGGCGTGATTTGTGAGATCATGAATGAAGACGGCACCATGGCGCGAATGCCGGAATTGGAGGTCTTTGCGGCTAAGCACGACATGCCGATTCTGACCGTCGAAGACTTGATCGAATACCGCCGTCGGCGCGAAAAGTTGGTCGAGCGCCGCGTCGATGGCGTGCGCATGCCGACTGCCTTTGGCGATTTCCGTCTGCACCTTTATCACGCCAAGACCGATGGCAAAGAGCACTTCGCTTTGAGCTACGGCTGGCCCAATGGTCCCGACGACAATCTGCAGGCCTATGACCCGCAAGACGATGCCGTCATGGTGCGCGTGCACTCCGAATGTCTGACTGGAGACTTACTGTCATCCTTGCGTTGCGATTGCGGTCCACAACTGCACGCCGCGTTGGATCAAATTCGCGAAGCTGGCCGTGGCATCTTGCTCTACATTCGCCAAGAGGGGAGGGGCATCGGCCTCGAGGCCAAGCTTCGTGCCTACGAACTGCAGGACCAGGGCTTAGACACCGTGGAGGCCAATGAACGCTTGGGCTTCCCGCCAGATATGCGCGAGTACGGCATGGGCGCGCAGATTCTGCACGACCTCGGTGTGCGGCAAATGCGTTTGCTCACCAACAACCCCAAAAAGCTCGCGGGCCTCAAGGGCTATGGGCTGGAGATTGTGGAGCAGTTACCAATCCAAGCTGGCGAACACGAGCAAAATAAGGCCTATTTGCGCACAAAGCGCGACAAAATGGGCCATTTACTGCCCCCAGAGGCCTAGGGATGCCCGAGACGGCCTCGTTTTTGTAGGCTAGAAAGGAAGAAGAGAGATGGGGGCTGCGTCCAAACGCCGGTGCCTATGCCTCTCCCTCGCCCTGCCATGAATGGCTTCCCACCTGCCGACGGCTCGCCGCCTGCCGGACCCCAGCCGGGTCCAGGTTCGGCCGCAGCTCCGGCTTGGAAGCAGCCCGATGCGGCTCCCCAGGCACCACGAGCTCCTCAGCCGAATGCCGTGCACGATCTGGAAGCCCTGTTCCGTGAGTATGGAGGTCGGATTTACGGTCTCGCCCTGCGCTGTGGCTTGAGCCCGCGCGACGCCGAAGATGGAGTCCAAGAGGTCTTCCTCAAGGTGCAGCGCAAGATTCAGTCCTTCCGCGGAGAGTCCAAGCTCAGCACCTGGGTCTACCAAGTGGCTCTCAATACGCTGCGCGATCATCGTCGTCGGGTCACCCGGCAAACGCGCGCCACCAACTTGAGTCAGATCAGTGAAGAGAGCGCCGACCCTGCGGTGGAGTCGAGCCAGCCAGGGCCCATGGAAGAGGCCTCTCGCGCCGAACGCCAGCGTTTGGTGCGCGAAGCCCTCGATGCGCTCCCCACTAAATTCCGCGAAGTTTTGATTCTGCGAGAGCTAGAGGGCATGAGCTACCGCGACATCGCCCGCGTCTTGGAACTCCGCCAGGGAACGGTCGAATCGCGGATTTTCCGTGCTCGAGAGCGCCTTGCCGCAGACTTGCGCCAGCGTGGAGGTTTGTCATGAGCCGTGACTCTTCTTGGGATCAGCGCCTTGGCGCTTGGTTCGATGGCGAAACCAGTGACCTCGATGCCGCTGAAGTGCGCGCCCATCTCATGGAAGATCGCGAAGCCCGTGCTCGCGTTCAAGAATGGAGGGAGTTGCGTGAGGACTTGGCCTTGTTGCAACCCGAAGCCCCGGCCCCAGAGGTCTTGGCCCGCATGCAACACCGCTTCGAAGAAGGCCTCGGCCGCGAAGTCTTCCTCATGGCGCAAAGCCTGCGCTGGTGGAATCTTGCTGCGGCCCTGCTTCTGGTGCTCGGTTTGTCCTGGTGGGCGGTCGACTATCTCCGTCCGCAGCAAGCTCACGATGCCTACGCCAGCGAGCCAGGTGAACTGGATCAGGCCATTCAGGAGTTCCTCAACCGGCCTCCTCGTCGTCCACAATGAGCGGATTTCGCTTGCCGCGTTTACTGTTGCCGGCGCTGATGACCTTTGCCGCGGGCCTCTTGTTGGGGCTGCAGTGGGCTTCTAGCCGGCCTCAGGCCACCACAGACCCCTTGCCCTCCGATTTACGCGCCTGGCATCGCGGCATGGTTCAGTCGCTCGAACTCGACCAGTCCCAGAGCCAAGATTTGCGCCTACTTCTCTTTCATTACAGCCGCCAACGCGAAGAACTTCTGGCGGCTCGATTCTCCGCTATCGACGCGGAATGGCAGTCTTTGGACCAACGCTTCCAGGGATTGTTGACCACCCGCATCCTCCGCCCCGAGCAGCAGAGCCTGGCCCGCGACTTGCGTCAAGCCCGCACGTTGGCCGCCGACCTGCCGCCCCGCTAACCTGGACACCATCCATGGCACGTAGCCTCGGCCTTTACCTCCAATCCCACGGATTCCGTTACGCCCTGCTGGAAGGCAGTGGCAAGCGCTTTACCGTGAAAGCCTCCGGCGAGGGTCAATTCCAAGCCGAAGAGGCTGGACATCCCAAAGCGCTTGGGCGCCATCTTGCCGAAGCGATTAAAGGCGCGGTCAAGAGTGCCAAAGCAGACCAGATCGTCATCACTTTGCCTGCGGGCGGAGTCGTCATGCGCGAGCTTTCCCTGCCCTTCTCCGAGCGCGAGAAGGTCATGCAGGTGCTCAAGTATGAAATCGAAGGCGAGCTCTATCACCTGTCTGCCGAAGACGTGGTGGTCGACTTCCTCGAGTTAGATGATGGCCGCGCCACGCCAACCTTGCTGACTTCGGTCATGCCGAATGATCGCATCGAAGGGGTGCTCGCCGTACTCGATGGCGCTGACTGGGATCCACCCGTGCTGACCCTCGAGCATGGCAGCTTGTTGACTGCACTCCGCGCCATGCCGCGCCCAGAAGGCCCCAGCGACGACGATGTCGTCGAGGTCTACCTGCATGTCGCCGCAGAATCGAGTGTGCTGATGCTGCTCAACCCAGATGGCGGTTTGCGCGGCGTCCGTGCAGTACCCATGGGTTGGCGCGAACTCACGCGCGGTCTGGCATTGGAGCCGGCCGAAGAAGCTCCTGAATTAGAACAAGCTGCAGAGGCAGAGATTCTCGATGCCGATGGCGAGATTGTCGCCGTCGCCGATGTCGAAGCTGATCCTGAAGACGCCGAGTTGGCGGAAACCGACGGCGAAGAAGTCGAAGAAGAGGCCGTAGAAGATGGCCTTGGTGGCGACCACAGCTTGCCCTTCGGCTTCGATTTAGAAACCACACTGGCTTCATGCAGTGAGGAAGCCAAACAGCACTTCCGCAAGAAGCTCTCTGCGGAGGTGCGTCGTGGCCTCGCCGCCATGAGCAACTCTTCGGGGCCGCTCTACTTGTGCGGCGCGATTCTTCCAGGCCTCGAGGAAGAGCTCAGCCGCCGCCTCGGCCGCGAGGTTTCGCCTTTGGATTTGGGCTTTGCCGATGACTCCGGCAAGGCCCCCGATGCCGTCGCCCTAGGCGCCGCTCTGCGCGGGCTTGGCGAATCGGCAGAGGGCATGAACTTTCGTCAAGATCAGTTCCGCTACGCCCGTGGTCTGGAACGCATTGAAGGTCCACTGACCTTGGCGCTGGTTGGCCTCATCTTTTGGTTCGTCCTCGATCTTGCCCTGAATGTTCGCGTGGCCCAACGTAAGCAAGCCGACTACCGCGACTTGTACTCGCGGGCGAATCAAAAGGTCGAAGCGCTCAACACCAAAGTTCGCGACGACGAGGAATACCCAGACGACTGGTTGATTCCCAATGACTTCGCTGGGCTGGATTTAGCTGAGAATGAAAAGCTAGACCAACTGTCGCGCCGCGTCACCAAGGCCAAGGTGCAACTCGATGAGTTGATGGGCGAATCGGCCTTGGAAATGCCACCGAGCAGTTTAGAGGCTTGGCGACTGCTGATGACCTTCATGGATGATCACATGAAGGACTATCCGGAACGCTGGATGATCGAGAACATTGAGTTCACCTCAATGGATCGGTCGGCCAGCCAAGGACCCCATGTCAAGGTTCGCTTTGGCATCACCTTCTTTGGTGACAACGGCTTGATCACTTCGCGCATCGACCGCCTCGAGCGTGAGCTGTCCGCGCAAGAATGGGTCATGAATGGCGCAACCATGCCGGAAACCAAAGACGGTGCCGTTCCCGACACCAAGACGGGCACCATGACCGTCGAGATTTTGACCGAAAAGCCTAAGGAAGAAGGAGGCGAGTCATGAACAATCGCAGCACGATGTACATGCTGATGGTGTTGGCCGCATTGGCCTTCGCCGGACGCTTCTGGTCGCAGAAGCACCTTTCCAACTGGGAAGAGTCGGTTACCCGCGGCCAAGGCCGCTACAAGGCCATTTGGGAAACTTCCGATGACCTTGCTCTGCGCCGCGAAAAGGCGCCTAAGGGCACCGATGACCAAAGCTTCCGCAAGCACTTCCAAGCGCAGGCCTTTGGTGCACGCATGGGCAATCTGGACATCAAGACGGACCGCCCGCGGCAAACCCGTGCTGGTGGCGAAGACCGCACCTTCACGATTGTGTTCGATGAGGAAACTGGTGGAGCCTTCACCCGTGCGCAGTTGCGGTACTTCCTGTTCAATAGCGAACTGTTGTTCCCGCGTTTGCGATGCACGTCCTTAGCTTTGTCACCAAACCCGCCGGACCGCCGCAGTCGCGGCATTGACCCTGGCCTTGACCGCGAAGACATCTGGCGCGTGACCAAGTTGCAGTTCAAGCAACGCTCGCCCGTGGCGCAGAAGCCAGGGCGTTAATCTTTGGCGAAATAGCCTTGTTGTTGCAAGGCTTCCAAGTCCGCGAACTCATCGAGATCGCGGACTTGTTTTGTTTCGACCAAGACCAAACCCGTGGCGGCGGCACGCTTGCGCGTTTGCGCGGCCACCACATTGGTCGACCACGTCATGTCGGAAAAGAGCTGGGCGTGGACGGCTTTCATGATCAACAGCGCATAGCCGCCATCCAGGGTGGGCGTCATGACGACGTCGGCATGCTCAAGGTGCTGGGCATTCTCCAGCAGGAATTCCGCAGTCACTTGGGGGGCATCCGTGCCGACCACGGCGACCCATGGACGCTCGACCTCGGCAGCTGTTCGGAGCGCCGCCATCATGCGCTGGCCGAGGTCGTCGTCAGGTTGGGCCGCAATCAAATCTGCCTCGGGGAGCCACTGGGACATGGCCTCGGCCTGATGGGCCGGCGTGAAATGCAGATGACGCTCCAACTCCGGGTGCGAAAGTCCCGCCCAAACTCCTTCCACCAGCATGCGGTAGACCTCGCGCGCAGCTTCTTGCCCGATGCTGGCTGCCAATCTCGTTTTGACCGCGCCTTCTGCCCACCAACGCGCCATCACCACAACGGCAGGGGGGTGGGGAGAAAAAGTCATGCAAGAATCTTGTCATAGGGGTGGCTTTGGTGCGAATGGAGAGGCATGAAGGGGATGCTTATCGCAACAGGGATTTTTTTGTTGGCCGGGGTAGGGGCCCCGGCCTGGTCCCAGGATGCCCAGCAGACACCTGCGCAAGAACCTACCCAGTCCACCGGCTTCGATCAAAATCACAAGGCCTTTGACCGGTTACTCAAGGATTTCGTGAAGCCTCAAGGCTTGGTGGATTACCAGGGATTACAAAAGCGTCGCGTGGAGCTGGATCGCTATCTAGCAGGTTTGCAGGCGGTTACGGTGACCGAGTTCGCAAAATGGACCGGGATGCAGCGCGAGGCCTACTGGATCAACGCCTACAACGCCTTCACCTTGCGCCTGATTTTGGACAACTACCCGGTAGATTCAATCAAGGATCTGGGTGGTCTGTTCTCGAGTGTGTTCTCCAAGGAGTACATCCCCCTGGCACATCTTGCTCAGGTAGACAAGCGCAGTGAGGTCAGCACTCGTGGCAAGCTCTCGCTCGGCGAAGTAGAGCACGACATTCTGGCTCATGTGTCGCGCACCCCGCTATTTCACTTTGCCATCGTGTGTGCTTCCTGGAGTTGCCCTCCGTTGCGCAACGAGGCCTACACCGCCGCCAAACTGGACCAGCAGCTGGCTGCGCAAACTCGGCAGTTTTTGGCCGACGCCAGCAAGAATGACACCTCGCTGAAGAAAGGGCGCTACCGCGTATCAAAGATTTTCGACTGGGCCGAAGACGAGCTCGACGATTATCCCGGCGGCATTCGGGCTCTGCTCAAGAAGTTTGGCCCCGCCAGCGTGACCGAGGACCTCGGCTTTGCCAAGGCCAAGATCAAGTACCGCGACTATGATTGGTCTCTGAACGAATGGAAGTCCCCCGAGGACCAGAAGGAATGAAACTAGATCAAGACGAAGTCACCCGTGCCGTCGGCGAGCGTTACGCCGCTGGTGCCCAGGCCGTTGAGGCCGAGCTGTGCTGCCCGGTCTCCTACGACGGCAAGTACCTCAAGGTGCTGCCTGAGGCGATTTTGGAGCGCGATTATGGCTGCGGCGACCCTTCCCAACACATTTTGGAGGGCGAAACGGTTCTCGACCTAGGCTCGGGTGGTGGCAAGATTTGCTACATCGCCAGTCAAGTCGTGGGTCCGCAAGGCCGCGTCATTGGCGTAGATATGACTACCGACATGTTGGAGCTGGCACGCGATCACCAAGACACGGTGGCCGAACGCATTGGTTGGAACAACGTTTCCTTCCATCGCGGCCGGATTGAAGATTTGCGCCTCGATGTCGACAAGCTCGGCGCCTGGTTGGCGGCAAACCCCGTGCAAGATGTCGCCTCCTACGAGGCCATGGAGCAGGAGCGTGAACGCTTGCGTCGTGATGACCCCATGGTGGAGACCGATTCCATCGATGTGGTGGTGTCGAACTGTGTGCTGAACTTGGTCGCCCCGGATTTGAAGCGCCAGTTGTTTGAAGAGACTTTCCGCGTCTTGAAGCGCGGCGGGCGGGCCGTCATTAGTGACATTGTTGCAAGCACCGAGGTCCCCAAAGCCATGCAAGAAGATGCTGACCTTTGGTCGGGTTGCATTTCGGGTGCCTTCGAAGAAGAATCCTTCCTTAAGGCCTTCGAAGATGCAGGTTTCCATGGCATCGAAATCTTGGCTCGCCAAGAAGAGCCGTGGCAAGTGGTCCAAGGCATTGAGTTCCGCTCGATGACCGTGGCGGCCTATAAGGGCAAGCATGGCGAATGCATCGACGCCGGCCAATCTGTGGTCTACCATGGGCCGTTCCGTAGTGTTCTCGATGACGATGGCCACCGCTTCGAACGCGGCCGCCGCGAGGCCGTGTGTGAAAAGACCTTTGCCTTGTTGGGGCGCGCTCCTTACCGCGGTTTGTTCACGCGCCTTAAGGAAGATGGCGTCGCCGAGCGCGATATGGAGCAGATGTGTTCACCGCAAGAGGGCGGTGACTGCTGCTAATGGAGCCTTCGGCCGCTGCGCCGCAGCAGAGCTTCGGCTTGTTTCCTGCTATCCACAAGACGCAGGTCGAGGTGCTGCAGGTCAACATTGGCCGTTTGTGCAACCAAGCTTGTCGCCACTGCCACGTGGACAGTAGTCCTGCGCGAAGTGGCGCCGAGGACAACGCTTCGGCGCAATGGATTGATCAAGTCTTGGCGTTGCTCCTGCAAGAGCCGGAGCTGAAGACTCTGGACATCACCGGTGGAGCGCCGGAGTTGAATCCAGGCTTTCGTCGTTTGGTTCAGGGAGCTCGCGCCATGGGGCGCCAAGTTCTCGTGCGCCACAATCTGACGGTCCAAGAGCAACCTGGCCAGGAAGATTTACCCGCCTTCTTTCGCGAACAGGGTGTGGTTTTGTTCTGCTCCCTGCCTTGCTACCTCGAAGACAATGTCGACCAACAACGCGGGCGCGGGGTTTTCGATTCCAGCGTAGAAGCGCTTAAGCGCTTGAACCAAGAAGGCTTTGGTTTGCCCGGAAACCCTTTGGAGTTGCACTTGGTCTACAACCCGCTCGGTGCGAGCCTTCCTCCGGAACAAGAAGGCCTAGAGCGCGATTACAAACGAGAACTTCTGGCTCGCTTTGGCATAGTCTTCACCAAGCTTCTGACCATCACCAACCAGCCGATTCATCGTTTCCGGCAGGATTTGGAGCGCAAAGGAGAGTTAGATGCTTACGCCCACCTCCTGCGAGAGAACTTTAATCCCGCCACCTTGCCAGGCCTCATGTGCCGCAACTCTCTTAGCGTGCGTTGGGACGGTCGCCTGTTTGACTGTGATTTCAACTTGGTGAGCGACCTGCCAATGCGTGACTCCTCGGGCAAGGAACTCTTGCTGGAAGATGTGCTGGCACCAGGAGGCTTGAAGGCCTTGCAAGGGGCTTCGATTGCTGTCGATCAGCATTGCTTTGCCTGTACCGCCGGCTGCGGTTCAAGTTGCGGGGGCGCACTCGTCGAGTGATGAAAAAGGTTCTGGTGTTCGCACTGATCATTGCCGCGGCATTGGCGAGTTGGTTCTTGTTTTTGCAAGATCACCTACCTGGGTTTATGGAATGGGTGCGCGAGCAAGGATTGTGGGGTGCCGTTTTGGTTGGCTTAGGGTATGCCTTGGCCACGGTGCTCATGATCCCAGGCTCTTTAGTGACGCTGTTGATTGGCGCAATCTACGGGCCTTGGTTGGGGACCGCCTTGGTTTCCCCGGCCTCCGTGCTGGGAGCCACTTTGGCCTTCCTGCTTGGCCGCACCGTATTCCGGCCGTCGATGGAAGCGAAAATGGCCAACAGCCCGCGCTTCACCGCGCTGCAAGGCGCGATGGAGCAACAAGGTTTCAAAATATTGACCTTGGTCCGGCTCTCACCCATCTTTCCCTTTACCTTGGTGAACTATGCCTTTGGCCTCACGCGGGTATCTCTAGGCGCCTACATTTTGGGCTCATTCTTAGGCATGCTTCCGGGCACCCTAATGTACGTTTACCTCGGCTCTGCCGTGGGCGACGTCGCCAGTTTGGCCAGCGAAGGCTTGGGCGACACCGATACCGGTTGGCAAGGCCAGGCATTGCAATGGGGTGGATTGGCAGCCACGCTGATCGTCACCATCTTCATTACCCGGGTGGCCAAGAAAGCGTTATCGGAAGTGGCACCGGAGGCGGTGCAAGAACAGGCATAAGCCATGGTGTTACTCGATCAAGACTCGCATGACCAAACTCTGCTCGGCCATGTTGCGCCGCGAGATTGGCACAACCCCCAAGCACGAAAGCAGTATGACTTGGTGGTCCTTGGCGGCGGCACGGCTGGGTTAGTTAGTGCGGCCATCGCCGTGGGCCTAGGTGCCAAAGTCGCCATGATTGAGCGTGAGCTGCTGGGCGGAGACTGCCTGAACTTTGGCTGTGTGCCAAGTAAAGGATTGCTTTCGGTTTCGCACCGGCTTGGCATGTTGCGTAGAGGTACAGACTATGGCTTGTCTCCGCACCAAGGCGAGGCGGATTTTGTCAAGGTCATGGAGCGCATGCGGCGTTTGCGCGCCGACATCAGCCACCACGATGGCGCAGCGCGCTTTCGTGACCTCGGCGTCGATGTCTTCCTGGGTTCCGGTCGCTTTACCGCACCGACGACCATCCAGGTAGAGGGCAAGGATGGGCAACTGACGGCCTTGAGTTACAAGCGTGCTGTGATTGCCACCGGCGCCAAACCGATGGTGATTCCCGTCCCGGGTTTGGATCAAGTTCCTTACCTGACTAATCTTTCGCTGTTTAGCCTCACCGAACTCCCCAAGAGCCTGATCATCGTCGGCGCGGGTCCGATTGGCATCGAAATGGCGCAAGCCTTTGCTCGCTTCGGCTCCAAGGTCACGATTCTGGACATGGCAGAAAGCATTTTGCCGCGGGAAGATCCCGATGCCGCTGCCGTGGTGCGGGAAGCCTTAGAGAAAGACGGCGTGCGCTTTGAACTGGGTGCGCGCATGAGTCGCGTCGCCATGGAGGGCGACCAAAAGAAGGTGTCCTTCGAACGCAATGGCGAAGAGCACCAAGTGGCTGGCGCCGAACTCCTGTTGGCGATGGGCCGCACACCCAATGTGGAGGGCATCGGCCTAGATGCCGCTGGAGTGGCCTTCGACCGCAGTGGTGTCAAGGTCGACGACCACCTGCGCACGGCCAACTCTCGCGTGTTTGCTGCTGGCGATGTCGTGGGGGGCTATCAGTTCACTCATGCCGCCGATGCCATGGCACGGCTGGTCATTCGCAACGCCTTTTTCTTTGGGCGAGGCAAGGTCAGCAGCCTGACCATGCCCTGGAGTACCTACACCGACCCCGAAGTGGCGCACGTCGGTCTCTATGAAAAGGAACACCAGAAAGCTGGAGTCGAACTGGCCAGCTTGCGCATGGAGTTCTCCGCAATCGACCGCAGCATTCTCGAAGGGGAAACCGCTGGCTTCGCCAAGGTGATCTTCGAAAAGAAAACTGGCAAGCTACGCGGTGCCACGGTGGTCGGCGCCAATGCTGGTGAGCTTCTGGGCGAAATGCTCGTCGCGGTGAATCTGCGCATGAAGGTGACGGAGTTGTCCTCGGTGATTCACCCTTACCCCACCGCGGTGTCGGTCTGGGGTCGCCTTGGCGACCAGGCCAGTGGCGCCCGCCTCACGCCAGGCGTCGCCAAGCTGCTCAAGCGTATCATCAGCTGGCGCCGTTAAACCGACGGCGTAGGCCGCGATGCCCGCCCGTCTGTCCATCCTAATCCCGGTTCTCCAAGAGGAGGATGCCCTGCCGGCGTGCCTGCAGGCGATCCGGCAACAGCAAGCGCATGATTGGCAGGTGGAGATTCTGGTCATCGATGGCGGCAGCCAAGATGCCAGTGTGGCTTTGGCCGAGGCTGCCGGTGTACGCGTCCTTTCAGCCCCACCTGGACGTGGCACCCAACTGCGTTACGGTGCAGACCAAGCGCAAGGGGATTGGTTGCTTTTTCTTCATGCCGATGTCCGCCTGCCCGCCGACGCCTTGACGGCACTTGCCGCGGCCCGCAATCGCCCAGGTGTGGAGGCCGGCGCCTTTCGCGTCATCCATGACGTGCACGCCGATGCTGGCTCCTGGACCAAGGCATGTCTACGCATGGCCGACCGGCGTTCCACCACTCGACGCTTGCCCTACGGAGACCAAGCGATGTTCTGCAACGCAGAGCTCTATAGTCAGGTTGGGGGCATGCCGGCGCGGCCCTTGATGGAGGACATCGCCTTCGCTCGCGCCTTGGCTAAGGCCACTCGTTTGGAGCGCTTGCCGCAAGCGGTGCGCGCCAGCGGCCGTCGTTTTGAGGCTCGCCCATTGCGCACCACCCTGTGTTGGTGGACCTTTCCTTTCCTGGATCGCCTCGGTGCCTCGCCGCGGTTGTTGTCGTGGCTCTATGGATAGGTGCGCGGCTGCTAGGCTGGCGCCATGTCCGATCTCAGCCGTCGCCGATTTTTAGGAGTCACCACTGCAGGCCTCGCCGCAGGAGCCCTGAACCGCAACCTTCCTGGTTCCGCTTGGGACTCGGAAAACAGCACCCCGACACCTGCGGCGAAGGGGTTTCTTGCGATTGCATCGGCAAATGGCATCGGCACCGTAGCGAAGGCGCGCAAGTTGATGATGGAACAAAACATGCGCCCCGTTTCGGCGGCGGTGCAAGGGGTGGCTTTGGTCGAGGCTGACCCCAATGACATCAGCGTGGGCTATGGCGGACTGCCGAATGAACTTGGCGTGGTGCAGCTGGACAGTGCATGCATGGACGGCCCAACTCATAACGCTGGCAGTGTTGGCGCGATTGAAGACATTATGCATCCGGCGCAAGTGGCGGAATTGGTGATGGACCGCACTGATCACATCAACTTAGTGGGTGCGGGGGCACGGCAGTTCGCTCTGGACTATGGCTTTCAGGCCGAGAACTTGTTGACCGAGCGCACGCGCAAGATTTGGCTGAAGTGGCGTTCCCAACGCAGTAACGACGACCGTCTGTGGCCGCTCCAGGATACGAATCCAGCGGATCCTGCTTTAGCCGATGAGCCGCGTCCTTGGGGCACGATCCATTGTTCGGCACTGAATGACCAAGCCGATCTCGGCTGCACCACGACCACGAGTGGATTGGCGTTCAAAATCCCAGGTCGCATTGGTGATTCGCCGTTGATTGGTTGCGGCCTGTACTGCGACAATGGTGTCGGCTCTGCTGGCGCAACGGGTCGCGGCGAAGCGGCCATCATGTCGGGCGGATCATGGTTAGTGGTCGAACGCATGCGCGGCGGCGATACTCCGGAAGAAGCCTGTCTCTATGCTTTGCGGCGCGTGGCCGAGCAAAGTGAACGCGCGGCGCGTTGGCAGCCAGCGCTTTGGAAAGATGGCGCTCCTGGTTTTGGTTTGACCTTCTACGCTTTGCGCAAAGATGGTCTGTTTGGTTCTGCCAGCATGCTGGGCAAACCAGGAAGCCGCAAGTTTGCCGTCGCCAATGCAGACGGCGTGCGTTTAGAAACTTGCGCTATCGCATTCCCGACGAACTAAAGCATGATCCGACTCGGCGTGGACACCGGGGGAACCTTCACTGATGCGGTGGCGGTCACCGCCGACGGTGGTTTGGAATTACATAAACTGCCGACAACTCAAGGAGATCCGCAGCAGGCGGTTCTGGAAGCTGCCGCGGTGTTGGCAGGGCCTGGACAAGCCGTGTCCCTGGATCATGGCACCACCCACGCCACCAATGCGCTCTTGACTGGCGAGCTGGGCAAGGTGGTCTTCGTGGTCACGGCGGGCTTTCGTGACCTCCTCGCCATCGGGCGCCAGGACCGCACGGTGGTGCATACCCTGGAACCCCAAGTGGCGCGACCACCTTTGCCTGCGCGGCTTGTTGTGGAGGTTCAGGAACGATTGGCCGCCGATGGCAGCGTGGTGACGGCCTTGACCCAGAAGGAATGTGCGCGAGTGGCGCAGGCCGTGGCCAAGAAAAAACCGCAGGCCGTCGCCGTGTTGCTGCTTCATTCGTGGCGGCATCCGCAACAAGAACAACGCCTCGGTAAAGCACTATGCAAAGCGCTCGATGTGCCCGTATTGCTTTCGAGTGAAGTCGCTCCGGAAATTCGAGAAGTAGAACGTGGCACCACCACGTGGGCCGATGCCGCCCTGATGCCGGTTGTTGGCGCGGCTCTGCAGGCATTAGCGACAGGTTTAGAGCGTCAACACCCTGACTCCACGTTGCGACTCATGCGTTCCGATGGCGGCGTCGTTTCGGTTGCCGGGGCGGCGGCCCACCCCGTGCAGTTGGCGCTTTCCGGTCCTGCCGCAGGATTAAGTGCGGCAAGTTCGCTCGCGCAAGCTCGGGGGGAATCTCCCATGATGACTTTGGACATGGGAGGGACCTCGACCGATGTTGCTTGGGTAGAAGGCGGTTTGCCGCAACTGGAACCGGTGCGCATCGGTGGCTTAGAGTTGCTAGCGCGGGGATTACCGATACATTCCGTCGGCACCGGTGGCGGCAGTTTGGCCCGTCAAGATGCCGGCGGAGGTCTAGCGGTGGGGCCGTCCTCGGCAGGAGCCCAACCTGGCCCTGCTTGCTATGGGCGTGGCGGAACCCAAGCCACCGTGACCGATGCCCACCTGTTCTTAGGTCGCATGCAAGCGCAGCTTTTCCTCGGTGGGGAAGCGACCTTGGATTTATCCATGGCAGAACAAGTCATCAGGAACTTGGCCATAGAATTTTCCTTATCCGCGGCAGAATGCGCACAACAAGTTTTGCAGGTGGCCAATGCCGGCATGGAACGAGCTTTGCGCCAAGTCTCCTTGTCGGCCGGCCGTGATCCGCGCGACGCCACGCTGTATAGCTTTGGCGGTGCAGGTGGATTGCATGCAGCCTGGTTGGCTTCGCAGATGGACATGCCTCGAGTGGTGGTGCCGCCCCTCGCGGGAGTGTTTAGTGCCGTGGGTTTGTTGTCGGCGCCCCATCGCCGCAGCCTGACGCGTTCGATTTGCGAAGCTTTGCCCAAGCCTGCAGCGCGCAAGCAGTTATTCATGCCTTTAGTCGCTGATGCCAAGGCACAACTCGCCGCAGAAGGGATCGTCAGTAAGTTGCAAGTCGAGCGGCTCTTGGATTTGCGCATGCAAGGTCAAGCCGGCGTTTTGACTTTGGCCGAGGGTGCCCAATTAAGCCAACGCTTCTGGCACGCCTACGAAGCGCGCTTCGGCTTTTGCGATGAAGCCCAAGTGATTGAGCTAGCGGCAGTGCGCGTGATTGTGCAGAAGGAGCGTCCTTCGCCATGGCCGGTGGTGCGTACGCGCCGGCATCAGGCCAAGCCTTTTGCCAAACACCGGGTTTGGCACCCGGAGGTCGATCGGGTCCTGGCCACACCTTTCTACCGGCGTGAAGATCTGCGCCCTGGAGCGCTTTGCCAGGGCCCAGCGGTCATTACCGAACAATCTGCCACCACCATCGTGCCTCCTGGGTGGCTCGCGTGCCTCGATTGCTGGTCTTGCCTCACCATGGAGCGAGAATCTTGAAATTGCGCCCGCTCCATGTGTACCGGCATCTGTTTGCAAGTGTGACCGATGAAATGGGCCAAGCGCTGCGTGATAGTGCGCGCTCGCCCAACATCAAGGAGCGCCTAGATTTCAGTTGCGCCTTGCTCGATGCCAAGGGGCGACTCGTAGCCCATGCGGCTTTTATTCCGGTGCATCTTGGCAGTGCGCATTTAACGGTTCCGGCGGTGCTGGCAGAACGGGAGATTCACGCCAACGAAACCATCATCGTAAATGACCCGCACCGGGGTGGCACTCACCTCAATGACATCACGGTGTTGACTCCATTGGAGCATGAGGGCGAGCGTTTGGGTTATCTACTTAACCGCGCGCATCATTCCGACATCGGCGGCGCGGCCCCTGGTTCCATGGGCGGTGCAGCCGATTTGTTTGGAGAAGGATTGCGCATGCCGCCGGTGGTGCTGATGCGCGAGGAACAACGAGTCGATGCAGTGTGGCAGTTGCTACTCGCCAATGTTCGTGATCCACGCAGTACCAAAGCTGACTTGCATGCGCAGTTGGCCGCTCTGCGTCGCGGCGCGGCACGCATGGCTCAACTCCTCAAACGAAATGGTGCTGCGGAATTTCAGCAAGCTATGGAAGAACTATTTCAGTACGGCGACCGCTTCACCCGTGGACTTCTTCAGCAATGGCCTTCGCGAACGGTCACGGTGGAGGATTTCCTTGACGGTCCAGATAGTCCGTGCCTTCGCTTGCGTTTGCAGCGTAAGCGGCAGAGTCTGTTGCTCGATTTCTCGGGCTCCAGCACGCAGGTGCCGGGTGGGTGGAATACCCACCGTGCGGTAGCCACCTCGGCGGTTTTCCATCTGCTGCAGTCGCTGGGCGATGGCGCTTTGCCTGAAACCTCGGGGGCGCTAGAGGCCCTGGATATCCGACTGCCGAAGGCGAGCTTGTTGTGCAGCGAAAGCCCTGCCGGGGTGGCATTGGGCAATGTGGAGACTTCGCAACGGGTGGTCGATCTCCTGCTGCAGGCCCTGGATTGCCTGATGCCCGGTCAATTTCCCGCGGCCAGTCAAGGCAGCATGAATAATTTATTGTTTGGTGGGCGCCGCCCAGACGGGAGTCCCTTTGTGACTTACGAGACACTTGGGGGGGGAGCAGGCGCCGGTCCCTTGGGCCCAGGTGCTAGCGCGGTTCAGGTGCACATGACCAACACGCGCAACACGCCGATTGAAGTTCTGGAGTGGGAACAGCCAGTGCGGGTGTTGCGCTTGGCTTTGCGTAAGAGTAGCGGGGGTGAGGGATTATTCCACGGAGGAGATGGACTGATTAAGGAAGTCGCATTTCTTGAGCCGGTCACGCTTACCGTTGCCGGAACGCGTCGGCATAGTTCTCCGCCAGGTGCTTTTGGCGGCGCAAATGGCAAAGCGGGGCGTGATCGGGCCTATTTACGCGGCCGCTGGCATCGACTCCGTGCGGGGGAACCACTTTCTTTACAACCAGGAGACCGAATTTCTATCGAAACCCCCGGTGGTGGGGGCTTTGGCAGGTCCTAAACGCGCATCAGCCGCAAATCGAAAGAAAAACACTGTTTGCGCCTCGTTCCTCTTGGAGGAAAGGTGTTGGTCAAGATAGAATCACACGCTTGCTTTCCTCCTAGCCTCAGCTAGGTGGGGGGCATTCCTCCACATTTTCGCGTAAGCAATCATGACCCAGAATCTCCTCCGTCCGCTCGCAGGTGCGTTGGTTCTTGCTCTGGCTGCGGTCTCTTGCCAGACCCCAACCAGCAAGTCCACCACCCAGAGTTCCAATGCCCCGGCCGCGATTAAGCTCGGCCTGACCCAACAGGTCGTCCCTGTCGGTCACCGCAGCTTTGTCATCGCCACCGTCACCGACAGCTCTGGTGCGCCAGTTTCCGGTGCCGATGTTGAATGGACCAACCTCCAGGGTGGCGTTGGTGCCATTGTGGAAATCGATGGTTCCTCCCGTAGCGCCGACAAGGTCACAGGCCAGTTCGCTCGCACCGTGACCACGGGAAGCTCCTACACCCTAGACCTGGGCACCTCGTCGACCGCCGACGATGTCACCATCAAGCCTGGTCAAACCTGGGTCGCATTGACCTCTGCCGCAGATGGTGGCGCCAATGTGCTTGCAAGCTGCACCGACGTCAACGCATGGTCCTCGCGTAACGCCACCGCCGCCCCTCAGTGGCGCGACGTGGTCGTTTACGTGTCGGAAGGCCAAAGCGGTCGTCTCGGTCAAGCCTTCGACCTCGAAGTCGAAGTCGCTCGCGCTAGCGATGGCGCACCGTTGGCCGGTCAAATCGTGCGCATGGAAGTGCAGGACAGCAACTCGCTGCTCGGCAACTCTCAGACCATGCTGACCCTGACCACCGACAAGAACGGTAAGGCGAAGACCACCGTCAAGCCGACCAAGGCTGAGTCTGGTTCCTCCACCGTCGGCATCGCCATTGCGCGCCCTGCCAACGCCGAGTGCTGCACCCCTGAGGTGCCTTTGGGCGTCTACGAGCGCACCTTCGGCTGGACTGCTTCCGCGATCAACATCGCCAAGAGCGCTCCTGCTAAGGCTGTCGTTGGTGACAACTTCAACTACGCACTGGTCGTGACCAACCCGTCGAACATGGCTGCGCTCAACGCGCGCGTGACCGACACCCTGCCTGCTGGCATCGAGTACGTTTCCTCGAACCCGAAGGCCACCGTCAAGGGTCAGACCCTGAGCTGGGCTCTGGGCGACATTGCTTCCAAGGGCAAGTCCTCCATCAGCATCACCGTCAGGGCGACTCGCACCGGTTCTTTTGAGAACTGCGCCGACGTCACCGCCGAAGACGGCCGCCTCAAGGATCGCGATTGCGCCACCACCGTGGTCACCGCACCTGCTCTGGCACTGTCCATGACCGCGACTCCGGAAGCGCTCTCCTGCGATGAGATCGTCTACCAGCTGACCGTCACCAACCGTGGCGATGCCCCTGCGAAGAACGTCGTCATTAACGACACCCTCCCGCAAGGCATCACCACCACCGATGGCAAGCGCGCCCTGGATATCCAGGTCGGCACCCTCAACGCGGGTCAGTCCAAGTCCTACACCGTCAAGGCCAAGGCCACCAAGTCGGGTCGCTACACCAACAAGGCTGTCGCAACCTCGGGTAACCTCAAGGACGATGCCTCTGCTTCTACCGTGATCACCACGCCAAAGCTGAGCATCACCAAGTCCGGTCCTGAGCGTCGCTTCGTCGGTCGTCCTGTCGAGTACACCATCACCGTGAAGAACATCGGTGACGGCATCGCCAAGAACACCAGCGTCGTTGACACCCTGCCTGCTGGCACCACCTACCGCACTGCAACTGCAGGCGCGCAGGTCGCTGGTGGCAAGGTCACCTGGACCATCGGTAGCCTCAAGCCTGGCGACACTCGCACCTACAAGGTGACTGTGGTGCCGACCTCCGGTGGCACCCTGACCAACAACGCCTCGGCTAACGCCGAATGCGCCGATGTCGTCACTGCCCGTGCCTCCACCTCGGTGGAAGGTATCCCGGCTATCTTGGTTGAGGTTGTAGACCTCGAGGACCCAATCGCGGTCGGCGAGAACACCACCTACCGCATTACGGTAACCAACCAGGGTTCTGCCAACGGTCGCAACATTGTGGTCAAGGCCACCTTGGCTGCTCAGCAAACCTTCGTCTCCGCTGGTGGCGCCACAAACGGCAACGCTATCGGCAAGGTCGTGACCTTTGCTCCGCTTGCCACCCTGGCCCCTGGAAAGACTGCCACCTTCAACGTGACGGTCAAGGCTAATGCCGCCAAGGACATCCGTTTCGGTGTCTCGGTGGTCAGCGCTCAGTCTCCAGAGCCAATCTCCGAAACCGAGTCCACCTACCAATACGAGTAGGTCTCGATTCCGAGATAACCCTGCGGGGCGCCAACTGCGGTTGGCGTCCCGCTTTTTTTGAATCTGGCCTGCCTGAATGGGCGCTACATCATTTGCCGCGGCCACCGCCATGCCAAAATTTCACGTGCATTGGCCGGCTTATCTCGGATATCCAAGACCATTGCAGGTGTTGTCTTTGGTGCCACAACAGTGATTCCACGCACGTAGTTTCTATAAACCATCCAGATTGCCATATGCTCCTCGAGGCGTTCACGAAGCTTACTTGCACCCCAAGATCGCCTTACGAGCCTTGAAATACCATCCCGCATCATGGCTAGGGTGTGATTAATGGGGAACAATACGTTGCTGTAATCCCGGCGGCGGCGGGAAGACTCCCGGACATGGCTACCGAGAGAGTCGTTGAAAATGAGGCGTAACAAGCTTCGGTAGGTCGATTTGCGGTCGGTTTGAATATTCAAATAACTTTCTTGAGGCAGGACCTTGCGCAGAAGTTCGAAGGCATGTTTAACGGCATCTCGTGAGCCGCTTCGACGCTTGCCATACAGAGCCTCATCAATCTCTTTCCGCTTCTGAGCTGCCGGATTGAGCCTGCCACGAGGGCCCATTGGTGCGGCCTCTGTGTGCAAAACAAAATAACTCTTTCTTTCGATTAGTACGGGTACTGTGACTGGGCGAGCCAGGCGGTGGGTTTCAAATGTTTCCAGCTCGTCAAGCTGAAAAATGCCATCGATCTTGCCGAAATTTTTCTCGAGAAAAACCTGATGGTAATCGCGGCAAACGCGACCCATTTTCCGATGCAAACGATTAACCGTATCGCGGCTACAGTTGAGAATGCGAGCAGCTTGACGCATGGTGACCTTCGCCGTGAGGAGCTGGAATAACTGCAAACGTAGGTTTGGGCGTCGATATCGAAAGGTAAATCGAAAGGTTTGGCTCGAGAACTGCTTGCCGCAGCATCGACACAGAAACCTTGGAATTCGGCGACCGTCACACTTTCGTTGGTAGTGACCTTTTCGCTGGAAATGGAAGGTCGCGTCGCCATGAGATGGACAGGAGTTATGAGGGCAGCTCGGAGGAAAGAATTTCATTTGTCATGCTCAAGCACGGATGCTGGGGCATGAGAAAAGACGGGATACGGAGGAAACGGACACGGAAAAGTTCGATTTCCGGCCCACCAAAGCAGGCCAGATTCGAAGAAAACCCCCTGTCATTCCTGACAGAGGGCTTTGAGGAAAAGCTCGGCGACGGTTAGTTGTTATCCGGAGCTTCGTAGAGGTGGTCCTCGCTGAGGAGGTGGTACTGGTCCACAGCCTTGATCAGCAGGTCACTCATGCTTTCGCGGAAGGCGCAGCACTCAAACTTGACGCCCTTGGCTTTGATCAATGGGGCCAAGTCTGCAAACACGCCGTTTCCGGACACGCAGATGATGGTATCGACCTTGTCGGCGATGCGCAGCATGTCCATGGCAATGCCGAGTTCCCACTCAGCTTTGCGCGAGCCATCCATGCGCTCAATCACTTCGCGCTTCTGTACTTCAAAGCCGCAGTAGCGTAGGTGATCGAGAAAGCCCAACTGGTCGACGCCCTCGCGGTCGATGACGTATGCCAAGGAGCGCACCAAGCGGCGGTTGCGCACGCAGGCGCGGAGCATTTTGGAGTAGCTCAAGTTGCGGCCATAGGTCTTCTTAGCCGAGTGGTACATGTTCTGTACATCGACAAAGACCGCCACGCGTTGACGCTTGAGGAAACCCCCTTGCGAGGTGTAGCCACCACTGCTGGGAATCTTACCGGTCGCTGGCTCAAGGTTGAGCTCGCGACGCAGGCGCCAGATCTCGTCCTTAAGATCGAGATAGCGATCTTCGAGTTCTTCGCGCTCAAGAGCCGCCGCGTCTTCGTTGGGATCGAGTACGGGCAGGGGGGTACCGCCGACGACAATCGGCGAGGTGGGCGCAATGGAAGAGTTTGCGTGCTCTTCGTCATTGCCAGGTAGGGTAGTGGTTTCAGCCATTTTTGAACATTTGAGGACGTAAAAGCCCATTAAACCCCTAGATATGACATATTTCGCGTTCCCTGGGGTCAGAGGTGAACAGCGTTCTTCAGTACTCTAGCACTTTCCCTGGGGAAAAGCGACGAAGTTCACGAAATGTACTGAATTAGCGGATTCGGCGCGCTTCTACGGGGGCTGCATCAGGTGCTAACTGCGCACCAACCACTCGGTCCAGCCGATAAGACTTGTAAAAGCAGGCGTCATGGCAAAGGGCTTCCATCCAACCATGTTTGCCCGAGCGATAAATCAGCCGCGGGCTGACGCGAGTGCGGTAAATATGCCCATTCGCAAGCCGATAATTCAGGTCGATTGCCTCTCCTTGGGCCGCCGCCTCGGCGAGAATGGCGCGAGAAACCGGAAGCCGCACGGGATCGGGAACAAAACTCGAAAGCGGGGCACCAGCACCAAGGTGAGAGCGGTGAAACTCGCGCCCGAAGAGGCTTTCGAGCTTCCATAGCAGGTGGAGGGTGTGCTGAGCGTCGGCCAGCGCGCGGTGGTGATCTGCGACAGGTAATTCCAGCTCCCGGACCAGATTCTCAAGCGAATGGGACCGCCGCTTGAGCAGACCACGAGAGGCCTGCAGGGAACATAGGGTGGGGTTCTCCGGAAGAATCAAACCCACGCGCACGGCTTCGACGGCAAGCATGGAAGCATCAAAGCGGACGTTGTGCCCGACCAGGGGTAATTTCCCAACCCATTTCAAAAATTTGGGGAGAGCTTCCGCGGCAGTGGGGGCCTCGGCAACGTCTTTGTCTTCAATCCCATGCACCCGAATCACTCCAGGCGGGATTGGAGTCTCGGGGTAAATCAGTTGCTCATAGCGATCAATAATGTTGCCGCCACGCACCTTGAGCGCCCCAATCTCCACCAAGCGCGCACCTGGAGGCATCCCGGTGGTCTCGGTGTCGAAAACGACGAACTCGCGCGGCAGGCCCATGAAGGAGTGTTCCTCTTGGGACGCTAGCCGTCAAGTATTTCCTGGCGAAGTGGTTTGGCCACCCCGCAACCAAGGTGGAATTTTGGCCACGGCTAAATAGAACAGAGGGGTATCGATTAGGGCGATGGAGGCCTTGAATAACCATAAGTCAAGGATGACAGAAAGCATTTGCGAGGGTGACCATGTGCCGACAAAGAGCACGAACACCACGAGCACCGAATCGAGCAACTGGGAAAACACCGTGCTCGCGTTATTACGTAGCCACAGATGCTTGCCCTTGGTCAAGCGTTTCCAAAAATGGAATACGCGGATGTCCACCATCTGCGCAATTAGGTAGGCGGTCATGGAAGCACCGATGACGCGCCAGGTATTGCCAAAGACGGTGCGGTAAACATCATCGCCCACAGTGGAATCTGCAATCGCAGGGAATTGATCACCAAGCCACAAAGTACCGAGCACAAGAATCGAGGCTAAAAAACCACCAAAGACCACGCGGTTGGCCCGCTTTCGCCCATAAAGCTCTGACAGTAAGTCCGTGATCAGGAAGGTCAAGGGGTAGGGCAAGACGCCCGCCGACAAAATGAAATCCTTGCCCAGAATATTGACCGTCAGGAATTTGTTGGCAATCAGATTGGTGACAACAAGCGCGCCAACGAACAAGCTCGCCAGCAAAATGTACAAAGCTTCCGGACGGCCCTGCAGAGGGGCCGAGGCAAAGGCTTCATGTTCCGGGTCCGCCCGGTCTGGGTTCATTTCACTGGATAGGTTTCCAAGACCCAAGCCTTCCACTCTTCTTCCGCCTTCTGGAAGGTCCATCCAAAGCAGTCACGCATGGCGTCGCGTTGGGTGTCCAAGTTGTTGGTGAAGTTCGGGTTGGTCTTCAGCTGAAGAATCCACGCGGCAAATTCTTTCGGATGCGTGGCATAAAGAAAATCAATCTTGGAGTAAGAGACCAAGTGATCCTCAAAACTGAGATCACCAAAGCTGCGCAAACGCCCGAGCTCCGCAAAGCTACCTGCTTCGTCGCCAGCGACAATTTTACGCACATCAGGCTTCCATTTCTTGGAGTCCCGGTTTTGCTCCGCCGCACCCTCATCGAGGTCGTAGAAGTTGTATTTCGGTGTGTTGCGAATGTGATAATAGTGGCCCAAACCCACGCGCAACCAAACTGGCGCTTCGACCAAGTACAGCATGTATCCATCGAGGATATTGATGGTGACGTTGTGCAAGAGCGCATTGTGCATGTGCTGGTCATGCTTGACCTTTTCCGCCTCGGCGGAGATCGCGAACCACATGCTGCGCGACACCGGCTCAGTGGCATCTTGCGTGCGCCAAGTGTTATGCCAGCGCTGAGGATGCGAGTTGGTGTGCCCGATGTAATGATTCTTGACCTCAAGCATGTCGGAAGCGTATTGCAGCATCAGAATCTCGTACTTCATCGGCATGCCCATATAGCGGCCGATGCCAATCCATCCGGGGAAGTTCTCGGTGCGCACGGGCCGTGTTTGGAAATCATCATTGAGGTGCGCTTTCCACTCACCTTCAGAAGCTTCCAGGAAGACCTCTTCCGGTGGAAGCTTGAGGAAATCTTCCTCGACCCAGCCGAACATTTGCAGCAAGTCCGCATAAAGTGTTTCCATGCGCTCGGCCATCATGTGCAAGCGCAACCAACGGTCGATTGTTTTGGTTTTCTTGGGATCGATGTTGGGGAACTTCTCGGCCAGCAGGGTGAGCTCCGCACGGTAAGCCTTGACGTCGGGGACGGGAATCTTCCACGGCTTAAGATCGCAGCCGATTCGAAAGTGGGTGGACTCTAGCCACTTCAAATTGCGCGCGCCAATGTGGTCTTGCACCTCTTGCGAATCGGATTTGAAAAAGGGGAAGGGCCCGTGATTGACGATGCCCGCCGCTGCCATCAGCTTGGGATCTTCTTCGCAAACCCAGCACACATCTTTCTTCTTCTTTTGCGCAGCCAAATCGGAAGTGGCAAAGAAGAAGCTGCACAGCGCAGCGAACAGGTAGAGCAGGGGGCGAGGCATTAGAGGCGGGATTTCCAAGATTCGGCGCGCTCAATGATTTCGGTCATCGAGGGCTTTTCCAGTGGCGCTTCCCCATCGACGACGACGCGGCAAGCGTCAATCGCGGCGAGGCGGATGCTGGTGTCGCTTTCCGACAGAAAGTGCAGCAACTTTTTGGCTTGATCCTTATCGCCAAATAACTCAAACAAGTGCAGCGAGGCAATTTTTTCTTTACGCGGACGACGTTGTAGATACTCCGCAGCCTTATCGGCAAGGGGTTTGCGGTTAATCCCCGCAAAGTCCGCGCGCAGCTCATGCGCTCGGGTCAACCAATCGGCTTGAATCACGGCGTCGATGGCATCGAGCTGGTCGGCTTGGCCGCGGAAGGCGAGACCACGCGCGATTTCATAATGCAAAGCCTTCTTGCGCGCTTCGTCTTTTTCCTTCTCCAACAAGGCCAACTGCTCTTCGAGGAACATGCGGCTGTCCTTGCGGGAAGCATCGGAGTAACGGCGCAACAAATACACGTCGAGCACAAGGGGGCTCTTCTTTTTGCGCAAATCCCAAGCAAGGTGCAGGTGGCCATCGTGCAGCAGACCATCGAGGCAGGCCCATAAATGCTCCACGCGTTCCACCTTTTCAAGGCGGCTGACTGAGGTCAGCAGCATGGGGATTGCGGCTTCGCCAAGTTCTTTGGCTTGAGCAATGCCTGCGGCAATCTCTCCCTCTTTCGGGTCGCCCTTTTCGATCAAGCGAATGGCGGCCTGGAGTGTTTTCTTGTCCGGGCTTGTCAGTCGATCGAAGGCTTTCTTCTGCTCCTCTTGTGGTCGCTTTTGCGTGCGGCCGTCATCGGGCTCTTGCGCAGCTTCAGAAGACTCTTGCCGCAGAGCCGGTGCCTCGGCGGCCAAGGCAGGCTGCGGGTACAGGAAGGTGGCGAGGAGAAGGCAGCAGGGAAAAGCGAGCATCATGGGGATTCAGGGGTGCGACCGCGGCGAAATTCCAGCGGAAGAGCTCGAATGACCTCGAGATTGCCGCGAAGGGGCAGTGTAGCCCAGTTTTCCTTGGCCTGAAGGCGCCGTTCTGCGCTTCCAATTGGGTATACGAGTCGATAGAGGTCGACGTTGGCACGGTGACGAGTTCCTTTGGTGCGCTCGCGCAAATAGACGATTTCCCAGCCCTCAAGGGTGCGAATCGGGCCGCGCCACTGGCCAGGCTCCAAAACCGCTGTCGCTGCCGCGGCCCGAGCCCCCAGGGAGGCCGGGTTTGGCTGGGTCAGGCCATCGCTCTTGAGCTCGTCCATAGGAGTGCTGGTGCGCTCCGCCAGCTCCTCGAGAAAGGGTTTTCCCGCCTCTAGGCGCTCGACAGCGGCTTTGGCGGCCGCAAAGGCCTCTTGGCTCTCTGCAGGGTCCTGGGCGTGGAGCAGGGCGGTCTCGCCCAAACCGAACATGAGCAGGTGATAGTGGAGCGTCGGCTTGGTGTACTGCGGGAAGGACTGGCTCAGTTCCTCTGTTGCCCGGTCCAATTCCTCCCAGCTGAGTTCGACCTCACCGATATGTAGACCCTCTGGCTGGCTGCAGGAAACCGCGCAGAAAGTTAGGAGGAGGAGCAGAAGTGGGGAAGGACGCATCGGAAATGTGAGGTACAATAACCGGACCGGCCCGTAAGGTTCGGTAGGTGTAACCATTGCCATGAACGTCATTCTCCCCACTCTGACCCTTTTTACCTCGCTTTTCTTCGCTTCTGTGAGCGCTGTCGCGCAGGAGCCGGCTCCTGACGCCCAGCCTGTCGAAGGATCCACCCCAGAAGCCGCTGTGGACTTGTTCGGCGGCGAGGCCAACGAATCGCTCCAGGAGGCCGTGGAAGAGGTCGTCGAGGAAGTTGCTGATTACGGTCCCGGACCTGCAGCATTCGAAATCAGTCCCGAGGAGGCATACAAGCGATCTCTCTTGTACACCTCGGGCTCGCGCTATCTCTTGCAGCGCACCCTAGAGGTGCTACTCGCGAACGAAATCGAACGCCGCCGCGCAGCGGGGATTTTCGTGGGTGATGTCGACCTCTCGAAGGAAGACATCGACGCCGAGGTGCAAAAGCGTGTCGACACGGTCATGGCGCAAGATCCCAGCGCCGACTTCTGGGCCCAGGTTCGTGCCCAGGGTTTCACCGAAGAAACTTACCGCGCCGAGTTGCGACGCAACGTGCAGGCCCAACGCATGTTCTTCCCGCTCGATCCGGAGGAGTGGCCAATCGAACAGCTCAAGGTCATTCTCGGCCGCAACTGGCCCGACTACTTGGAGAAAGACCACGCCACTCTTCTCGAGAAGAAGAAGAACGGTGAGTTTCAGCCGCTTAACGATCAAATCCTGAACCAGTTCCTTATGCCGAACGTGTGGAACCACCTCATGACCAACGAGATCGTGCTGTACCCAAGCGATGGGCTGCCAGAAGGCGTGGCCATGCGCATCGGCACCAAGGATCTGATGACCGAGGATCTGCTGAAGGTGGTCGATCCCATCATCAGCGAGACCGACCGCCAGTTGGCTCAGCAGTTCGTGGACAACATGAACTTGCTGCGCGCCTCCTTGACGGCCAGCGGCAAATGGATGGACTACGACTCCTTCCGTCGCGCCTTTGCCGAGGAAGAAGCCATGTATGAAGGCACCATCATTCCCCACAGCATGATGGTCATGGATTTCTTGGGCTTCCCCAGCATGGAGATTTACCGCCAGTACTTCCTGGCCAAGAAATCTTTCGCCGCAACTCTTCCAGAGAAGACTTTAGAAGACGGCAGTGAGAACCCAGCTTTCCGGGCTCTTGCCGAGCAACAAATGGAATCTCGGGGCGAGTTCTACAAAGGCTCCAAGGTCAAGGTCGACATCATCTTGTTGAGTGCTCGTGATAAACGCACCGGGCAGTTCCCACTCAAGGGAAATCCCTTCGCCTCTGCGGCTGAGCGCGCAGACGAAGTGCGTGACGTGCTCATGGGTGGCGAAGACTTCCTGGAAACTTTGGTCGAGTACAGCGATTACCCAGAGACGGTGCAAAACAGCAACGCCAACATGCCGCAGCCCAACCGTGGCCGCCTACCGATGCAAACCCGCAACGACATGCGTGGGTTCCTTGGCGAATCGGACTTCAGCGATTTCCTTTACGGTTATTCGCTCGCCGATGACATCTTCTTCTACTCCGAAGAGGGTGCCATCTATGGCCCGGTGAAGAGCCCACTTGGGTACTCCTTCTACCGTTTGGATTCTCGCTCGCCTGCCGGCAAGGTTCTGAAGTACGGCGAAGATGAGCGCGACACCTACATTGTGGAAGACGATTTGGTCACCACCCAATTCTTGGCCTTCCTGGCCTCCTTGCGCTCCTAAGGGAAACCTAGCCGCGCTCGCCCATTGAGCGGCAACAAAGTCACGATGCGAGCCGCGTTACAGCGGCTCCTGCCCTACCTCCGTCCCTACCGACGGCAGGCCTTTGGCGTGGTCGTGTTGGGTGCGGTTGCTGCGATTGGAGCACGCATTTCGCTGGTTTTCTTTAAGCCCTTGGTCGATCGCCTTGGTCTTCCCGATGGCTCTGGCACACCGGCAGAAGAGCAAGCACCTTCTGGTCTAGATAACTGGACCGAAAACTACCTTGAGCCCTGGCTTGGTAGCTTTGGCGATTGGGGTATGCCGGCGGGTGTCAGTGAGGTTGTCATGATCTTGCTGTTGATGACGGTACTCGGTCTGATTTTTGCCCTGGTGCAGTTTGTGTTCTTGCGCATGTCGCGCATGTTGGCGGTGTACATGATTACCGATGTCCGCCAAGACATGGCGGACCATGTGGTGCGCTTGGGCATGGGCTATCACTCGGAGCGCCGCATGGGTGACTTGGTGTCGCGCCTGACCACCGACGTCGATGCCAGCCTGCGCATTCTGAGTCTGATGGTCGAGGAGATTGTGCAATCACCCTTTGCCATTTTGGCGTCTTTGGCTCTGGCCTTAGCCGCAGAACCAGTGGCGACTTTGGGCATGTTGATTTTGTTGCCAGCGATTGCCTATCCCGTGGCGCGCATCGGCCCTCGCATTCGGCGTCGCGCGCGGCGCACGCAAGACCGCTTGGGTGACTCGACCCAGGTGCTTACCCAAATGCTTTCTGGCATTCGCGTGGTCAAAGCCTTCCGCATGGAAGAGCGCGAAGCGCAAGAGTTTCGTCGGGTGAACCAAGAATTTGTGACCCAAACCGAAAGCATGGTCAAGGCTCAGGCCACCAGCCTTGCGGTGACCGCCTTTTTCGCCAATGCTGGCATTGGTTTAGTGCTGGCGGCTTTGGCGCTGGTGCACATCTTGTACACACCCATTTTCAATGACAGCGGCACCATGGTGGTGTTCTTTGTTGCTGTGGGCGGTTTGATTGCCCTGGTGAAACGCCTGATGCGCGCCATCACCGCGATTTTCGCTTCCCTGGGGTCAGTCGATCGCGTGTTCTCGGTGCTGGATTTGGAGCCAGAAGTCAAAGATGCGGCGGGGGCGCAGCCCTTTGACCGCTTGCAGCAAGGGATTCGCTTTGAACAAGTGAGTTTTTGTTATGCCGATGCCGATCGCCCTGCCCTCGCAGATGTCAATTTAGATGTGAAGCGCGGACAGCGTATTGCATTGGTAGGTGCTTCAGGTGCAGGGAAAAGCACCATGCTGGATTTGGTGGCTCGTTTTTATGACGTCAGCACCGGAAGCCTTCAGGTCGATGGCATCGAGTTGCGTGAGTTGAAGCATGGCGATTGGTTAGACCGCATTGCGGTGGTGCAACAACAGCCATTCTTGTTCCAAGCCAGCTTACGCGAGAACATTCGTTACGGGCGTCCCGACGCTACTGATGAACAGATTCTGGAGGCTTGCGCGGCGGCCAATCTCGGCGACATGTTGCAACAGTTGCCCGATGGCCTGGATACCCAAGTCGGCGATGCCGGGGCACGTTTGTCCGGTGGACAAGCGCAACGCGTCACGATTGCGCGCGCTTTGCTCAAAGACGCCGATGTCCTGCTCCTTGATGAAGCCACCAGTGCCTTGGATTCCGAATCCGAGCGCAAGGTGCAAATCGCTCTCGACAACCTCATGACCGGGCGCACGACGTTCGTCATTGCGCACCGCTTAGGCACCATCCGTGGCGCCGATCGCATCTTGGTGTTAGAAGATGGGCGCATCGTCGAAAGTGGCTCGCACGAAGAACTGCTTGAAGCCAACGGCAGCTATGCCCATATGTGGCATTTGCAGGTTGGCGGCCCGGTCGAGGCTTAACCGAGCGCACCAAGCAAAACGACTGCTTGGACCTCAATCGCGCTGGCAGCTGCTTCACTGCCTCCTTCGGTCGACTTGCCCTTGAGGTTGACGCGATCCAGCGGAAGCTCGAGCAGTTCCGCCAAACGATTCCGCATTTGAGCCCGATGCTGGCCAATCCGCGGTTGTTCACAAATCACCACGAGGTCAGCGGAAAGCGGCCGCAAATTTTCTTGCTGCAATAACTTCATGGCGTGAACGACAAAGTCAGAACTTGCCGCTCCCGACCATTGCGGATCATCGTTCGGAAACAAGGTGCCCAAATCGTCGAGGCCAGCGGCGCCGAGCAGGGCATCGGTGAGAGCATGCAGCAGAACATCGCCGTCGGAATGACCGACCGGACCTACGGAACACTGCAAAGGAATTCCTGCCAATGTGCAGGGGCGACCAGCAGCAACTGCATGACGATCCCAGCCCAAACCAACGCGCGGATGTTGCGGAGCAAGACTCATGAACTTGGTGATTTGGCGGCCAGGGTTGTGCGCAACAAGGCTTCGGCAAGTTGCAGATCACGCTGGGTCGTGACTTTGAAGTTGGGGGCACTACTGGCCACTAAGCGCGGGGAATGCCCGCAAAATTCCAACAACATGCTTTCGTCGGTGGGATTGTCTTTACGGTGATTGGCCCAGTGCGCAAAGGCCTCGAGCAACCAATCGCGGCGAGCCACCTGCGGCGTTTGCGCGCGCCACAGACAATCGCGAGAAACCGTGTCGAGAACATGGGAATCTTGCCCGCTCGATTTCAAGGTGTCGGCGACGGGTTCGGCGAGGAGAGCGGCACCGTTTTCCTGGGCAGCATGAACCACCGCCTGAATGTCGCTTGGTTGCACCATCGGCCGCGCCGCGTCGTGCACCAAAAGCAGGGAATCGGCATCGGCCACCTGTGGTGGGGGAGTACTCGCTTGGCAGCCAGCCTGACTCGATAGCCAGCGCTCGCAGCCGCCTGGGATCACGACATCGGCACCAAGATCCTGCGGGCTGACCCGCCACTCTGCCAGAAGCCTTTCCTGATCGTGAGGGTTCATGACCACGATGATTTGCGCAATCGAAGACACCCCGCGAAGGGCACGCAGACTATGGGCGATCATGGGTTCCCCGGCGAGGGTGAGCAGGGCCTTGTTGGTCCCCGAAAGACGTCTTCCGGAACCAGCTCCTAGGACGACAGCAGCAACAGAGAGGCCCATGACGGCGAGGTTAGCACGGAGGCAGGGCTATTTTCTCTAACGACCATGGTAGTTTGCGCGTGGGCAAGGGAAGCACCCCCCTGCCCCAAGCCAACCATGTCACGACTAGCCCTCCCCATAGCCCTCCTGCTCTTGCTTGCAGGTGGCCTGCTCTTCATCCTCAATCAGCCGCAATCCGAACAGGATTCAGCCCAAAACCAGGGCAGTGAATCCACGCAACTGGACCAGGCAGAGGCCATGACCAATACAGATTCCGAGGTGCTGGCTGCCGACCCCTCGGTGCTGGATCAAGTGCAGCGTGATTCCGAATCGAACAGCATCGTCGATCTTGGCGCTCGCCTCGCTGCGGCGAACAAGGGCCTGTTGAAGGTTCGCGTGGTGGGCCGCAAAGGCCAAGCGGCAGATGGTGTTGAAGTCAGCCTCCACCGTCATAACCCCAACACAGATTTCGGAGGTTTCGTCGTCTCCGACGGTGGCCCAGCTCAAGAACCTGAGGCAACGCTTGAGGCTGTCGATGGCTATGCCACTTTTGAAGTGGAGTCCGGCCAGGATTGGCGCTTGCGTTCCCATGGTGGACATTGGGGAGAAGCCAACCTCAACGTCAATGCGCTGCATGCCGGAGAAATCGTTGACCTCGGCGCATGGCGCTTAGAGCCCGCCGACCAAATCCTCGGCGTAGTGCGCAACCCACAAGGGCAGGCCGTCGCCCAGGCCCAAGTGATTCTGACTTCGAGCGGTAGCACCATGTTCGATGGTGGCGGTCGGGTCCAAGCCGAACGTACCGATTCCCAAGGGCGGTTTGCCTTCGAGGGTGTTGAGGCTGGCCGATACAAAATCGAGGCTCGTGCTACCGGTTATCAGTTCGGTGTTGTCGAACCGATTGCGGCCGCTGGGCAAAGCCAGGACATTGAGGTCATTGTGCCGCTGCAAGAAGGGCGCACAGTGAAGGGGGTGGTGCTTGATCCCGATAATCAGCCCATTGCCGGCGCAATCATTCGACCGCAGCGACGCATGATTGATTTGATGGTCAGCCGAAGGGATCGTGAGGGTCAAGGTGAGTTACCCCCAGGTGCCGTAGAGAGTGACGCCAGCGGCCGCTTCGTCATGAGCGGATTGAGCGAAGGGTTGGCGAATCTACGGGTCAGCGCCGCTGGCTTTGCGGCGACTTCGCTTGTGGAGCAAGCCGGAGGTGGTGAGTTGGTGGCACGCTTGCGCCCAACTTTGATTGTGGCAGGCGTCTTGCTTCTTGCAGATGGAAGTCCGGCGGCAAATCAGGAACTTAGCTTGGCCGCGGTCGATGAGGAATTCGACGAAATCCTCATGCCAGGCCGGCAAATGGGCGTGACCACCAATGAGCGTGGGGAGTTCCGCTTCGTTGATTTGGCTCCAGGAGACTATACGCCCCAAGCTTCCCACCCTGGGGGAGAACTGCGCATGGAGCCACAACCATTCGTCGTCAGTCAAGAAGACCTGCAATGGCAAATGGAAGCTGCCGAGCATCTTCTCGTGCGCGTGATGCATGAGGGCAAGCCGGTTGCCGGAGCCAGCGTGCGCGTCTCAGCTGTGGGCTTTGATGGCCCAGAGAACATTGTCATCGAGGAAAACTTTGATGACGGAGAGGGTGGCGGAACCCATCGCATGATGGGTGGTCGTGCCCCGACTTTCGCGACCGCAGATGCCTTTGGCTATGCCTTGTTGCCTGGGGTGGCTCCCGGGAGCTATGAGATTCGCGTCCATGCCAGTGGCTTTGCCACTCAGGTCAAGCAACTGGAGCGCCGCGAGGGTGCGCAAGAGCTGGAACTGTCGTTGCAGAAGGCAAGTCGATTGCACGTATTGGTGCAAGATTCCATGGGTGAAGTGGTCTCCGGCGTCGAAGTCGTGCTTCGTCCCTTAGAGGCCCAAGAGGGCACGCCAGAAGCCAAGTTGTTGGAGAAAACCAGCGATGCCGCCGGTCGTGCGGTATGGACCGATTTGGCAAGTGGGCGTTACGAGTTGTCTTATCGCGCAGGCGATATGACTGGCGGCATGACCTTCAGCGTCATCGGCATGGACACGCCGGAGCCGAACGGGCATGTGGTGTCGGTGGTGGAGGTCCAAGCCGAAACCCCGCAAGAGGTCACGGTGACGGTCGATGCCTTGGCTACTGTCGAGGTCTTGGCCTTGCGCCATGGTCAGCCGGCTCCTGGCGTGGAAGTTTGGCTCAAAGAAGAGCTGGAAGACGACGCCTTCGTTTTCGGCGCCAAGCAATCGCGCCACCAATGGACTGATGAACAGGGGCGCGTGCGCATAGCGCCCGTCTCTGCTGGGAATTGGATCCTGGTCGCACGAGCCAGCGCCGATGCCGTCAAAGTGGAACAAAGCCTGACGCTTCAGCCGGGCCATCAGCAAAGTGAAATTGAAGTATCAGGTGCCACTTTATCGGGAGTGCTCATGAGCGCCAACGGCCCCGTCGTTGGGGCAAAAGTTTCCTTGCAGAAGGTCGAGCAAGGCGAGGAAGACCAGCCTCGGTCACGCGCCATTTCGATTGTGGTGATGGACAACGGCGATGGCGGAGCCATGGAAATGGGCATGGACGATGGCGCTCTGGCTCGCGCTGTTAGCGCAGCAGATGGCAGTTTTGTTTTGCGTGATCTACCTGCCGGTTCGTGGCAAATCGAAGTCCGCGCCAAAGGCTTTGCCAAGTGGACTTCGGAACCGATTGCGGTAAACCAGCATCAAGATCAGAACCTCGGCGTGCGTCAGCTGGTCGCGGAATGCGCGATCGGTGGCATCGATGACTCCTTTGATACCGAGGCAACCGGGCCAGGTCGCTTCTCTGGCGTTTCCATCATTGAACTCGAAGACGAGCAGGGTGGTAACCAAGGCATTGCCATGCCGCAAAGCGATGGCAGCTATCGGTTTGGTGGGCTTGCCCCTGGCAAGTACCGGGTGACTCGCGGAGCTTACCGCTCCGAGCTTCTGGATTTGTCGCCGGGGCAGCAATTGACCCACGACCTGCCGAAGTAGCATGAAGGCATGACCTCGGTGCGGGTTCTTGGTGTCGACCCCGGCACCCAGCTGGCAGGGTGGGCGGTTTTAGAACGCCTTCCCGACGGCCGCCTGCGTTATTGCGCTTCTGGTCTGTGCCGTTTGGGGCGGGCACCGAAACCGATTGCCGAGCGCCTGCAAGGGCTCCATCAGGAGCTCAGCGCGCAAATCTCCGCATGGCAACCGCAGGCGCTGGCACTGGAGGGGGCTTTCTTTGGATTAAATGCGCGCTCCGCACTGCGTTTGGGCGAAGCCCGTGGGGTGGTATTGCTGGCCGCCTCACAGGCGGATTGCCCGGTCCAGGAGCTGGCTCCTGCAACGGTCAAAGCTCGCGTGGCGGGGGCGGGGCAAGCGACGAAAGACCAAGTAGAAAGTTTGCTGCGGATGCACCTGGTGGATGCCCCAGAGAGCTTGGCCAGTGCCGACGAGGCCGATGCCGTCGCCATTGCCTTATGCCTCCTTCTGGACCCTGGCTTTGCAAATGCGTCCTCCTTGGAAAGCCCGGTAAAAGGGCCCTCAGGGCGCCGTTCCTCGGCTACACTGCCCCCTGGGACTTCCTTTCAATAGAAGTCCGCATTCCTATGAACCCTGCCGAGGAACCCTCCGCGCAGTGTCCTTTTCCACAAGCACTGCGTGAGCAACCCGAGGTCCTCGAACCAGGGATGCAGTGGGTCGCGATGGCCCCCCATGTGCCTTGGGAGCGGTTACCGCTGGTCGGCATCGCGGTCGACGCCTTGGGCCGCCCGATGCTGGTCCTGCAGGCCGAGAGTTTGAAGAAGGCACAGTTCGTCGCCTTGCTCGATGCGGTCGCGACCGTGCGTCGAGAGGGTCCTCCCTTGGCGGGCACCTTCTTGCGCGCGCATGAATTGCGGGTCACGATTTTGAGCCGCAGTCCGCGGAAATCGATGCGCCGGCGCTTGCAGGTATTGGCGCAGGCCTTTCCCTTGGCCTGGTGGCAGTGGGAGGAGCAGAAAGACACGCTCATTCCTCTGCGGTTATTGCCCACCGAGAATCATGAGCATTGGTCAAGGGCTTTGCCAGCTACCATTGCAGGTGCATTGCAGCGACTGTTGCAGGGCGCCGGCCGCCTGCGTCCACCGATTGAGTTGATTGATGCTGGAGGCACGCTGCTGTTGCGCCATCTTGGCTTACCGATTTTGGCCTTATTCCGTGAGGGAGACCACGTTTTGGCTTTGGCACAGGGCGAGGGCCAGGAAGTGCGCCGCATTGAGGAACCCTTTGTTGTGGACCATTTGCTCGACGAACTATTGAGTCGTTTATTGGCTCAAGAAGAAAGAGTGCCGCAAGCGGTGTGAACACGTCGGCAAGGCATGAAGCCTTACCGTGAACTCTTTTGGCCGATGTTGTTGGCTGGCCTATGTGCGGCCGTTGCCGTGCGGGATTTGGCCCATCCTCCGCAAGAGCCACAACTCGCCTTCCAGGAATGGCAAAAACCTGGTGGCGGTCCGCAAAGCTATGTTCCAGATTTGAATCGAGGAACGGCCGTGGAGTTGAGCTGGTTGCCCGGAGTTGGCACAGGTCGAGCCCAAGCCATATTGGAGCACCGCGCTTCCTTAGAAGTGCCATTGACTCCCGAGCGCTTGGCCCTGCTACCCGACATCGGCGCTGTCACTGCGGCCCAAGTGGAGCGTTGGTACCGCATGCATGCCCCTTAGCCCTGTCCTGCGCGATAGTAGAATGGTTCGGTGAACCAGGTCGAGAATCGCCTCGAAACCGCGGCAGAAACCGTGTCGCGTGCCCTTGCGGAAGACTTCGCCCAGGAAGATGCGAGCTCCCTGGCGGTCGTCCCTGCCGATGCCCAAGCCAAAGCGGTGGTCCTCGCTCGTGCCTCGGGAGTGCTCGCAGGTCGAGCCTATGCCGAGGAAACCCTGCACCAGTGCCACCCAGGCATTCGCCAAGTTTGGTCTGCACAAGACGGTGATCGCGTTCAACCTGGCCAGGAAGTTCTTCGCTGTGAGGGGCCTGCCCGTGCCTTACTTGCTGCCGAGCGCACCCTACTCAATTTCTTGCAGCAATTGAGCGGCGTCGCCACCGCCACCGCTGAAGCGGTAGCCCGCGCAGGGTCTTTGGCTTTATTAGATACGCGCAAAACCACGCCAGGATTACGAGACGCGCAAAAGGCCGCGGTGGTTGCCGGCGGGGGAGTCAACCATCGCCGTGATTTAGCAGATCAACTTTTGCTCAAAGAGAATCATTTTGCGCTTTCAGGTCTTTCCTATGCGCAAACGGTGGCCAAGGCGCGGAAAGCTTGTGGGGAAAAAATCCTCGGCACGGAAGCGCAAACCATCGAAGAAGCACGGCACGCCTTAGGCGCCGGAGCAAACTACGTTTTACTGGACAACTTCTCCTCGGAAAAACTTCCACAGGTGGTGCATTCCTTACGCGAGGAATTTCCACAAGCCATTTTGGAAGCCAGCGGCGGCATCACTTGGGAAACTCTTCCGGCCTTCGCGGCAAGCGGCGTCGATCGAGTCTCTATGGGAGCGTTGACTCATTCGGTGACTGCTTTGGACCTGTCTTTGCTGCTGGAACCCACAGCATGAACCCGCTGAATGCGCCCATCCGTTATCGCCAAGTCTTGGCTTGGCCAAAGCCGTGGCGCATCGCCATGTGTGTTTTTGTATTGCTGATGGTTGCCGTATTGGGTGGAATTGGCGGGAGTGGACAACAAGTCGGAGTTAGCCAGCTACGTGGCTACCTCAGCAACCTAGCTCACCAGCCTTTGTATGCCGCTGTCGGTTTGAGTTTTCTGCTTGCTCTTGGTAAGCCAGCACGGTGGCGCCATTGGCCCATGTTGTCCCTTTTTGTTTTGTCCGTCGGCCTGGCAGACGAATGGCACCAAAGTACCGTGCCCTTCCGCGATGCGTCCTATTGGGACCTCCTCTCCGATCTCCTGGGCATCACCATCGGCCTGATTTTGGCTATCGCCAGCGACCGAGACCCGCCCTTGCGTACACGTTTAGGCCTGGTGCTTTTTCTGGTCTCCATCGGGCTTGCTTGGAACTGCCTTCCCTCTTTCGCCCCGCCTTGGGAACTGCCCTTCGCCAAGTAAGCTCTTGGCTTCTTGGTTGTTCAACCCTCCCTGCCACATGTCTTCTGATCCGCACGCCACCTACTCCTCGCCGTTGGCCACTCGCTACGCCAGTGCTGCCATGCAAGAAGCGTTTTCCGCGCGCCACCGCGCCCTAGTCTGGCGTGATTTGTGGATTGGCTTGGCCACCTGCGAGCGCGAGTTGGGCTTAGACATTCGCGAGGAACAAATCGAAGAACTCAAGGCCGCCCGCGAAGACATCGACTTTGACCGCGTCGCGGAACTCGAGCGCGAGCTTCGCCACGATGTCATGGCGCATGTCCACGCCTATGGAGAAAAAGCGCCTGGCGCTAAGGGCATCATCCACTTGGGCGCCACGAGTTGCTTTGTGGCCGATGGCGCCGACCTAGTGTGCATGCAACATGGTTTGCGCATCTTGCGCGCGCGCTTAGTCGGTGTGATGCGCGCCCTGCGTTCCTTTGCTCACGAACAGGCCGATTTGCCCGTTCTCGGGTTCACTCACTTCCAGCCGGCTCAGCCAACCACCTTAGGTAAGCGTGCCACACTTTGGCTGCAAGACTTCTTGCTCGACCTGGAAGAGCTCGAGCATGTCTTGGCTCGTCTTCCCTTCCGCGGGGTTAAGGGAACCACGGGGACCCAAGCGAGCTTCTTGCAGTTGTTCGACGGCGATCACGACAAGGTGCGGGAACTCGACCGCCGCCTGACCGAACGCATGGGCTTTCCTGCCTCCGTTGCGGTCTGCGGTCAAACCTATCCGCGCAAATGGGATGGCATCGTCTTGCATGCCGTGGCCGGGATTGCTGCCTCCGCGGCGAAATTCGCCGTAGATCTGCGCCTGATGGCGCACCGCCGCGAACTCGAAGAACCCTTTGGCAAGAGTCAGATTGGTTCTTCGGCCATGCCGTACAAACGCAACCCGATGCGTTCGGAACGCATCGGCGCGCTCTCGCGCTACCTGCTGCACTTGGTGCCCAATGCCCTAGATACGGCGGCAAACCAGTGGATGGAGCGCACCCTAGATGACTCCGCGAACCGCCGGATTGCCATTCCCGAGTCCTTCCTCGCTGCCGACGCTCTCCTGCTCCTGGTGCAAGATGTGGTTTCCGGTTTGGTGCCCTACCCCAAGGTGATTGCGCGTCAACTCAACGCCGAGCTTCCCTTCATGGCCACGGAATCTATCCTTATGGCCGCCGTCCAAGCCGGCGGCGATCGGCAAGACCTGCATGAACGCATTCGTGTGCACAGCCACGAAGCGGCCTATCGCCTCAAGGCTGGGGATGGCGAGAATGATTTGCTTGAGCGCATCGAGGGTGATCCGGCCTTCGCTGCCATCAAAGGGCAACTCCCAGAGCTCGTCGATGCGCGCCGCTTTGTCGGTCGCGCCCCCGAGCAAGTGCGCGAATTTCTTCATGAAATAGTCGACCCCCTGCTGCAAGAGCGGCAAGGGGTCGAGGTGCCCGCAGGGGGCATTCAGGTTTAGGCGGAGAGCCTAGTTACCTTCTTCTTCGCAGCAAGCTTCTGCTTTCGCTTCGCCTTCGGCGCAAGCATCTGCTTTCGCTTCGCCTTCGGCGCAGCACTCGCCACCTTCGCACTCTTCGAGCTCGGCGACCATCATGGATGCGGCAACCGCGCCAGCGGCGCAGTCGGTGCACTCTTCACCAGCGGCACAGGCTTCGCAAGCCATGGCTTCGGCGCAATCGGTGCACTGCTCGTCGCAGTCGGTGCAATCAGAGCCAGCCATTGGGGCTTGGCAGGAAGCTGCGAACAGCAGGAGAAGGGCAGAGAGGAATTTGACCATGGTCTTCATGTCTTCAGTCGAGATTGAGAGGGGACCTTCGAGTCAGGTCCCAGGATTTAGATTGTACGGGAAAGCGGGTGGCCTCCTCCAGGAAACCACCCGCCAACAGGGGCTGACGCTGATTTAGCGTCGCTCCAGGAGTTCGGCGAGCATGGCCTCGATGCGATCGAGCCGCTGTTCGAGGTGATCGACGCGTTGCGTGACGCCGCCACTATGGCGCATCCCTTGAGGAGGCATGGGCGGAGTGGGGGGCATCGGCACGCGCATCTGGCGCTGCTCTACCCTTTGCGGAGGGGCAGCGTGGAAGCTCAAGCCGTGATTGGACTGAGCTTGCTGGGCTGGAGCCATGCGGATCTGGGCGCGGCCCTGAGCCATGGGGGCTTGGCCGGAACCTAGGCGAAGCACTTGGCGCTGACCAACTTGCGGGGCAACTTGGATGCTCTGCATGCTTTGCGAACTCAGCGGGCATCCTTCGCAATCACAACCAAAGTTGAGGTCGGCTGCGCCGAAGGCCATCGCATGAGGGGCTTCCGTTGTCCATGCCCCAGCGCTTGGGGCGGCCCAAGTGAAGACTTCTTCATTGAACTTCTCGCATTCGCTGGCCTCGCAATCCTCTGATTCAGGGGCTTGCTCGCTGAGAAAGATCATTTCGTGTTGGCCGGATCCTTGGCCAAGCATGGTATTGAGTTCATGGTGCAAGTCGCCTTCCTGGCCAGTCCATTCCATGATCTCTTCACGGCCATCGCCGAAACGAATCACGATGCGCGCATGGCTCTCGCCATGACCAGGCTCTTGCCTAGCGAGCTCGGTAAGGATCTCTCGCCGCTCTAGTTCACCGATTTCCGCCTCGAGGGTGGCAAGCTCAAGCGCAAGCATTTCGGTTTCCAGATCTTGCACCTCGACGAGTTGTTGCGGGTGCTCTCCATGGGAGTGCTCTGGATGGACTCGGACGCGCACCTTCTGTGGAGCGCTTTCTACACCTTGACGGCGGATGATGACCTGAGGCTCTGCCTGCTGCAGAGCGAGGGGGCTGAGCGTCGGGCTCAGCAGAAGAATTGTGGAAAGAATCATGATGAATGTTGGGCTGGAGGCAAATGCCTTACCACCGATACTATCAACGACCTCGGTCGTTGGTTGTTCTTCTGTCAAAAAATACGCGACAATGGCGCCATGCTTCTCGCCTCCTCCTGGAGCCGCCGCCGCCAATCCTCATGGCCCGCTCAGCTCGAGCTGGCCGGAAACCTTGGCTTTCGCGGTTTGGCCCTACTCGAAGATGAAGCCAGCGGTTCAGACCGCCTGGAGATTCCGGGCCCGAGCCGCCTCCAGAAGCCTCAGGGCTCCGAAATCGGGGTTCTAGACGCCAATCTCCTGTCTGCCCCGGACGGTGCTCCAGCCGCCGCGGAAAGCCTCATTCAGGCCCTCCGTGGCTTCACCTGTAGCCATTTGCTGCTGAGCGCCGGTGTGGATTCGGAGGCAACTCGAGCTGCGCGCGCCCAAGCTCTGCTCGATCGGGTGTACCAGGGAGAGAGTCTGGAGCCACAAGACGAAGCCTTGCAGGAGTTCCAGCAGCAGGATCTCGCCAGCCAGGAGCAACAGCTAGAGGATTTATTGCGTCGCATCGCCTCGATTCGCAAGTTGGCTCCTGGCCTAAGCATCAGCCTGCGCGTATTGGCTTCACCCGCAGGACTTCTGACTCTGCACACCATGGAAATGGTCCTGGAGGAGGCCAAGCGCTATGAAATCGGCTACTGGCACGACGTCGGCGCCACCGCCACGCGGCAGCTCGCAGGAGGGGAAGAGGCGGCGGCCTGGCTGGATCGATTTGCCTCTTGCTGCCTTGGTGCGACCCTAGAGGACTGTCATCAGGGCCTCGGAGGCCAACCGCCTGGGACCGGCGTGGTCGATTGGCAGCTGCTGGCTGAATACCTGCCCTCTGCGGCGGTCAAAGCCCTTAGGCTTGCGCCGTCGTATCCTGGGATGGTCGTCGAGGAGGCCCGCTCCTCCTTGCACGCCCTCAATCTTCGCTGACCGATGGATTTCGACAGCTTCGCCAAGGCTTTGCCTGAATCAGGCCAAGTGCTCCTTTGCACCCACCGCCACCCGGACCCGGATGGCCTGGGCGCCATGGTGGGCATGGCCTACTTGCTGGAACAGCGTTTCGGCCTGGCTTCGGCCATGGTATTGGAAGGGCGCATCCGCCGCGCAGAGAACGTCGCCATGCGTGAGCTGCTGGAGATCCGCGCCTTGCCCAAGGGCGGGGTCGATCCTGCGGCCTACGCCGGCCTCATCGTGGTCGATTCGCAGCCCCATTTCACCCATACCCATCCGCCAGGCGGCGTTCCCCTGATTGGGTTCATCGACCACCACTTGGGCTCAGTCGGTGAAAACCAAGACGACCAAGAGACCGAGGTTCCGTTCCGTTGGGTCGATGACAGTTATGGCGCGACTTCGACCATGGTCGACCACCTGTTGCGCCATTATGGAGTCGAACCTGATGTGCGCACCGCAACCGCTCTCTTCTGCGGTGTGCGCTACGACACCAACAATCTTTTACGCGGCGCGACCGAGTTCGACGAGATTTCCTTCCGTCGGCTTGAGCAACAAGCCGATCGTAAACTGCTTGGAGCGATTGACCAACCATCGCTACCCCGCGAATACTTCCGCCAAATCCGTGAAGCTCTTGACGCGGGGGAGGTCTTTGGTCCACTGGTGCTGACCATCCTTGGCGAGGTCAATAGTCCGGAATCCGTCGCCGAAGTGGCTGATTGGTTTCTGCGCTTGAAGGGACAAACTTGGTCCCTTGCTGGAGGAGCGTCTGAAGGTCGCTATCAGGTCAGTTTGCGCAGTGACTTGCCCGATGCCGATGCCTACCCCGTTTTGCGCTTCATCCTTGGTGAGCAAGGAGCCTGTGGCGGTCATGGTCGTATGGCCGGCGGGCAAATTCCTTTAACCGAATACAGCCTGGAAGAAGTCCAGGCGATGGTGCGCCGACGTGCTCTAGAGGCCTTTGAACAAGTGGATGTCGCCTCTTCGCCATTGGTCAGCCGAACCCAAGGTAGCGGGAAAAACCCGTAGTTTCGTTGACAGCTTGCCCGGAGGCAGCTATCTTTTCGCCCCTTACGCGGCTGTAGCTCAGTGGTAGAGCACTACCTTGCCAAGGTAGCTGTCGTCGGTTCAAATCCGATCAGCCGCTCCAAAACAGGAAACCGGGTTCCCAAGGGAACCCGGTTTCTTTTTTTGCCCCGTCGGCACGAGGCTTGGCCTCCAAAGTGAGGCTGCGGTCCCCCAAAGGGGGGATCCGTTCTAGCCGTCGTTTTCGGCGGCCAGGTCTGCGTTGGCCTGGATAAAGGAAACCCAGTGGTCTGGCACATCATCTTCAGGGAAGATGGCGTCTACCGGGCACTCGGGCTCGCAGGCACCACAGTCGATGCACTCATCTGGGTGAATGAACATGGGGAGCTCGAGGGTGCCGGGCTGTGGCTCCGACTCGTAGATGCACTCCACAGGGCACACATCAACACAGGCTTGATCCTTAGTGTTGACGCAAGGTTCGGCAATGACGTAGGTCACGGTATTCTGCTGGTCTGAGTTTGGACAGGGGGTCTAAGGCCCACTTCCAGGCTTGTTCATAGCGTCTCATCCCGTGTGGTCAAGTCTTTTTCTGAGCGGCCGCGCTATCCTGTGCTGATGGAGGAGCTGACCGCGGTCATCACCTGCGCTGGGGGCGGTTATGCACTCGGTTCCGTTTCTTTTTCCCTGGTCCTCGCGCGCAGTCAAGGCGTGGATTTGCGAAAGGTAGGAAGTGGCAACTTAGGAGCGACCAACCTCGGGCGAGCACTAGGCCGACGCTACGCCGTCGCCGCCTATTTGCTCGACATGCTCAAGGGTTGTGCACCGGCGCTCCTAGCCCTGTTGCTGTGGCCTGTGTCCGAGGCTGCCGCCGTCGCCGCGGGGGCAGGCGCGATTTTCGGTCACGTTTGGCCGTTATGGCATGGCTTTCGTGGCGGTAAGGGCGTTGCGACTCTGAGCGGTGCGATGTTGGCTCTGCTACCCCTAGGCACCCTGACCGCTGGCCTCGCCTGGTTGTTCACCGTGCGTTTTACACGCTGGGTTTCGCTAGGCTCCATAGCCTTTGGCTTGGCCTTGCCGCTCGCTGCCTGGGCCTGGAACCGCAGTGCCTTAGTGATTGCCTTTGCCGCGGCAGGGGGAGTGTTTCTAATCTTTACCCATCGCAGCAACCTCATGCGCATCTTGCGCGGTGAGGAACATCGCGTCGGCAAGAAACCATCAGGAGACGAATCATGAGTGGAAAGAGTTTAGTGATTGGAGATGGTGGTTGGGGCATGGCGATTGCGCTGTCTCTGCACCGCGCTGGCCGCCAGACCCATGTCTGGGGTTTTGATCCTGCCTACACCGAAGAGGTGGCGCGCACACGGGACAACCGCAAGTTCCTCGGCGGCATTCCGATTCCCGAAGACATTCTTTGGACTTCCGATGTCGACGCCGCCCTCGAGGGCGTCGATGAGGTTTACTCGGTGGTCCCGACCCAGTTCATTCGCCCAACCTTTACCCGCTTTGGAGACCGTTTGCGTGGTCTTCCACTATATTCGGCGTCCAAAGGTTTGGAGCTTTCCACATTGCAACGGCCGACGCAGATTTTGGCCGAAGTCATCGGCGATGACAGCATGCTCGGCGTCGTCAGTGGTCCTAGTCATGCCGAAGAAACCGCGCGTGGCTTAGCCACATCCTTAGTGGCCGCCGCCAAAAATCCAGCTCTTGCCGAACGAGCTCAAGAACACCTGGCCAGCGACGCGGTTCGTGCTTACACCAGCAAAGATTTGGTGGGGGTCGAACTTGGCGGTGCGTTGAAGAACATCATTGCCCTTGGCGCCGGCATCGCCGATGGCATCGGCCTTGGCGACAACGCCAAAGCCGCCCTGGTTTCGCGTGGACTGGTCGAGATGGCTCGTTTCGGTGAAGCCCAAGGCGCACAGCGCGAAACCTTCTTTGGTTTGAGTGGTGCCGGCGACCTCATGGTCACCTGTTATTCGCAACACTCGCGCAACCGTTCCCTCGGCGAAGCCATCGGACGCGGTGAGAAGCTGCAAGAAATCTTGGCCAAGACCGAAAAGGTCGCGGAAGGGGTGTGGACTTGCCAAGCGATCCACGGCGCGGCGGACCGCCTTGGCGTAGACATGCCGATTACCTCACAGGTGTATGCCATCTTGTTCGAGGAAAACGATCCGCGCCAAGCCGTGCGCGACTTGATGACCCGCCCAGCGCGTGCCGAACGCGATTTCTCGTCCTAATCCCTAACACCCCTTTAGTTTCCCCATGACTTCGACTGCTGTTCGTCACCCAGCTCCACCGGCTAAGTTCCTGCCGGAAGATTTGTCCATAAGCACCTTTGCCGACGTGGAGTCCTTCCTCTTGGCTTTGGCCGAACGTGAGTTGGACAGTGTGGAAGCCTTGCAAGAATGGCTGCTGGACCGCTCGGAGTTGGCCTCGGCTCTAGCCGAAGAATCGCTGACTCGTAGCTATGCCTCGCAATGCCACACCGATGACGAGGACTTAGAGAAAGCTCACCTCGCTTTCCAAACGGAGTTGCTACCGGCAGTGAAGCCCTTGGAAGATCGTTTGGATCGCATCTATCTTGCCTGCCCATTCCGCAAGGACCTCGGTCCAGAATGGGAGGTTTACGACCGCGAAGTTGATTTGGCCGCGCGGCTCTATCGCCAAGAGAATGTAGCGCTCGAAGCGCAAGAAGAAGAGCTCATCAATCAATATGATCGCTTGATTGGCGCCATGACCGTGGAGTTCCGTGGTGAAACGCGCACGCTTTCCGCCATGCGCCCCTTCCTCGAAGACCCAGATCGTGCCACGCGCGAAGAAAGCTGGCGAGTTAGTGCCGCACGACGCCTGCAAGACGCCGACGCCCTGGACGATCTGTTCACGCAAATGCGCGAAAATCGAATCGCCCAGGCGAAGAACGCGGACTACAGCAACTTCCGCGATTACATGCACGACGCCAAGGAGCGTTTTGATTACACGCCGGCCGACTGCCTCGCCTTTGCCGACAACGTCGCCAACATGGTCGTACCGGTGATGGAGCGTTTGCAAGCGCATCGTCAACAGGCGCTTGGTTTGGATCAGCTTCGCCCCTGGGACATGGGCGTGGACCTTGAGGGCGCACCCGCCTTTGAACCCTTTCAAGACCCCGCCGGACAGGTCGATGTTTCCGCGCGGCTGCTCGAAGCCATCGATCCGAACTTTGGTGAGGAGTTGCGCTGGATGGACAGTGCCGGGCTCTTGGATTTGGACACGCGCCCACACAAGGCGCCCGGAGGTTTCATGGACACCTATGAGCGCCGGCGCGTGCCGACCATCTTTGCCAACTCGGGAACGACGCACAGCGACATCGAGACCTTGGTGCACGAAGGTGGGCACGCCCTCAACGGTTTGTTTGCGCGCCACCTCGAACCCGTGAGTTATCGCATGCCGCCTTTGGAGTTCGCCGAAGTTGCTTCGATGGGCATGGAATCGATGGCCATGGAGCACTTTGCTAAGGTCTATCCCGCACAGGAAGCACGCCGCGCGCGCCTGCAAAGTTTGGAAGGCATGATCACCACCTTTGCCTGGGTCGCCGTGATTGATGGCTTCCAGCAATGGTTGTACACCGACGGCGCCGAGGCCGACGCCCAGGAGCGCCGCGCCTACTGGTGCTCTTTGCACGACCGCTTTGCCGGCAAGGTGAATTGGAGCGGCCTCCAGGCCGAGCGCGATTCTTTGTGGCAACGGCAGTTGCACATTTACCACGTGCCCTTCTACTACATTGAGTACGCCCAAGCGCAAATGGGGGCACTGCAGTTGTGGATTCGTTACCGCAAAGAGCCAGAAGCTGCTGTTGCGGATTATCGGCACGCCTTAAGCCTCGGCGGTTCGCGCAAGCTGCCCGAACTCTTTGAAGCCGCTGGCTTGGTGTATGACCCACGCGGAGAAGGTCTCGGCGAATGGATGGAAGAAGTCGAGCGCGAATGGAAGAAGGCGCTGCCGGCCTAACCTGGATTGTTGGCGACATTCACGGTTGTGCCGATGCCTTGGCACGACTGCTCGACGCCTTGTCGTTGCGTCCGCAAGACCGCCTGTTGTCCGCCGGTGATTTGTTTCACCGTGGACCGGAACCCTATGCGGTGTTGACCCAACTCAAAAGCCTTGGCCAGCAGTTTGCCATGGTCATGGGGAATCACGAGTGGGCACTGATGCAGCGCGTGCAGGATCAGCCTGGCGCCCTGGAAGATTTACAGGGGGACAATGGTGCAGTCCTGGCTCCGATTGGGCATGCACAGGCGCAAGAACTCATTGCCTTTCTCGAGGGGCAGCCCTATTTCCTCGAGGGCATACGCCGCGATGGCCAACCGTGGTATTTGGTTCATGCTTCAGTATTGCCTGGCAAGCACCCCTCGGAAATGACCGAGTTCGAACTGGTACGCCTAAGCCGGTGCCGCGAGGTTTCTGGCAAGCCCACCTGGCACGAGGCATGGCAAGGTCCAGAGTTGGTGGTCTTCGGTCACGCCCAATCGCTGTCCGGACCGAAGCGCAATGCCAAGGGTGCCTATGTGGCGTGGGGCTTAGATACCGGATGCGTCTATGGAAAAGAGCTCACGGCTCTTTGCGTGGAAGAGCTCCGGACCGTTTCGGTTCCGTACCAAGCCTAAAGCTTAGTGCTGTCGAACCAGGTGACCTCAGGGTGCCGCTTGCGGAAGGCTTCCAAATCTCGCACGCTCGATTGCGCCCATCCAAAGGAGACTTCTTCGAGTTGAGGGGCGTCGAGCAAATGCTCCAAGCCAACATCGGTCACTTTCGTGTAAGTGATATCCAGAGAACGCAGACTTGGCAGCTGCGCCACGATTTTCATACCCATGTCGCTGACCCCTGGAGCTTGGCACAAACTTAAGTGTTCCAACTCCTCCAACTCCTCCAAGGCCTGCAAGCCCATGTCGCTATACGCCATATCCCAGCCACCTATGGTGAGTCGTCGTAATTGAGAAATGGAGGCTAGCTGCACCAAGCCTTCATCGCCAAAGCGTTTTGGAATAGAGCCCTCTGTACCGAACCCCTCGCCGTCGGTCCAAATCATGAGCTCCACCAAATCTTCCTGGCGTTGCCAAGAGGCAATCTCCTGCGGCGATGGGCAGTGATCAATCCGCAAACTAACCGTGTCACTTGGTGGAGGCGGCTGACTATGACAGGAGCCGAGTGCGAGCGCTAGGCCCACCACAGGAAGGAGTCTCGAGGTTTGCATGCTGAATAACGCCGCCTGCACCATGTTCTTGGCTCTTATTTCGGGGTGAGATGAAAGCGAATCGGCACCAGGAGTTCACCGGCAACGGCCTGGCCGTTTTCCGATCCTGGATGGAAGAGCCAACTCAAGATGGCTTTCTTCGCGGCCTCGTCTAGAACTTCATGCCCGCTGCTCTTGACCAACGACAAGCTTGTGGCGCGTCCCTGCGCATTGATCTGCACCAAGTATTCAGCCGTACCTTCCCAACCATAGCGGCGCGCGATACGCGGATAACTTGGTGGGGGAGATTGCGCGGGATCGCGTTGTGGACTGAGTACGACCAAAACTTGCTTCTCCGGGATTGCTGGTGCGGCCTCGGTTTCCGGGACTGTTGGCACAGCTTTGGCGGCCTGTTCCTCAGGGGTGGAAGCCAGCGGTGCGCGTTTCTGATCAAAGCGCAAATGCTGGGGTCGCCATGGCCGCGGTCCAGGCATGGCTTCGGTGATGGGAATCGGCTCTTCCTCGAGTCGCGATTCCACGACCTCGACCATGGGCTGCACTTCCGGCTCCAATTCTAGGGGAGGCTCGACCGGCGGATCCTGTGCGGCTTCATAAGCCTCGGCCAACATCTGCTCACGTGGACTCTGTGCTTCGGTGAGGGCGACGTCGAAGCGTGGCGGCTCCTTCGCTGGCTTGGCTTGACGCCAAAGATCCGGCAGCCACCAAATGCCCACCGCCAACCCCATGTGCACCGCGACAGAAGCGAGCAGTGCAAAGGGCGCACGGCTGGCAGGGGCGACGGAAACAACCGGTGAGGGTGAGGATTTCGCGATCAGTTTAGAAGTGAATCTCTACGGTAGTGATGGCATTGAAGCCGGGGCCCTGGATACCGGAGCCGTGAACCCTGTAGTTCTTATCGCCCAAGTTCTCGAGAGAAACCGACCAATTCACCTGAGGATGAATCTTCATGCCCGCTGAGAGGCCGAAAATGGTGAATCCTGGAGTGCCACCCGGAGGAATGCGCGAGGTATCGGCGGCATCCCGCAGCGCAAGCTTGTCTTGGTTGTCCATGGTCCAAGTCCAACCCTCTGCCCAGTAGCGCTGGTCTTCGCTTTGCCAACGCACGCCGGTCGAAGCTTGGAAGGGCATTAGGCGCGAAATCGGCTCGCGCACCGTGGTCGATGCCGGCAGGGCAATTTGATCCACCTCGCCATTCATCCACGAGGCACTCAAAAACAAACTCCACTGCGTGTTCAGTTGGTAGTCTCCGGCGAACTCAATGCCTTGCAGCCAACCATCGCCGACGTTGCTCTTTTGCACTTCGGGAGTGCCACCAATCAGCACCCCCGTAGGGGATTGCACGATCATGTCTTGAACGATGGTGTGATAAGCCGACGCTTGCCACGAGAAGGCGCCGTCGCGGCCTTTGCTGCCAAGCTCAGCTTGCAGGTAATGCTCCGGGTCGAGGCCGGGCGTGGGAGTTTCTACCGCACTGGTGGCATCGAGCGACGTGATGTCGGAAAGATTGGGTGCCCGGAACCCTTGGGACAGCCCGCCATAAATCGTGCTCTCTTGCGACAGATACCAAACGCCGCGCAGGCTGGCGGCGACATTGGTCCAGTCGTCGGAAAGAGAAATCACGGTAGGGCCGGCGACCGGATTTGCCACGCGATCGGCATCAAGAGAGTAGGTGCTGAGGCGAACGCCGGGAATCAAGCTGAAGTCTTCGTCGATAAGGATTTCGTCTTGCGCATAGACCTCAATCGAGCGATAGCTGCTGTCATCGCCAATCGCGCCCTGCACCGCACTGCCGGTGAAGGCGCCACCCACAAAGTTATGACGGAAGGAATCCACATTCTGATCATGGATTTCGGCACCCCAACTCCAAATCCCGCTTGAGGTGGGTACGCTTTCGAAACGTGCGGTCAAACCCCAGTCAATCAGCTCGAAGCCCTGGAGGTCGCGGCGCGCACCCGTGCGCAGGCGATCGCGGTCTTCGGCGTGGCGTTGGTAACTCAGGGTGACTTCGCCCTGATCCCAGAGGCTCCCTTGACCATCCCAACTCAGGCGGGAATAAATCAGGTCGCGGACCTGATCTTGATCGCGGCGCAGTTCGCTGCCGATGCTCGAGCCCTGGTAGGGGACAGCGAATACAGTTTTGTGTGTGCGCGGCACATTGGCTTGACGAAAGGTTTCGCCAGAGAAGGTCCAAACCAATCCATTGGAGAAATAGCGGTCAAAGCGAAAGTCGGCGCCGCCTTCCGCATAGCCCGACTCCGGCAGCTTCCCGGAGCCAGCGCGGAGGTCATCGAAGCGGCTCATGGTGACGCCGCCGAGAAAGCCCCACTCGCTGCCTTGATTCATGCTCGCTTCTAAACGTTCGGTCCAACTATTCTCCGCGGTGCTGTAGCGGGTGAAACTGGAGCCACCAAGTTGCAAGCCAGTGCCGCCGACTTCAGCGCGGCGTGCAATGGCATTGACGGTGCCGCCAATCGCGTCGGAACCGTAAAGCACGCTCGAAGGTCCGCGCACTAACTCCAGACGCTCTACCTTCAGCGAATCAATTGTGCTCCAATACTGGTTTGGACCGTCGCGCATCGCGGCGTGATTCAGCGGCACGCCGTCGACCAAAAGCCGCGTGCGAAATCCGGTGAAGCCGCGGAGGAAGGGCGACGACTGACCATAGGCGGTCTTTTGCACCATCGCGCTAGGTTGCCCGCGAAGAGCTTCCGGCAAACTACGGCTGCGTTGCCGCAGCCAATCCTGACTCATGGTGTCGATGCTCAGCGGTTGGCTCAAACTGTCCTCTGGGAAGCCAGTCGCGCTGACGACGATTTCCTCACTTCTTTGTGGGAAATTAGCGCCAGGTTCTTGTGTAGGGCCCTCGGATTGCGGGGCCAAGTACAGGGCGAGCAAGACAAGATTTGCGGGCATGGTCTTAAAACGAGTGGGCCTATTTTAGGTTCAAGTGAATTGCCCGGTTTTTCGAGTGCCCAAGGCGGAACCGAAATGGGGCCATGCCCGCGCGGGTAGAATCTCGCGGTCATGGCCAAACCCGCTCCCTCCGTGATGGACAAGATTGTTTCCCTGTGCAAGCGCCGGGGATTTGTGTTTCCAGCCTCCGAGATTTACGGCGGCCAAGGCTCCACCTATGACTGGGGTCCGCTGGGGGTTGAGCTCAAGAAGCGCGTCAAAGACGCCTGGTGGGAAAGTATGGTCTATGCCCGCCAAGACGTCGTCGGCCTCGACTCGGCCATCATCCAGTCGCCTGATGTGTGGCGCGCCTCCGGTCACGTCGGTGGCTTCTCAGACCCACTCATCGACAACAAGACCTCTAAGCAGCGTTACCGCGCCGACCACTTAATCGAAAACAAGATTGAGAAATATCGCAAGCGCAAGAAGCAGGACAAGGCCGACGCTCTCCAGGAACGTCTCAATGCGGTCATCTCTGACAACGCGGGCCTCAAGCAGCTGATTCTCGATGAGAAGATCAAAGACCCGGTTTCGGGCACCGACGATTGGACCGATGTCCGCCAGTTCAACCTGATGTTTGAAACCAATGTCGGCGCGGTGCAGGACTCTGCCAGCGTGGCATACCTACGCCCGGAAACGGCGCAGGGAATCTTCATCAACTTCAACAATGTGGTCACCGCCACGCGCAAAAAGCTGCCCTTTGGCATCGCCCAAATCGGCAAAAGCTTCCGCAACGAAATCACGCCCGGCAACTTTGTGTTCCGTACCCGTGAGTTCGAACAAATGGAAATGGAGTTCTTCTGTCGCCCCGAAGAAGCGCCTCAATGGTACGAATACTGGCAGAATGAGCGCTATCAGTGGTACCTCGATTTGGGTGTCACTCCGGAAAAGCTGCGTATGCGTCAACACGCGCAGGACGAACTCGCGCACTATGCTTCCGGCTGCGGCGATGTCGAATACCTCTTCCCATTCGGCTGGTCCGAGTTGGAAGGCGTAGCCAACCGCACCGACTACGACCTCAAGAAGCATTCCGAGGCCAGCGGAACTCCGCTGACGTGGTTTGATCAGCAAAACAACGAACATGTCGCTCCTTTTGTGATTGAGCCTGCCGCTGGTTGCGACCGCACTGCCATGACTTTCCTTGTCGATGCCTACGACGAAGAGGGCGAAGGCAAGGACCAACGCGTGGTTCTGCGCTTCCACCCCAAGATTGCGCCGATCACTGTGGCCGTCTTCCCGCTGGTGAAGAAGGAAGGCATGCCCGAGAAGGCTGCCGAAATCGAGAAACTGTTGCGTCCGCACTTCCGCACCGCGATGGAAGAGAATCAGTCCATCGGCCGTCGTTATCGCCGCCAAGACGAAATCGGTACGCCGTTCTGCTTGACCATCGATGGCGACACCATCGAAGATGGCACGGTGACTTTGCGCGAGCGCGATTCCATGACTCAAACCCGAGTCGCCATCGATGACCTCATCGGCGTGATTCGCGAATCGATGAATTCGTGGAGTCGCCCTGAACCGGTAGGAGCCAGCGAATAGGGTTTGGCGCGGCTAGAACTGCACGGCACCGCCGTCTCACCTGGAGTCGGCGTGGGCACCGTGTTCGTGGCTCTAGCACCCTCGGCACATCGTGTGCCGCAGCGCTCCATCGAAGCCTCCGATGTCGAGCGCTCGTGGAAACTGCTGGAAACAGCACGGCAGGCGGCGATTCAGCGGCTTGCGGTGATTCAGGAAACCACGACCAAAGAACTCGGTTTGCAAGACGCGGCAATCTATGCAGCGCAAGCCGCGGTGCTGCAAGACCCAGAAGCACTGCGCGATCTTAAGCGCCGCGTGGTCGACGAGCTGCAGGCACCTGAATCTGCCGTTCAGGCTTTGTTAGACCACCTCAGTCGCACCTTTGAACAACTAGAAGGCGGCGACGTCAAGAATTGGGCTGCCGATTTGCGTGACCCCTGGGAGTTGGTGTTGCGCCATCTTCACGACGAAGACATCGAGCTCGCGCGTCACATGGGCGAGGGCAGTTTGGTGATTGTGGCTGAAGAGCTCACGCCAACGTTGGTCGTGCGTTACCCACGCAATAAAGTGGCTGCCTTGGTTTGCGCCCGTGGTGGTCGTTATTCCCACGGTGCCGTGGTCGCCCGCAGTTACGGTATTCCAACCGTCACAGGTGTTACCGAAATCGACATCAAGGCTCTTGCCGGAGAGTCGATGGTGGTCTATGGCGGTGAGGGCCGAGTGCTGGTCGGTGCTGATCAAGAACAATGCGAGCGCGCTTTAGTTCGTTCCGCGGAAGTCGCTCGCGTCAGTGAAGCTCTAGCTGGATTGGCCGAGGAAGCCGGGCGCACGAAAGATGGCACTCCCATCTCGCTTTTGGCAAACATCGAGTCCATGCATGACCTCGATTTGTTCGATCCGAACACAGTGGGGGGGGTCGGTTTGTTCCGTACCGAATTTGCTTATATGGAGCGGCCTTCCTTCCCGTCGGTGGAGGAACAAGTGGCGGTATACAAACGTGTGTTGGATCGCTTCGGGCAAAAGCCGGTGGTGTTCCGCACTTTGGATATCGGCGCCGACAAGCAACTACGCTATTTCCGCACCCCGGAAGAAGTCAATCCTTCCCTCGGTTGGCGTGGCTTGCGCCTCAGCCTGGATTGGCAAGACCTGTTCCTGATGCAGTTGCAGGCGCTCTATTCCTGCCATGAGTTCGGTTCGGTACTCATCATGTTGCCGATGGTGACCAACCTCGAGGAAATCCGCCAGGCTCGCCAGCTGCTGGATTCGATTGCCGGCTGCGGGGAGCTCAAGGTTCAATTCGGCGTGATGATCGAAGTTCCGGCTGCCGCCATGGCTCTAGCCGACATCATCGAAGAGGTCGACTTCGTGTCGGTAGGCACCAACGACCTAGTGCAGTACCTTTTCGCCGTCGACCGCGACAATCCCTGGGTTTCGGACCTTTATCAGCCCTATCATCCGGCCAGTTTGCGAGTTTTGCAGTTTATTGCGCAAACTTGCGCCAAAGCGGGCAAGCCGGTGTCCGTCTGCGGAGAAATGGCCGGGCAGCCCGAAGGGGCTTTGTTTTTAGCAGGTTGCGGCTACACGAGCCTCTCGATGGCCCCACTTTTCGTGCCTGAGATTAAAGCCATCCTACGAGAGGTCGATATGGAAGCTTTGCAGGCAGTGGTGTCCAGAGCATGCCGAGCGACGACAGAGGCGGAAGCCCGTGGAATTCTCCATGAATCGTCGGAAGATGCGTGGGCAAAAGTGCTTGCGATGGTGAAGACTGCAGATTCGCGGTCAAATCCTCATTCCTAGAGCCGATTTCATTTGCAAGGAGGGCCTACGATGCCTGATACTGGATTTCTGCAGAGCGCCGAGATGCCCTGCGACAAACTTTTCCCCCCGTTTGGACACCTAACCCGATGAGCAACGACCAGGAATTGCCGGAAAGCACGCCTCCTGGCCGACGTACAGGCCGCTGGTCCTATCCGGAGATCAACAAGCTTCAGCGCCTCTACGGTCACCGCAGCGAAGCGCAGATTGCGCGCGAACTCAACCGCAGTTTGCAGAGTGTGCGGCGCATGATTGGCAAGGTCTTCGACGGCCCACCGCACATCGGCCCATGGACTGCGAAAGAAGTCCGCGAGCTGAAGGATTACCTTGGTGCCGCCGATTTGTCGGTCATCTCCAAGATTCTTCGTCGCAGTGAACAGGAAATTGAACGCAAGATTCAAGATCTACGTGGCGCGGTCACTCAGCGCCCGTGGACCTCAGATGATTTGCAGTTGTTGAAGCGCTACTACGGCACCCGCAAAGATGCCGATGTCTCCGTCATCCTGGGCCGTCCATTGGACCGAATTCAGGAAAAAGCTCAAGAGCTTTGTTTGGCCAAGGACAAGGCCTATCAGCGCCGCACTGGCAAAGCTGGCAGGGTCAAGATGCCGCGTTGGACCGCTGAAGAAGTCGCGATTCTAAGCAAGATGTACCCAGAGCACCAAAACCTGGACATCGCCCGCCGACTGGACCGGTCGGTGAAAAGTGTGGTGTCTAAGGCTAGCGATCTTGGGCTGCACAAATCTCCAGAACGTTTGCGCCAAATGGGGCGTGAAAATGTTCAATCTCGCTATGATAAATCTTCCGACGGGGAAGCTGCCACAGGCCAGAGTGGTGAGCAACCACCCGAGCGGGAAATGGAGGCCTGACCTAAAGGTCATGGCGGCTGCATGAGCGCGCCCCTAACCGGACTCAAGAAAGACGGAGATCATCTGCTTCTTCGTTGGCAGGACGGCCTAGCGGCGCGGATTTCCGTGCGCCAATTGCGCCTGGCCTGCCCGTGCGCCTTTTGTGTGAATGAAGTCACCGGCGAGCGCATGCTTGACCCGAGTTCCATTCCCGCTTCTATGTCTCTCAAGGACATGCAGCCGGTGGGGCACTATGCCTACCGGATTCTGTTCGAAGATGGCCACGACACGGGTCTGTTCACCCTCGAAGCGCTGCGCGGCCTAGGTGAAGGGGCACAGGAGGTGGGACCATGAAGCTGGAGCAATTGCTTTGAGTCCCTTAGCCGCCCTAATGCAGGCCTGTCTGCATCCGCTATTGCTGGGTGGCGTGTTGTTCTGTCATTGGTGGGCCGTGTGGTTCACCCTAGGCCGGAACTTCTCGACCACACTCATGTTCGTCATTTGTTCTCGCACAGTCGGCCTTGCCGGCGCATGGGCCCTCGTCGCCTCTGGCGCCTTAGGTCTTAGCGATACCCAGTTGCATGGAAACTGGGTCGGCTTCAGTGTCGCCTTTGCCGCAACATGGCTATGGTTTTGGGCGGTAGAGTCTGCCGTCCTAGCCCGCATGATGCAGCGCATGCGTCGACATTGGAAGTGGCGTCCTTATGACTTGGCAGTCTTAGGCATTGCCCACCTCTTCTACCTCACAGCAGCAGCCTTCCTGGCATGAAATACCAAAACGGGGCACAGAAAATCACAAGGGGCGAGGTCATCCTCGTCCTGGTAGGTTTTGCGCTGTTGACCTTGGCTTACTTCAAGCCAATGGTTCTCGACCCCGATGCCGTCTGGTCCGTAGGCCGCGACTTCTTCCAGAACACCTGGAATCTGTGGTGGGTGGAACAGGCTGTGGAGCAAGGCAAGCCCCTGCTCGAGACCGATCGCCTGTTTGCGCCCGAGGGCACATCTTTGGCGATGCACACCATCTCCTTCACCAACTCCTTGCCCGGAGTGGTGCTGCAGCAGGGATTGGGGCTTTCGCTTGCCGCGACACATACGGTTCTGTTCCTGAGTGCCTTCGTGCTCTCCGGTTTTGGTGGTTGGGCCTTATTGCGTTATCTCACTGGCTCGCCGATTGGCGCTTTTGCCGGTGGCGTGCTCTACGCCTTCAACCCGTACCACACCGCCATGATCACGCAGCTCAACAATGTGCAGTTCCAATGGCTGCCATTGTTCTTGCTCGGCGTGATGTGGATTGTCGATAAGAAGAGCAACCGAGCGGTTCTGTTCACTGCGGTCATGCTTGCGCTGTGCGGTTACACCGATTGGTACCAACCGATTTTGGCAGCCCTGGCCGCCTTGGTGTTGGTGTTGGTGCGCCTGCGCGGCATGAAGAATCCGCGCGACCTCGGCATTTGGCTGCGCTTGGGGGTTGCGGCGATTTTGGGCGGTCTGATGCTCCTGCCGGGCATTCTGCCCTTGCTCAGTCATATCGGAGCCGGGGATAGCGAACTCGAAGAGCCAATCCGCTACATCGGCGAAGTGCAGTTAAGCGGCATGAGTCCGAATGGCTATGGGGCACACTTTGCCTGGCCGGTTCTGGTGGGCTGGACCACATGCCTCATGCTTCTATACACCTTGTTCCGTGTGCGTGATAAAGGCGTGGGGCTGTGGTGGTGGCTGACGATTGTCGCGTTCTTGCTGCTGCAGGGACCGTACCTGGTGGTGATGAACCATCACTTCCCGCAAATCCCGATGCCGATGGCCATATTCCCGCATGTGCCGGTGTTGGACATGGTGCGGGTGCCGCACCGCTTCCTAATCTTGTTCATGCTCGGTCTGGCGGGGCTCTATTCCTATGGCCTGCGTGAGTTCCAAATTCAGCGCGGGTGGGTCATGGCATTCTTGACGGTGCCGCTGCTGGCACTAGAGCTGCAGCCAACCCCGCCGCGCCCGATCCACCTCAATCATGCCCCGGTATACCAGCAGGCGGCACTCGAAGATGCTGACACGGCAATCCTGGAGTTACCATTGGATTTCCGCGACGGCTACACCATGTGGTTGCAAACAAAACACGGCAAGAAGTTGGTAGCGGGTTATACCTCGCATATTCTCCCGGAAGCCTTGTCGGGTTTAGAAACTGAACTGATGCGCTCCTTGTTGCCGGCTCAGACCGATACCGATGTGCTCGGCTTGCCGGAGTTTCAGCAGCAGGACCTTGCGCAGATTAATGATGACACGCTTCAGGCTTGGCGCATGGAGTTGTTGCAGGACAAGAACGTGCGCTTCATCGTCTTCCACCGCCGCGCCGATTTCACCGCGCCAAGCGTTAGGCCTCCCGGGCCTAGCGACCAAATGGGTAAGCTCAGGGAAGCCTTGGATCCTTATCGCCTGAATAAGGGCATTCGACGCGGACCACGCATGCGCCAGTTTGTGGTCAAGCAGTTCCAGGAAGGCCTGGCTGCCGAGTCCGCTCAGGCGCGCGCCCTGGTGGAACTCATGTTCGGCCCGCCCGACCGCAAGCTTGGCAACCTCACGACAGAGGTCTGGGACCTTCGTGATGACGCCGAAGCTCTGCTACCGCAAACGGAAGAAGGGCGGTAGCTGATAGGTCGGCGAGGCAGCGAGATCGATTTCTCCGTCCTCCAATCCACCACCGACATAGCCGAGCTGTTCGTTGTTCTGGCCACCAGTTGCCTGAATCTTAATCGGGTTGTTCTTGATTTCGCGGCGGTACCAAGCGAAGTGGCCAATCCACTTTTCATAGGCGACGACTGAGGAGCTCAGCTGTTGCTGGAATCTCGTTTCGTAGGAATGAGCGAGAGCTTGGGCAGCAGCCGGCATTTCCAACGCCTCGCTGCTTTGTTCCGTCGGGTCCTGCGCAAGGTCGACCAAGGCGCGCTGGCCATCGCCGTAGATATAGAGCTTGTGCTCTTTGGTGCGCATGACATCAATCGAGCGCATGGTGATGGCCACCTCTGAAGGCATGCCTCCGTCAGGCTCCATCCAATCCCATTCCTCATAGCTGGCTAGGTATGGGGCCGGGTTGAAGTAATGCGCCATGATGAAATCACGTGCCGCCTTTTCTTCCTTTTGCAGCACCGGAAGTTGGCTGACGCCTTGAATCGCCTTGAGTTGTGGGCTCTTGGGCCAACCGCCTTCGAGCTTGGTCTCAATCACATCTAGAATGGTGGGGAAGATGTCGATGGTCGAGGCCATCGAGCTGACACGTTGCCCAGCAGGGATTAGTTCCGGGTAACGCATGATCAGTGGCACATGGAGCAAGCGATCAGAAAGCGAGAGCTGGTGTCCAATGCGGTGACTCAGCTCGCCAAATTCCTCGCCATGGTCGGCGGTGATGACAATCAGGGTGTCTTCCTTCAGCCCCATTTCCTGAAGGCCATCAAACAAGCGGCCGAGGAGCCCATCCTGATACAAAATCTCCTCGTCGTACAAAGATTTGTACATTTCCCACTGCAGTTCCGTGGGCTTGAATTCACCCAGGATGACGTCGCGGTGACTGCTGAAGGAGTTGTGAGGCTTGAGATCGAGGAAGTCCTGTTCGGTGGCGCCTTCCGGGCGGAAGTGTCCTTTGAACTCAGCCGGAGGTAGGTAGGGGTCATGCGCCTCATTCAAATTCATGAACAAGAAGAAGGGCCGGTCTTCTGCGCGCGCGCGATTGCCATCGAGCCAATCCAAAGCGGTATCGACCACCCGTGCTCCCCCCTTATCGATTTGCTTGGGTGCTGGCTTGCCAAACTTGTCCCGATAGCGTGCCCAAAAGCGCGAAACGAAGAAGCGATCGCGCAGATTCGGCATGGAATAGTCGTAATAGGTGTGGAATCCTTGGGTCAGGCCGGCAGTGTTGCTCAACCAAGATTTCTCTGAAACGCCAGCGGTGTCGTAGCCGCGCAGAGCCAGTTCTTCCGCAAGGGTGTGGAAGTCGTGCAGCTCCAAACCAAGCGAATGCGCAGTGCCGTCGGAAAGGCGCGGGCGTTCCCAGCCGGTGCCATGAAGATTCGGCAACATGCTGGTGAACATGGACGCGTGTGAAGGCAGGGTCCAGGGGCCGGCGGAGAAGGCTTGCTCGAACAGGGCGCCCTCATCGGCAAGCGCATCGAGGCGCGGCGAAGTGGGGCGGAAGTAGCCGTAGCTGCCAAGGTGTGGCGCCGCCACCGTGTCGAGCACAATGAACAGCACGTTGGGGGCATCGGCCGGAGCAGGGCTCTCCGCACGTTGATCCGAAATTTGCCCAGGGCGCACTGGCACCAAGAAGGAAAGAAGTGTGGCGACGATTAACACGCCAAGGCCAAGAACCATACTGGGTGGGCGCATCATCGATGAAACGACAAAGCCAAAGCGCGAGCGCCACAGCAGGTAGCCCAAGACATAGGCGCCAATCGGCCACAATGCGGACACCATCATCGGGCCTAGAACCCGCCCCGAGAACAGAGCGTGCTCCGGCGGGATGGCCATGCGAGTTTCGACGATATTGATTGCCAACCAGCCCGCGCAAAAGACAAACCACCCCAGGTGCAGGGTGAGATCCTCTTGGCGGTGGGCGCGGCGTGAGGCCAGCGGCAACAGAAGCGCAGCGATGAGGCCAAAACAAGCCCCCGCGATGAGATAGGTGGGCACAAGCCCAGCCCAGGTCAGCGGATCTGCGTGATAGGGGAAGCCTCGGTAAAGGCTAATGGCCTCGATCAGACTGGCCCAGCCAGCGAGGCATGCGCCGATGAGGGCGCCGAGGAGGAGTTGACGAGCCATTAGGTGTTCCAGGATAAATGGACGCTGTGGCCCTCGCTATCCCCGCTTAAACGAAGCGGGCCTTGGCGAAGGTCGAGTTCGGCGAGTTTGCGCTGTAACTGCGTTTCAATCACTCCATTGAGCAAGCCTGCACCCTTGACCTTGAAGCGTTCCAGGCGCAGGCGATCGGCAAGAATGGCGACATCGGCCGTCAAATGGACGGTCCCAACCCTGGGCGCCTTGGCATCGAGGGCAAAGCCGTCGCGGTCGAGGTGGAGCCGGAGGGGGGTGATGCCTTGCGGGAGCAAAGTGGCAAGCGCCTCTTCAATTCCCGGAAGTTGGAGGTTGCACAGCACTTCCACCCCACTAGTTTAAGCTCAAGGACCTCGCTTTGCTTTGCTGACCCTCCTTTCCACCCTTTTTCTGAGCTCTTTGCTGCAAGTCGCCGCGCCGGTGGATTCCGGCCTGTATCGACCGGGTGATGGCCGTCGGCCTTTTGGGCGCCTGCCGGTGGAGGGGCCACAGGCCTTATTGGCCACGCTGCAGGACAAAACCGCCAAGTCGGAGGAGCGCCTGGGCAGTCTCGAGGTCCTGGTGTGGTGGCAGCGGCCGCTTCCACTCGAGGCCGTACGTGGCGTGCGTCATTTGTCGCGTGGGGATTGGCTCCCGCTTTATGCGAGTGCGCTCACCTTGTGTGGGCCGGAAGCTGTCGAGGAGCTGCAAGGTCTGGCCAAGCGTCGGCAACCTGAGGTGCGCGCCGAGGTGCAGTATGGTTTGGTGCTTTTGGCTGACGATGGCCAACGCAAGGCGCTGGAGCTTCTGAGCAGGCGCCGCGAATCGCCCTTAGTGCGAGTGGCGGCCTTGCGCGGTTTGGCAGATCGTGGTTCGCCGCTGGCGCATGTCGAAGCCTTGCGTAGGCTGCAAATCGAAGAGGGCCATATGTTGCTGGAGTGTTTGTCGATCCTGCGCCGCAATCCTTCCGAAGATGACGTCGGCCCTTTGATTGACTTGCTTGCGGACAACGATGGCCGCATTGCCAATGAAGCGGTGGAGTTGCTGCAGAACATCACGGGCTACCGCATTGGCCCGGATGCACGCAGCTGGAAGCATTTCATGCTCAAGCACATTGCCGATGGCACGCCCTTCCGCGCTCCGGCCGAAGCTCCGGGCGCCAACTTAGATACGCTCAGTTACCTCGGCATTCCGATTCTGTCGCATGGCATTGCCTTTGTGCTTGATGCTTCCTCTTCGATGACGCAAAGGCTGCCCGATCAGCGCCAGGACACGCGCGCCACCCGGGCGGTGAAGGAGTTTGTCGGCCTGTTGCCGAAGATTCCCGAAGAGGCGCGCTTCAATGTCGTGTTCTTCGAGTCAGAACTTTTGGTCTTCCGCCCCGAGCAAATGCCCGCCACCTTGGACACCAAGGCTAAGGCGCAAACTTTCGTCCAGGAAATGCTGTTTGAAGGTGGCACCAACCTTTACGGCGGCCTCGAGGAAGCCTTTGAAGATGAAGGCCTTGAAGAAATCATTCTCCTATCCGATGGCGCTCCGTCGGTGGGCAACATGGTGCAGCCGGGACGGATTTTGGCGCGGGTCGCACGCTGGAATCGCTGGCGCCATGTGCGCATTTCCACGATTAGCTTTGGTGCTTCGGCTACGGCTCGGGCCTTCCTGTATCGGCTCAGCGCCGATCATGAAGGCTACTGCCGAGTGATCGATTAAGGTCCTGCCAGTCCGCTCAGCACCGCTAGAATTCGCGGCATGAGCGACGAATCTTGGACTTCCATGACCCGCGGCCTGGTCCGCTTGCAAGTGGTCAATCGCGTGGCTTGGTTGGAACTACACAACCCGCCGGCAAATAACTACAGCTTCGACATGATGCGCGACCTTGACGAGGCCGTGCTGCAGTGCCGCATGGATGACGAGGTCGATGTCCTGGTTCTTTGCGGCGAGGGCGATCGCTTCTTCTGCGCAGGCGCCGACATCAACATGTTGACTTCGGTGACGCCGCGATGGAAGTACAGCTTCTGTTTGCACGCCAATGAAACCATGTTGCGCATGGAGCATACACCGAAACTGGTGATAGCTGCGCTCAATGGGCATTGTGTCGGCGGTGGGCTCGAAGTGGCCCTTGCGGCTGATATTCGCATTGGCCGCTCCGCCGCGGAAGGTGGCAAGCCGTTCTCGATTGGCCTGCCCGAGGTCAAGTTGGGTGTGCTTCCTGGGACTGGCGGCACCCAACGCTTGGGTCGTTTGCTCGGCCCTTCTGTGGCCATGGAAATGATGGTTTCGGCGAAGATGTACCAACCGGAAACCGCGCTCGACAAAGGCTTGGTTCATCAAGTGCTGCCTTTTGAGGGCTTCCGCGAAGGAGTGCAATCCTATGCTGAAGGATTCACGGCGCCGCATGTGGCGCCGCTGGCCGTCGGCAACATCAAGCGCGCAGTACAAAGTGGTTGCGGACTCCCCTTGGAATCTGGTTTAGCGCTGGAGCGCGAACTGCAACAACGTCTGTTTGAGTCTGACGATGCTGGTGAAGGCCTCGCCGCCTTCCTCGAGAAACGTGCTGCAGAATTCCAAGGGCAGTAATCATGAAGGCGATTCGCGTAGAACAGCACGGCGGGCTCGATGCCCTCGAATTAGTCGATTTACCGGTCCCTGAGCCCGGCCCAGGCCAGGTCCGCATCAAGGTGGCCTATGCTGCGTTGAACCACCTCGACATCTGGGTGCGGAAAGGCGTTCCCGGCCATCGCTTTCCGCTGCCGATGACTCCCGGCTGTGATTTCAGTGGCGTCGTCGATGCTTGCGGCCCTGGCGCCGAAGCCATGCCCATCGGCACACGCGTCGCCATTGCTCCGGGCTTCAACTTGGAGCCTAGCCTGCAAGCTGCGGCGGGGGAGCACAACCTCGCCCGCGACTATGGCATTTACGGCGAAACCACCGATGGCGGCAACGCCGAATATGCGGTGGTGCAGCTGGAAAACTGTCTACCGATTCCCGAGGACTTCCCATTGGACCAAGCGGCAGCCTTCCCGCTGACCTACCTCACCGCTTGGCATATGGTGGTGTCGCGTTGTGGCATCCAACCTTGGGACAAGGTGTTGATTCATGCCGCGGGTTCGGGTGTTTCGGTGGCTGCCACCCAAATCGCACGTCTGCATGGTGCCGAAGTCATGATCACAGCCGGGTCCGATGAGAAAGTTGCCCGTGGCATCGAGAATGGTGCGCAATTTGGCGTGAACTATCGCGACGAAGATTGGACCAAGGCAGCCAAGCAATGGACTGGTGGCCGTGGGTTGGACATCATCGTCGACCATGTCGGTGTCGATACCTTGCCGAAGGGCGTATGGGCTCTTGCCAAAGGAGGCCGCATCGTGACTTGTGGTGTGACCAGTGGTGCGCAAATGGAACTCAACTTCGCGCCCATCTTCTTCAAGAGTTTGAGCATCTTGGGCTCGACCATGGGAGGGCTAGGGGAGCTCAAGCATCTGGCGCAATTGGTTTTCCGCGGAGAGCTGAAACCACTCATCGACCGCACCTTTGCGCTCGAGGACGTCGCCGAAGCGCATGCCCATGTCGAGAGTCGCCAGGCTTTCGGGAAGGTGTTGCTTCGCGTGAGTGGGGAATAGGGCGTTAAATTGCCCACTTGAGGTAGAAATAAAGAGAAACCGAGTGTGATTATGTCTCTCTCGGGCGCCCAGGGGCCGTTGCAGCCTATTTAGCACTGATTTAGGCCAATAATAAAGAGGATTTGCTCCGAATATCTCTCTTAGCTGGCAGTATTCTGCCGGTCTGGAGAGCTTCTCCCGCACCTAATCGTCCGGTAACCCGTTCGCATTTCACCATGACGTCCACACTGAACCCCGTCGCCGCCAACGGCATGGAACGCTTCAGCTACGACGATGACATCGTTCGCAAGTTCGTTTTCGCCACCATTGGATGGGGCGTGGTCGGACTTCTGGTCGGAGTCATCATCGCTCTACAGCTGGTCAGTCCTGCCTTTAGTTTCGGCCAAGAATGGCTGAGTTTCGGCCGCCTGCGCCCCCTGCATACCAACGCAGTCATCTTCGCCTTTGCCGGAAACGGCATCTTTGCGGCGGTTTACTACTCGTCGCAACGATTGCTGAAGGCACGCATGTTCAGCGACAAGTTATCCCGGATACACTTCTGGGGCTGGCAATCGATCATTGTGTCCGCAGCGATTACGCTGCCTTTGGGCATCACGCAAAGTCGTGAGTATGCGGAGCTGGAATGGCCGATTGACATCGCCATTACCTTGGTCTGGGTGGTTTTCGCCTGGAACTTCTTCGGCACTTTGGCGCGCCGGCGCGAACGCCACATTTACGTGGCGCTTTGGTTCTACATTGCGACCATCGTCGCGATTGCCGTTCTGCACATCTTCAACAATCTGTGGGTGATTGCGGGGCCGATGACCTCGTACAGCATCTACGCGGGTGTCCAAGATGCCTTTATGCAGTGGTGGTACGGCCACAACGCCGTGGCCTTCTTCCTGACAACACCCTTCCTCGGCTTGATGTACTACTTCTTGCCGAAGGCTGCAGATCGCCCCGTCTTTAGCTACAAGCTGTCGATTCTGCACTTCTGGTCCTTGGTGTTCATCTACATCTGGGCTGGCCCGCACCACCTCCATTACACCGCACTACCGGAATGGGCAGCGACCTTGGGCATGTTGTTCTCGGTCATGCTGTGGATGCCTTCTTGGGGCGGTATGTTGAACGGTCTGTTGACCTTGCGCGGGGCATGGAACCGCGTGGCCACAGACCCGGTGCTGAAGTTCTTCGTCATCGGCATCACCTTCTACGGCATGTCGACCTTCGAAGGTCCACTGCTTTCGGTGAAGGCGGTGAACTCGCTGAGTCACTACACCGACTGGACCATTGCACACGTACACGCCGGCGCGCTCGGCTGGGTGGGCTCGATGGTCTTCGGTATGTGCTACTTCCTGATCCCGCGCTTGTTCCAAACCAAGATTGCCAAGCCGAAGTGGGTCGAGCTGCACTTCTGGTTGTCGACCATCGGCATTGTGCTGTACATCGTGGCGATTTACGCCGCCGGCCTCACGCAGGGCCTGATGTGGCGCGCCTTCACCGCCGAAGGCCAGTTGGAATACCCCGACTTCCTGCAGACGGTGACCAAACTGATCCCGATGTACCAGATTCGCGTTCTGGGTGGCGCGCTCTACCTGCTCGGCGCAGTGCTTTGCGCGGTCAACTTGCTTAAGACTTGGGCCAACCGTCCGAAGACCTACGAAGTGCCGGTGTACGAAGCCGCTCCTTTAGAGAAGAACTACACCCCAGCTCCTGCTAAAGGTGGCTTCTTGGCCATGAACTGGCACCGCGCCTGGGAGGGCAAGCCGCTGAAGTTCACGATCTTCACCGGTGTTGCGGTCATTTCCGCTTCGCTGTTTGAAATCATTCCGACCTTCGTGATTGAATCGAACGTGCCTTCCATCAGCACGGTCAAGCCTTACTCTCCACTCGAAGTCGCCGGACGTGACATTTACCTGTCCGAAGGTTGCTACAACTGTCACTCGCAAATGGTGCGTCCATTGCACTTCGAAACCGAGCGCTTCGGTGAGTACAGCAAGGCGGGTGAGTTCGTCTACGACCACCCCTTCCAGTGGGGTTCGCGGCGAATTGGCCCAGACCTTCACCGCGTGGGTCAGCGTCTGCCTTCGGCAGCGTGGCACTTGCGTCACTTCCGTGACCCGCAAGAGACTTCGCCAGGCTCGCTGATGTCCGAGTACGACCACTTGTTGGCCAAGGAGCTCGACTTCAGCAAGATTCCACGCCACTTGCGTGCCTTGCAGCTGGTCGGCGTACCTTACACCGACGAGGAAGTGCTCGAAGGCGAAGCGCATGCGCGCAAACAAGCCCTTGAGATCGACATGGAACTGCGCGATGCAGGCTTGCCCGGCTACGGCGACAAGCAGGTCATCGCCATGATTGCCTACATGAAGCGCCTGGGTACGGACATCGCCAAGATGCCAGACCTGGATACGCTAGAAGGCATGGGAGGGAAGTAGAGATGCCTTTAGATCCCTCTCTCTGGAAGACTGTGGCTTTGCTCTCCTTCTTCCTCATCTTTGTCGGCGTCGTCATTTGGACTTACTTGGTCGGCCGCACCAATCGCTTCCAGCACGATGCCGGGTTGCCCCTTGACGAAGGTCGCCCAGTCCGCAACAGCCACTTGAGTACGCAGGAGGACAACAATGTCTGATTCCCTTCCTACCCCTCCACCGCCCACGGAAGACATCGATCATGACATTCTGATCGAAGGTCACACCTACGATGGCATTCAGGAGTACGACAACCCCTTGCCCGGTTGGTGGAAATGGATTTTCATTCTTTCCATCGTCTACGCCGTGCCCTACACCATTTGGTACCACTTCATGGATGGCAACACGGTGTATGACAAGTACAAGGTTGATGAAGCCGCCAAGGCTGCGCGCATTGCAGCCATGCCTGAGGTAGAAACGAGCGACAACGCCTTGTTCGCCATGTTGCAAGACGATGCGGCACTCAAGGCCGGGCAAGCGATCTACGACGCCAACTGTGCCGTTTGTCACCAGAAAGATGGGGGAGGCCTAGTCGGCCCCAACCTGACCGATGACCACTACATCAACGTCAAATCGCTTGCGGATATCCCCAAGATTGTGGAAGAGGGTGTCATTGCGAAAGGCATGACTCCTTGGAAGGGAATCTTGGATCCCAAGCAAATCGCACAAGTGTCCGCCTATGTCGCCAGCATGCGCGGAACCACTCCCGATGCGACCAAAGCCAAGGCTGCCGAGGGAGAAGTGATTCCACCTTGGGGCCCTTGATTTAGACTCTCCTCAGGAGAGTGAAGCATGTCCGAATCCCTTCTCGAAGCTCCTGAACAAGTCCTGTCCACGCTTAACCCCGACGGTTCCCGTCGGTGGTTGCGGCCCAAGGCTGCCATGGGCAAATGGTGGAAGCAGCGCCGCGTGGTGGCATGGGTGCTGATGATCATGTTCACCGCCATCCCCTGGATGCGCATTGGCGGGGAGCCAATCATGCTGTTCGATGTCATGCACCGGGACTTCGTGTTCTTCACGGTGCATTTCCGTCCGACGGAAACGATCCTGCTGGCATTCCTGCTGTTCACGATCTTTTTCGGAGTGTTCTTCTTAACCGCACTCCTGGGTAGGGGGTGGTGCGGTTGGGCATGTCCGCAAACGGTCTACCTGGAGTTTCTCTACCGCCCGGTGGAGCGCTGGACGGAAGGCTCGCATGGCGGGCGCGCCAAGAAGGACATCCCGCTGTGGCGCCGGGTCCTGAAATACACCATCTTCGCGGCGCTCTCGATTCACCTGTCGAATACCTTCCTGAGCTACTTTGTCGGTCCGGAGCAGGTGTGGGATTGGTCCCTCAGTCCGCCAAGCGAACATCCTGCAGCCTTTGCCATTGTCATGGGTACGGCCGCGCTGATGATGTTCGACTTCGCCTTCTTCCGTGAGCAAATGTGCACCTTGGTGTGCCCCTATGCGCGCCTGCAATCGGCTTTGCTCGACCGCGATTCCATCATCATCGGCTATGACGAGAAGCGCGGTGAGCCTCGGGGCAAGCGAAAGAAGAGTCAGGAGAATACGCATGGGGATTGCATCGATTGCAATCTATGCGTCGCGGCATGTCCCACCGGCATCGATATCCGCAATGGATTACAACTTGAGTGCATTGCCTGTGCACAGTGCATCGATGCTTGCGACACGGTGATGGACAAGATTGGCAGCCCGCGTGGTTTGATTCGCTACACCTCGCAAAATGTGTTAGCCGGATTGAAACAACGCTTTGTCCGCGTGCGCACCTTGGTCTATCCCGCCATCATTTTGGTCACCAGTAGCGCACTGGTCATGGGATTAGTTGGCCGCGAAAGTGCCGAGGTCAATATTCTGCGCGTGCAGGAACAAGTGTGGACGCTGCAAGACAGCAACATCTTGAACCCCGTGCAGATTCGCATTGATAACAGAGCCACGGAAGACCGAGTCTACAACGTGGAAATCACGGCTCCCACGACCATGCTCACGCAGCAGTTCCCGGTAACGGTTCCGCCGCGCGAAGGCCGCAGCTATGTGTTGCTGCTGTCCACTCCTATCGATTCCTTCGACCAAGGCCGGGCCGATGTCCATCTTCGTGTGTTCGATGGCGTCGACTTTGAGAAGGAAATGGACCACATTCTGCTGGGGCCCCTGGAGGGGGCAAAATAATGAAAGCTGCCACACTCTGGATGTGGACTCCTGCCGTATTCCTGGTGGCTACGGTCGCCTTTGGCGCATGGCGGGTTCACGTCGCCCTCGATGACCCACACCATGGCGCGGTGGAGAATCCTTATCAAGATGGAGAGCGTTGGGATGAACACCAAGCGGCGTTGGCGGCGAGCATGGCGCTTGGCTATCAAGCCTCGCTCGACATGATTGCTCCCGGGCGACTGGAACTGCGCATTCAAAATTCAAAGGGTGAAGCGGTGAGCAATCTGCTTGGCGGACTGCGCGGCTTCCACAACGGCTATCCGCAAGCCATTGAGACCGTGAGCTGGAAAGAGCAAGAGCCTGGCGTCTATCGGGCAACGGTAGAGGCTTCTCGCCCAGGTCTATGGAAATGGCGCGCCCAGGAAGACGAAGGTCCTTGGCAGGGAGATTTTAGACTGCACATCAGCGCGCCCTAGTCATGCTCACCATCTTCACCACGGTCTTCGTCGCGAGTTTGCTTGGCAGTTTGCACTGCGCGGGCATGTGCGGCGGCGTGGTGGCCTTTTTGGGTGGCAGTTCGTGTAACACCCAAGGGCGCCAAGACCATGGGCCGCACCTGACCTACCATTTCGGTCGTTTGCTTAGCTATGCCATTCTCGGCGCAATCGCTGGTAGCGTCGGCGCCGCCCTCGACCTCGGCGGCGAAGCCTTGGGATTCGGACGCACCGCGGTGGTGCTGGCCGGCACGCTCATGATTGCCTACGGCATCATTTTGCTGCTGCGCACGCGCGGCAAACGCATCACGATTCCGGTGCCGTCTGTTTTGGCCAAGGGCTATCAGCGTGGAAGCCAACTCATGCAAGGCCGCGGTCCACGCGCGCGCGGTTTGATCTTGGGTCTACTCACCGCCTTCCTTCCTTGCGGTTGGCTTTACCTCTTCGCAGGAACCGCCGCAGCCACGGCATCGCCATGGCAAGGTGCGCTCGTCATGGGCGCCTTCTGGGCCGGCAGCGTGCCGATGCTCGCCATCTTGGGAGTGGGGGTGCAACACCTCGCCGCACCTTTGCGTCGCCAACTGCCTTCGCTTTCCGCGGTACTGTTGATTGCCGTCGGCCTCATGGCTCTGGCTGGCCGCTTGGATCCGCCCGCCTTCGCCGCGACCACGAATCAGGGCCTCGACAACATTGGCGAACAGGCGCCGGCTTGTTGCGCCGACGAGGAGACGGAACAGCATGAGCTGCTGCACCCTTCCGACGGCTAAAGTAGGCGCGTGAACGAGGTCGCCTGCGACCACTGCGGCTTGCCGGTGCCGGCGGGGCTGTATCAGGAAACTCAGTCGGAGCAGTTTTGCTGTGCTGCTTGCCAGGTGGTGTATGAAACCCTGCATGCGCGCGGGCTCGACCGCTATTACGACTTAGTCGAGGACGGTGGTGACCCCAGTTTGCGTCGCGGCCAAGCCACCGGTCGCAAGTTTGCGGAGTATGACCACGAGAGCTTTCAAGAAGAACAAGTGCGGGTCGAACAGGGCGTCGCCAATATCGAGTTCTATCTCGAGGGTGTGCATTGCGCCGCCTGCGTGTGGTTGGTCGAGAAGCTTCCGCAAGTTCTAGCCGGCGTGAAAGAAGCGCGTCTCGACCTTGGCCGACGTCGAGTGTGGTTGCGTTGGGACCCGCAGCAAGTGTCGCTTTCCGCCATTGCGATTGCTCTCGACCGCTTGGGCTACCCGCCTTACCCATTGCGCGGCCGCGAAGACCGCGAACAGCGTAGGCAGGAATCGCGCCGCGCATTAATCCGCATTGCCTTTGCCGGCGCGATTGCGGGAAACGTCATGGCGATTGCCTTTGCGCTTTATGGCGGTTACCTCGAAGGCATGGAGCAAGGCTTTTTGAGCATGTTCCGCTGGACCAGCTTGGGTTTGACCGCGCTGGCCTTGCTCGGTCCGGGACGTGTGTTCTTCCGTGGCGCTTGGGCTGCCCTGCGCACGCGCACACCGCATATGGATTTACCCATAGCGATTGGCTTAATGGCTGGTTTCTTCGGTGGCGCTTGGAATACCTGGCGTGTCGGCGGCGAGGTCTACTTTGAGTCAATCGCCATTCTGGTTTTCTTGTTGTTGGTCGGTCGCTTTCTGCAACAACGCCAACAACAACGCGCTTTTGAGTCCTTGGAGATGTTGCATGCGGTCACGCCATCCCTGGCGCGGCGCATCACCTCAGATGGCAGCATCGAAGAGGTGCCCCTAACCGCTCTGGCCCTCGGCGAAGTGCTCGAAGTGCGCCAAGCGGAAACCATTCCTGCCGACGGCGTCTTGGTGTCGGCCGAAGCACGGCTGGACCTAGCTGTCCTCAGCGGGGAATCACGTTCGGTACGCATTAGGGAAGGCGACAAACTCTTCGCCGGAGCGGTCAATCTCGGCGGAACTATCCGTTGCAAGGTCGAAGCCCTCGGTAAAGCCAGTCGCGTCGGCCGTTTGATGGCCTTGGTCGAAGAACACGCCCGACGCCCTGCCGAAATCGTGCGCATCGCCGACCGCATGGCGGGTTACTTCACGGTCATTGTGCTGTTGTTGGCAGCAGCGGGCGCCGCGTTTTGGACATGGCATGGTGGCGCCGACCCCATCGAGGTTGCGGTTTCCCTGTTGATCATTGCCTGCCCCTGCGCGCTTGGCTTAGCCACACCGCTGGCGGTGGTAGCCGCGGTCGGTCAAGCCGCACGCGAAGGCTTCCTCATTCAGGGTGGAGATGCCCTCGAGCGTTTGGCCCACCCCGGCCGCTTACTGCTGGACAAAACCGGCACCCTGACCGAAGCGCGATTGCAGCGCTTGTCATGGCAGGGGAGCGCGGCACTCGCCCGAGCCGTGGCCGTGGTCGAAGAAGAATCGACTCACCCCATTGCCCAGGCTTTGCGCGAAGCGGAAAGTGAAGCTCTTACTCAACACCCGCGACCGCAAGTCAAAGCCGTGGAGTTGATCGCCGGAATGGGTTTACGTGCCATGGTCGATGGCCGCCCGTTGTTGGTCGGAAGCCCAGCCTTCCTCGCCGCCGAGGGGCATGAACTTCCCGAACAAGACATCGCCCAAGTGCTCGGGCAAGGTGCCTCACCCATCGCGGCTTATTGGCAAGGCGAAGGTCTTGGCCTTGCGGCCATGGGCGACCCCATGCAAGCTGGCGCGCGCGCATCTCTCGATGCCCTCCGCGCCCAAGGCTGGCAACTCGAAATCCTCTCCGGCGATCACCCTCAGGTGGTGCAAGCCGTCGGCACTGCCCTTGGATTACCGGCAGAAGCCTGCCAAGGCAGCATGAGCCCAGAAGCCAAACTCGCTCACGTCGAACAAGCGGTGGCCGTCGCGCCACGCAAACCTTTAGAGCCAGTCGTCATGGTCGGCGACGGTTGGAACGATGCCGCCGCCCTCGCCGCCGCCGACGTCGGCATTGCCGTGCATGGCAGCGCCGAAGCCAGTCTCGCCGCCGCGGATATTTTCGTCGCCCGCCCCGGCATCGCCCGCTTGGTCCATCTCACCCAAGGCGCACGCAATACGCTCCGCCTCATCCGCCGCAATCTCCTCGTCAGCCTTTCTTACAATGCACTCGGAGTGGGCCTCGCCCTCAGCGGTTTGTTAAATCCATTGATTGCTGCGGTGATCATGCCGGTCAGCTCCCTCACCGTCGTCAGTCTCGCCTGGCGCGGCCGCAGTTTCACTCGTCCAGTTTGACAATCTGCAAACTGGCTGATAGTCTCAGACATGGTCTTTTCAACCACTTTATTACTTTGGGTGAGCACAATGCTGCCCCCCCCCCCCCAATTCAGACAACCGATGTAGTTGATGGTTCTGGAAGCACTCCCGGTGCTTTTACCTCGATTACCGGAGCTTTGGCGAGTTCAGCCAGTGGAGACACCATTCAAGTGAAAGGCATGGTGGATTTAGTAAGTAATCTTCCTGTTGGCTACACCGAAAATAATTTTTTTGGAGGGATAGGGGAAACATTCCCATTGGTGGTTCCTTCTGGAGTCACCATCGCTGGAACATCTGGTCCGGTATATGTGTACAGCCAGAATGCTTCGCCTCCGGCGGCAATTTTTGACCTCAATACTGGTGTCTCCCAAACTCGGATAGGAAATCTAGGCGTCCTTGGTGGGTCCATCGGAATCAAAGTTCACGGTGGCAATGCCGATGTTCTCCTTCAGAAAATTACGTTTTCTAATAACGTAGTTGGATTCTCTTCCCTAGCGCAAGACACTTCCCTTCATACCTTGGAGATTACAGGCTGTACGTTTAAGGGACTGCTGCCTTCACTTGCGAATCCACCAGGCAGTTATGCTGAATCCGTTGGACTTAAGTTTGAAGCGGATGAACTAACCTCTGGGCTCATCCCACGAATTGAAGCAACAGTCAATAATTTGGCTTCTGTCGGACCTTTTACGGGAATGGGCGGAGTCGGCTCTTATTCCGTCTCTGATTTACCATTTGGTAATGGATCTTCCGCATCCTGCTTGGTCCAAGTGTTAGCACAGGGGGATTCGCAAGAATTTCTAAGCCCCCTTGGCGTTGCGCAACCAATTGCCGAGGCAGTGGTTTCTCTAAATGGAGGTACCTTAGATGGTGGCCCAGACCCAGCGCATGCAGGCGGCTGGGACATTGGAGTATATAGCGCCATAAAATCAAAATTTTCTGGCACCTCCACCAATTACACAGCAGCAACAACCGTAACCCTAACTGGTGTTGTGCTTGAGGATTTCCGCGAGGCTGGAGTTCACGGTACAGCCAATGTCGGAACGAGGGGGATTGTGAACCTACGAGGACAGACGACGGTCCAAAACACTGGTTCCGGGTTAACTCACAACACTTCGGCCTATCCCATACACAATGGAGTCCACATGTTCTGCATTGAGGGGTATTTAGCCCTCTCATGCGACGATTCAAATTTCGGCAACAACCTTGGTTCTGGTGTATTCTTGAGCTGTCCGGGCACCCTAAATCAGGAAACCACCTTTGATATGGGCCTTTTCCTCGGAATTAGAAGGAGCAAAATGCATCTCAACGGAGAATCCGGCCTAGAACTCTTTTCGGGAGTGATTCCCCCCTCTGCGCCATTTTTCGCGCAGCCTGGAATTGTTGGTGGCACCTGGACCATTGCCTCAGATCCTGCCTACTCCGGGGAAGTATTACTTGTGGAAGGAGATGCCTCCGCAACTAAGCCCTATGGCCAAGGAGTCGTAGATCGGTGCGCAATCAGCAACAACGGCCGAAATGGAATTCACGTTCGAGTTGAAGGCGATGAAAAACATTATGTATTCACTCGGTTCGTGAACAACATCATCTGGAATAACGAATGGGAGGGTTTCTTGAGTGAAATCTCACTTGCCCCAGGAGAGGCCGGAGTGGATGGAGTTATCCTAACTCCACTGGTTCACTGCACACTTGCTGGAAATGGTGATGTGACTGACGCCACCATTGAATTTGCTGAACCTGCCAGCGGTGGTGGGACACGGGCTTATGCTTGGGCGCACCCCCTTGGAGGCAACCCAATCTTTGGAACGGAAATTGTGAATACGATTATGCAAAGAAAAACTTCAGGAGATATTGATCTAGGACCAAATGTTGACGTGGGTCGCGGAGAGCCGATGTCCTCCTCGGCTATTCTGTCCCCGGACTTTATTGGCTTTGGCGGTGTTCGATTTACCACTTCGGCTCGAATTGGAGGGCTAAATGCTGCCTTATTGCCGGCATCTACGATTCATTCCACCCCTTATTCAGTTGGATCTCCGACATGGACCAGTCTCCTTGCGTCCCAGTTTTACTTGGATCCTGGCGGTTCCTTTATTTCCTCCTTTAAGGACGCGACACTCCTCTTCTTCCACTTGTTGGGTAATGAATGGGGTACGGATTTCTCTGGCAACAGCAGTAGGGCCTCAATGATTGATGGAACTGCTGATAAGGGGGCGGAGGAACTCTAATGCTGCTATCACTTTTCCTTCAAATCGCTGCGCCCCAGTGGGTCGTGGATGACGTAATTCCTCCGGACCCTGTCTATACCTCGGAACAATCCTTCCAATGGGTGCGGTCCGTCCCATTAGGGGATTTGACTGATTCAGGCCGAAGCGCGTTCTTGAATAAGGGATATAGAACCATCCATACCCCTTTGTTTGATCAGACTCTTAGCGCCAAGATATCAACAGGTTTTGGGAAGCCTGATTTTTCTTTCGCGGTGCCAGAAATTGGATCCATCCACGACAATTGGTACTCTTATTTTGGCACTGGAACCTCGGTCTTAAAGAATCCGCAAGGACTGTTTGCCGTTGTGGTCAACCAGCCACAGCTCATGGTTGCTAATTTGAGCACGGGCCAGTTTCATACAAGAGTTGACCCGCCCATACCAGGTGGAGGGCTTCAGCCCCTTGCGCAATGGGATAGCCTTCACAACGCTGGAGACATCAACCTCGATGGTTTCGACGAGCTCCTTTACTACGGCCATCCCTCCCCAGGGTTGCAATGGGGGACTTACATCGGCTTACTGGACGGAGCTACCTTCCAAAGCCTTTGGCAATCCTATCTCCCCGATGGGTGGTTGCCCACGCCAATTTTCCCAACAGACATTGGAGAATGGCAAGACATCGACGGCGACCTGGTCCCGGATTTTGTGATTGGGAATACCCTTTGGTATTTACAAACCTCCCAGTTAGAAGGCTATGTCGCTGCCCTGTCTGGTATTGACGGAACCTTGATTTGGGAAAACCTGAACCAAGCTTTGATTGGCGGGTCCGGAAAACTGGGTAGTGACCTGACTGGAGATGGAATCCGTGAGATTTTTGTGGCTGGAGATGGCGATCAGATTGAACTCATCAACGGCAGTAATGGCTTAAGCCTTTGGAATAAGTCCCTCCAAGATTTTTTGCCGTGGTTGCCGCTGGGTTTTTCGTTTCCGAGATTTGATCACCCTCCCATGTTCGGTCCAGTAGATGACAGCGGATTGGTGGATGAGCTTTACATTCCGGTTAATGGAAACTTCACCGGCGAGGCTTTACGGCATCAATACATTTTCACTCTAGACCCATTAACCGGCATCATTCTCAGGATGGATATCTTGCCCTACTCGTTTGAGCCCTGGTCGCCAGACACCATTGGCGGAATACGGACGCCTGCCCTGCAATACCTTGGCGACATCGACCGCGACGGCCTACCTGAAATCGCCAGAGCGGTGAATACACCAAGCTATTCTCCACCCAACTGGCCAGGATGGGCGGATAGCAACATTGTCATGGGCCAGGAAACCCTGGATTTCCCCACTCAACTCCCACTGAGCGGTAGTCACACCGCCCATATCGCGATTCCTGGCGCCGCTGGGCGATCAGGGCAGCTTATCTTTAGCAACGACTTCCACCGGGAAGATGGATTCTCTCCAGATGGCTGGCGCACTGGGCTAGTGAGCAATGACTTGCTGGATTGGAGCAAGAGCCAGGGCATTGGAGTGGCATTAGATGCCTCCGGCGAGGGCCAGGTGACCTTTCAGCTTCCCAATCAGCCGGCGCTCATCGGCCAATCCTTGTATGCCCGCTTTATGGTTCCTGATTTAGCAAGGCCAGGCTCCATCTGGACCATGAGCAGTTTGGGATATGGCGAAGTGATTCCATAGAAAGGCAGTTGTCTTAGGATTGCCCCAACATAAGTCTACCCTTGGCCTCACTCTCACCGGTTTGTTAAATCCATTGATTGCTGCGGTGATCATGCCGGTCAGCTCCCTCACCGTCGTCAGCCTCGCCTGGCGCGGGCATAGCTTTCTGAATGGGTCTAAGGAGAGATTTTGAACCTAGTGTATAATTGACGGTGCTCATTTCGCGTGCCTAAGGGCTCGGCGGTTCCTTCAGCGCCCTTTTCTATGCTCGTAATTCTCCTCCTTCAAATCGCTTCGCCCCAGTGGGTCGTGGATGATGTGGTTCCGCCAGATCCGGTGGTTGCATCAGACCAATCCTTTCAATGGGTTCGTTCTGTACCGTTAGGCGACTTAACCAATTCTGGGCGCAGCGCCTTCATGAATAAGGGTGCCAGGAACATCCATGGCCCTGTTTTCAATCAAATTCTTAGTGGCAATATTTCAAGCGGCTTTGGTTTGCCAAATCTTTCTTTTGATGTGCCGCGCATCGGCGTGGTTCACAATAATTGGTACTCCTATTTTGGCACCGGTACCTCAGTGCTACAAAGCCCACAGGGCCTCCTAGCGGCGGTAGTCAACCAACCTCAATTGATGATTGCTAATTTGAGTACCGGACAATTCCAGGGAAGGGTGGATCCCCCCATTCCTGGCGGAGGCCTATTACCTCTCGCGCAATGGGACAGTCTCCACAATGCTGGAGACATCAATCAGGATGGTGTTGATGATTTGCTTTACTACGGGCATCCATCGCCAGGGCTGCAATGGGGGACCTACATTGGGTTGCTCGATGGAGCGACCTTCCAAAGCCTTTGGCAAACCTATCTTCCTGATGGCTGGTTACCTACGCCAATTTTCCCCACTGACATTGGGGAATGGCAGGACATTGATGGTGACTTAGTCCCAGATATGGTGATTGGAAATACCTTGTGGTATTTGCAAACCACCCAATTAGAAGGTTATGTCGCCGCCTTGTCCGGCCTAGATGGCAGCATTATTTGGGAAAACCTGAATCAAGCGTTGATCGGTGGATCGGGGAAATTGGGCAGCGATCTCACAGGCGATGGCATCCGTGATGTTTTTGTTGCAGGCGAAGGCGATCAAATTGAACTGATAAACGGTAGTAATGGGTTAAGCCTTTGGAATAAATCGTTACAAGATTTCGTACCTTGGGTGCCCTTTGGATTTGTTCCGTATCGATTTGATCACCCACCAATGTTTGGGCCGCTTGATAGCCTGGGATCCGTCCAGGAACTCTATATTCCTGTTCGTGGATACTTTTCAGGGGAAGCATTTGAGCATCAGTACATTTTTACCCTGGATCCATTGACCGGTGTCATTCTTCGCATGGACACCCTGCCCTACTCCTTTGAGCCCTGGGCGCCGGATACGATTGGCGCGTTGCGCATGCCTGCCCTGCAATATTTAGGTGACATTGATCGCGACGGCCTACCTGAAATCGCCAGAGCGGTGAATACACCAAGCTATTCTCCACCCAATTGGCCGGGCTGGGCGGATAGCAACATTGTCATGGGACAGGAGACCCTGGATTTCCCCACTCAACTCCCACTGAATGGGAATCACACCGCCCATATCGCGATTCCTGGCGCCGCTGGGCGCTCAGGACAGTTGCTCTTCAGCAACGACTTCCATCGGGAAGATGGATTCACTCCAGATGGCTGGCGTACCGGACTGGTGAGTAATGGCTTACTCGACTGGAGCAAACAGCAGGCACTCGGCGTGAGCCTTGATGCCTCTGGCAATGGTCATTTGAGCTTCCAGCTTCCCAATAAGCCGGGTCTGATTGGGCAGATGCTCTACGCACGCTTTATTGTTCCTGATGTAATCGATCCTGGCACCATCTGGACCATGAGTAGTCTTGGCATTGGTCAAGTAATTCCTTAGGTCTGCGCTTTCTCTGAGGCTCTACAATGAGGGCGGTTTCACCATGACCGTCCTCTACATCGTCCTGCCTTTGGCGCTGCTCATCGCTGCCGTCGCGGTGGGGGCCTTTGCGTGGTCGGCCAAAAGCGGACAGCTCGATGATCTCGAGACTCCAGCGCAACGCGCGCTCCTCGACGATGATCCGGTCGACCCTTCCCCGGCTGACGACCCCCAAGAAAGCACCAAAGCATGACCACCGAACTGCGCTACCACCTGGCCTTTCAAGACTGGGCTGCCTTTACGCATCATGTGCAGCTGACCATGAAGAGTTACCGGCGCGTGCATGCCTTCAGCCGCTTCGGCGTGACCGCGGCTTATGTCTTTTGCGCCGTTCTCGCCTGGCAGATGAAGCAAGACTGGCTGGTGGCTTCGGCCCTCGGTCTGCTCGCGATTGCTTGGGTGATTTTGTTTCCCGCGGTGCAGCGTCGCCGCACTCATCGCCAGTTGCAACGCATGGAAAAAGACGGCGCCGCCAAGGGAATCCTCGGCGACTATCACCTCACCGCGACCGAAGAAGGCCTCATCGCCGAGCTCGACGGCAACCGTTCCGAGTTCCTGTGGTCGAGCTTTTCTGGCGTCGATACCGACGGCGACCGCCACTTTCTCATGCTGTCGCCCAACCGCGCCCTGGTGATTCCACCCAAGGTGGAGGGCAGCGAAGCCTTCCTCGAGGATTTTAAAGCTCGGCTTTCTTAACCCTGTGCTAGAGTGTTATGGATATTCCTGACCCATATTTCCATGCTTGCACTGCTCCTACTTCAAATTCCCAATGGTCCATGGGTTGTTGAGGATCTAATTCCGCCTGAACCGACTCCCCTCCTGGACGAGTCCTTTCAATGGACTCACTCCACAGCCTTAGGAGACATTTTTGGCTCCGGAAGATCCGGCTTCCTGAGTAAAGGATATCGAGATATTCATGGCCCCTCATGGGAGGCTGTCATGACCTGCCGTGTTTCCGGCGGATTTGGCCAACCAGAATTTACCTTTGCACTACCGGATCGATATGGGTTTGAAGATCGTTGGTTCGCCTCTGAGGTGTCTACGACCACGGTTCTGAAGACTCCCACTGGACTAGAAGGCTATGTCGCCAATGGTTCACGATTATTGGTCATCGATTTTCCAAGTGGTTCGCTCCAGGGTTGGATTGATGGCATCGCTCCATTTGGAATGACCCCTTTAGATCATTGGAACACCTTAATGAGTGCTGGGGATGTCAACCTTGATGGCTATGACGACCTCCTGTTTCATGGTCATCCTCATTACAGATGGGCGGCCTATTTTGGAGTTATCGATGGCGCCACGAAACAAGTTCTTTGGCAGCGGGCTTTGCACCATGCGAATGGGCTACTCGAAGTTCCCATTCAGCCTCAAGAAATGGGTCAATGGCAAGACATCGACGGTGACCAGATTCCTGATTATCTAATTGGTTTGAATCAATGGTCAGAAACCGCCTTGGACTATGAAGGATTCATTGTTGCGCTTTCCGGTATAGACGGTTCTACCATTTGGAGACATGCCGCCAGGCGGCGTTTAGTCGGGGCGGGCATCCTTGGTGGAGATTTCAATGGAGACGGCATTAGCGAAGTTCTCATGCGCCAGGGAAGCAATGAGATTTTCCTCTTGGAAGGAAGTCGTGGAGATTTGTTATGGCGCAAAAGCATTAGTGATTTTTCGCCTTGGCTCCCTCCAGGAGTTCAATGGTCCTATCTTTCCCACCCCGCTTTTTTCACCACAAGCGCAAGCGGGTTTCCAGGTGGAGAGATCATTGTCATTGTGGAAGGTGCCGAAATGGGGGAGTTGTTCTCTACCCAATTCATCTTTGCACTGGATTCGGTTTCTGGGCACATCTTGCGAATGGATCGATTCCCATCCTTCCTCTGGCCGTGGGCCACCGACACCACTGGCACCATTCGGTTTCCCATGGCTCAATACCTAGGCGATATCGATCGGGATGGATTACCTGAGATTAGTCGTGCGGCAAATACACCGAGCCTAGATGACCCAAACTGGTTAGGTTGGGCGGCCAGTAACATCATAATCGGGCAAGAAACACTGGCGCTTCCCGACCAATTGCCGCTTCAGAGCAATCACGTTGCCCAAGTGGCCATCCCTGGGGCAGCAAATATGTCAGGGCAGTTACTTATCAGTGATGAATTTAGCCGTGACCATGGGGTGTCACCAGATTCTTGGAGATTAGGCTTAGTGGATGGAGACCTTCTTGCATGGAGTAGGGATGAGGGCATTCGGTTGACTCTCGACGCCTCAGGAAATGGCCAACTTAATTTCCAACTCCCCAACAAGCCAGGTTTGGTCGGGAAGCTTCTTTACTTTCGCTTTATCGTGCCAGAACCTGGGCAGCCTGATTCGATTTGGACCATGAGCAGCCTGGAGCAGGCAGTGGTAATCCAATAATATGGTGATTAAGGCTTTCCTCGGCCTTGGGTGCTCCCTTCTGGCAGCCTGCTCCGATGCCGTCCAAGAGCAGCTTCCTTTAGCGGAGGGTATTTTTGCAGCTGCAGTGATGGATCATCATGTGGTTCTGCAATTGAACCAAGACGGTACTGCGCTTTATGCCGCGCGCGGCCCTAGTCCAGAAATCATGATGGATTGGAGTGGACAATGGGAGTTGGAATACCGCGAGGAGAAAATGGTAGTGGTGACAAATTTTGCCAATGACCGCAGATTGGAATGGCTATGGATGCCCAATCGCGAAGGCGTTCTGCAGCGCAATGGCACCCTGTGGCCAACGAATCTGCAGGGCGAAAGCCCATTAGAAATGGGGCGTATGGAACTCAGTTTTGCCGGCTCAGCATTTGGCGAAGCTTATCGATTTGATAGCGCCGAAATGTTGGTCATGGTGCTTCTGCATCCAAAAGGTAAGGCAACGTTTATTCAGGACAGGTTTTCCTCGGAAGGGCAGTTGAATATCTCTTGCACTTGGGAGGAATCCGAGCCGGATTTGGTTGTGCTTCAAGGCGTGGAAGAGAAATGCACGCCTGAGCAACAGCGCTTTCTCCCCGGTCTTCGCTTTCTGCGCCGAGAGCATGAAGGCGTGCCCATTCTCGTTTCGGAAGGCTTCGCTCAGGAGTATGAAGCTGGACAACTGGATGGAACAGGCATGCTTTGGCCCATCTCAGGAGCCAAGTCTGGCGCCTTCTGCCGCAAGAAAGGGAAGGGAACCGAGTTGTTGCTCCAGCCCTTGAAGTAGGGAGCCAGGCTGTCTGGACGGCCTAAACATTAGAAAATCCATTCAGGGGCCCCCTGAACACCGTTTGGGGCTGGGAATTCCTCATCCTCGCGGCCTATACTGGCCGATGGAGGTAATACCCAGATGATTCGCCCACTCACCTTGTCACTGTGCGCCCTGCTGTCTGTCGGCCTGGTTGCGCAACCCCAAGATCCCGCCAAGGCTCCTGGAGCCAACGGCCAGGAAGGCACCAAGCCCAAGGAAGTGGCGCCCACCGTCATCGAAAAGGAAACGGAAATCCCGTTCCCGATTTGGATGGACGTGCTCAAAGATGAGCGCCATCACCTTTGCGGCACCGGCGTGCGTGAGAAGACCATCTTCCACGTCAACGTTTACGGCTTTGGTTATTACGTCGATCGCGATAAAGCGGTCAAGGTATTGAACAAGGCAGGCGGCAAAAACATGACCTTGAAGAAGGCGCTGAAGGATCAGGGCTTCATCAACAAGTTCATGACCGGTGACTTCAACAAGTCCATGCGCTGGGTCATGGCTCGCGATGTCGATGGAGAAGACGTCGCCGAAGCTTTCGACGACTTCCTCGATCCAGGCATTCGTGCGATTGCCCGCGACGAGAAGCAACTCGAAGCTGGATTAACGGCCATGCGCGAAATGCGTGGCTACTTCGCCTCGGGCAAGCTCAACGAAGACGATGAACTGATCTTCGTTTGGGAAATGCCGGCGAAAATGCATACCATCCTGAACGGTCGCGAGCTCGGTGTCATCGACAACTGGCACTTGTGCTACGCCTTGTACAACTCCTTCCTGGGGAAGGATCCCATCGACAAAGATGGCAAGAAGGCGATCATTTCGGGCTTGTACCCCTACATCTACCCTGAGCAATAAGGCTCAAGCATGACATCATCCGAAAAGCGGCGCTCCGAGCGCCACGACCATGTGGTCCCAACGGCCATGCTGTTGGCGGCCGGTTCCCTCGAGGGCGAGACTGTCAACGCCTCGCAACACGGCCTTCTGATTCGCGGCACAGGCCGCATTTCGGTGGTGGTCAAGATTGGGGGCAAGGAATACCGCGGGCGTTTGGTCCGCGCCGAGCCGATGGTCGATGGCGGCACCTATTACGCGCTCGACCTAGACGACCCCTACGAAATTTAGGGAGCTGTCCTACAATAGGGGAGTGACCACTGTCCTCCTGACCTTCATGCTGTTTGCTGTGGCTTTGACTGCCATGGCGGTCGGTGTGCTGCTGTCTGGGCGCCACCTCAAGGGCTCCTGCGGAGGTGCTGCGAGCGATCTTGCCGAAGATGCCTTGCTCGGGGATTGCGTGTGCGCGCGCAAAGAGGCCGATATCTGCGCCTCAGACGAGGGCAACGAGTTCGTCATGCTCGCCGAGCTCGGCAATCCGAGCCGCAAGGACTACTTCCGTGAGCAGCGTCGTGGCCCGCAAGAGCCGCCGCCGCAGCTCGAGGTCTGAGCGCTAGTCCCGCTCGCGCGGCCAATCCGCGCTGGTGTAGACCTGAAAGCGCTCGCCATCATGCGCAATCAGCATGGCTTCAGTATCTGGCGTGGCTGCAATCAAGGCCAGAGCCTCTTCACGGCCCATCACCATGCATGCGGTGGCGAGGGCGTCGGCCATCATGCAGGTGGGCGCCAAAATGCTCACCGAAGCTAGGCCATGCTGCAGCGGTCTGCCGCTGCGCGGATCAATCGTGTGGCTGACGCGTGCGCCATCAAGCACGCGGTAGTTGCGGTAGTCGCCGCTGGTGGCAACGGCGCCGTCACCTGGCTCGAGTACCGTCTGCAGGCTTTCGCCGGGGCGGCTCATGTCGCCAGGGGCGTCTATGCCAATGCGCCAGGGCCTTCCGCTGGGGGACACCCCTTTGCAGCGCAGTTCGCCGCCGACTTCGACCAAGTAGTCGGGCACGCCCAAGGCATCGAGCGCGGCGCAGGCGGCGTCGACGCCATAACCTTTGGCGATGGCGGACAAATCCAGTTTGCGCTCGGCATGCTCCTTCCACAGGACCGGCAGGCCATCCTTGGCGGAGTCGACGCGAATCGCCTCCCAGCCGATGCTTTGTAGCGCTTGGGCGAGGGCTTCCTCGCTTGGTGCTTCCAGATGACGGCCAGCTGGGCCAAAGCCCCAAAGGTCGACCAAAGGCATGACCGTGGGGTCAAAGGCGCCTTCAGTGGTAGCCGCCAAAGTCAGCGCGGCATCGACCACAAAGGCAGTCTCGGCATCGACCACGAAGGGGACGTTCGCCGGCGCGGCATTGAAGCGACTCAACTCGGAGTCGGGCTTATAGGTCGACATCAGTAAGTCGACACGGTCCAAAGCGGTTCCAATGGCGCGCAGGACCTCGGCAACTTCAAGCTCCCCGCGAAAGGTGCCAGTGGCATTCCAGGTCGTGCCCATGACGCTCCCTTCTAGGCGCCAAGAACCCTGGCTGGAATCGGTGGTGGTCACGGGCTGCGGTTCCGCGCGACCGCAGCTCGGCGCTGAAAAGGCGAAGAGCAGTAATAGCAGCTGAAGGGAGCTGCTGGTTAGTCCATCTTTACGGCACCTAAATAGTGACATGCCCTCATGGTACCGAACTGTGCTTCCGGAACTGGCAAGGCAATCATGGCTTCTTGGACACCCGAACATTCACCGTATGCACTCCGCCAGAATCGGGGATTTCGAAATCAAGCTCGTCTTGGCCATCGAGCAATAGGTAATCCTCGCGCTTGGTCTTCGGCTGATCTACCAAACGATATTGTGTGAAAACTTGTAAGTGATAGAGCCCTGCATGGGGAAGATGAATCGATTTCAATTGTTGCGGATCCCAAGGAATAATCTGGAGAAATTGGTTCTCTGGGCTGGAAAGGAGGAGGGAATAGGTGGCATTCTCTGGAAGAACCGGCAAGGCCGTTGCTTGGAGTTGCAATGGAAACGCTGGCTGAAGGTGAACCTCTTGTGTCGTCCTGGATAGAGTTACTACCGATGCGCGCGAATCCGTAGCCCAAATCTGCACTTGATTGGACGATTTGGCAAAGGGGAAAGGAACTCCTGATTGCCCAACTAAGCCGCCGTCATTACCAGCAAAGCGGTAATGAAATTCTTTGAGCGGCTCGCCATGGATGCCGAAAACCTGGACCTCGCCCATGTTTAGATAAGGACGGAGATCCAGTGGCAGCAAGCGCGGATCTTGTGCTGCGCCTGAAGTTAAGTCGACGTTTTCCACGCTTAAGATTGGCGCATTCACTCCTCGCAGGCGAATTCTTAAAGTGTAAACGCCTTCTGGATATGCGCCTAAATCCAGAGGAGATCCGTCCACGGGGATGTCCGGAAGTAACCAAGTGGGCCCCGATCCAGTTGATTGGAATTCAAGTCTTAGTAGATTGCTATGGGCGCCAGTGGGAAGCTGAACTTGGAGTTGCTGTTGCGCGGACGGCTTCATCACCACGGTGATTTCAGCGTTTCCAGCCAGGAAGACCGAATCGGTTGGCAAGAAGGGTTGGCGAGTGACTTGCACCCGGATTGCTCCGCTCCCAGAATTCCCCCAGAGCTGGAATTGGCCTTTGGTGTTTGTCCAAAAGGTTTCGCCTCCATCTAAGTTACGGTGAGGAGCGCCTTGAAAATTTGGCTCAGCAAGAATGCGAACCTGTGCGCCCCTCAGCCCTTGACCTTGTTGGTCGACGACCTGGCCCTGTGCGAGTAATGCCGCCCCCAAGACAAGGTCTCCGCCAAGGTTATTTCCGGGATCTAAGTCTTTGTCAAGGAGATGAACACCCGTAATCCTTACTCCATGTTCAAGGTCACCGAACACAGCCAAGGCTCGTGGAGCTAATCCTTGTCGGTCGTCATCGCTTGACGCCGCGATGCGGTCGTCAACTGGAACCCGAAGCACGCCCTCAGCGTCTGTTGTGCCTCGGAAGCGTCCCTGCCGGCCACTGGTCAGCAAATTTGCGACCACTTGTTGCCTCGCCAGTGGATTGCCGTTTCGATCGATGAGGCGAAAATTCAAATAGCATGGCGCTTCTTGAAGCTGCAGCGTAAACACCTTGGTTTCTCCTTCGAGGGTTGGCCCTAGTCCTGAGTCCCATGGAAGCTTGTGGTGATCGGGAAGGTGAATAGCAAATTCTAGATGCTCCTGTAAAGCGACTGGAAAGGTTGCGACGCCCTGAACGAGTGGCTCTTGATTCCAGCCTCGAATTGGTTCCGGCCGTAGGAATACATGATTCAAGGATTCCGTGCCTGGGTGCCCGGGGCGGGAACCTTGGAGGGAAACCCTCCATCCATCGGGAAAGGAACTTCCGGTCTCTTGAAGGGCACGAACTTGCGCAATGCCGAGTGGGGGAAGTTTGAGCTCAATCTCATGAGGCATTTCTTCGCCGACAGAAAAGCGTCGCATCGGTGGGTTTACGCTGGCGATACCGGCGACAACAAAGAGACTATCTTTTCCTTGCGATGACCGTGGATGAGGACGAAACAGCTGCATATGAGATAGAAGCGCAATCCCCTCTTGATTAGTTTTGGCAAAATGGAATTCAGTCGATTTGCCTGTGCGCCGATTTTTCCCGGCAAAGCTAACTCGAATATTTTGAGCGTGTGAGCCATCATGATGTTGGACATGAACGCGAAGGGTTTGGTCTGGGAATACATATACGGTGGCGATATCTGGCGCGATTCGAGCCCAGTAATATCCCCGGCCATACAGCTCACCCGTGTTCACTTGGAACTCGATATTTCGTTTCTCAGGCCTTTTTATCCAAATCGCCCCGTCTTTCCCAGTGGATTGGAAATCCTTAGAGGCCATTAAAAGCCGGTCGAAATCTTCCGGCTTGGTCTGCGACCCTGGTTCGACAACCTGCCAATGAACCGTGACATTCTTCATCAACTCTTTGGTGACCGCATGAAGGACTTGCACTTGCAGTCTTTCATTTTCTGGAATCAGGTCGATATCGTTTTTGGCGACAAGATCATCTCTCTCGAGGTCAGAACTCTCTTCCGCCATTTTGTCTGCCTGGGTTGGCTTTGAAGCAGCGTCTTTCGGGGAAGTGACCTCCTGTTTGGGGTGTGGCTCGTTGGAATTTGGCGGACTCTGAAGGAACCAAAGGCCAAAGCCAAACAGGCACAGAATGAGAAGGAGGAGAAGGCGATTCCTGGAAACCATGGCGTGCATTCGTAAATAGGGTTTTGCCTCTTGCCCAATCAACGGCTGTGACAGGGCAAAAAGAAAGCCGGTGACATCCTATCAAGGAATGTCACCGGCTTCGCAGCAGTCAAGGCCGCAAGGCGGGGCGAACCCGCAGCTCAGGTGGGTTTACCCGCCGAAGTCGTCGAGGAAGATGTCTTCCGGTTCCACGCCCAGCTCACCGAGCATGTTCATGCACGCGGTATTCATCATCGGCGGGCCGCACATGTAGTACTGACACTCTTCTGGAGCGTCGTGGCTACCGAGATAGCTTTCCATCAACACTTGGTGGATGAAGCCGGTCTTGCCCTTCCAGTTATCCTCTGGCAAAGGATCGCTCAGTGCCAAGTGCCATTCGAAGTTGGGGAACTCCTCGGCAATGGCATCGAACTCGTCGACGTAGAAAGCCTCGCGCAGCGAGCGTGCGCCGTACCAGAAGCTGACCTTCTTGCCAGTTTTCAGCGTACGGAAGAGGTGCATTAGGTGTGAGCGCATGGGAGCCATGCCAGCACCACCGCCGATGAAGACCATTTCGCGGTCATTCTCCTTGAGGAAGAACTCACCGAAGGGACCAGAGATGGTGACTTTGTCGCCAGGCTTCTGGTTGAAGATGTAGGACGAGGCCTTGCCGGTGGGGATTTCTGGTCCAGCGCCCGGTGGGGGCGTGGCAATACGCACATTGAGCATGATGCGGTTGCCCTCGGCCGGGTACGACGCCATGGAATAGGCGCGCTCCACGGTTTCCGTGGTGGTCGAGCGAATATCCCACAGGTTGAACTTGTCCCAGTCTTCGCGGTACTGCTCTTCGATTTCGAAGCCAGTGTACGGAATGTCGTGCGGGGGAATCTCGATCTGGATGTAACCACCCGACTTGTAGTCGAGGGTTTCGCCTTCGGGAAGCTGCACCACGAACTCCTTAATGAAGGTAGCCACGTTGCGGTTCGAGACCACTTCGCACTCCCACTTCTGCACCGAGAAGATGGATTCATCGACGCGCAGATGCATGTCATTTTTGACCTTGATCTGACAAGACAAGCGCCAGTTCTCTTTAGCCATGCCGCGGTTGATATGCGTTTCTTCGGTCGGCAGCAAGGCGCCGCCGCCTTCGTCGATTTGCACCAGGCATTGGCCGCAAGTGCCACCGCCGCCACAAGCCGAAGGAATGAAAATCTTCTGCTCGGCTAGAGTCGTGAGCAAGTTGCCACCGGCAGCAACCGGGATGGCGTCGCCCTCGTTACCGTTGATGACGAGGTTCACGTTTCCGCTCGCGACAAGCTTGGCTTTGGCTGCGAGCAGGACAAACACCAGGGCGACCACAACGACCGTGAAGCCGCCGACGCCGAGGAAAATGGTGGTGAGATCCATGTGATGTTCTCCAGCCTTAGAGCTGGATACCTCCGAAGATCATGAAGCCCATGGCCATGAGGCCAGTGGTGATGAAGGTAATGCCCAACCCTCTTAGGCCAGGGGGCACGTTGGAGTACTTCAATTTCTCGCGAATCGCGGCGAGCGCGACCATGGCGAGGGCGAAACCGGTACCAGCACCGACACCGAACACGGTGCTTTCGGCGAGGTTGTATTCGCGCTGCACCATGAACAGCGAGCCACCCAAGATGGCGCAGTTCACCGCGATCAGCGGCAAGAACACACCAAGCGAACCGTAGAGCGCAGGGGAGAACTTATCGATGGCCATCTCCACAATCTGCACCATGGCAGCAATCGTGGCAATGAACGCGATGAATGTTAGGAACTCCAAGTTAATCGTGGAGGCCCGCTCTTCACCGAGCATCCAGCTCAGCGCACCTTCCTGCAGCAGGTAGTGGTAGATCAGGTTGTTGAGTGGGGTGGTGATTAGCAGCACGAAGATCACGGCAAAGCCAAGGCCCACCGCGGTCTCGACCTTCTTCGACACCGCCAAAAAGGAGCACATGCCGAGGAAGAAAGCCAACGCCATGTTCTCGATGAACGTGGCCTTGATGAACAAGTTGAGGAGTTCCATTAGTTCTCGTCCTCCTGCAGCTCACCGGAGTAGCTGCGCTGTGCCCAAATGATCAGGCCGATGATGAAGAAAGCGCCAGGCGACAGCACCATCAGACCGTTGGGGTTGTACCAGCCGCCATTGTTGACGGTCGGCATGACCACATGGCCGAGCAGCTTGCCCGAGCCAAGCAGCTCGCGGAAGAAACCCACGATGATCAAAATCGCGGAGTAGCCCAGCGAGTTGCCGAGGCCATCCAATGCCGACTTCATGGGTGGGTTGGCCATGGCGAAGGCTTCGGCGCGACCCATCACAATGCAGTTAGTGATGATTAGGCCGACGAAGACCGACAGCTGCTTGCTCACATCGAACAAGAAGGCCTTCATGATTTGGTCGGCCAGAATCACCAAGGAGGCGATGATGGCCAGCTGCGTGATCACGCGGATGCTGCCGGGGATCTTGTTGCGCAACAGCGAAACGGTGACATTGGAGCCGACCAAAACGAAGGTCAGTGCGGCGCTCATCACCAAGGCCGGTTCCAGCTGCGTGGTCACCGCGAGCGCCGAGCAAATGCCTAGCACTTGCAAGGTGATCGGGTTCTTCAGGTGGATGGGGCCGAAGAGGATGTCTTTGCTTTCCTTTTGCATCACTCGCCCTCCTTCTTGAGGAACTTGCCAAAGGCTTCGTCGTCGAACCAGGCTTGCATCGTGGCACCGACAGCGACACTGGTGATGGTGGCACCCGAGATGCCATCGACCTGGTAGCTGTCATCTTTGACTTGACCGAACTTGGTCACGTCGAGAATTACCTTGCCAGAATCGTCGAAGACTTTCTTGCCGGGCCACTGCGCGACCCAAGTGGGGTTCACAATCTCGCCACCCAAGCCGGCGGTTTCGCCGTGCTCATAGAAGGCGATGCCCTTCACCGTTTCGAGATCCGGCTCCAGTGCAATGTAGCCGTACATGGTCGACCACAGGCCGTTGCCCCAGATCAGGAACACGAAGCAAGGATGCTTGGGGTCGGTGACCTCAAGGATCATCAATTCCTTGGGGATTCTGCTCACGCGTGCGCGCTTGGCCGCCTTGGAGGTGGCGGGTTCGGCGGTTGCTGCAGACTTGGAAGCCTTGATGATGGCCTTCGAGTCGAAGGGCATGTCGCCAAGAACCTCGCCCGTTTCCGGGGAGAACTTCAGCACCTTAATCGTGCTGAACATTTGGTTGGCTTCTTCGCTGGTCGGTTTGGCGTCAGCCTCGATCATGCCCGACACGCGCAGAATTTGCGTCTGCATGTCGAGCAGGGCGTTGGCCGCCTGCCGGTCTTTAAGGGCGACCGCGGTGGTAGACACGGCCAAGCTGCACACCAGGCAGAGCGCCAGGGCGAAGCCCACGATGTAGCGGTTACTGAATTCCAAGACGCTTCTCCCGTCGCTTGACGTTGGCTTTGACCACGTAGTAATCGATGGTCGGCGCGAACACGTTCATGAAGATGATGGCGAGCATCATGCCTTCGGGGTAAGCCGGGTTCAGCACCCGCACCAACACCGTTAGCAATCCGATCAAGATGCCGTAAATCCATTTGCCGGTGTCGGTTTGTGATGCCGAGACCGGGTCGGTGGCCATGAACACCGTGCCGAAGGCGAAACCGCCCACGACCAAGTGCCAGGTCCAATCGATGGCCATGTAGTGGCCAGGTGCGGCAAAGAAGTTGAGCAAGTAGCTCATGCCGATCATGCCGAACAGGCAACCGAGCATGATGCGCCAGCTACCGACGCCACTGCCAATCAGGATGACTGCGCCGATCAAACAGGCCAGTGTGCTGGTCTCGGCGAAGGACCCCGGCATCAGCCCGAGGAAGGCATCCCACCAGGACATGTCCTGCAAGGCATTTGCTCCGTCGGTGTAGAAAGCAGCGAGCGCGGTGGCGCCACTGTGGCCGTCGACGGCAAGCGCCGGATCCGAAGGCAACAAGGTCCAAACTTCACCCGAAATCTGCGCCGGGTAAGCAATGAACAAGAACAAACGGCCAGTCAGCGCCGGGTTCAAGATGTTCATGCCAGTGCCGCCAAACACTTCCTTACCAATCAAGGTACCGAAGATGATGCCCACCGCGACCTGCCACAACGGAATGCTCGCCGGCACAATCAAAGGGAACAACATGGAAGTGACCAGGAAGCCCTCGTTGATTTCGTGTTTGCGCACGATGGAGAACAGCGCCTCCACCGCGCCACCCGCAGCTAATGTCACGATGTAAATCGGCAGGAAGGCGAGCAGGCCAATCCACGAAGCGCTCATCACCACATCCATGGTGATGGAGTCCGCCGCAGCTAGGCCGTAGCTCGAATCCGCCAACATCGCTTGGTAGCCGGTGTTGAAGATCGACCACAAGATGCAGGGCATCAGCGCGATGACCACCGTGGTCATCATGCGCTTAAGGTCAATCGCGTCGCGGACGTGTGGCCCCGACATGGTGCGGTGACCAGGGGTGTACAAGAAGCTGTCGCCCGCTTCCCACAGCGGATACCACTTCTCGAACTTGCCGCCCTTCTCAAACAAAGGGGCGATGGCATCGAGTTTCTTACGCAGGAACTTCATGGTTAACCTTCCTTCTCGATACGTGTGAGCATGGCGCGCAGCATGTCGGTCATGTCAATCTTGGAGGGGCACACGTATTGGCACAGGGCGATGTCTTCCTCGTCCAGTTCCAGCACACCCAATTTTTCCGCGCCTTCCAAATCATCGGAGGCGATGGCTTTGATCAGCTGAGTGGGCAGAATGTCCATCGGCATGACCTTCTCGTAGTTGCCGAGCGGCACGATCGCGCGCTCGCCACCGTTGACGTCGGTGTCAAAGCGCAGGGACTTCTTCAGGAACTTGGCGAGGTAAGTGTTGGTCAGCGACCAGCGGCTTCCGATGGGCTTGGTCCAACCCAGGAACTCGCGCTCGGGCGCATCGTCGATCAGCGTGAGCTGGCGCGAGTAGCGGCCAAGGTAACCCTTCAGGGTTCCGGGGTCGGCAGTGGCGCCATCCAGAGCCGAACCGTTGACGAAGCGCGTAACTTCGGCGGAGGCGTAGTCCTGGAAGGCCTTGGTCGCGGCACCACGGCGGGTGTTGACGATGGCCGCCTCTTTGGCAGCCGGACCCACAACCGCAACGCGACGTTCGGTCGGGACTTTGCCACTGCGCAGGAAGGCGCCAATCTCTGCCACGCCCTGTACATCGATGTGCCACGCGGTGCGGTTTTGCCCAACCGGGTCGAGGTGGTGGATATGCACCCCGGCATTGCCTGCAGGGTGTTTCCCGCCAAAGGCTTGTTCTTTCACGCCATCGACCATGAGCTCGGACCAGTTGTCCTTCGGCGAGGTGCACAAGTAAGTAGCACCACCAGACAGTTTGGTCAGGGCAGTCAATCCTGCGCGGAAGTCATCTTCGCGGCCAGCGAGGAATTCGCGCGGGGAAACCGCCTGCGGCGCAGTGTCGATTGCCGTGACAAAGATACTGCGTGGGGTTTCGCTGGAGACGGCCACCTTGTTGAAGGGGCGCTGGCGCAGGTTGGGCCACAACCCAGAAGGCTGCAGTGCTGCCACCAGTTCATCGCGCGAAGCTTTACCCGGATCTACCGGGAGGAACTCCACAGTCTCTTCATGGCCGCCGACTTCGACGACTACCGAAAGGACTACGCGACGCTCTCCGCGATGAACCGCTTTCAGCGTGCCACCAGCAGGGGAGGTGTAGAGGACATCGGGATCGCGCTTGTCGCAAAACAGCGGGGTGCCGATTTGGACTGCGTCGCCGACTTGGGCCAACATGCGCACCTTGATGCCCCAGGACTCACCTGGAAGCAGTGCGATTTCGGAGACGGCAGGGCCGTCAACTATGTTGTGGGAAGGGAGGGGGCCCTGAATGGGTAGATTCAGACCCCGTTTGATTGTGATGACCGCCATCGAACCGGACTCCTAGGGAGAGGTGGTGAAGGTTCCTAAGACCGACTGCGTACCGTCCCCTAGGAAATCACGGGGAAAGCGCAGAAAACGGGTGAGATTTTACGATGGCGGGGCCACTTGCTGTCCCCTCATCAGCCAGGATTATTGTGCCCACTTTTGGGTCCGCCTTCGAGTCGAATTACTCTTCCTTGGGCTGTTCCAGAGGAATGTCCATGCGCAGGTTTTCGCCCTCCCGAATCTCGAACGGCTCGGACTTGTAGTTGCCCTTGCGCAAGCGATAGGTGCCGGCACCAATTTCGGTCAGGCGGAACTTGCCATTCTCATCGATCTGCGCCATGCCGACGCTTTGCCGGCTATCCGCGAGCTCCAAGCGGACCGAACTGCGCCAGCTGAAGTAGCCACGGTTGTCCTGCTGCTGGTTGGGCTGCCAATTCTCGTCGCGGCCCTGAATCGTGGCCATGGCGTTGAGGCGTCGCGAGCCCATGTCGGCCTTGTCGTCACCGCGGACCTGGAAGGGATCCGAGGTCCAAGGGGCATGGCCCTCAGCGCGCGCCACGACCATCCAGCGGCCTTCGGGGACATCGCGGAAGGCATAGTTTCCACTCGCATCGGAGCGGGTCGAGGTCCTCATTTCGGCAATATTGACGAATTCCACGCCATTTGGGCCCCAGTTGGTCGACATCTGCGGCCGCTTCGGCTGCATGGTGCCGTCTTCGCCGACCTCTTCCTCATAGGGAATCAGGCCTACTTTTGCGCCGGCCAGCTTACCGCTGTTCTTATTGAGCAAGCTACCCTCGATGCGCGCGCCATTGAGGCTGACCTCGACCTGTTGCGAGCCACCATGGAGCTCCACGCGCTGGCGCAGCTCCGGGGTGTCTTGCGAGCTCTTGACGATGACTTCGTAGCTCCCTGACTTGACCGGGGAAAGCGTGATCTGGCCGCGGCCATCGGTGGGCTCACCAGTTTGGCCGCCGCCGTAGTACCAGCCGCCATGCTCATCATCGCGGACCTCTTCTAGGCGCACGCCGATGCCAGGTGCGGGAACGCCACTGCGATGCACGGTGACCGTCAGCAGGGCGAGGTCGTGAACAATCAAGGTCTGCTCCTTGTTTTCGCCGGCCTTAATCTCCACTACCGGCTGATCATGCGCGGCTTCTGGATTATCGTTGTTGCCCCACCACCAACCGTCGGCGTCATTGGCCTTGTAAGCAATCTGATACAGACCGGCTTCTAAGTCTTGCCACACGGCGCGGCCGAGTGCGTCGGTGTTCACGCTATTGAGCTCCTCACCGCTGGCGGCATTCTTGAGCGTGACCGGGAGATTCCGCACCGGCTCGCCGGAATCATCGGTAAGGAAGAGTTGCAGGTTGGCGCCCGAGGTGAGGGTGATTTCTGTGTCCTTGCTTTCTAGTCCCAAGGACAACGGCTCCATCAGCTGCGAGTAGCCCATGGCATGGGCGATCAATTCGTAGTCGCCGCCCTCGATGGCCGGGAACTCGGCCCAACCGCTTTCATCGGTCTTGCTCGAAACCAGGGAACCTCCTCCGGGGAAGAAGTTGGAATTCCCGAAGGCAGAGAGATCGGTGAATTCCACCGAGGCATATCCCAGCACATTGAGATTGGCATCGATGTTTTGATCGTTGGACCCTGGAGGTGCCAGCGACACGGTGGCAAAGGGAATGGCCTCGCCTTCTGGGTTGACGACATGCACGCGCAGGCCTGGTGCTTGTGGCAACTTGAGTTCCAGATCATCGCGATCTTCATTCAGCTGCAGAACCAGCGGGGCAATCTCCACCGGTGAGTCCTGTACCTCGACACGATAGGAACCAGCGCCATGACTCTTGAAGTCGAAGTTGCCTTCCTCATCTGTGTCGGTATAGGAAACCTGCTCTTCTTCATCGGCGCCTTGTACTCGAATCAAGGCCATGCCGAGGTCGGGCATTCCCTTGCCATCGTGCGTGAGTGCTTTGCCGGAAACGGCGAAGGCCTTCGCCAGGCGCAAGGTGACATCTTGGTTCTTGCCTTCGTAGTCCATTTGCGCCGAGGCATGTCCCTCCGCGCGCGCGCCCAAGGAGTACATCGTGTCCTTGGCAATGCCGTGCACGGTAAAGCGGCCATCGGCATCGGTGACCGCTTGGCCATCGCCATCGGGCACAGGTGGCCGCCAATCACCCCAATAGGCGTATTCCGCCTGCAAGGTAATCAGGTGCACTTGGGCTCCCTCCACTGGATTTCCATTGGCGGCGAGCACGCGACCGCTGAGGGAATCACCCAAAGACAACACAAAGTCTTCCTCATGCTCTTCTTGCAAGCCAAGCTCGAGTTGGTCAATCTCATGCTGCACATAACCGGCAGCGGTCACGGTCAGTTTGTAGCTGCCGGCGGGAATGCTAGGAAGTTCATAGGAACCATCCTCATTGGACTGGACTGAGTCAGAGAAACCGCCGCCCCAAAAACCTGCGCCGGCGGGAGAAACTTGCAGAGTGGCGTCAGCTAAACCCTCGCCTTTGGCGTTCAACACTTGGCCACGGATGAGACTGGCTGGAGACAGGTGAATATCGCCGAGGTCGATACTTTCGCCGGCCTGCAACGGCTGCAGCTGTCGCATTTGCGAGCGCCAGGTGGGGCCACCCAAGTTCAGAGAAAGCGTGGCCACTGCGGGCAATTGAATGTGGACTCGCCCTTGGTCATCGCTCGCGACCTTATTGCCTTCGAGCCAAGCATCTTCATCAATCACGCCGCGTTCTTTGAGCTCTTCATTCTGTAGCCCCCAACCGAGGTTCACCTCCATATGGGCGTTGGTGGCGGGGCGACCTTGGCCATCGAGCAAGCGCAGGGTGAGATCGGCGGCGGGGCCGGTGAAGGCGAGCGCAGTGACAAAGCCATCGGCCATTTCCTCGGCATTGGGCTGCAACGAAGCGTCGGTGGGTGTCGCCTCGGTGCGGTCCATGCCCGCTTCGGCCAATCCTGTGTCCGAATCAGCCGCTGTGGGGCCTTCCGGCAGGGTGCTAGTCTGTTCTTGTTCAGGTAGATTTTGGTTCCCACCATCATTTCCGCCGATAAGAACGAGTAGAACCGCGCCGAGGAGAGCGAGGCCGCCAAATAGAAGTGCCCAGTTTTTCATGGTGTGATGGCGCTTTGCGCCGTAGGAGTCATAGAGAACAACGACATGAATCGCCGCCCATTGCCTAAAACTTTGCCTTGGTTCATCCTAGCAGCTGTGCTGGCTGTTAGCTGGGCTCGTCCCTTGACCTCAGGACCCAATAACAATGCCGTAGACTTGTTGGAGATGTCGGATAGCCTTGGTGACCTTGCCGAGACCGTCTCGAAAGGCACGGTTTTGCTGAGTGTGGCCAAGACCGAGGGCAATCAGCTCGGCCGCGGACTCGGCACCGGCTTTGTGGTCGATGCCCTGCGCGGCATCATCGTCACCAATGCCCACGTGGTGGAAGGCGCCGAAACCACCAAGGTTCACTTCAGCGATGGTCGCGAAGTCAAAGGCACGGTGCTCGGCCGCGATGTCCAAACCGACTTGGCGGTGATCGATATTCCACCGGGATCTGCACGCCATCAGTTGCCATGGGGAGATTCCGATGTCCTCCGCCCCGGCAACTTGGTCATGGCGGTCGGCAGTCCATTGGGCCTAGAAGGCACCACCAGTTTGGGCGTGGTCAGTGCGCTGGGTCGTAGCTTGGAAATGGTCGACGACGCCTACGAAGACTTCATTCAGTTCGACGCTTTCATTGACCGCGGCAGCTCCGGTGGTCCACTGGTGAACATGGCCGGCGAAGTCATCGGCATCAATGCCGCGATTGGTGGCGGCGGGAGTGGCGAACCCATGTGGCGCGGCATTGGCTATGCGATTCCCACCGCGATTGCCCGTCGTTATGTCGACAACCTTGCCGAACACGGCGAGGTCATGCGTGGTTGGTTAGGGATTACCGCCCAAGGTCTCACCCCAAGTCGCGCCCGCCTGTTGGGATTGAACCACACCTATGGTGTCGAAATTATCCGCTTGGTCGAAGACGGTCCTGCCGCAACTGCCGGTCTCAAAAAGGGCGATGTCATCTTGACCATCGAAGGCCGCGAAGTTTCGAGCAGCAGTCAGGTCCGCGCGCGCATCGCCGCACTAGAACCTGGCACCGAAGTCAAAGTCAAAATCCTCAGCCGTCGCGCACAAAAGGTGCTGCGCATCGAGCTGGGTACGTCTCCGGGTTAAGTCCTACTGCGCGAAGTCTTTGCGCAACGAGCTGTGCGTTGCGTTTGCGGCAACCGGGTCGAAGGCTTCGCCATTGGCTGGCAAGTCCATGCGCTCGGCACCGAAGAATTCGATGGGGTTATCCCACACCAAACGCTGCAGCGTGGCGGGGTCGGCGCCGCGGTGCTCCAACAGAGCCACGGACTTGACCACCAAGAGTGGGTCAGCCTTGCCCCAGTCGGCACTACTGTTCAGCAACATGCGCTCAATGCCAAACTCCTGGTAAATGTTGGCAAAACGCTCGGGCGTGAGTTTGGTTTGCGGATACACCGTGTGACCTGCCCAGAAACCGCGATCCAAAATCGCCTTAGTGGTTTCCTCGGTGGAGTGATCGATGATGGCTTTGTCTGGCGACACGCCCATCTCTTCCAAGATGTCCATCAGCAAAATCGCGCCGCGCGCTTTGTCGCGATGCGGGGTGTGGACCAAAATCGGCATGTCGCGAGCGACCGCCATTTCAATTTGCACTCGCAATGCTTTTTCTTCGGCGGCGGTGATTTCATCGAAACCCAACTCGCCGACGGCGACCACACCATGCTGATCTAAAAACTCGGGAAGCATGTCGAGCACTTCTTCGGCAAGCGCTTCGTTGTTTGACTCCTTCGGGTTCAGACCCATCGTGCAGCGATGGGTGATGCCAAAGTCAGCGGCACGAGCGCGCTCGAACTCCAAAATGGAGTGGAAATAGTCGCGGAAGGTGCCGGCAGAGGTGCGCGGCTGGCCCAGCCAAAACGAGGGCTCCACTACCGCCCGGACTCCGGCGAGGTACATGGCCTCGTAGTCGTCGGTGGTGCGGGAATAGCAGTGAATGTGAGGGTCGATGTAGCGCATGGCATGGGGGTGGGCCGGAGCCCGGGGAAGAGGTCGATTCTAGTCGCCTCGCGGCCCTAGGAAACGCGCTTTCAGGAGGTCCTCGGCCACATCCATGGTGGTGATGGGGAGAGTCTCCGCGACCGCCTGGCGCATCTGCTCCTGCCACCTCTGGACCTGCGGATTGGGCTGCTTTGGGGTGGGGTCTTGCGCGGCCTGCCACAGCTCGCGTGAAGGCCACTGCGCATAGGCTGCATGAGTGCCATCATCAAGCCGATGAAGCCGCGAACCAAGCCCGCCCAAGTTTCGCGCGATGTCATGCGACCAAAGTTGCATGCTGACGCGTGCGCCGAGGTTGGTCCATTGCGGATGATGGTCTTGGGCTTCGGCGGCATGCCCAACGTCGGCGACAAAGGCCATGGCGGTGGCAAAATCAGCAAAGCAAAACTCCCGCACCAAGCGCCCGTCTTGTTCGGTCCAGCCTTCAGGCAATGCCGCCATCACTTGCTGCCTTTACTGTCCTTGTCGTCTTTGTTGTCGTCCTTGTCTTGCTCTTTGTTGGCCTTTTCCAGCGCATCGAGACGCGTTTCGACTTTGGCGTGCAGTTCCTTCGCGGGAATGCCAGTGAGCAATGCCAAGGCTTGGTCGGCGTTGTCGGCGGCGTACAAGTGGAAGCGGCCGGCAGTAATGTCTTCCACCAAATGGTGGGGGAGCATGAGGTCGGCGACATTGACCTCGGGGATCAAGCAACCTTGATTTCCGGTCAGGCCACGGCTAACGCACAGGTCATAAAAGCCTTCGACCTTTTCATTGATGCCACCCACGGCGGTTAAGCCGCCGCGAAGATCAATCGCACCCGTCACCGCAATGTCTTGGCGAATCGGGACTTCCGCGAGTGCCGACAACACGGCGTAGAGTTCGGTGGAGGAAGCGGAATCGCCATCGATTGGGCCGTAGTTCTGCTCAAACACCAAACTAGTGCGCGTTGGCAAGCTGCGGTGCGCACCGTATCGGGCACGTAGGAATTGCTCGACGGTCAACAAGCCCTTGTTATGGATGTTGCCTGCCAAATCCACTTCACGGTCGAGGCTCGTGAGCGAGTCATCGCCGCCGGTCACCGAGGCCGCCACGCGTGCCGGACGGCCGAAGCCTAAGGGGCCGAGCGTGACTACAGTGAGACCATTCACCATGCCGATGTGCTCGCCTTCGGTGGAAATGCGGTAGATGCCGTCTTCCATTTGCCGCTGATACCACTCGGCATCTAAGGCATGTTGGGCGCGGAAGGAGCGCCGTGCAACTTCGACGGCATCGCGGTCGATTTGTTTGCCGCCAACGCGTGCAGCATGCCAAGAAGCTTCGCGCGCATAGTCGCCAAGTTGCGGCAAGCGGGAGGACAAGCGACCGCGTCCGCCGGCATCGCGCACGCCGCGCTCGACTAAAGCTTGCAACCCGGTGCGCGCAAAGGGCAACAGTTTTTCCTGACTGCCGACGCCGCGCAAACAACGCACCAGGCGTGCGACATGGTCTTTGGCTAAGGGCAGGCTGTCATCGAACTCGGCCTTGACCTTGAAGATGTGTAGGAAGTCAAAGTCTTCGTCGTGCAAGCCTTCGTAAAGACCATTGTCACCGACCAAGACCACCTTGATGTCCAACTCAATCGCTTCCGGGCGTGCGCCGGTCACGCCGAGTGGCGACAGGTTTTCTAAAGCATGGACCGCCAAGGAACTCGTTTGCAGGGTGCGCTTCAAAGCGCGCCATACTTGCGATTCGCGCAAGATGTCGCGGGCATCCAGGACCATGAAGCCACCATCGGCGCCAAGAATCGAACCCGGACGCACGGCCATGTGCACATAGCCGGGGCCACTTTGCATGCGCGTGCGTTCCACCGTGCCGAACAAGTTGGAATAGTTCGGGTGGGGCTCATGCACAATCGGGCAGGCGTTGTCGCGCACCGAACGCACGATGTTGACCTCGAACACCTCTAGGCCCAAGCGTGTGCTGGTGTCCTCGCTGGATTCCTCGCTTTCTGGATTACCTTCTCGGCGCACAAACAGGCGGCTATTGTTCAGCGCGAAGCTGGCACATTCCCCCAGATAAGAGCCGAGTGGCATATCCGCTTCAAGCTCGTCGGCCAGGGCCAAGGTCAGGTCTTGCACCGCGCCATGCACGACGGCTTCATCGAGGCGGCGTGACTCCCGCAACAAGCGTAGGCCAAGCGCGCGCGATTTGCGCATGGCTTCATCGATCCACGGCAATCGTTTCTCGCGGGCCTCGCGCATCTTCTTCCACGCTGCGCCTTTGGGGCGAATCTTGCCCGGCAAGGCTTCGACTTGTTCTTCGGAGAGCAACTTGCCATCGACGCGGAAGAAGATGTCATGGCGCATGCCGGACTCTTCTTCGACGGTGGCCAGGCCAAGGCGCACTGCGCGCATGCGGCGGTCGAGGCGTTGCAACAGTTGCTTCTCCGCTTTGCGATAACGCTCGAACAAGGCTTGGCGGCGCGCCAAATGATCTTCCGAGCGCAACAATTTTGGTAGTGCACTGCGCAGAGCGCTCACCCAACTTTCCATACCTTCGCGCAATTGCTCGCCACCTCCTGGAGGAAGTGCGAGGTGCCGCGGCTGCATCGGATCCTGAAAGTTGAACAGGAACACATGATCTCTCGGCATGGCGCAAGTCAGTTGCAGCTTGGCCAACAACTGGCGCACGACTTCGGTCTTGTCGGTACCGCCAATGCCCGAGATGAATACGTTGTAGCCAGGCGCGCGCACGCCAAGGCCAAGTTCAATCGCTTCGAGTGCCCGCTCTTGCCCAAACAGGCGCTCACTAGGGTCGACTTCAAGAGCCTTGCGACTGCGCGGTGAACCTGGAATCCAACTTGCCGGGCAAGTCCAGCGCAATTCACGGCCGCGAAGGACGCGGGCCCCTGCGCGGCTGGAGCGCGAGCGACGGGATTTTGTCCGAGTGGGGGCAGAAGGCTTGGTCTTGCGCGAGGCCATAGGCCAGCATTCTAGGTCGGCGCACTAGGGCAAAAACTAGCGCAACTTCTGCTCGAGTTGGCGGAAACGGGCAAGGACTTGCTCGTTTTGTTGACGTTGGGCCTCTGCAATTCCCACATCGAGCGCTTGCTTGGCTTCCGGAATCCGCCCTACATACTGCAGCACACTGGTCAAGCTGTAATGCGCATCAAGGCGCCGAGGATTAATCGCGAGAGCCTTGCGATATTCCTCGATGGCTTCGACATAAGAAGCATCGGCTTCTTGGCGTTGGCCGGCCTGATCAAACTGACTGCCGATGCGCACTAGGGCTTCGGCCATGGATTCATGCAGGACCGCATCTTCGTGACCCAGCTCCAAGGCTCGGCGGAAACGGCGCAAACTCTCCTCGGCTTGATTCAGCTCCAGCGCATTGAGGCCATTGTGCAATTCATAGCGAGCGGCGAGACCTTCTACCGAATCAAAGTCGGTCGCCCGGCTCCATGTGGTGATGAGCGCACCCGGCACTAAGGCCAAGAGCGCGCCCGTGGTTAGGGTGCCCTTCGGAGTGGGGAAGGAAAATCGTTGGCCGAGCTTTTGCGCCATCCAAGCGACGCCGAAGGGGGCGAGCAAGGCCGCCACCGGGGCAATCGGCAAGCGGTATCGCGGCGAAAACCAGAACACCAAGACCACCACAAGTGGCGCCAACAACAATGCGGCAAAGGGAAGAAAATCGCGGCCTTGGCGTCGCCACAAAATCCATAGACCGAGGAAGGCCCAGGGTAAAATCCATGGCAGCGGGAGGAATCCCGAAGGCAGCGGAATCGGGCGCGGAAAGGAGTCGTCGGCGTTTTCGAGGCTGATGTTGTACAGGTCACCGTAACGGTCCCCGGCGAAGAACCAGCGCAGCTTTTGGAATTCCAAAGCAATCGCTTCTCCGGGGTTGCCGAGCAAGTAATCCAAACCTTGGCTAAGGAAGTAACTTGAGGTATGGCTCCAACCCTGTTCGCCGGTGGCGGCGAAGACATGGTCGTAGGCGTCTTGATTTTGACGGTCGCGATTCGCGCTGACGCCTTCGAGAGGTTGGTAGGTGCCATTCGCACCGGGCGCATTGCCATGCGAAAAGGTCACGCCGGCTTGGGCGCTCAAGAAGATGAACTCACTGCCACCGGGGCTGTCTTTGGTAGCTAAGTAGTTGTGGATAGTCGCCGGTAGAAGACACATTACACAAGTGCCGACGACCAAAGCGGTTTGCGCCATGCCCGATCCGCGCAAGCCGAGCCACAAGGCGAACACCGGCAACACAATCAACAGCGAAGGGTTGCTCAAGATGGTGAGTGCCAACACCACTCCACACACGAGCTGACGTTTCGGTTCCGCGTGGCGCAAACCCATGCATAGATAGAGCAAAACCACCACCGTGAATAGCTGGAGGCTCACATTTAGAACTCGCGTCGCATAAAACGCCGGCTCGCTCAGGCACAAAAACACCGCAGCAGCGGCGAGGCCATAACCCAGGTGCCCGCCCAGGCGCCCCCCGATTCGTGCCAGGAAATAGGCGGTCAAGCTGCGTAACAACAGCTGCAAGGCAAACACCGTGAGCAGGCCACCACCAAGGGCACGCACCAAGCCCAAAAAGTAGGGGTAAAGCGGGGCTGAAAGGAAAGGCGTTTCGCCAACTAGCTGGCCGTCGGCGATTTCTTCCGACCAAGACCAATAGGTGGAGGCATCTCCGACCGGCGCCTGAAGGTTGGGATTCAGGTTCCAACCACGCTGCAGCCCCCAAACCTGCAGTAGCAGATCGATGGCGAGCAGGACCCAAAGGGCCCGCGTCAGGCGGCGCGAAGCGTCCATGAGCCGAGAATGTAGCACCCTAGCGGCTGAAATTCGCCCCGCTTTCGTGTCTTGCTCCGCTGCTAAACTGTGCGACCGCAGGCGCATGGGGCGCCTGCACAAAAGCATCCCAACATGGCCTACGAACTTCCTGAACTCCCTTACGGCATGAGCGATCTCGCGCCGCATATCAGCGCCGAGACCCTCGAGTACCACCACGGCAAGCACCACAACGCTTACCTCACCAAGCTCAACGAGCTCACCGGTGGCGATTCCTCCAAGAGCCTAGAAGAGCTCATTAAGACCACCGAAGGTGGTTTGTTTAACCAGGCCGCCCAGGTTTGGAACCACACCTTCTACTTCCAGTGCATGAAGCCTGGTGGTGGCGGTGCCCCTTCCGGCGCTTTGGCCGATGCCATCGCCCGCGACTTCGGTTCCTTCGACGACTTCGTCAGCCAGTTCAAGGCTGCCGCAATGGGTCAGTTCGGTAGCGGCTGGGCTTGGCTAGTCGAAGACGGCGGCAAACTGTCGATCGTCACCACCGGCAACGCTGGCAACCCCATGACTTCCGGTCAGAAGCCTCTGCTCACCTGCGATGTCTGGGAGCACGCCTACTACATCGACTTCCGCAACGCACGCCCGAAGTACCTCGAGGTGTTCTTTGGCCAGCTGGTCAACTGGGACTTCGTGGCTTCGCAGCTGTAGGCGAACGTCCTACCAATAAATGGCCACACCAAAGTAGGGGCCATCGGCATCTAGAGTCACATCCAGGTCGGTTCCACTAATGGAGCCGACCAAATCTGCATTAATCATGCGGTAGCCAATCATGGCCTCGACGTTGGTCCAAGGGCTCCAATTGGCATTTAAGTCCAGGTCGATGAAGTTGAGATCGATGTCGGAGACATCGGCGTTCATGCCAGTCAGTTGACCACCGAGGCGAATGCCATAGGGCAGGCGCACGTCTCCGCGCACGCCCACCACGGGAATGGCGGCATCTTCGTTGATCAAGATGTTCTCGGTATCGCCGACGTTAATCGTGGCTGCGCCTCCGCCGGCAGCGATGACCGCCTCGTTTGCGGTAATCGAGAAACGGTCGAACTGGAAAAAGTCCACGCCGAGCAGCAGACCGACGCGAACGACCGGCGAGTTGAACACGTCGTAACCAATCAGGAACTGGGTCAAGTTCATGTCCAGATCCAATTGCGAGTTAAGGTCGGCGCTGACGGGAATCACCAAACCATTAAAGGTTGCGCCGCCAGAAACCACGCCGCTGTGCTGGCCGTTGTAGCCAAAGTCACTGACCGCAACTTCAAACGGGGCAAAGCCTGCGCGGGCACCCACCAAGAAGGAGCTTTCTCGATTCGACTGAGCAGCTAAATCGCCATCGAAGGTGAGGCCGCTGCCACTACTGTCGTCGACCTGGATGTTGTTGCCTTGGGCGTCGACGTTGACCGGGAAGGCCGCCGCGTAGGCGTTGACATGTAGGTCGCTCCAGGCGGCGTCGCCTGGAATCGAACAGGCTGGCATAAGCGCCAACGAAAACGCTGCGAGGGCTAGGCCCGGCAGCAGGCGAGGTGATAGTTCCATGGAATCACCGTAAGCAGGCGGCCTACTTGGAACAAGGAGCGCCGAGCAAATCCCTGGGCACCCAGCGATGCCGACGTGCGGCAGCTTCTTCGAGCACCGGCGGTAGCCACTTTTTCCAGGCAGCCCTGTCGGCCAAGCGCGAATCGTAGCTTAGGAGTGCCAACATGCGTTCACTGGCGCGTACTTCGGGCGGCAGGCCGGCATGGACTGCGGCTAAATCCCGCAAGGCCACCCGCCGAGGAATATCCCGGGAAGAAAAGCGGTTGCGGTCGTGGTCGAGGAAACGCCAGTCATGGACTTCGGAGTTATTTCCCCGCTTGACCAGCAGATTGCTTGGCTTGAGGTCGCGATAGGCCACGCCGCTTTGGTGAAGGCGCCAAATCAGTTGGGCTAAATCGGTCAATAGGCGTTGTCGATCCTCGCCTTCGACTTGTAGGACCGCCTCATGCAGCGGCATGTGCTCTGGCAAATCCTCGAGCAGGAGCCAAGAACCCTCCTTCGGCCGAGACCAACACGCCAACGGGGTGGCCACGCCAAGGCCGCGGCGGGCGAGGGCATCGGCGGCGAGCAAACTGCGCATGGCCTTGCTGAAGCCCAGGCTGTCGCGTGGATCCATCTTGCGCGTGGGTAAATAGTGCTTGAGAACGGAGGCGCCGATTCCGGGGATGACCAGGCGCAGCACCCGTGAGCTTTTGCCTTGCTTGAGGAAGGCATCGGCTTTGGCTTGGTGCATGAGCTCTTCCCAACCGACGGCTTCGGCGGCACTGCCTTGACGAAACACCGCGGGGTGCTTGCCGCGGCGCAAGGCCAGGGCAGCGCGGTCCGCTTGGCGCATTTGCTGGCGCCATTGGGCCCAGGCCGAAGCAGAAGCATCGGCGGCGGGCGGCGGAGGGGGAGCGGTGCTCATCGAGGCGTTACAGTGTGCCAGCATGGTGGAGCACGGCAACATTCCGCTCAGCGTGGTGATCATCGCCCAAAATGAGAGCGCTCATATCCAGGCATGCTTGGAGAGTGCCGCCTTTGCCGCCGAGAAAATTGTTCTCGATGGAGGTTCGGAAGACGACACCGTGGCTTTAGCCGAATCTTGCGGCGCGCGCGTCGAAATGCAGCCCTTTGCTGGCTGGATTGCGCAGAAGAATGCAGCCTTGGCTCTGGCGACCCATGATTGGGTCCTGAGTCTCGATGCCGATGAACGCGTTTCGCCTGAGCTCGCGACAGAAATCCAAGCCTTGTTCACTGACGCCGACGGCAGAATTCAGGAACACGCCCCGGAATTCGCTGGCTATGACATGCCGCGCCGGGCCTTTCACCTTGGCAAATGGATTCGTGGTGGGGGTTGGTATCCAGATCGCAAGTTGCGCCTATTTCGGCGCTCCAAGGGGCAGTGGGGCGGCCGCGACCCGCATGACAAGCTCATGCTCGAAGGGCGCCCGGGCCGCTTGCAGCATGATTTGCTGCACTATCCTTACCGCGATTTAGCCCACCATCTGCAGAAGATGGACCGCTACACCGACACCGCAGCGGCTCGTTTGCATGAAGATGGCCGCCGTGGCGCGTCGTGGCGACGTTTTGTGCAACCGCCCCTCGGTTTTCTCAAGGCCTACTTGTTGCAAGGTGGTTTGCGCGACGGCGCCGTCGGCTTTCGTCTCGCCACGCTCCATGCCCGCTACGAATGGCTACGCTATTCCAAGCTCCACGCCTTAGAGCGAGGGGCGGCTTCATGACCAAGTATCTGCCCAACGCCACCTTCTTTGCTTTGGTGTTGACCCTGGTCGCCCTACCCTGGTCGACTGGTGCGTTCACGGTTGGGTGTGGCTTGGCCGCGCTGGGTGCGTTATTGATGTGGCGCAAAGACACGCTCAACCTCGATCATCCGTTTTTAGTGCCGAGTTTGTTATGGGCGGGTGCTTTGCTGATGAGCTTCATTTGGTCGCACGCCGATCGCGCCGGCGATGAATCGCGGACCTACTACCCCTTCTTGTTGGCCTTCGCAGCTTCGCGAGTGGTGCGTTCGGCTGAACAGGTGCGCACCCTAGCTTTTGCCCTTTTGGGTTCGGCAAGCATCACTGCCGCCATTGGCTGTTGCCACCAACTCGGCTGGATTGATGCCGGCACCTCGCGCTATTCCGGCATGGTGACGATCTTCACCTATGCCATGGTGATGGCCACCTCGTACATCATTGCCGCCTTGCTCTTTGCCAGCACCAAGCATCGCGGCGTGCAGGCAATGGCCTTTGTCATGGGCTTGATCACGCTTGGCGGCATTGTCGCCAACGGTTCGCGCGCAATTTTGATTGCGGTAGCGGCGGCCTACTTGGTAATTTTGGCATTGCTGCATCGCCGCCGCGTACCGCTGTTGTTGTTTTTGCTGCCGGTGGTGGCCGCAGCGCCTCTGGTCTTGCAAACCAAGATGGGCAAGCGGTTGCTCTATGTGCAAAGTGAACTGCACCTAGATGGATCCGCCCCATCCGCGCGCGAGGCTATGTGGGTGGTCGCGGGCAAGATGTTCTATGACCACCCTTACATGGGTGTTGGCGTCGGCGCCTATGTCGAAGAGCGCGACGCCATCTATGCTCAAGGGCGCATGGAAGGCTATCCAGAGTTGGGTGATGGCTACCACACTGCGCACAATATTCTGTTGCACATCGCCGCAACCATGGGCACGGTGGGTTTGATTGCCTTTGCGATTTGGTTTGGTGGTTACATTGTGTACTTCTTGCGTCATCGCGCGCGAGATCGTTTGCTCGCCGCTGGCGCTTTAGCCTTAGTCGCTCTAGTGCTCGGCTTTGGCGTCACGGACATGAGTTTGCTCAACTCGCGCATTACCGGTTTGTTGGCAATTGCCTTGGGCGCCTGCCTTGGTGCGATTCGTGCGCAAGAACAGGCCGCATTGGCGGAGCCAGAAGCATGAGCTTGTTCGCTCTGGCGCGTCGCGTGGCCGAGGTCACGGCCGCAGCTGGAGGACGGACCTTTTTAGTCGGCGGTCCGGTGCGCGACCGCTTGCTGGGCCGCGAGCTCAAAGACCTTGACCTCGAGGTTTATGGCTTGCCATGGGAGCAAATTCAAAAGCTGTGCTCGAGCATCGGCAAGGTGCATTTGATTGGCCGCTCATTCCCGGTGTTGCAGCTGGTGGCGGAGCAAGGCATCGCCGAGATCGCGCTGCCGCGGATCGAGCGCAAGACGGGTCCTGGACATCGCGGGTTCGAAATGACCGGCGATCCTTTCCTTGATCCCAAAGTGGCAAGTTCCCGTCGGGATTTCCGGGTCAACGCCATGATGGAAGATCCGCTTAGCGGCGAGATTCTCGACTTCCATGAGGGCCAGCATGATTTGCGCATGGGGGTGCTGCGCCATGTTTCTCCCGCCTTTGCCGAAGACCCGTTGCGGGCTCTGCGTGCCGGGCGATTTGTCGCACGCTATGGCTGGCGCGTGGCGCGCGAAACTTCAGCACTCTGCCGCAGCTTAGACTTGTCCGAACTTCCCTGTGAACGCATGGAAGGGGAGTGGCGAAAGCTCCTCGAGGGCGACTACCCCGGTCAGGGCTTGCTTGCCTTAGAGGCTTGCGGCGTATTGCGTTTCTTCCCAGAACTGCAAGCCATGCGCGGAATTCCGCAAGACCCTCTGTGGCATCCAGAGGGCGATGTGCTCCATCACACCGCTCTTTGCCTCAACGCGGCAGTCCAGCGTCGCGCCGAGATGGAAGACCCTTGGGTGGAAATGCTCGGTGTGTTGTGCCATGACTTAGGCAAGGCCGGGCGCGGCACCCGTTTCGAGCGTGGTCGTTGGCGTTGCCCCGCTCACGATGTCGATGGCGCCGAACTGGTGCCGAGTCTTTTGGCGCGCATGAACACACGTAAAGATGTCGCGCCATTGGTGCAGGCCTTCACCCGCGAACACTTGCGCCCCTCGCAACTGTTCCATGCTCGCGAGCGCGTTTCCGATGCCGCCATTCGTCGTCTCAGTTTGCGTGTGCCCATCGAGGCGCTTTGCCGCGTTGCCTGGTCCGATGCCGCCGGCCGCGAACAAGCCTTGCCCGAACCCTGGGAGCCAGAAGCGTGGTTGTTAGAGCGCGCGGCACAACTGGGCGTGGAGAAAGGGGAGCCCGAAGCCTTTTTGCGCGGCAAAGATTGCCTCGAGCGCGGTTGGCCCGCAGGGCAAGCCATCGGCAAAGTGTTAGCCGAAGCCTTTGAACTGCAAATCGAAGGCGAGTTGCCTGATCGTGCAGCAGCGCTCAGTTGGTTGGATCAGCAACCTCGCCCGAGCGCATGAACTCGGCCCGTAGTTCCTGTTCCCGCGCCCAACAGGCTGCGGCCAACTGGTGGTTGTCGTCCGGCGATAGCGCGGCAATCAACGTCGGATGCAAGGCGGCGCGTTCGCGGACATCGTGGTGTTCCAAAACTTCGCGCAACATGTGGCAGGCACTAATCCAAGCCACTCGCGTGGCCGCCGGAAGAGGCGAAGGGTGCTCTTCATTCATGCGCTCGCGTGCCTCGGCGGCCAAGCGCCGCAACTTTTGGTGTTCCTTGTCCAACAAAGCCACGGTGCAGCCATTACTCTCGAGGCCGGCGGCGGCAAAGGCGGGCAACAGCAGTTCATCTTCGCATTGGCTATGCGCGCACAGGCTCGCTTCAAAGGCCCGCCACTGCTCACGCGCCGCCGCCAAATCCCCAAGCGCCACCGCTTCCAGGCAGGCACCAAGCTCATGAGCCAGCTGCTCATGACTGCGCAAGAGGTCCTCCAAGGTCACCATCGTCTGAGTTTATGACGGCCAGTCGCAACCGCTGCGAGTTACAGGCGCGTTATCGCCGCCGTGCCTCGATCTACGATTGGATTTGCCGCCCGCTCTACGCCAAGCCGCGGCGCGATGCTTGCGCTTGGATTGGAGAATTTCTTCAGCAGCGGCCGGAGCCATCCTTGCTCATCGAAATCGGCTGCGGCACCGGACTGAATCTTCCGCTCCTGCGAAAATCCGTTCCCCATTCCACCACCATCCTCGGCTTAGACTGGACATCAACCATGTTGCGCAAGGCGCGCGCAAGAGGCCAAGATGTTCAACTGTTGCAAGCCGACCCCGCAACCATTGCACCAGGCCAGGCCGACGTCGTCCTGCTCGCCTATGTCCTTGCGGTCACTCCCGACTGGCAACAGGTACTGCAACAAGCGCAACAACGACTCCGCCCCGGCGGCGCCTTAGTTATCCTCGACACCGGCCGCTGGCAGGGAAAATGGCGCTGGTGCAATCCTCTTCTCGGCCCACTCGTCGCCTGGAGCGGTCACGCCGACCTAGATTGCCCTTGGCAAGCCGCTCTCGCTGCGCAATCGTCCATGGAAGTCTCATACTGTGGCGGCATGGTGCGTTTTTGGGCGGGCAGGCCTAGCCAAGAAAGGGATGTTTTAGGGAACCGATGTGAACATTTGGTCCCTGAGCCAACATGAGTAAGAACGTTGGCGCTTTAGATCGTGGCATCCGCCTCATTCTCGGCTTGGCTGTGCTGTCCTTAGTTTTCATCGGCCCGAAGACACCATGGGGCTGGCTTGGCTTGGTTCCGCTACTGACCGCAGGTGTGAGCTTTTGCCCGCTTTACACTTTGCTCGGCATCAAGACCTGCAAAGTCTAGAGCGCACAACAAACTAAGCTCAGCGCTGACTTTTCTGAATCAGCCGGGCCGCCACAATCGCCGACAGTCGGCGCGGTGCGAAGCGGGTGCCGAAACTCATGACACGGTTCCACCAACCGTGCACTGTGCTTCCGCCGCGGGGGAGGCGGTGCAAACTCAGGCGCACCACATCTTCCGGCTTGGCCATCTTGAGCCCGGTGGCCACACCACCGGCTACAGCATGAAACTCAGTATCGGTGGAGCCGGGGCATATTGCCAAGACATCGACCCCGGTGCCGCGCAGTTCTTGGGTTAGGCCCTCGGACCAGTGCAAATCAAAGACCTTGGTCGCGCCGTACACGCTCATAAATGGTGTGGCTTGATAAGCCGAGGTGCTCGCCAGCACAATCATGCCGCCGCGCCCGCGCGCGACCATCGGCGGCAAAAAGGCATGCGCCATCAACACCGGCACCACGCAATTGAGCTGAATCATTTGCGCATTGATGTGGGCATCGGCCTCGAGGAAAGCGCCCTTGGCTCCGAATCCGGCGTTGGCTACCAATAGGCCGACTTCTCGAGGGCCGACGAGTTCTTGAATCGCCGGAATGGCCTCGGCGTTGGTGAGGTCGACCGCGCAGCACAACACCTCGACCGCATATTTCCCGCGCAAATTTTCGGCAAGTTGCTCGAGGCGATCCTGGCGCCGCGCAACAAGGCACAAATCCATGCCTTTTGCCGCCAACTGATGGGCGTAATGCAGACCAAGGCCGGCCGAGGCTCCGGTGACCATGGCCATAGGGCCGTAGCGGCTCTGGAAATCCATGCCCCAGTGTGACGGCGCGGAGAGGGGAGCCAAAGCGCCGAGCTAGGCCCATAAAAATGGGAAGCGCCGCGACCCCCCCGGATCTCGGCGCTTCCCCCTTCTTCCTTGAATGTTTCGGAGAAAGGTGTTGGGTCCATCCCCCCGAATGGTCAACCAACGCCTTATTTACGCCGTTCACCTCAGGGGGTAACCGCGCTTTTGCAGAAATCCGCATTTTTCTTTGCTGTACGGGCGCGACCTCCTGAGGGCCGCCAGTCCCTACATTAGGGAGGTGAGCAAAGCCTCCGCGCCCTCCGCCGCCCCGAGCGAAGAACCCCCGGCGGAGGAGGGTCTGAGCCTCCAGGACTCGCTCACGGTGCTGCCTGGAGTCGGGCCGAAGCGGGCGGCCCGGTTCACTTCGTCTTTCGGCGTGACCAAAGTGAGTGGATTGCTCGGGCTGTTGCCGCGAAAATATGAAGATCCGCCGGTGCTCACCACCCTCGATCAGCTCGGGGAGTTCGCTGGTCTCAGGGTTCGGGTTTGGGCGGTGGTGGCGCGGCAGCAATTTTGGCGACGAGGCCGACGCTCGACCTTGCGTTTAGGCCTCACGCTGCCGGCAAACGGTAAGGGTGACACCACCGAGGTCCTGGCCGAGGCCCTGTTTTTTAATCAGCCCTATCGCCGTAGCGCCTTCTCGGAGAAAGATCCCATTCTGCTGGAAGCGCAGGTGCGCCTCGATCCCGAGAAATCCCCGGCGCTGCCGCAACTCCTGGCGCCCAAGTCCTTGCCGGCTGATGCCCCGCCGCCCTCGACCGGTCCGATTCCGGTCTACCCCGAAGGCGAGGGTCTGTCCTCTGGTGTCGTCGGCCGAATGGTCCATGCCGCGCTCGAACTGCTTCCGCAAATCCAAGACCCGCTGCCCGAGTGGTTGCGCGCCAAAGTCGAAGTGCCCACTTTGTCGGAAGCACTCAGCGCGCTGCACACGCCACCGAATCCGGAACAACTGCAGGCGGGCCGTCGGCGCCTGGCTTGGGGTGAAGTTTTACGCCGGGAACTGCACCACCAAGAAGCGCTGCAGAATCCAAGTGCCGAGGCCGCCCCCGTTCCCACAGACTCAGACCTTTGGCAGCGGATTGCCGCGCGCCTGCCCTTCCGCTTGAGCGCGGAACAGGAAGAGGTGCTGTCCGAGCTGCGCGCCGACCTCGACGGCGGCCGGCCCATGGCGCGGCTCCTGCATGGCGAAGTAGGCAGTGGAAAGACGGCGGTGGCCTTTGCTTTGGCGCTCGCCGTCGTGGCTGCAGGCGGGCAAGTGGCGCTGTTGGCGCCCACCGAAATCCTTGCGCGCCAACATTTAGACACCTTCCGCACTTGGCTGCGCGACAGCGCGGTTGAAGTGGTCGCCTTCTTGGGCGATGACTCCACCGCCGCACGCCGCGCCGCCCTCGCCACTTTGGGAGCTGGCCGTCCGGCGATTGCAATTGGCACGCATGCGCTGTTCCAACCCAAGGTGAGCTTTCGCAACTTGCGTTTGGTGGTCTTCGATGAGCAGCATCGCTTCGGCGTGCGCCAAAAGGCCGCGCTATTGGCCAAGGGTGACCATCCGCATGTTTTAACCATGACCGCCACGCCGATTCCACGCACCCTGGCCTGGGCGCATTACGGCGCGGTGCAATCTTGCACTTTGCGCAGTCGCGCCGGCACCACCGCCACCATTCACACCGAAGTCGCCGAGTGCAATCGTTGGCGGGAAGTGGCCAAGGCTTGGCGCCCCGCACTAGAGGCCGGAGAGCGCGCCTTTGTCGTCGTGCCCCATGTCGATGGCGACGACGGCTTGCAAGCTTGGCAAGATCGACTTCTACAAGGTCCATGGAAGGGCTTGTCCTCGGCCTTTGTCCACGGCCGCCTGCCCGGCCAAGAAACTGCGCGCGCCGTCGGCCGCTTCCGCCGCGAGGAAGTCACCCTGCTGTTTGGCACTACGGTGGTCGAGGTCGGCCTCGATGTTCCCCAAGTCCCGCGCATGCTGATTCTCGGCGCCGAACGCTTCGGTTTGGCTTCTTTGCACCAGCTCCGCGGCCGCCTCAGTCGGGGTGCAGGCGCGGCAAATGGCCATTGCCAGATTTTGGCCAAGGGCGCAGAGGCGGTGGAGCGCCTGAAATTTCTCGAGCAAGCTGCCGATGGTTTTGCCGTCGCCGAGGAGGATTTGCGACGCAGGGGGCCTGGAACCCTGCGAGGCCGCGCTCAGCACGGTCACAGCCGCTTCCAAATGTTCGACCCGGTCGCCGATGCCGATTTAATTCTTCATCTTGCGGACAAAGACATACGCAACTGGATTGAAGACCAGGGCTAGAATAGGCCTCTTGTCCAGGCCTTCTGGCCCTTGAACATGTTTCCCCGCCTCCTGACCTTCCTTCTGCTCGCGGCATTGCCCGTGTCCGCCCTTTCCGCCCAAGGGCTTGAGCTGCCTCCGCCGCCGAAGCCCGAACCCGAGCAGGGGGGTGGCGAAAAGGATCCGAAGAAGGACCAGCAACAAGGCGAGGGCGAAGACCAGGAGGGCGAGGCCACCGAAGCCGTCGCCGATGTCCCCAAGCTATGGGAAGATGCCTCCGGCCGCGCGGAAGAGATTTTCCGCGATTTCGAAATCGCTCGCCGCGATACCGATGTCGTCCACAAGCGCACGTTGAATGAGCTGCGGAACCTCGGGCTCAACACCAAAGATGCGGCGCTCAAGGCACTCAACTCGACCTACCCGCCCACCGTGGTGATTGCCGCCGAGTTGTTGGAGTGGGTTGGCGATCCTGCAGATGCCGAGAAAATTGTCGCGGCCTCCTTTCAGGCGCCGGACACCACCTCAGTCAATGCTTGCCTGACCTGCGCCATGAAGTTGGGCAATGGCAAGTTGCCCGCCAACGCCGTGAAGTTGCTCGACCATCCGCGCCGCCCGGTGCGGACTTTGGCCGAAGCGCGTTTGGGCGAAGCTAGGTCGGAAGAGTATTTGCCGAAGTTGTTGCAGTTCCTCAATTACGGCCGCGACAAAGACCTCAAGTTGCGTTCGGCGCGTTTGCTGTCCCTCTACCCAGAAATGGAAGAAGTGCGCGCGGGCTTACGCAAGACCTTGGCCGGTGATTCGGTCGAGATCGCCATGGTCGCCATTCACACCTTGCAGGGCGAAGGCAGTGAAGAGGACATCGCCTGGATGGAAAAGGAGTTGTTGGTTGCGCAAACCACCCTAGAAGCTGGTTACTTGGCTTTTGGTTTGGTGGAGTTGCAAGATCAACGTCCAGAACTGATTTTGAACCCTGGTTTGGAATCGCGTTTGCGCTTCCTGCTCGATGACAAAGACATCTTTGTCAGTGGCGCCGCTGCCGCCGCGCTTGCGGAGTTGGCTTTCCGCATGGATTTAGTCGGTAGCCAAGCCGAACTCGACCGCAAGTTGCCGTTGTTCTTGGTGCGCGCAGTCGGCGGTGTGATTTTCTATCCACAGTACTCCACCTTTGCGCCGCTCGCCGAGCGCAGTCTGCGCCGCATCACCGGCGAAGACTTTCGCGGTGAAGATGGCTCGGCCTGGATTCGTTGGTTGCAAGCGAACCAAGAAGGCTTCCGTTTGGTGCGCGGGCGTCTCGATATCAACGCGGACACGGTGAGCCGGTTGCGTGTGGCCTGGAGCCACCGCGAAGGCGTGCCGGCTCATGTCTTGGTCGGCCCTGAAGCGGCGTGGAATTACGGCGACCGTGTGTTGGGTGCGCAAGCACTTGACCGCTTACATCGCGCGCTCGAAGACGCCCACCTGCTCGATGCTTCGGTCCTTCCCGGCACCTATGGCTTGCCCGAAGCGGCTCTTGCTGCCAGTTTCGATATTTCCATGGGCACGCAGCGCAAGACCGTGAAGTACCGCGGCCGCGCTGGCAGTGGAAGAGTGCAGCCCTTGTTGGCGCTGTTGACCGAGTTGGATCACAAAACCGCATGGCAATCCCTAGCCAGCCGCGATGAACTCGGTCATCAGTTTGTGCTCGATCACTTGGAAGAGTTTGATCAGCTTGGCGCTGGCGAGGCGCGCAATGCCGCATTGCTTGGCCTCATGCGCGACCGCTTGTCTAGTCTCGACCCAGAATCTCTGCGCAACTGGGTGGGAGAGCTTCGCAACATGCCTGACCTTGCTGGCGTTTGGTCTGACGAGCTAGCACAAGACTTCTTCACGGTGGCCTTACGTGAGGCTCCCGCCGATCCTTTGTTTGCGGTGCAGATTTTGGACTTGGCCTTGACTTCGCCGCAAGCAGAAGGCTTGCCGGCCAACATCGACGCCATCATGGCCCTTGAGCCACCGGCCGCGGGCATGTTGTTGGAAGCGGCCTTCACCCATTACGCGCCGACTGATTTAGCCGCTGCCTTGCAAGATCAGCGCAGTGAAGTGCGCGTGGCTGCGGTCTCCGCGCTTGCCATAGCGGATGTTGCCGAAGCCCCTGCCCTCTTGCGTCAGGCTTTGCGTGATGAAGATGCGCAAGTACAGCAATTGGCCCTTCGTGGCCTCGGTCGCTTGGCCCCGGCCGATGAGGAGACTTACCAGGCTTTGCTGTCCTTCGCCCAAGCAGGGAACCCCAATGGCTTGCGCAATGAAGCCTTGTGGGGGCTCGGTCGCCTTGGCCGACCGCAAGCCGTCGCCACTTTGGTCGAAGCGGCTCTGGACACCGAAATGACTGTGCAAGTTGCCGGTCTCGATGCCCTTGGTCGTGTCGGTGGTCGCGAGGCTGACGACGCGCTGTCGCAGTTGTTCTCTGCCTTTGCCGATGGCCCGCTGGAATCGAGTTATCTGCGCGCGGTCATGAGTGAAGGCGCCTCCCGTGCGCGCGGCATTTTGCGCCCAAACCTCCTTGCCGAAGATCCTCTGGTGTCTAACCGCGCTGCGGTCCTGGCCGGTAGCCTCGGCGACCCAGCCGCCGCGCCATCTTTAATGGCCATGTTGCCCGCCAACCCGCGCGATGCCGAGTTGCTCGAAGCTTTAGCCACCACCCTGTGCACCGACTTCCGTCGTCTACCTGACCCGGCCGGTACCTACACCGCATGGTGGGAGAAAAATCGCCTCACTTCGCCGGCGCTGTGGCTGCAAAAGCCTGCCGCTGATTCCGGCTATGCCTTGTCGCCAGCCTTCCTCGACCCAGAGCGTGTATCCACACGCACCAGTGCCGCGATCTTGCTCGACCTTCTGGTCAACGGTCCCACCTGGATGCGCCCGGCAGCTGCCTACTACCTAGACGCCCTGAGTGGTCGCGATGCTCCCGTCATCTTGGCACGCACGCCGAAAGAGGAAGTCGAGCGCCGCGCAGCAGTGTGGCGAGATTGGCTCAAGCAGTGAGCGCAAGACCCGGACGCGCGCAACGCATTTTTGGCCTCGTCTTTGTCGGCGTGGGCCTTGCAGTATTGCTGATTTCCTGGCGCCTTGGCGCAGGCGAGCGGAAAGTTGCGGCGTGGCAAGAGCAGATCACCCTCGCCGCGGAGGAACATGGCATCGAGCCGGCCATGCTTGCCGCCCTGGTCTACGCAGAATCACGTGGCGACGAAAACGCAGTGTCTTCGATTGGTGCCCTCGGCCTGTGCCAACTTCTACCGACCACCGCCGAAGAAGAGGCTAAGCGCCAGGGCATCAGTGGCCCGCCCTACACCGCGCAAGACAATCTGCGTTTGGGTGCTGGCTATCTAGCGCGCATGTTCCAATACTGGGATGGCGACGAGGATTTGGCCTTGCTTTCCTATCGCTTAGGCCCGACAGGGGTAAGGCGGCGCATGGAAGCTGCAGGCGGCCGCGAAGCTTGGCTCCAGGAGCTGCAACAAAATCTGCCCTCGCCTTGGGGATACCGCGCGCAAATCGAGCGCATGCAGGAAGTCTTCGCCAAACGTTTTCAGCCCTAGTCATGCCTCGTCCGCAACGACTCATCCTGATGTGCACCAATGTGCGCCCACCCGACCGCAAGGAGAGTTGTGGGGGGCATCACCAAGGTGCCGAGATCGCCACCGCCTTCCGCCGCGAACTCAAGGCGCGAGGTTTGAGTGGTCGCCTCCGCGCCTCGCAAACCTCTTGCTTGGGGCCATGCCTTGGCGGCCCCCATGCAGTCGTGATGCCCGACAATGTTTGGTATTCTGGCTTCCGCGAGAGCGACATCGCGGCCATCATTGACGAGCATCTACTTGCTGGCCGCCCGGTCGAACGACTTCGCACACCCCCCGCGCCCTAACGCATGTCACGCCTTGATGTAGAAACGCCGAGTGGTCTCGAAGTGGTTGCCTATGAAGAAGGCAGCCCATTGATGGACCTTGCCGAAGACCAAGATCTGCCGATTCCCTTCGGTTGTCAGTCGGGAAAGTGTGGAATCTGCCAGGTCGAAGTGCTTTCGGGTGAGTTGGCCGAGCCCGGCACCTTCGAAAAGGCCGTGCTTGAGAGCTTTGCCTGCGAACCCAAGGTGCGTTTGGCCTGCCAGGCCATGATGGGCGAGGGCCGCGTGCGCCTGCGCATCCTCAACGTGTGAGCCTGCGCTGGCGCTTGCGTCAGAATGAATCCGAGCTTCCTTAGAATGGCAGGCGTCATGCTGGCCATGTCCATCCTCCTTCTGCTGGCGCTCCAAAACGCCTCCCCGGAATCGACCGCGCCCGCGCCCGCGGCCGCTCCTGCCGCCGAGGCCGCCGCCCTCACCGATTTAGATACGCCCAACTACATGGGTTATCCGGCGCAAGATGCCCTGAGCTACGGATTGGCCGTCGAAGTCCACGCCGATGGCACCTTCTCTGGCTCCATTCGCTATCACTTCCGCATGCTCGAAGATGCCGACGCCATCTACCTCGACTTCGTGCCGAGCGCAGATTGGAAGGTCGAGTTCCATGACATGAAGGCTCAGGTTATGGAAGGCAATGAGCTCAAAATCGAGCGTGGCAAGGCCAAAGTGAGATTGTCGCGCCCATTCCCTTATGAGAAGGGAAATGATGTCTTCTTCAGTGCAACTTTCTCCGGCAAACCGGTGCATGGTTTGTACCGCGAGCGCAATCGCCACGGCACCACCTATGTCTTCACCGATCACTTCAGTACGCGTGGCAGGCATTGGCTACCGCTAGAAGACGCCAACACCGATCGCGCGGCGTGGTCGGTCAGCCTCAGCATCTTGCCAGGCTGGGAGGCTTTGGGGAGTGGCAAGTGGGAGGCCCAAGATGAAGCCGGGCGCAAGTTCTCCGGCGAAACCCAGGCCGACATCCCGCCCAGCCTGTTCGCCTTTGCCGCCGGGCCCTTCACGCGCGTGGCCGAGGCCGGCGATGACCGTCTAGAACCGCATTACATTTTCCCGCAGGATGTCGCCGCTTCAAAGGAGGGGTTGAAACACCACGCCGCGTGGATGGCCTTGATGGAGGAAACCTTTGGGCCATATCAATACGCCAAATACACCACCGCCCAAATCCCCACGCGCTGGGGTGGGGTGGAGTACCCGGGCAATGTTTGGCTGTCGCAGCACATTTTCCGCGGCCGCGACCATGGCATCGGCACTTTGTCGCATGAGTTCGCGCATATGTGGTTTGGCGATGGCGTCGGCTACGCCGATTGGCAAGATGCTTGGCTGGCCGAGGGTTTTGCCACCTATTTTGGGCCCTGGCTGGCCGATGCCGTCGGCGAATCTGAACTGGGCGCTTCCATGCGTGGCGTGCGTCAGCGCTGGCTCCGCGCCAAGAACGCGCATATTTTGCCGATTCGTTGGGGCGAATACGAAAACCCGGACCAGATGTATGGCCGCGCGTCTTCGAATACCTACCAGAAGGCGGCTTTCGTGTTGCACATGCTGCGCCAAGAGATCGGCGACGAAGCCTTCTTCGGTGGCATCCGGGCGTGGTACCTAGAGCACCTCAATCAGGCCGTCGATTCCGCCAGTTTACAGGCCGCGATTTCGAAGGCCGCAGACCGTGACATGAGTTGGTTCTTTGCGCAGTGGCTCGACCGCCCCGGTGCGCCCACCTTGTCTTGGAACCTCGAGGGCGAGACCTTGCACCTCGAGCAAAATCAAGACGCCGAGGCATTCCGCCTGCGTATTCCGGTGCGTTGGCAAGGTGCCGACGGCAACGCCCAACTCCAAGTGGTGGAGATGACGGACAAGCAAGCCAGCTTGTCACTCGGCGCTGGCGCCACGGCAGTACAGGTCGATCCGGACGGAGTCGTCCTTTACATGCCTGGCGGTTGAACCGGGTGCACGCGCAGCATCGATTCCATGGCTTGGTACGCGCCTTCGCTGCGCAAAATCACCATGGCATCGCCTTGTGGTAGCAGATAATCCACGCCGACTTTGGCGAAGTGCGTGCCCGCCGACCAAGCCTCACTGTCAAGTTGGCCGAGTAAACGTTCCTGCCCATTTTCCACCGCAATCAAGCTAAAGCGAATTGGGTAGGGGGCCAAGGCTTTGGCGGCCAAGTGCAGGCTGCCGTCTTCGTTCATGTGCGCATCGAGGGCGCGAATCCATTGCGCATGGTCACGACCGATAAGGGGAGAGGCCGGAGCTTCTGCTGCTTCCCATGCGCGAGTCAAGGCAGGATTGTGCGCATCGTGGACATCGGCATTGCTCCAAGAAGCACCCTCGGCAGGAACCTCCAACCAAATGGTGTTGGTATCGAGCTGATAAAAGGCCTGATGTTCCCACTGCGCCAGACCAGTGGGTCCGGTGGGGGAGGTGCAAGCGCTCGCGCCAAGGCCGAGCAAAAGGCAAAAACCGACGAGGGGAATCCGCGACATCGTGCAGCTAAGATACCACGCTGCGGACATCGCTTGCGCTGCCTGCAACAATTCATCCCTACCCCCAGTTTTCCCTAATTCTTAGATTTCACTCACCGATGACGTAGAAAACCGCATTTTGCCTGCATAATTTTGAGAATGGGCAAAGCAATTGCCTTGGAGTCGGCACTTAAGACGACCGGTTTCTTGGGCGATGATAAGCCTGTCCACCTGGACTATGGAATGGTCGAAGGCGCTAACGCCAAGTCGACGAGAGGCAAATATCTACGTCATCCTTTCACCGATGTGCACGTCACCTCGGTGGAGGGAGTCTCGTCCGGCTGGCGTAAAAGTGAGAAAGTCTAAGTATCCGAACGACGATTCACACGTACATATCCCGATGACCCTGCGCCCCCATGTTGGGGAGGCAGCGGCAAGGTCCGCAGAAGCCGGACTTTCTCTCTGCTTATCCCCCCTTTTACTTGCCGACCCTAACGGCAAACTTGTCCTCGCCAACCGTGCTGCCAAGCGTTTTTTTGCCTTGGTCGACGGCCAAGATTTCCCTCCGTTGTCGGCTTTGCTGCAACGGCATTTAGCCAAACCCGAACAGCTATCGGAGCTGCGTTTATTTTTGGCGCGCCCGGGCAATCGCTCGCTGTGCCTGAATCTTCACAATAAAGCCAAGCAACCACACCAAATGTTGTTGCGGCAACAACCGTTGTCGGCGATCGCTCCGGATTTAGCAGCGCAGATAGCACCTCGTGGGGGAGCCATGTTGCTGCAACTCGACGACGTCACGGCTTTAGTCGAGGATTTTGAACAGCGCGAGGAAAACACCCATGCCGACGCCTTATTGGACCTTCTTGGCACCAATATGAGTGACTTGGAGTACCCGCTCGGCGCGTTGCGCTGGATGGCAGACCTCGAAGAGGACGAACTTCACGATAATCCGCAGATGTTGCGGCGCCAACTGCGCTCGGTGCGCAAGGCATCCCGCCACTTGGTCGGCATGTTCGACAACCTGCGCATTCCTGCTCAGGGTGAAGACGTGGGCAAAACCGAACTCGATGTCGTCCGCGTCCTGGTTCTCGGCACCACGCCCACGCGCGCGGCCCATTTGATTGACCGCCTGCGCAACGAAGGTCTGCGCCTGTTGTTCCGTGCCGGCCGCAATGCCCAAGACGTGCTGCGCGCCGCCCAAGCCAACGAGGCCGACGTCGTTCTCGTCGATCGCCACCTGCCTTCCGCCGAAGCCGAAGACCTAGGCAAACTGCTCGAAGAGTCAGGACACAAGCTTCCCATGCTGTTTGTGCAGGAAGATAGTGCCGCCATGGCCAGGGAGTTGCGCCAAGCCGCCCACCAGGCCGAAATGGTCGGAGAGGGCGACAAAGTCTGGCGCCGTCTCGAGGAATTGGCTCTGCGCGATTCGCTCACCGGAGTTCTGAACCGTCGCGCTTTCGAGCGTTTTGGCGGGCAAGAGTTCGACCGTGCTCGCCGCTATCAGTTCCCATTGAGCCTGGCCTTCTTCGACCTCGATCACTTTAAGCAAGTGAACGATAGTCTTGGCCACGCTGCTGGCGACCGTATGTTGCAAGTCTTTGCCAGCTACTTACAGACGGCCACGCGTCAATCCGACTTGGTGGCGCGCCTCGGCGGAGATGAATTTGCCGTCCTGATGTCCCACACCGATGGCGCAGGCGCCCTAATCCTCACGCAACGCTTACGCGACTCGGTGGAGCTGCACTTGCGCGAAGTTCTGCCCCCGCTAGATCCGGAACCAGGAGTCTCGGTGGGCTTAGCCGTATTCCCAGAGCGCGAGGTCGAAGACTTCAGCGCCCTGATTGATGCCGCCGACCAGGCCCTTTACGGAGCCAAACGGGCTGGGCGAGGGCGCTTAAGCACGGACTGACCAACGCCAGGGGCATCAGTGCGTATGATATTGCGCCATGTTGTCTCATCCCCGCCTGTGGTCTTCGGTGCTCGCGACGAGCGCTCTAGCCCTCTCTGGTCTGGCGCTGTTCACAGCCCCGACCACCGCCCAAGAGCCGGCACCCGCTGTACAGGCTGAAGGCCTGCGCCAACCGGGTTCGGTGGCCCCCTGGGATCACGTCAGCAGTGATATTCCGGTTGACCCTCGGATTCAGTTCGGCGCCCTGCCCAACGGCATGCGTTTCGCCTGGGTGCAAAACCCGAAGCCGGAAGAGCGCGTGTATTTGCGCATGCACGTCGATGCCGGCAGCTTTGCCGAAGGCACCACTGAGCAGGGGCTGGCCCACTTTCTGGAGCACATGGCCTTCAATGGTTCGACCAACTTTGAAGCCGGCACTCTAATTGAGTGGTTCCAAGAACACGGCATGAGCTTTGGTGCTGACACCAACGCCCACACCGCGTATTCGGAAACGGTGTACAAACTGGATTTACCGCACAACGACGTCGAAACCATTACCGATGGTCTGCGCGTCATGCGCGATTTCGCCTCGGAAATGTTGCTTGCCGAAGAGGAAGTGCAAGCCGAGAAGGGCGTGATTGATGGTGAGCAGCGCGAGCGCGACTCGGCTGGCTTCCGCACCTTTGTCCAAGTGCTGAATCGTCAATACTCCGGCACGCGCCTACCTAAGCGTTTGCCGATTGGCACCAAGGAAGTGCGCGACGAGTTTACCGCCGCTGGTGTTCGCGCCTTCTATGAGCGTTGGTATCGCCCGGAAAATACCACCCTGGTGATTGTCGGCGATCTGGGTGACCTCAACCCAGAGCAAATGATCCGTGATGCCTTTGCGTCTTGGGAGGGCCCCGGCACCCCGGTGGAAGCTGAGCCCGCCATGGGGCAGCCCGACATGCTCGACTTGGTCTTTGCTCTCTACGACGAGGAAATCCCTGCCCAATCCATTCAAATCGCCAATTTGAAGCCTTATCAACACCGTCCAGACACGGTGGAGCAGCGTCGTCAGGATTTGGTCAAGAGCGTCGCCTACAGCATGCTCAATCTGCGCTTCAGTGAAATGTTACGCAAGGAAGACACGCCCTTCGTGAGTGCCTCGATTGGCCAAGCTGGCGGGCTCAAAGTGTTTGAAGGCGGACAGCTTTCGGTGACGACCGATGGCGACGAGTGGGAAGAGGGCATGAAGGCAGCTTATATCGAGCTGCGTCGTGCCTTGAACTATGGCTTCCAGGAAGCCGAGCTCGAAGAAATCCGCGCCAACTTGCGCCTCGCTCTCGATGAGGCGGTCGAGCGTGAAGCCACCGCTTCCAGCGCTTCGATTCGCGAAGCCATCCTGCAGACCATCGAAGAGGGCGGAGTGGTGTCCAACGCGGAAACCGACCGCGAGATCTTGCTGCCCGCGCTCAATGCCATGTCCGTGGAGGATTGCCTTAATGCGTTGCGCAATGATTGGCGCAAGGGAGAGTTGAGCATCATCGCCACCGGTAGCGTGCAGATTGACAACGACCGCGAAAAGTTGCTCGCAGTGCTGGAGGAAGCGCGCAACGTGAAAATTTCCAAGGGTGACGACATTGCAGTAGCCGAGTTTGCCTATGCCTCCGACCCGGCCAACGCCGGCGAGATTGTCAGCCAAGAGCATGTCGAAGATCTCGATTTTTGGCAGGTCCAGTTCGCCAATGGCGTGCGCCTAAACGTCAAGCAAACTGACTTTAAAGAGCGTCAAGTCTTGCTTCACGCCCGTCTGGGGCATGGCCTTGCTGGCGTGGAAGACGACCATGTCATCACTGGGTCATTGGCCAGTTTCGCCTACGACGCCGGTGGCCTCGAAGCGCACTCCGCCGATGAACTGCGCCGCATCAATGCCGGTCGCCAAGTCGGCGTCGGTATGGCGGTCGAGGAAGATCAGTTCTCCATCAGCGGAGGAACCACGCGCGACGATCTTTTGCGGACCATGGAAATGGCTGTGGCGAAGATCAATCACGGCGGATACCGCGAAGAGGGAATGGCCCAATTCAAGAGCATCTTGCCTTTGATCTACAACCAGTTCGCGGTGACTCCGCAAGGCCCCATCTTTTTCGAGTTCGCTCCTGCAGTGCTCGAAGGCGATTCGCGAGCCAGCTTGTTCGGCATCACCGCCTTCCCCGAGAAAGAGGTGCTGGAAGCGATCGACATGGCTGCCATCAAAACGGCCATTTCTGGCGCGATGAAAGAGGCTCCCCTGGAGATTACGGTGGTCGGCGACGTCGAAGTCAATGACGTCATCGCCTTGGCTGCACAGACCTTCGGCGCGATGGCCCCACGTCGGGAGCTGACCATGGAGCAACGCCACGCCAGCATTAAGTCGGGTGTAGAAGTGCGCAGTGAAATCGCCACCGCCGACCAAAAGGCGACTCTCATGATGGTGTTTCCAGCCGATGATGGCTTCGATAGTAAGCGCCGTCGCAACTTGTCCTTCTTGGGCCAAGTGCTGAATGATCGTTTGCGCTTGGTGGTTCGCGAAGAACTGGGCGCGGCCTATTCTCCAGGTGCCGGCGCCGAATCTAGCCAGGTCTTTCATGGCCTTGGTGGACTCATGATTCAAGCTAATGGCGAGCCGAGTGGCGTAGAAGACCTCATCGTTGCCTGCCGCGGTGTCGCCGAAGATTTGGCCACCAACGGTGTCACCCAAGAGGAAATCGACCGTTTAAGTGAGCCGATTTTGAATCAGCTTCGCGATGCGCAGCGCACGAATGGCTTCTGGCTGGGTTCGCTCAACGAAGCGCAAGGCAACCCGCAAACGCTGCAAGATATGCGCAGCTTGATGGAGGACTACAGCAACCTGCAGGTCGCTGAAATCTCGGCATTGGCAGCGAGCTACTTGCTCCCAGATCGCGCCTCGATGCTAGTCGTTTTGCCTAAAGTCACCGCCGAAGCCGTGCCACCGGCGCCACCGGCTCCTCCTGCAGACGAAGCGGGCGGAGTCGACGCTGCAGCAGGCGACGCTAACCTTTAGGCCGTTTACTAGGGTGGCCAACGGCCCCCATCTTGACCTCACTCAAGTCCAACCCCATGTCCAATTTCTCTAAAAGCCTCGATCAAGAGATTGATCGACTAGTCCACGCTGCCATTCGCAAAGCTCTCAAGCCAATGCAAGTCAGCTTGGCAGCCGAGCAAAAGCGCGTCAGCCAACTCGAACAAGAACTGGTGCGCCTGCGCAGTGCTAAAGGCCTTCCCTCGCGTAAAACCGCGGCATCAAAAGCCAAAAGCAAAGTCAAGAGTGCCGGCCTGATTCGCGATTTGCGCAGTAAGCACGCTCTTTCACAGCGTGCGGTTTCTCTGCTCACCGATGTCAGCCTCAACACAGTTTGGTTGTGGGAACAAGGGCGCACCAACCCCCGCGCTGCGCAGGCCGCCAAGCTCGAAACCCTGCTGCAATTGGGCCCGACAGCCATGCGCAATCGCCTTGCCAAAGTTGGCCTCAAGGAAGGAAAAAGCAAGCCAGGCCGCAAGGTCGGTAGCGGCAAAAAGGCGGGAAAAAAGACCGCGAAACGGGCCAAAAAGGCTTCTAAGGCAAAGAAGTAGGTTGCTGGCGGCAGCTGTGAGATAAACTCTGGCATGCTGCTGTCCATGTTGCTTACGTTGGCGGTGCAGGCCGAAGGTCTGCCCCAAGAGCCCACCCTTGCCTTCCCTGATTTGGTCGAGCGCGTTGCCGAGTTGGATTGGATGCTGGAAGCTCCGCTCCCTGGCGAAGGGGTCGAGGAGTTCGATGGCACCCAGATTGCCGCTAATCAACCGATTGAGTTCACCGTTGCCGATGCCGGCGCCTTGGCGCGGCTTTGGATTTCGGATCGCCAAGGCCGTCTAGAACTCAGCATCGATGGCGAAACCGTTGAAGTCTTGCCACTGAACCTAGATGACTGGGACACCCAACCCGAAGCGGATCGTCCTCTTTGGCAAGGCGCCCCCCTCATGTCTTCATTAGGCCGCGGTTGGGTCAGCCATCTGCCAGTGCCTTTTGCCAAATCCATGACCCTGCGTTGGCATGGTGCTCCCGTGGGCGCGCGTATGCAGCTCAGCGTGCGTCGCTTCGGCGACGGCGTGCAAGTGATTGGTTTCACCTCGGCAGACTTGAAGGAGGGGGACCGCAAGGTGCGTCGCGCCCTACGTCGGCTCAACGCCACAGATAACCCCGATGTCCCGGTCAAGCCGGCTCCCTTCAAAGTGGGCGGAGCCCGCAAGCGTTCCGCGGATTCCCCGGAAATGACCACCAATGGTGAGTTCCGCTGGCCAATCCACGGCCATGGCATTTTGCGCTGGTTCGAAGTGGACTTCATCCACAAAGATGCGCCAGCTCCAGAGGAAGAACTTCTGCGCAGTTTGGTTCTGCGCGTCGAGGTCGGCAGTGGAGATCTCGTGAAGCCAGGCGAAGTTTTGTTCCGCGTTCCCCTGGGAGACTTCTTCGGCAGTGGCCCAGGCAAGCAACAATGGCAATCGCCCCACATGGGTTTCGATGTCGAGAAGAGCACCTTCTACTTCCGTTTGCCGATTCCTTATCGAAGTGGGTTAAAGATCTGCGTGGAGAGTGATCTCCCTGGGATTGCCCGCTTCCGCGTGCGCGCCGGCTTTGAACCGCGCCAATACGCGACCGATGTCCCGCCCATGCGTTTGCACGCTGGCTGGATTCAGGGCAATCATCTCGGCAGCTCGGAAGCCGCGGTATGGAACACACAAGGCCCGGCCCGCTTGGCCGCCATGTCCTTCACCTCGACCAGTTCTTCGACTGCGCCTTTTCGCCACGATGGCCCCTTTGCCTTCGCCGGTTCGTGGGGGGCAAGTCAACCGCTCGCCTTGGAGCAGGTCACCCTTTGGGATGGCCCAGGGAATTTTGGTCGCAGCAGCATGATTCGCCATTTTGGACTTGACGCTCCGACTAGTGGTTCCGATGACTCCTTACGCAAGGCGGCGGGTGTCTTGTTCGATGGTGAGGATGAGGTGAACTACCGCATGTTCGCTTGGTGGTACGCGCCCTCGGAAAATATCAGCAATCTCGACGATCCAGGCGCAGTGGAAGATCGCTTGCCGGTCCCTCTACCAGAACCCACCTTTGCTGTGACTCCAGGAGCCTTTGAAGGAGAACATGTTGCTGGCGTCTTGCGTGCACTAAACACCAAGATCGAACGTGTGCAAGCGCCGTTGGAGTTGGGCTTCAGTCGTGCTCAGTACTTGGAGTGGAACCACACCAAGGCCAATGACAACCTGGTGTTGCCATTTCCCATTTATGAATCGGGCCGCTATCGCGTGGCGCTGCGCCTGGCGACCGGCCCGAGCCGAGGCAAAGTGCAAGTTTTCCTCGATGGCCGACCCATGGGCGAAGTTCTGGACCTCCATGCCGAGACCGCCGGAGTCAGTGAAGAGTTGCCGTTGGGCGAAACGCGCATGATGCCACGAATCGATCACCGGTTTGGCTTGCGCACACTAGATGGCAAGCCCATTGGCATTGACTACTTCTTGCTCGAGCCGATTGTCGCCGCCGAATCTTCGGTCCCGTCAGAGGATACTGAGTAGGGTTTTGCGCTTAGAAGGGGATTCATCCTCCTGCCGCTTGCTAGACTCGCGGCTCATGGCTTCTCCCTCCCTGAATGCATTCCTCGCGCAATGGGCGACCATTGCCGACCTTGGTTCGGTCACGGCGCTGTTGCAGTGGGATCAGGAGACGGGGCTACCGGAAAAGGGCAACGGAGCCCGAGGTAAGGCATTGTCCACGCTCGCGGCATTGCGCCATGAGCAGATGACTTCCGATGCCCTGTTCGACTCCTTGCAGGCTGCCGAGGCAGAAGATCAAGACGAGATTGGCAAAGGCCAGTTACGGCAAGCGCGTCGGGATATCGAACAGGCGCGGCTGATTCCCAAACGCTTGGCCACCGCGCTCGCGGAGTGCGATAGTCGCAACCTGCATCTTTGGCAAAAGGCGCGTGGGGAAAACAACTTTGCCCTGTTTGCCGAGGGCCTGGAAGAAAGCGTGGCCTTGAATCGTGAACGCGCGGCTTGTCTTTCGCCAGATGGCGATGCTTACGACGCCATGCTCAACCTATACGAGCCAGGAGTCACCGCCGCAGATTTAGTTCCCGTGTTTGAGGAACTCGAAGGCGTGTTAATTCCCCTTCTGCGCGAGGTCGCAGACAGCAACATCGTGGTCGATGAGTCACCGGCCCAGGGGCACTTTGCTGCCGATGCGCAGCGTGATTTTGCGGTGATGGTGGCCAAGCAAATGGGCTACTCCTTTGAAGCCGGTCGCCTCGACGCGACCACCCATCCCTTCTGTACCACCATTGGCGCCAACGATGTCCGCATCACTTGGCGCCACCAGGAAGATGACTTCCGCCCCGCGCTTTACGGCATCATGCATGAAGCGGGTCACGGTTTGTATGAGCAAGGATTGCCGCAAGAATGGGCACGCACCCCTTTGTTCCAAGCCACTGGTCTTGGCATGCATGAGTCCCAGTCGCGTCTCTGGGAGAACTTGGTCGGCCGTAGTGAAGCCTTCTGGGATTGGGCCATGCCGCAGTTTCATCAAGCCTTCCCCGAGAAGAATGAACTCACCCCGCGTGAGCTGTATCCCTGTCTGCACACTTGCCGGCCAAGCTTCATTCGCGTCGAAGCCGATGAGGCCACCTACAACCTGCACATTGCTGCGCGTTTTCACATCGAGCGGGCACTTTTTGCAGGCAAGGTCGACGTCGCCGAACTGCCCGAGCTTTGGGACGACACCTATGAGCGTCTGTTGGGGATCCGCCCCACGAATGCAGCCGAGGGCGTTTTGCAGGACATTCACTGGGCGATGGGTGCCTTTGGCTATTTCCCGACCTACACGCTGGGCAATTTAATTGCCTCGCAGTTGTACGAGCAGGCAGAAAAGGAGCTTGGCAACCAACACGAGGCCTTCCGCCAAGGAGAGTTTTCCCCGCTGCGGGATTGGCTGCGCGCCAAGGTTCACAGCCAGGGCTGCCTCAAGGACACCCGCTCTCTGGTGCAAGAAATCTGCGGAGAGAGCATTCAGGCCGCTCCGCTGCTACGCTCGCTCTCCAAATCGTTGGAGAGGGTTTACGGTATCAGGGTGGGCGCGAGCTCCGCCTAGAGGGCCCGTAGACACACCTTCAGAGAGAGTTCGGATTGGTCAAAACTGCCTGCGGCAGGGCCATTTGCGTGGTACAGTTGGTTGGATTTCATCCCCCGCACTACCCATGTTGCCTACCGCACGATTCACTCTCGCGGCTGTCGCTGCCCTCGCGCTGACAGCCTTTTCTTCGCCGCTGGCCGCCCAGACCATTGACCAGGAACAATCTGGGGCCTCGGTCTGCATGTCCGGCCTGTGGAACATCGACCTCGCGCAGTCCTTCACAGCCCAAGGTCTTAACAGCGTTGGCGGCGGCTTCAAAATGCACAACAGTGGTGGTAGTTCGGAGACCGTGACCATCTCGTTGTGGGACGACCTGCCACCTCTGGGAGGAACGATGTTGGCTTCGGCAAGCGCCTTGGCCAACCGTGGCGAATGGGTCGATGTGTTCTGGAACCCAGTCGACATCACCCCCGGAAATGAGTATTTCCTCCTCATCGAAGGTACCGCCTTGTCGCTGTGTGTGGGTGGAGAGCCTTCCGACCAATACGCCGGCGGCCATGTCTACACCAACGCAGGTTTCCAGCCTTTCCCGGCCTTCGACTTTGCCTTCCGTACCTTCTCGAACACCTCCCCGATTCTCAACTTGATCGACGTCATGCCTGGCTCGTTCATGACCTTCGAGATTCTGGGCATCGCCCAAGACGCCACGGTAATCACCCTGGTTTCTTTGAACGGCAATGGTCCAACCAGCTCGCCTTTCGGTGACCTTGCCGTCACCGCCCCTTTCTTGATGACTCCGGCCTTCCCGCCAAATGCTCAAGGGATTGTCAGCTTCACCTCAACCATGCCACCTTCTCTCAGCGGGGAAACACTATCCATGCATGCGATTGAGTTTGAATCCGGCGGCGTGACTGAGCTCAGTAATCCGCTCGTCTTCGCGGTTCCCTAAGGATTCCGAGTCATCTTTCCAGGCCCACCTCAGGAATGAGATGGGCCTTCCTTTTTGCCCTGAAGTAAGATAGAAAAATGCCCCTTCCCCTCACGTTCCTGTTCTGGCTGGTCTCCACCTGCCTGTTTGCGCAAGTTCCCAACTATGCGCTTGGCGAAAGCCCGCAAGACTTGCGCCTCTATCCGCGAGACCAAGATGGGCTCGGACAGATTGTGGTGAATGGGCGTTTCGATGCCGCCGCCGAGGGGCGCTTCCGTTTGGAAGTGGTTGGTGATGATGGCTTCGAGGCGGTCGCGATGTCGCCTGTTGCGCAGGGAAGTCCATCGCTGCAGCAAGGCCAGCAGCGCTTTTCGCTGAGCATTGCCGCACCTGCAGGCCTGGTGAACTACGAGGTGTTTTTGGTTTGGCGTACGCCTACGGAAGACACCATCGTGCAGTCGTGGGAGAACATCGTGGTGGGCGATGTCTTTTTGATTCATGGCCAATCCAATGCCGTGGCTGCCGATTACTACGACGAGCAGTTGTCCAATGCACGCGACCAGAGCTTTTGGATTCGCAGCTATGGCACCACCAGTCAAGTACCGAGTGTGGTCGCGGCAGACCAGAGTTGGTACTTGGCCGATGGTGAGGCGGAAAGTCACAGCGCCGCGGTGGGGGTATGGGCTCTGCATTTGGCGCGCCGGATTGTTCAGGAAAACGGCATGCCGGTGGCTTTGCTGAATGGAGCCGTCGGCGGAACCACCGTTGCCCAGCACCAGAAGGATCAAGCCAATCCGACCAACCTCGACACCATTTATGGACGGCTGTTATGGCGTGCCCAGCAAGCGCAGGTCGCGACCGCGGCGCGCGCCTTGCTGTGGTATCAAGGCGAGTCCGACGGCGCGAATGCTCAGGGTTGGCGCAGCGGATTCGAGGACGTGCTACAGGATTGGAGCGTAGACTTCCCCGGCATCGAGGACCTTTGGTTAATCCAAGTTCGACGCGGGTGCGGCTCGCCAAGTTTGGAATTGCGCGATGAACAACGACGTTTGCCATTGGCTTATCCAACGATGCATCAGGCCACCGCAAATGGACTACTGCGCCACGATGGCTGTCACTTCCATGACCAAGGCTACCTGAACTTAGCCCAAGATTTAGTGCCGAGTGTGGCCAAGCATGTCTACGGCCGCCCGGTTCCTGGCGATGTCGAACCGCCTGACATCCAATCGGCAACCTGGGCCAGTCCGGCTCAAGATTCGCTTTACTTGGATTTCCGCAATGTCACTGCACCACTTAGCGTTCCCTATAACAGCTGGAGCACCTTGACCGTCAGCGATGGTACCCATGTGCAATCGGTCAGTGCGGTGGGCAATCGACTCCTGGTCACGCTATCCGGGCCTTCGCAGGCGGCGACCGTGAGTTTTCAGGGGCACGCGTACAACAGCCCGGAATGGATCCGCAATGCACGCGGACTGGCCATGATGAGCTTTCACCAGATCTCGATTCATTAGAGCCGGGGAAAGGTTTAGCGGTCCTTCCATGCCACGAGGTAGGCGATAAACGTCTCCTCGTTTTCGGCGTGCTTCTTTTTGCGGAAGTTGCCATCGCCTTCGCCATCTTCATCGGTGCCTTCCCAGTAGGTGTCTACCGTGGTGAAGCCGGCTTCATACATGATGTCGCGCAATTCGGCCAAGCTCCATAGTCGCCAGCTGTAATCGAAGGCGTTGTCCATACGCGTGCCATCTTCAAAGGCGAAGTGGATGTGGCAGTCCATGTGATGGGTGATGGCATCCATGGCCTCTTGCTCCCAGACATAAGTAAAGCCAGCGTCTTCCTCGCGCTCTTCTTCACATTCGGACTGCGCTCCTGGCCCGCCCATGAGGTCTACCGCAAACATGCCGCCCTCCTGGAGTATGCGGTGGACCTTACGGAAGTACTCGAGCATGATTTTGCGCTCTTCGAAGATCCAGTAGCTGAAGTTGAAGGCGGTGACGACGTCGACCTTGGGAGTCTTGACCTCGAGCACATTCTTCTCCAACTGCTTGACGCGTTTGGCCTTGTCGCCGAGCGGCTCGATGTGCTTGTGGTAACCCCATTTCATGGGTTCTGGATCAAGGTCCACGGCCCATGCTTCGGCTTCTGGGTGCTTCTTCACCCACAACGCGGAAAGCTGAGAGGTGCCGGCAAAATCTTCACGCAGGCGCATTGGCCGACGCTTATGCGCTTGGCGATATGCCTTGACCAAGAAATCGTGGTCGGCTTCCGGCATGTACACCGAGCCTTCATAAAGCTCGTAACGGTCGGCGGTATCTGCCGTGAACCGGCTAGTCTTTTTCTTCTTGCGGCGTTTGGCCATGGGCGGAAACCTTACGGCGACCTTGGCAATGGCGCAAGGAGCTAGCCAAAATGTTGCTCAAAGTTTGAGGGATTTCAAGATCATACGATCCATCATGCGGTCACTGAGCAACCACCGGCGGAGGAAAAGTAGGATCTTGCCGGAGCGATTTACGACATAGCGGGTGCGTGGGCGCGAACTCTCTAAAGCACGGCGGATGACCCTGGCACATTCTTCTGCGGGGACTCCACTTTTCTCCGATTTCGCGGCTGCTTTGGCAACTTGGGTCATCATGCATTCGTAATCGGCAAAGGCTTCTGGGGATAAGCGTTTCTCCGCTTCCTGCGCATGAGCCTTCGCTGTCTGCCAGACTTGCGATTGAACCGGGCCAGGTTCAATCAGCACCACATCGACTCCTAGGTGCTTCAGCTCCATGCGTAGGCAATCACTCATGCCTTCAAGACCATGTTTGCTGGCGTGATAGGGGCCCAACAGCGGAAACCCGATTTTGCCGGCAATCGAGGACACCTGAATCAGGCGTGATGGGCCACCGCGCATGAGTGGGAGGAAGGCCTGGGTGCAATGCAACACTCCAGTGAGGTTGATCGCAATCTGGCGCTCAAAATCTTCCATGGGGAGGTATGCCAAAGGACCGCCTATCGCGACACCAGCATTATTGACTAGGGCATGAAGGCGCTCGCCTTGAAGCAGCTCCTGCAAATCCCCTTTGGCTTGATCGATTGAAGCGCGGTCGGTGACATCGAAGAGCAAAGGGGTCATGCGCAGGGCATTCGCCGGAGTGGATGCGGCAAAGGCATCGGCATCTTGCTCGCGGCGCACGCTGCCAAACACCTGCCACCCTCTCGCAGCAAGATCGAGGCAAACTGCGCGACCAATGCCAGTGGAAGCGCCAGTGACGAGAACGGTGCGGGCGGAGGCCATGCAGCTATCCTAGGGCTATGGCGACGGCACACCTGCATGCAGTTTTGCTTTCTCCCGTTGTGGAGTTTTCTCGTGGCGGTGAGCCGCTGCGCACGGCTTTATGCAAGCAGCCGGTGGCGACCCGGGTTTGGCTGGGGCCCCGCGGCCTGGCTGGCGATGAATGTGCCGACCGCAAGCACCATGGGCATGAGGATCAAGCCGTCTGCGTGTACCCGATGGAGTACTACCCGGCTTGGCGGGAATGGCTCCAACTCGATGCCGAGGCCTTTCCTTTCGGCAGCTTTGGCGAGAACTTCACCATCTCTGGCTTGGTCGAGTCCGATGTCTTCGCTGGTGATCAGGTTCGCATTGGCGAGGCGGTGGTGGAAGTCACCAAGCCCCGTCAGCCTTGTGCCACCCTGAACAAAGTTTGGGAGCGTCGCGACTTTGCCGCGCACATGGGGCGAGAAGGTTGGACCGGCTGGTACCTCCGCGTGCTCACGCCAGGCCATGTCGATGCCGGCGACGCCTGGGAGCTTTTAGCTCGCCAATCCCAAGCACAGAGTATGGCGGCATTGTGGGCGGCGAAGCGCGACTGATAGACTCCTGCCATGGCCGATGCCGAAAGCTTCGAACAGCAGCGTGAGCGATTGATGAATCTCATGCTCAAGAAAGGTGGACGCACGACCAAGCGCTTTCTTAACCTCGACCAAGCAACCTATCGCGACGGCTTACTGCCTGCACGGCAGAAGGAGCTTCTTGGCTTAGTCGCCTCAGCTGTTCTGCGCTGCGATGATTGCATCACATATCACTTGCAGCAGAGTCACGAAGCCGGCTGGAGCAACGACGAAATCCGTGAAGCGCTCGAGGTGGCGATGGTCGTCGGTGGCTCCATTACCATCCCTCATGTGCGCCGCGCCTATGGCGTCATCGAAGAATGGGGTGAGGCCCCTAGGAGCTCACAGTGAGCACGCATGGCTGGGCGGCTTTGGCGATTTTGGTCGTCGCTGCCATCCTGTTTTTGACACGGAAGGTTCGCCTCGAACTGGTGGCCTTGTCGATTCCGGTCGCGCTCATGCTCACCGGCACCATTACCGATGCCTCGGTGGCTCTGGCTGGCTTCGGCAATCATGCGGTGATTGCCATTGCCGCGGTTTTTGTCCTCAGCGCGGGCATTCAGGAGAGCGGCGTGGCAGCTTGGCTGGCACGTTTGGTCGAACGCCTCGGCGGCTCCTCGGAAACGCGCATTTTGGTTTGGGTATGCACTGTGGTGGCGGTCCTTTCCGCCTTCATGAGCAATGCCGCCACGGTGGCGGTCATGCTGCCGGTGGTGATTGCCATGTCGCGCAGGTCTGGCCGCCCAGCCAGTCGTATCCTCATGCCGCTCGGCTTTGCCGCGATTCTAGGCGGCAACCTCACTCTGATTGGTACCAGCTCCAACCTGCTGTTGTCCGATTACCTCGAGCGCACCACCGGCGAACCTTATGGCATGTTCGACTTCGCCCTCGTCGGCCTGCCGATTTGTGCCGCCGGCATTTTGTACCTCTTGGTGTTTGGGCGACGCCTGCTCCCCGCAGATTCTCAAGTCGATGCCTCCGCCATGGGGCGAGGTGCCATGCCCGAACAACTGTTGGCGCGCTATGAACTGAGTGGGCAACTGGTGCGTTTGCGTGTGGGTAAAGATTCCACCCTGCGCACCAAAACTTTGGCCGAAGGCGGTTTTGGGAAGGACTATCGACTCTCTGCGGTAGCCATGATGCGGCCTGGACCCTTCGGTGAGCGCTGGAGTCAACCGAGCCCGGATGTGCGTCTGAAGAAGGGAGATGAACTCTATCTCGAAGGCCCGGAAGTCGAGGCCTGGCGTTTGGCCGAGGCCACGCGTACGCGCATTGGTTTGGCCGGAGGCAAGCAGGTCGAACGGGTGTTGGACCACGGCTTTGCCTTGGCCGAGGCCATCATCGTGCCGCGTTCGAGCCTGATTGGCGCGACCTTGCGCGAATTGAATTTCCGCAGCGCACATGGCCTCAATGTGTTGGCGATTTGGCGGGACAAGGAACGCCTTGAGGGAGATCCATCTACCCAAGCTCTCGAAGCAGGCGACACCCTGCTTCTGGTTGGACCACTGCACAAGGTGCGCAACCTGAAAGTTGGCGATGACCTCCTGATGGTCGCCGCCCCACGCGATGTCCGCGACTTCCGCAAGGCACCACTTGCGATGTTTTGCCTGGCTGCCGCGCTCATGCCACCGCTGCTCGGTTGGGCGCCATTGGCCTTGAGTGCACTCGGTGGCGCACTGTTGATGATCCTCACCGGCTGCCTTCCGGCAAACCGTGCCGGTCGTTATATGGACTGGAAAGTGTTGGCTTTGATTGTGGGCACGCTTCCTTTGGGCGCTGCGTTGGAGCAGCATGGCGTCGCCGATATCGTGGCTCAGGCCCTGGTCGAAGAGTCTTCGGTGCTCGGGCCGGTGATGGTCTTGGGCGGCTTATTTTTGATTTCCGCCCTAGTCAGTATCACGAGTAGTAACGCCGCCGCTGCGGTCATTTTGGCTCCGGTGGCAGCGCGTGCAGCCGTGGCCTTGGACATGCCGATAGCCAAAGTCCTATTGGCGGTGTCCTTCGGATGCAGCTGCGCCTTCATTGTTCCCTTCGCGCATCAATGCAACTTGATGGTGCAAGGTCCCGGCGGTTACCGCACCAAGGATTTCCTGCGCGTAGGCGGAGGTCTGAGTTTAGTGGTGGCAGTCGTCGCCGTAGGCATGCTCGCCTACCTGGCGCGCTAATCCAGCCTAGGCGGATTAATCGTCCATCTCGCGCCGCTGCCGTTTGGTATCGCTGCGCTGCTTCTTCGAATCTAGGCGCCGCTTTACGGAACCTTTGGTCGGCTTGGTGGCGACCCTCTTCTTGGGCTTGTGATTGCGCTTCTTCAGCGCCGCAATCAGCCGCTCATAGGCTAGCTCACGATTCTGCGTTTGGCTGCGGCGCTCGGTGGCTGCTACTCGAATCCCGCTAGGAGGATGGAACAGCCGAACCCCCGTCTCGACCTTGTTGCGATGCTGGCCACCCGGCCCACCGGCGCGGAAGAAACTCATCTGCGCCTCGCGCTCGAGGGTCTCGCGATCGAGCGCGAAGGGAGGGGTCTGAGACATGGCTGGGACGTGGGAAATCAGGCATGGAGGGCCCGCGGAGTCGGCCCTACAATAACCGACCCATGACCCACAACATCGCCATCATTGGATCCGGTCCAGCCGGCTACACCGCTGCCCTATACGCTTCGCGGGCGGGTTTTACCCCGGTTCTGTTTGAGGGCATGCAGCCCGGTGGCCAGCTGACCACCACCACCGACGTCGAAAACTATCCCGGTTTTCCCGACGGCGTGATGGGACCGGAATTGATGGAGCGATTCCGTGCGCAGGCGGCCAAGTTCGGCACCGAGATGATCGAGTTCAAGAACATCAAGTCCATCGACACCAGCAAGCGCCCCTTTGTTCTCGAAGATGAAATGGGCGGCAGCTATGAAGCGCATACGGTCATCATCGCGACTGGCGCGCGCGCCAAGCTGCTTGGCTTGGATAAGGAGAAAGAGCTCATGGGTTACGGCGTATCGGCATGCGCCACCTGCGATGGCGCTTTCTTCAAAGACAAAGAAGTCGCGATTGTGGGCGGTGGCGATACCGCCATGGAAGAAGCTCTGTTTCTGACTCGCTTTGCCTCCAAAGTTACGGTGATTCATCGCCGCGAAGGTTTCCGCGCTTCCAAGGTCATGTTGGAGCGCGCGCAGAACCATCCGAAGATCGAATGGAAGCTGTGGCGTCAGGTGACTGACATTGAGCACGGGGAAGACAAGAAGGTGACCGGCTTGGTCCTCGAGAACACGCAGGATGGTGGCAACGAATCCTTCTCTTGTGAGGGATTATTCATCGCGATTGGCCATCAGCCCAACACGGAGTTCCTTGGTGAAGAGTTCGATCGCAACGACGTCGGCTATCTCATCGTCAATCATGGCACCCGCACCAGCGTCGAAGGCGTGTTTGCCGCCGGAGATGTGCATGACCCGCTCTATCGTCAGGCGGTGACTGCCGCCGGTATGGGGTGTGCCGCCGCGCTAGATGCCCAGCACTACCTAACCGACAAGGGCATCGCCTGAAATCAGGTAACCCCTCAGACCATGCACCTAAAGGTGGTGTCCGCGTGGTTGTCTGCGCGGGCCTGCATTAGAGAGGGGGAAAGAAGCATGCCTCCACCCTAATGGCTAGGGTCCTGCCGATGGCTCCTTTGGAGCCGTCGGCTATTTTTTTGCCTGCATGGGGCGCAGTAGACGGTCCCAGGCCAGTGATTCTGCCGCTGGAGAATGAGCCTGGCGCACGATTTCCTGAAGCTTGCGTGCCGCCAGCATGGCTTGATCTGGCTGATCCAAGATTTCTCGCAGGCGCTTGCGTAGCTCACGGTCATCGCGGAAGCATTGCTCCGGTCCAGGAAACTCACGATGCGCCGGAATTGAGCTCGCCAACACAGGCCGACCGATGAGCGCAGCTTCCAGTAAGGCATTGGGCGCGCCGCCTTCTGATTTGCTGGTACTCAAGACCACGTTGGCGCGACGATAAAACGGCAGCAGGTCTGCGCGTGGATATGCGCCCAGAAGGTGGACCCATGGAAGTTCCTCGGCCCTGGCCGCCAGAGCCTCACCGCAAGCTGGTTCTAGCACCGGCCCCAGGAACCACAGTTGCAGGTCAGGAATCTCGCGCTGAAAGGGAGTGAGCGCTTCGATGGCGCGCATCGGATCTTTGATCGCGCGCAGACCAGCCGGCACCAACACAATGGGTGTGGCGGAGTCATGCGCCGGCGCGTCATCCGGCAAGCGCAAGCCAGGTCGATAGGCAATCGGCGTGACCCCTTGCGCAATCGTATGCAAGCGATTGCCGAGATCGGGGAACAGGTCTCGAGCGCGGCGGGCAGCACTGCGCCCAAGCGCGACGACGGCATCGGCCTGTTGCAGGAGTTCCTTGCTTTGCGCAGTAGGCTTGCCGTTTAGGTCGGTGCCGGTGAACAAGATGAGGTGCGGGACCCTCCAAGCCTTGGCGAGTTGCACTGCATACGGGCCGCTCAAGGTGGCATGGAATGCCACAATCAAATCTGCGTTGGGCGTCTCGTCGACAGAGATCGAGGAAGCTTCACGCTGTGTGATTTCATAGCCACGACGCGTGAGTTCCTCGGCCAAACGGGTGGCCGTGGTGGTGTTTCCTCGGTGCTCTTCCAGTGCGCAGGGGAGCAGGAACAGCACGCGTGTGCGTGGCGCAGTCATGGTTTTGGCCCTAGCCTGCAGCGAGATTCGCCAAGAACTCGACGTTGTTTGCGGAGGCTTCCATGCGTTGCACAAGCAACTCCATGCCTTCCACCGGATTCATTTCGTTAAGTACCTTGCGCAGCAAGTACACACGCTTCAACTCGCCGTCGCCAAACAGGAGATCTTCTTTGCGAGTGCCCGAACGGTTGATTTCAATCGCCGGCCAAACACGCCGGTCGGCGAGTTGGCGATCGAGGACCAGTTCCATATTGCCGGTGCCCTTGAACTCCTCAAAGATGACTTCATCCATCTTCGAGTTGGTGTCGATCAAGGCCGTGGCCAAAATCGTCAGCGAACCACCGTCTTCGATGTTGCGCGCCGCGCCAAAGAAACGCTTGGGCTTGAGCAAGGCATCGGACACGAGGCCACCGGTCATGATTTTGGAATTGGATGGCGCGACGTTGTTGTAGGCGCGCGCCAAACGGGTAATCGAGTCCAGCAGCACAACCACATCTTGGCCTTGCTCGACCCGAGCTTTGGCCAGTTCGATGACCCGCTCCGCGACCTGAATATGGCGCTCTGGGGGTTCATCAAAGGTGCTTGCGGCAATCTCGCGATTCTCCCCTTTGACCGTGCGCTCGAAGTCCGTGACTTCTTCTGGGCGCTCGTCGACTAACAGGATGATCAGATGGCAGTCCGGATGGTTCGCAGTGATGGCATTGGCAATCAACTGCAGCAACACGGTCTTACCCGTGCGCGGTGGCGCCACAATCAAGCCGCGCTGGCCCTTGCCGACGGGTGAAATCAGATCAACGATGCGCGTTTCGACCAAATCTTTGTCAGTTTCGAGCGTCAGCCGTTCTTCCGGGTACAGTGGCACCAAATCGCTAAAAGGAGCGTTCGCAAACTGCTTCTCTGGGTCATCGCCGAAGACCGTGAGGACTTCATGCATGACAAGCGGGGCATATTCCCCTTCGGCCAAAGGCGCCAGCACGCCGCTAATCAATTGACCGGACTGCAAACCATGCTTTTCAATCAGCTCGGGGTGGAGCAGGGCATCGGTGTCGTTGTTGGCGGTGTAGTCGTTGACCAAATGACGCAGGAAGCCAAAGCCTTCGCTGGTGACCTCGAGCAATCCCTTGGCAAAAAACACCCCCTCATTTTCCATGGCAGTGCCAATCAAGCGGCGCAAAATCGTGCCGCGTTGCAAGCCCAGCGCATCTTCGACACCAACCTTTTCGGCCAAGTCTTGCAAGTCTGGCAAAGACAACGGCAAGTAGGTGGAAAGATGAAGCTCCTGCTTTTTGCGCTTGGTCGCAAAGGACTTCACGCTCTTGGTGGTCCATTCCTCTTCCGGCCGCGGTGGCAGCTGGTTTAGGGTGACAGGAGTATTGCCGTTGGACGGGCGAAAGTCCTTACGGCGGCGACGGCGCCGATTACGGCGACGGGTGTGTTGTTCGGCCATTGGGGTCGCGAAGGGGTTCCGGGACGGGATAGTCCGGTCACGCGGAAGGGTTAGGCGGAGGGGGCGGCTTGGGGCCGCGGCGCGCCAGAGGAGACACTCTCCCAGAAGGACCGCATCCTAGCATGGACTTAGGCGTCAGGCTCTGCCGCTTGTGCACGCAGGGTGGTCAGCGCAGGGCTCAAATCTTGGGGCCTCATGGCCTCTAGGGCCTCAGCTAATGCAGGAGGAAGAGCTCGTGCATTTCCCAAAGCGTGTTCCGCCCCATTGGAAATTAAATAATCGGCACGAGCGGATTTCTCCTGCTCCGGCATTTGCGCGGCTTCTCGGGCTTCCCAGGTGGCAAAATCCCAGCCGTGGCGGCGCATGGCGCGCGACGAACGCTCCTCCTTTGAGGTCACGACATGGATCACCAATTGGCAAAGGCCGTCGAGTCCGCCTTCGCGGAGGAGGGGAATATCCAAAATCACCCACGAATTGGGTCGGTCAAAGGCAAGTTTTTGAAGCTGGTCTGCAAGCTCAAGACGTACCAGTGGGTGGAGGAGTTCTTCGAGCTCGCGTCGGGCCTCAGGCTTTTGAAACACGCGCTTGCCCAATGCTTGGCGGTTCAATTGCCCAGAATTATCCAGAATTTCCTCTCCAAAAAGCGCGCTTAAACGGCCTAAAACCGCCTTTTTCTGGAAAAGTGAGGCGACCATGGCGTCGGCATCGAGTACCGTGCCGGGGAGCTCCTCCGCGAGCCAGTGGGCGATGGTCGACTTGCCAGCACCCACGCCTCCGGTGAGACCAAGGACCCGAAGTGGGGCGGCGGGGGCCGTAGATGGCATGGGGGCATCTTCCTGCCACCTTGACCCCCCGGCAAGGCACGCGTACAAAATGACTCTCACGGAAGCGGCAACCGCACCTGTCGCGGGCGCTAGATTCCGTCTCGGCCATTCCTGGTCGAGTTGAACCCTGTGTCACCCTGGTGGCACACCCGTTGTCCCCAACGTCCCTTCTCGCCAGCGCCCACCTCGGGCATCACCTGGCGAACTTAGACCAAACGCCGAAGAGGTCCCTGATGTCTCGAAACAACCGCGGAGCTGCCCAAGTCAGCCTCATGTGGCTCATCGCCGTAACGGTGATTGCCCTCCTTGCTGCCGGCATGGCTTTCCTCCAGAGTGATCAAATCACACAACTGGAAGATAAGAACGCAGGCCTTGTCACCGATGCGGAGAATCTCCGCGCCACGGCCGACACCCTTCGTTCCCAGCGCCGTGATGACTTCCAAGCTCTTGGCTTTGCAGATGAAGGTGGCGAGTTCGTTTCGCCTGCCGCCATCGAAGCCGCCCGCAACGAACTGATTACCCGCTTCGAGCTCGACGCCACTTCGGTGACCAAGCTTCAAGATGTGGTCAACCCAGTGGTCGCTCAGTACAACCAAGTGGTTGGCCAGCGCGACGCCCTGCAGACCGAAGTGAATCAGCTTCGCGCCGACTTGGATTCGCGCAAGCAGGCCAACATTACCGCCATGCGTGAGAAAGACGCAACCATCGCTCAGTTGCGCAAGGACAAGGAAGACAGCGACAACGCCAAGGAAGGGCAAATTGCCACCTTGGAGCGTCAGCGTGATGGTCTCCGCGATCAACTCCGCGACGCCAACCGTCAAATCACCGAGCAGCGCGCCATCAATGATTCGCAAGCTCGTGACTTCAGCAAAGAACTCGCCGTGCTCTCGCAGCGCAACGACATCCTTTCGAGTCGCTTGAATGGTGTGGAGCGTCGCGTGGACTTGGCCGACGGCACCATCCTCTCCGCCAACATCGACCTCGGCCGCGCCTGGATTGACCTCGGTTCGCTCGACCGCATTGCCCCGGGCATGGAGTTCGAAGTGCAAAACGCTTCGACCAAGGCTGTCAAAGGTCGCCTGCGTGTGACCAGCGTCGAAGAAAACCGTGCCGAAGCATCGATCTTGGCCATGGCTGACAAGTACGACCCGATTCGTGCCGACGACGTCATCCTCAACGCTCTCTACGATCCGTCCCGCGAGCCCATCGCGGTGCTGCTCGGTAACGGCTTCGGTCGCTACAACGCTGCCGATGTCACCGCCATGCTCTCCCGCGCCGGCGTGCAAGTGCGCAACAGCGTGAGCAACGAGACCGATTACCTGCTGCTCGGTACCGCCTTCTTCGATGAAGAAACCGGCGACATCGTGCCTTGGGAAACCATGGATTCCTTTAAGTCCGCCAGTAGCTACTCCGTCTCTGTTGTGCCTTTGCGCGACTGGTCGCAGTGGATTGGCATGTAGGACTCCAGTCCAGTCCAGGGCGCTTGCCCTGACCTCAGAGCGGGTCATCGGTGTTGCCGATGGCCCGCTTTGCGATACTAGCCACGATGGCAGAGGCCCCGCCGACCGCAAAAGATGCAAGCACCGATGAGGACGGTGCACGCATGAGCTTTGGCGACCACCTCGAGGAGTTGCGTAAGCGCGTGATGTGGTCAGCCCTCGTCGTTTTTGCCTTGTTTTTGATTGGCTGGATGGGCTTTGGTGATCAGCTCAAGATCTTCTTTATCCACCCGCACCTGCAAGCCATCGATGCCCTTGCCGCGCAAGAACCACCGATGGTGGTGGAGCGCCGCCTGCAACTCCTTTCGCCATTAGAAGACATCTTCTACACACTCAAGGTGAGTTTGCTTTCGGCAACCATCCTTGGGCTGCCCTTTGTGCTGTTTCAGATTTGGTCCTTCATCGCGGTAGGCCTGCTCAAAAAGGAAAAGATGGCGGTCATGAAATTTTTGCCGTGGTCATTGATCTTTGCCGCAATTGGCATCGTCTTTGGCTACGTCTTCATGATTCCGACCATCCTGCAGTATCTTTACGCGATGCCGAATCAGGAGTTCTTCCACCAAGGCTATCGACTATCCGATTACTTCTCCCTATTCCTGATGTTCACCGTGGCGCTGGCACTGATTTTCCAGCTGCCGATCATGATGTCCGGCTTATCTGCCGCCGGTCTTGCTAGCGCGAAGTTTTTCCGCAAGTACCGTCGCCATTTCATCCTGCTGGCTTTCGTCGTCGGTGCCATGCTCACGCCGCCGGAACCTTTCAGCCAAATCCTCATGGCGGCGCCAACGGTCCTGCTCTATGAGCTGGGGATTCACCTCGTCGCCCTGCGTGAACGTCGCCAAAGCAAATGATCTTTCCAGAAGCGCCCACAGCCTATTTGCTCAGCATCGGCGAGGAGCTGCTCGAAGGCCGAGTGCGCGACACCAACGCCGGGACTTTCGCCACCGAACTGCTGCAGCGCGGCTTCCATGTCGTCGGCATGCGCACCTTGGGCGATGCTCCCGGCGAACTGACCGCTGTTCTGCAAGAACTAGCCGGCAAAGTGGATTTGATCCTCTCCACCGGCGGTCTTGGCCCCACGGTGGATGACCGCGTGCGTGCCGAAGCCGCTACCTTTGCAGGGGTCCCGCTCGAAGTGATCTCCACCGCAGCCGAAGCTTCTTTGGCGCAGCTGTATCAACGCGTTTCCAAGATGCAGGAGCCGCCCAGTTTCTTCATGGCGCAAGCGCGCATGCCGCAGGGCGCGACCGCACTAGCCAATCAAGCCGGGAGCGCTTGGGGCTTTCTGTTGCCGCTGGCCGCGGGCGCTTTTTATGCCGCGCTGCCAGGCCCGCCGCGGGAATGTGGCGCCACCTTTCACCAGGGTGGCCTGCTCGACTTTCTCGAGGAACAGTTTGGCGGCGATGATGGCAGCCTTGCCTATGGCCTGTTGAACACGGTGGGTGCGCCGGAGTCGGTGATCGAATCCAAAATGCGCGACCTGCTCGAAAAGGGGGGGAATCCTCGGCTTGGGATCACGGCGGGCGCGGACAAAGTTTGCTTGTCGATTCTCGCCCGTGCTGAGGGTGGGCAAAGCGCCAAAGAGGTTCGCGATGCCTGTCTCGGCGAACTCCGCCAACGTCTGGGCGATGTGGTCTTCAGCGAAGGGCATCAAAGCTTGGCCGATGTCGTCGTCGACCAGCTCAAACGCAACCATCAGCGCCTGGCTGTGGCCGAATCCTGCACGGGTGGCCAACTCGCGGCTGCAGTGACCTCGGTCCCAGGGGCATCTGCGGTCTTCCATGGTGGCTTCCTGACTTATGCCAATGAGGCCAAGGTGGAATCTCTCGGGGTGCCACGGAGCCTCCTAGAGACGCATGGTGCAGTCTCTGCCGAGGTCGCCGCTGCCATGGCCGTGGGTGCCCGCGAGCGCTGTGCCTGCGACTGGGCGTTGAGCACCACCGGGGTGGCTGGACCGGGTGGTGGCAGCGAGGACAAACCAGTTGGTCTGGTGTGGATCGGCTTGGCCGGCCCAGATGGCCAGGTCCAAACGTTTCGCCGTCGGCAGTACGCCCGTGGCGGTCGAGCCGTGGTTCAGCAGCTCTCCGTGCGCGACGCGCTCGATGCCCTGCGCCGGGCGATCGCTGGCCTCACTCCACTGGCCTCGACCCCAGTGAACTAAGGCAAAGCAGGGCGGGCTAGCCCTTGTCGAAGTCGCTCGGCAGTCCTAGAATTCCCGGCCCTTACCCGATGGTGTAATTGGCAACACATCTGGTTTTGGTCCAGACATTCCAGGTTCAAGTCCTGGTCGGGTAGCCAACAAGAACCGTCGTCCAGCTTAGGCTTGGCGGCGGTTTCTTTTTTGCGTGGCAGATTTCCCGAACTCTAAAGGATTGGCATGGCTACGGCATCGGTGAGGCCGCCACCGCCAGCGGCATAGAGTTCCACCGCCTGGCTATATAGAGTTTGTCCGCTCAATCCCAAGGGCAGGAAGGTGCTGAAGTCGAAGGTGCCCATCTGCGCGGGGAAAACGGGGGTCATGAGCGGTTTGGGGTCGACCTCAATGGGTCCAAAGGGAGAGGGAATCGGCCCGGCACCGCTGGTGGAGAACAAGAAAAGGACCTGCGAATCTTGGCGCAAGCCACGAACGCCGAAGGTGGCGAGAGCCCCGCCAATCACCGACTGATATTCCAGGCGTGGGCCAGAAATTTCCACAATCCCAAAGGCAAAGTAGCCGTCTCCGACATCGATCCAATCCCCGTCAGGCGTCATGACAACATGGTCTTCATTTCCGCCTGCTCCGCCATTATTCGGCTCACCGAACTCCCAATTTTGATAAGTCAGGGGTTCGCCGCTGTCCCAGTCCCATTGCCCTTCCGTCTGCGCATCGCTGAGACCGAGCCAAACTTCTCGTGATTGGCCTCCGTAGTTCACTAAATTTTGCCGCACCCAGTCGTTTTCGGGAAAGTTCTCAATGCTCAAGAGTTCGCCACCGACACTTTGCGCATAGGTCACGGCGTCTTGGCGACTGGAGCTGCCAATCAGGGTGTAAGGGTGACCATTGGCGGGGTTGGTCATGGTGGTGATCATGGGAATGGGCGTGTCATCAACTTGAATGTCATCAACCCACCATTCTTGTGCATATGTGCCGTAAAAATAGACCCCAAGTTGCACAGACGGTGCGCCTACCCACTGACTGAGGCTCACGGTGAACTCATGAACTTCGTTGCTGACTTGAGCGGCATCATTCCAAACCGGAATCCAACTCAGGCCACCATCTAGGGAGAGTTGCATTTGCGAGATGCCATCGCCCACAGATTGAGGATGATTCGCCAAATATGTAGCATAGTTGGTTTGACTTTGAAAATGTAAATAGGCAGTTTGCAGCCCAGAAAGGGCGAAGGTCGGTGAAATCAATCGGTTCTCAGTGGTGCTTCCGCTGAAATCTTCATGCCAAGCTCTTTGACCAAAAGTGTCCCGTTGCCATCCACTCTGATTGGAGCCCAAGCGAACTTCGGACCAACCATTTGGAGGAAAGGTCGGCGCAGAGAAGTCTTCAGAGAGGACCGAGGTTTGGGCAGAGGAGCTTGCCCCGGTGACGAGGAAGATGAGCGTAAAGATGAAGAAATGTTTCATGGGAAGAGAACCCTCTCCCCTAATTGCGCGCACTCGACTCCTGAACCCTCATCTCCGACAAAAGTTCCCCCTGTTGAAGCCACGCTTCCCATGCGGCGAAGAAGGCCTCAATCTGCTCTGGTGGGTGCGGCCCAAAGGTAGCGAGCTGGGCCAAGCCGCGGTCAGCCAAATAGGAGCTGGCGCCTGCAAGCTGAAAGCCCCATTGCCGCACCAGTCCAAGGAAGCTGGGGGTGTCCATGCCCTCGGGAACACGAAAGCTGTGGAGGCAGGGCGAGGCCAGTTCGGCGTCGACAATGGGCGAGGCACCGAGGGCATGCAGGCGCGCGCGAATTTGAGCACCTCGGCGTTGCTCTTCTTTCCAATGCGTGACTAGGTCGGCTGGGTGCAGACGCTCACGCAAACTACAGTCCAGGGCCGCCAGCAGGCTGCCATCGAGAGTGTGCGGCGGGGTGCTGGCTTCCCAGTGTTCCGGCAAGTCCAAGCTGGCTGGCCAAGGCTTGGGCACGAGCTGTTCACGCCAGTGCGCGTCGCCGGCGACGATGGCGATACCAGCCTTGGCCTCTAGACCTTTGCCGCTCACGCTGGTCAAGAAGGCGAGGCCCTGGGGTAAGGGCAAAGTGCCATGTGCGCTGGCACTATCGATGGCCACCGCCACTTGCTGCTCCAGTCCAGCTTCCTGTACCAGCTGCACCAAAGCGCCGACGGGATTCGCCATGCCGGTACTGGACTCAACATGAACCCCCCAAATCCAAGCCGGGGCCGGGCTTTGCTGTAGGCGCTTGCGCAGCTTGGGCAGGCTCCAGGGCCGGGCCCAGCCAGCATTCCAATCTTCAAAACGCAGCCCGAGTGCCTGCGCATGACCGCGCAGACGATCTCCAAACTCACCATTGGCGAGGATGATGCCCGGGGCTTCCTGGCTGCGTCGGAGCCGCTGCAAGGCCAAGGCTAGGGCATCATTTGCCGAAGTGCCGCCACCGGGTAGTAAGGCAATCGACATGCCATGGCAATGTTGGCTGAGCAGACGATGGCAACGGTGATAGGCCTTGAGAAAGGAGGGCGCTCGGTGATACACCGAGGGCCCGGCACTGGCTTGGAGAACCTCGTCGGCGAGGTAGGGTGGCCCGGGCAAGAAGGAATGGCAAGCCGGCTCTACGGCCAAGGGGCCGCGCGCGCGATCGACCAGGCGCGGTGGCAATTCATCGAGGCGCAGGCGCATGGGTGTAAACACGGCGTCGCCCTGCGGCACCCCTGGGCCGAGCGCTTGGAAGCCAAGGCGTTGGTACAGCGAGAGTTGATCTGCGATGGCCGAAATCCACAGCTCGCGGTAGCCGTCAGCCAAGGCCGCTTCATAAACCGCACCCATGAGGCGGAAGGAGAGTGCCGAACCACGCCATGCCGGGTCTACGCACCACAGGCGAATCTCCAATGGGCGGTCGCTGAGGTCAGCCATGGAGGGGCCATTGCTTGGCAGGCGATCCGCGACCGAGAACGGGGCTTGCAGATTGAGCGCCACCATGCCAATCAGCCGACCGTCCTGCTCAGCCACGATATAGCGATTGCGCTCATGGAACTTGTCGGTGTGGCGACCGTCTTCATGCGCCGGGTGCTGCCCAAGCTCCTCGACAAAGGTGCGGTGCAATAAAACGCCGATGGCATCTTGGTCCTTGGCAGTGCCTGGGCGCAGGAGCCAGGAGCTTGCGTCGGGCAGAGTTGAGGATTCCATGCTTTGGCATCCTAGCAAGCAAAGGGGCCAGGCGTTTGTGCAGCATAGACTTACATCCTGGGAAGAAGGAAATCGCATTCCCATCTCGCTAGGATGCAGGAGTTGATTTCATGATGCGGACCCTCCTGGCCCTTTTTATTTCCGGCAGCTTCCTGACCACCTGGGCAGGGGCACAGACCCAAGTCCAATCCCTGCCGCGGGGTTTGGACACTACCGAAGCCAATAGCTCGACGAGCTTCCCCTTCGCTTCGGGTTCGAGCCATGTTTGGCAGTGGCATTACGATTCCACTGAGTTCGACGCGATTGGCCCGATTCTCATCAGTGAGATTTATGTGCGCTCCAAGTCGACCGCGCCAGCGATGACCTTTGATTTTCCTTCCGTCGAAATCACCCTGGCTTCCAGTCCCACCGATTACAGCGTCAATGGCGATGGCGTGAGCCCTGGGCATAGCACCACCTTTGCCAACAATCTCAACCCCGATGCCAAAGTGGTGAAGAGCAGCACGCCGTTCACCGGCAACAGTGTTCTGCCGCAAACGTGGACCCCGTTAGGTCTGGACAGTGATTTCGTTTACGACCCATCCTTAGGACTGGATTTCGTTCTTGAGATTCGATCTTGTGGCGCCAATCAACTATGGCCCGCTGGCTCCGTAGACGGCCAATCTGGTCCGTCCAACCTCAATGGTGGCAATCGCTATGGGGTGACTTCGAATTGTGTGGCCACGGCCTCGACCACCCAGAACGATGAGTTCGTTCCGGTCATTTTGATTGAGTACACCTTGTCCAATCCCAGCCCGTCGCTGTGGATTGGGCCGATGTCGGTCGGACAACTCGCCGACTTTGAGTTGTTCCACATCGACCCCGGCGGCTTAGTGCGCATTTTGTGGTCGACTGCGGGCGCAGGCCCCACAAATACTCCCTTGGGGCCGGTGGAGTTGACGCCTCCGCTGCAAGTTTCCTTAGAGGTCTATGCCGATCTCTCGGGTGCCTTGGTGTTTTCCACCTATGTCCCGGCAGGGCTCGCTGGCACCACCTTTTATTGTCAAGCCGCGGCCACGAAAGAGGGCACTTTTGAGCTCACCAACGCGGTTGCCGTGGTGGTGAATTAGAACCCCCTAGGCTTCCTGCTCTTTCGCCACGCGCAGCCAGCGGGTGAAACGATAGGAGGGTCCATCGAGTTCGTCCTGCTGCCAAGCGCCACGCTCTTCTAGCGCAAACTCCTGTTCCCACTCGGGGAAGAAGGCGTCACAGGGGAAGCGACCGTCGACTTCGGTGAGCAGAAGGGCATGACAGGAAGGGTGAGCCAAGCCGAGTGCATAAATTTCACCGCCTCCGATGACGAAAACATCGCCGCTTGCCTTGACCAAGGCGTCATCGAGGGTGGATACCACTTCGGCGCCCTCGGCTTGGTAGTTGGCTTGCCGACTCAGCACCAAATTCTTGCGATCAGGTAGGGGGCGGAAAGACTTGGGCAAAGATTCCCAAGTGCGGCGCCCCATGATGACCGTGTTCTGCGGCTTTTTGGGATCTAGCCGATGCTCCCCCTTGGTGAGGTCGGCGAACATGCGCATATCTCCCGGCAGATGCCAGGGCATGCGACCTTCGCGGCCGATGCCGCGGGCGCGGTCCATGGCCACAATGAGAGAGAAGCGTGCATTCATACGGCGACTTCGAAACGAATGAAGGGGTGATGCTCGTAGCCGTGGATTTGAAAATCCTCCGGCCCAAGTTCAGCCATGGGCTTTTGCGCGACCTCGAGTTTCGGTAGGGGCAGCGGCTTACGCTCGAGTTGTTCGCGAATGCCGTCGAGGTGATTCAGGTAGAGGTGGGCATCGCCAAGGGTGTGCACAAACACCCCAGGCTCGAGGCCACATTCCTGCGCCATCATGGTCAACAACAGCGCGTAACTCGCAATGTTGAAGGGCACTCCCAGAGCGACATCGGCCGAGCGTTGGTAGAGCTGACAATCGAGACGATTGCCGGCGACGTAAAACTGAAACAACAAGTGGCACGGCGGCAACTTCATGTGCGGCAGATCCGCGACATTCCAGGCATTGACCAATATCCGCCGCGAGTGCGGCTGGTTCTTGATGAGATCGACCGCCGCGGCGATTTGATCGACACCTTGGCGCTGGCCGGGGGCCTCCTGAGGGTGGCCACCCCAGTTGCGCCATTGGTGACCGTAAATCGGTCCGAGGCTGCCATCTTCGTCGGCCCAGGCATTCCAAATTGGCGTGTGCTCGGCGAGACCGTCGTGGATATTGGTGCTGCCGCGCAAAAACCACAACAGCTCATGCAGAATTCCCTTGAACAGCACCTTCTTTGTGGTGAGCAGGGGGAAGCCCTCACGCAGGTCGTAGCGCGTTTGGGTGCCAAAAATGGAGAGCGTGCCGACGCCGGTGCGGTCGTGGCGCTCCTCACCGTGGTCGAGGATTTCGCGGACGAGGGAAAGGTAGGACTGCATCCCCACGCATCATAAGGGTTCGGTTAGGGTGGAGAACCCCCCTGAAATCCCAAGATACCCCTCCTCGCCCTCCCATGCTCACCTTCCTATTGTTCGGGTTGCAAGCCGCCGTGCCTGCCCCAGCCCTCCCCACTGCTCAAGAGCCCGCGGTCATCCAAACAGGCGATATCGTCGCCCAGCTTTGGCAAGACCGTGCGCCCAACGGTGACCTTCACGACCATTACCGCATCTCTCTCGATGGCGGCGAAACCTTTAGTCGTGATCGCTTGACCACCTACGACATTTACCTGCGCTACGGCGTGTTCGATCCGCTGCGCGATCAGGCTCCTGCTGTCCCAGAGGAACTGGCCGCACCATCGAGCGGGAACCAGTTGTGGATTGTCCAGTTTGAGACCCAAGGCATGGAGCCTTGGCGCGAGTGGCTGCGCCAGCGTGGTGCTGTCGACCACCGCTTCCTAGGGATGCACGCCGGAATTTGGGAGATGCCCCAAGACCTCGCTAAGCTTGCTCAAGAGCAAGATTTTGTGCGCTGGGTCGGCCCCTTCCACCCGGCCTATAAGTTAGAGAACGAATTGTTCGATGCCTTCCAGCAGGAAGCTCTCGTCACTGCCCGTTACAACGTGGTGGTCGGCGAGTGGGGCCTTGGTCAGAAAGAACCACTGGCCGATCAGATTCGCGCCATGGGCGGCACCGTGCATACTGCCTATGACTCCGGTTGGATTGTTTCGGCAACCCTGACTCCGTCGCAATTGATGCAGGTCGTAGCCAACCCGATGGTTCTTGGCTTGGATCGCTGGAGCGCTCCAGAACATGACATGGATATCGTCCGTAGCGTCATGGGCGCGAACTACGTCGAAACCGTTGGCGGTTACACCGGACTTGGTGTGCGCGCCGAGGTCATGGATGGCGGTGTCGATACCAGCCATGCCGACTGGGCTTCGCCGCCAATCTTGCACGGCTCGGTGAGCTCTGGTTCGCACGGCACCTGCACCTATGGCATTAACTTTGCCACCGGTGCGAGCACTGCGGGTGGCCAAAGCCGCGGTGTTGCCCCTGACGCCACCGGCATCATGGCCGACTACGACAGCCTTGGTAACCGTTACACCCACACCGCAGAGTTGGTCAACCCGGCCTTGCAGTATCGCGCGGTGTATCAGTCCAACAGCTGGGGCGGAAGCCGTACTTCGCAGTACAACTCGACCTCGCAGGAAATGGATGACATCATTTTCATCAATGACTTCTCCATTCTGCAGTCGCAAAGTAACGCCGGTACCACACAATCGCGTCCGCAGGCTTGGGCCAAGAACATCATTGCCGTGGGCGGCATCCGCCACGGCAACAACAGCAGCGACGCCGATGACAACTGGACCTTCGGCGCTTCCATTGGCCCAGCTGCCGACGGTCGCATCAAGCCTGACCTTGCCGCCTACTACGACTCGGTGTGGACCTCGGACCAAGATCCTGGTGGCTATGTCGGTGGCGATGATTACACCTCCTTCAGTGGCACCTCTGCCGCCACGCCGATCGTGGCTGGTCACCTCGCGCTGATTTATCAGATGTGGGCTGCCGGTGAGTTTGGCAACGTGGTTGGCCCTGGCGATGTCTTCGACAATCGTCCGCACAACACCACCGCCAAGGCGCTGTTGCTCAATAGCACCAAGCAGTGGACCTTCTCCGGCGCTGGCCACGACCTGACTCGTGTGCACCAAGGTTGGGGTAAGCCAGATTTGGCTCGCCTTTACGACAACTCCGATGACACCTTCGTCATCGATGAGAGCGACGTCCTGACCAACTTGGGTGTCGTGACCTACGACCTCACTGTGCCGGCTGGTGCTGCGGAATTCCGCGCCACCATGATCTACACCGATCGCGCTGGTACCACGAGTTCAAACCTGCACCGCATCAATGACTTGTCCCTGCGCGTGACCGCACCGAACGGTTTGGTCTACTGGGGTAACAACGGCCTCAATGCGGCCATGACCAGCACCTCTGGTGGTGTCTCCAACACCAAGGACACGGTCGAGCAAGTCATCGTCAGCAGCCCGGTTGCCGGTGTCTGGACGGTCGATGTCTTTGCCGACGAAGTCAACCAGGACACGCACCCCGAAACGCCTGCATTGGATGCCGACTTCGCGTTGATTGTCACTCCAGTGACCGGCTCGACCGGCGGGCAAACCACCGATTCCATCTCGCTCACCGGTGTGTCCAACCCAATGGCTGGATTCCCATACGCCTACCAGTACACCAACGCCCCGGCCAACTCTTCGGTATGGCTTCTGGGTTCGGGCAACAACGCCGGCACGGTGTACGCAGGTCATGACTTTGACCTCGGTGCGCCAATCTCGGTGATTGCTACCGGTACCGCCACCGTAAGCGGCGACGGCACTTTCTTCTTGAACATTCCTTCGGGCGCATCGGGCGTGACTTACTACCTGGAAGTTGCAGCTCTGTCCGCGGGAACCTGGTCGGAATCTGCAGACTTGCAGCTGACCATTCAGTGAGCGAAGAACTTTTTCCCCCAGCGCCCAGAGAACCTCGGTTCTCTGGGCGCGTCCTTTTGTTAAAGCTCCTGCGCATTCTGCTGTTAGTCATTATTGGCACATCGCTGCTCGTCGCGATTGCCATGCCCGACTATATGCGCGCCCAAGCTTGGGCCTCGCCCACATCGCCCGCAGAATGGCTGCTGTTTCAGCCCTTCGAGCTCAGCGCAGAGGAGTGGGAGAGTGGACCACATGCAGACCAGGGTCTGTTCTTTGCTTCGGCAGACGGCACCTTGCTGCATGGCGCTTGGTTTCCTGCTGAGAACCCGCAAGGCGTTTTGGTCTTCGCGCATGGCAATGCGGGTCACCTACAACACAGCACCGATCGTGCAGAGTTCTTGCGTGATCGCTTTCAACTTTCGGTGCTGCTGTTCGACTACCGTGGCTATGGCTTAAGCGAAGGCACCGCCACGGTGGAAGGCGCATTAGCCGACACTCGTGCCGCGAGAGCCCAAGCCGCCCAACTTGCACAAATTCCAAAGGAGCAAGTGATTCTGATGGGGCGTTCACTTGGTGGCGCCTTGGTCGCCGAAGTCGCTTCCAAAGAGGAGCCTCGAGCTTTGATCATCGAAAGCAGCTTTCGTTCCTTGCAGGAGATTTGCCGCGTCCATTTCCCACGCCTCACTTGGTTGGTTTCCGCGGACAAGCTCAACTCTACTGCCGCCCTTCAGCGCTACCGCGGCCCTTTGCTGTTGAGCCATGGTGACGCCGACAACACGATTCCCTTCTCCCATGGGCAGGCGTTGTTCCAGGCCGCAGCCGGATCCAAGAAGTTCGTGCGCATTCCCGGGGGCGATCACAATGACATGCAGAGTGAAGCTTATTGGGAAGAGTTAGGGCGCTTCTTGGAAAGCCTTAGCGCAGCAAGGTAAAGGCGTCGTTGCCGAAGCGCTTGGCTTCGATGGCGTCGGCCTTGGTCAACTCATGCGGCGACCATTCGCCAGATTGAAAGTCATAGCCCATGGCCCTGCCCATGACCGAGGTCAGAGCGGCAAGGTCTGGTTCGCGACCGAGCGCGGCGATTCCGGGGGTTTCCTGCGGATGTTCCAACACCAAGGAACCATGGAACAGAATCCAGCCATGGCGTCGGCGTGCGGCGGATCCTAAGAGCTTGCGCCCATCCATGGCGAGGTCAAGCGGACTCGAGTCTTCGAAGCACCACGCCGACCCGAGAATGTCGGAGTGCATATGGCCTTCGTGACGCATGCGCACTTCCGCACCAGCTTGGCGCGCGAGCTCCTGCGCCCACGCTTCGTGAATCGCACTCATGGCTGCGGCTGGGCCACCAGCCAAGGCGCCAACTTCCGGCGCGCACAATGAGTAGGTCAGTTCATGCTCATGCAAGATGGCTTTGCCGCCAGTCGAGCGGCGCACCACCTCGCCGCCGCGGGCACGTACCGCATCAAGCGGAAGGTCGGCGGCGTGTTGGAAGTATCCAAGCGAAAGAGTCGGCTTGGCCCAACGATAAAAGCGTAAGGTGGGCAGGGCCCGAGTTTCCAATAAGGATTCGTCGCGCGCCATATTGGTCGCGCCTGCAAGAGGCCCATCTACGAGGAGACGGGCCTCTGATGCTTGGTCACTAGTCACCGCAGCGGTAACAGAGTTGCGGGTCGCGCACGGCACGGGCTTCATCGACACGCGTCACCGGCATGGTGACTGGCGCTTCGTGCAGTTTTTCGTCTCCGGCGGCCGCTTCTTCGGCAATCATGATCATGGTCTCGGCAAAGGCGTCGAGAGTTTCCTTGGACTCGGTTTCGGTCGGTTCAGCCATGATGGCTTCGTGGACCACGAGCGGGAAGTACACCGTCGGCGGGTGGTAGCCACAATCGATCAAGCGCTTGGCGATATCCAAGGTATGAATCCCGGCGTCGCGCATTGCCTTGGTCGGGCGCGCCACAAACTCGTGCATGCACACGCGGTTGTAAGGCACACGCCAGTACTTGTCGACCAACACCCGCAGGTAGTTGGCGTTGAGCACGGCGTTTTCGGCCACGCGACGAGCGCCCTTGGCGCCAAGACGACGCACGTAGCAGTAGGCGCGAACCAGCACCAAGAAGTTGCCGTGGAAGGCGCGCATACGACCGATGGAATGCTCTGGCGTTTGCAGGCGGTAAAGCCCTTCCTCTTCGACGATCTGCGGCGCCGGCAGGAAGGTGCGCAGTTCTTCAGTGACGCAAACCGGACCGGAACCAGGGCCGCCACCGCCGTGGGGGGTGGACATGGTCTTGTGCAGGTTGAGGTGCATCATGTCGATGCCAAAATCACCCGGCCGTGCCACGCCCATGATGGCGTTGAAGTTGGCGCCGTCCATATAGACCTTGCCGCCCGCATCATGGACCATTTTGCAAATTTCCACGATGTTGTCCTCGAACAAGCCCAGCGTGTTCGGATTGGTGATCATGAGGCCGGCGGTGTCGTCGCCAAGGTGCTTGGCGAGGTCTTCGAGGTCACACAGACCGCGATCATCGGACTTGACCGTGACCACGCTGAATCCAGACAGGGTGCACGACGCCGGGTTGGTGCCATGTGCGCTATCCGGAACCATAATTTTTCGCCGCTGATGCTCGCCACGCTGGTCGAGCCAAGCGCGCAACACCATCAGTGCGGTGAGTTCACCATGAGCGCCCGCAGCGGGGTGCAGGGTGACGGCAGGCAGGCCCGTAAGCTCACCCAAGTCGCGAGCGAGATCATGCATCAAGGCCAATGCGCCCTGCGCGGTGTCCTCGTCTTGCAGCGGGTGCAAGCCGGACCATTCTTCGCGCGCAGCAATCGCTTCATGAACTACCGGGTTGTACTTCATGGTGCACGAACCAAGTGGGTAGAAGTTGACCGAGATGCCAAAGTTCTTTTGGCTCAGGCGCGTGAAGTGACGCAGCAAATCGAGCTCGCCAAGTTCAGGCAGCGCTGGTGGGGTGTCGCGCAAGGCCGAGGACGGAAGGCCGGCGGTGGCCGCCGTGCGATCGGCGCCGGTGGTGCGGAAGCAGCGTCGCCCAGGACGCGAGTCTTCAAACAGTAAGTTGACTGGTGGAAGGTACACGATGATTTCCTCAGGCGGGGACTTGGGTTTGGCAGCTTGCGGCGAGGCTCGCAAGCAGGTGAATATCTTCCGGACGCACCTTCTCGGTGCAGGCCAGAGTGAAGATGCCGTCCATGTTGTCGAACCAACGCGACAGCGGCAACACGCCGTGGAGGCCTTGCTCGAGCATGCTGTCCTTCAGTTGCTGCACCGCATCTTCGTTTTCCATGCGAAAGGCGCATTCGTTGAAGAAGGGAGCCTCGGGGAAGGCGCGAGGCACACCGGATTGCTCCAGCGCCTCGACCAAAGCCAGCATGCGTTGGCGCGACACCGCAGCGACTTCTTCTAGACCCTCAGGGCCGAGGGCTGCCATGTGAATGCAACCGCGCAGCGCAATCAGAGAGTTGTTGGTGCAGATGTTGCTGGTCGCCTTTTCTCGGCGAATGTGCTGTTCGCGAGTCTGGAAGGCAAGGGTGTAAGCGCGGCGACCTTTGGTATCGACCGACTGGCCAACCAAGCGGCCAGGAAGCTTGCGCACGGCCTTGGACGAGGCCGCAAAGAAGCCGAAGCCAGGCCCGCCGTAGCCCAGAGGGACTCCCAAGGACTGGCCTTCGCCGACCACAATGTCAAAGCCCATGGCGCCCGGGCTCTTGAGCAAGCCCATGGACACCGGATAGACCGAAGAAATCGCGAGTGCGCCGGCTGCATGTGCCTCGGCGGCCAGACTCTCGAGCTCTTCGACACCGCCAAGAAAGTTCGGCTGCTGCACCAACACCGAAGCAGTGTCTTGGTTGATCAGGCCTTCCCATGCCGTGAGGCCACCATCCAGCGGAGCAATGACGATTTCCGCCTCCATGTGGTGCATGTAGGTGCGAATGGTCTCGATGGTTTCGGGATGAACTCCTTCGGAAATGACCACGCGCTTGCGCCGCGTTTGCGTCATGCTCATGAGCACGGCTTCCGCCGCCGCCGAAGAGCCGTCGTACATCGAGGCATTGGCCACTTCACAACCAGTGAGTTCGGCAATCATCGATTGAAACTCAAAAATCCATTGCAAGGTGCCCTGCGAACACTCCGGCTGATAGGGGGTGTAGGCCGTCAAGAACTCCGAGCGTTGCATTAAGTGGTCGACAATCGCCGGCCAAGTGTGGTCATAAAACCCACCGCCGAGAAAACAGCTGCCAGTTGCCGGCTGGTTGTCGGCGCCGAGCTCGGCCAAATGCGCTTGCAGTTCACTCTCGCTGAGGCCATCGGCGATCGCCGGCAGCTCCTTGAGTTGCACGTCTTCGGGAATCGAAGCAAACAACTCCTGCAGCGAGGAAAGGCCGATGCGCTCCAACATGGCAGCGCGGTCGGCATCGGAGTTCTGGATGTAAGGCATGGTTTAGCTCTCAGAGGCCACGACTTCTTCGTACGCGGCGGCATCCTTTAGGCCATCCAGCGCATCGGCGCCAGACACTTTGACCTTAATCAGCCAGCCACTGTTGAGGGCATCGCTTTGAAGTGGGTCAAGGGCATCGGGCAAGTCGCTGTTGATTTCGACGACTTCGCCATTGACTGGCGAGTTGATGTCAGAAACAGCTTTCACCGATTCGACTTCACCGAAGCTCTCGCCACGAGTGACGCTTTGGCCAATCTCAGGCAAATCGAGATACACCAGTTCGCCGAGTTGCTCGACGGCGAAATCGGTAATGCCGACGGTGGCGACATCGCCCTGGAGTTGGGCCCATTCGTGGGAATCGAGGTAAGAACGGTCGTTAGGACGCATGGTATTGGGGCTTAATCGCGGGAACGGTGGGGTACAAAGGGAAGGTCAACGCGCTCGACAGCCATCCGTTTGCCACGGATGTCGACCTCGAGCGGTCCGTCGATGCCAAGTTGGCACCAAGCGGTGGCAATCGGTTTCTCGAGTGTTGCCGAGAACACGCCGCTGCACACTTCGCCGACTAGTTTGTCGCCGCAGTAGAGCGGATAGCCTTCGCGCGGGACGCGCTTGGGCGCGGTGAGGCCAATCAGGCCTCGGGTCGGCTCGGGGAGCGCGCGCAGGGCGTCGCCGCCCACAAAATCGCGGGTCTTCCAGCCGCGCACGCCGAAGCGAAGGGCTGCTTCTATCGGATTCACACCTTCATGAATCTCGTGGCCATAAAGAGGAAGCGCCGCTTCGAGGCGCAGCACATCGCGCGCGCCAAGACCGACGGGCGCGGCGCCCAACTCGACCAAGCGTTGCCACACGGGGTCAATCTGTTCGGCAGTGACGAAGATTTCGTAGCCATGCTCTCCGGTGTAGCCGGTGCGGGCGAGGAACAAGGCGCCGAAGGGGGAGTCGAGTTCAGCCAGGTCCAGGAAGCCGGGGCAGAAATCACTCGATCCAGCAAGCTCGGCGAGGATGCGGTGCGACTCGGGGCCTTGCAGCGCCAAAATGCCACCACCATCTTCCGTCAAGTCGGCGCATTCGGTTTGGTCCAGGCGCGAAGTGAGGATGTCCCAGTCGCGTATGCGGTTACTGGCATTCACCACCATGAAGATTTCCTCTTCGCCGGTGCGATAGGTGATGAGGTCATCCATGATGCCGCCATCTTCCTGCAGGATCATGGTGTAGCGCGCCTTGCCAATGGGCTGGTCCATGATTGAGCCGCCGAGAGCGTAATCCAGTTCGGCGGCCGCAGCAGGGCCACAGAACAGGAAGCGCGCCATGTGCGAGACATCGAACAGGCCGGCGCCTTTCCGAACCGCGCGCGATTCACCCAGAATCGAGCCGTAGTCCAGGGGCATTTCCCAGCCAGCGAAGGGGACCATCTTTGCGCCGAGCTCCCGGTGACGGGCGGCGAGAGGGGTCTGATGAAGGGTTTCGGGAGAGGAAGTGTCCATGAACGACAAAAGGACGCCATGAGGGCGTCCTGTGGTGGTCGGGGATGACGATTCAGGGTCCGTCGGGCTGTATTCCGGGTACCTGAGAGTTTCGCCGCCGTTGCGGTTTGCCCCTTCGGTGCCGGGTCTAGGCCCGGACTCTCACACAGCCGTCGTGCGGAGCGCTATTCTCCTCGCTCTGCTGGAGTCGGTCAACCACTTTGGCCAAGGCCTCAGATTGACGCCCTCAGTAGGGAGGGCTAGACTGTTCGGCCCATTTCTCGTGGGCATCTAAGAGGGAATCATCATGGCACGTCGTTGCGAAGTCACCGGAAAAGGCACAACTAGCGGTAAGAGCATTGCTCGCCGCGGTTTGCCGAAAAAGAAAGGCGGAGTTGGTCTCAAAACCACCGGCCACACCAAGCGCACCTTTAAGTCGAACATCCAAAAGGTTCGCGTCTTGCTGCCCAATGGCACGGTGCGTCGCATGAAGCTTGCGACTTCCGTCATTAAGAAAGGCGAAATCGAAGTGCGCATCGACGGTCGCATGCAGACCGTCCCCTTGGTGAAAGCCTTGCGCGGGCGCAATCGCGCCTTCGCGAACAACGCTTCGTAAGCGTTTTTTCACCGTCGCGCCCACAAAAGGGCACAAATTCCCTCCCGGAAAACCAAAAACATTGGTTTTTCGGGAGAATTTTTTTGTTGTCCGCCGATGAAGACCAATAGAGCACGACATCTAGTGGTCCCCTTTTGGGGGCAACAGACGTCGCGTTTTCATCGGTGTCCCTTTTCACTTCCTTGTGGGATGCCTTAACACTGGATCCAGTAAAAGGAGTCAACATGGCTGCACGGAAGAAAGCTGCACCGAAACGCAAGGCCGCCAAAAAGGCGACCAAGCGCAAGGTAGCAAAGAAACCTGCCAAGCGTAAGGCGACCAAGAAAAAGGCCACCAAACGCAAGGCGACTAAGAAAAAAGCGACCAAACGCAAGGCGACCAAGAAAAAGGCCACCAAGCGTAAGGCGACCAAGAAAAAGGCCACTAAGCGCAAGGCGACCAAGAAAAAGGCCACCAAGCGCAAGGCCAAGAAGAAGGCTACGAAGCGTAAGGCCACTAAGAAAAAGGCCACGAAGCGTAAAGCCACCAAGAAAAAGGCTACCAAGCGTAAGGCAACCAAGAAAAAGGCCACCAAGCGCAAGGCAACCAAGAAGAAAGCCACTAAGAAGAAGGCTACTAAGCGTAAGGCGACCAAGAAGAAGGCCACTAAGCGCAAGACGACTCGGCGCTAGCAGATTACTGCCCCGAGCCGCATGACCCAAAAGGGTCCTCCGGATGAATCCCGGACCGGCACTCAACTTTGAGATGCCGATGAAGAGTCGGCCCCGGACAGTTCTCTGTTCGGGGCCGGTCCTTTTTCAAGCTCACAAAGCTCCCCCCCTTTCTTGCCCCCCTGAATCAATTACCCGACATGAACAAGCGAGAACTCGTCGATTCCGTCTGCTCCCACCTCGAGACCACTAAGGCTGCCGCCGAAGAAACGGTCAACGTGGTCCTCAAGTCCATCCAGCAAGGTTTGTCCGAGCATGGTCAAGTCTCTGTGGCCGGTTTTGGCACGTGGACGGTCCGTCAGCGGGCTGCACGCACCGGTCGCAATCCGCAGACCGGTGAGCCGATGGAAATTAAAGCCAGCACCAGCGTTGGTTTCAAGCCTGCCAAGGCCTGGAAAGATTCCTTGAACTAGGGTCTAGGCGCTGCTGCGCCTACAAGCCGCCGTCATGCCTGTGCATGATGGCGGTTTTCCTTTGGCAATCAGGCTTGCGCCGCAGCTTGTTGCTCCAGGCGTTCGCATTCGGCGGCGATGGTGTCGTCGTCGATCTTGGCGAACAACACACCAGCTTCGTCCAAGGCCAAGCCTGCCGGTACATGCGAGACGGCTCCTAAGCCCCACTGTGAGCCGTCGGCCAAATCGGCACATGCTCCCAGCATGGAGCGCAAGCGGCCCGCAGCGCCCGGGCAATAGGGCGAGAGGCGGCGGCTGAGCAGTTCGAGGTAAGCGATGCAGCGTTCGATGGTGGCTGCACAGCGCGCACGTTCCGTTTCGTCGTCGCTCTTGGCCAGTTTCCATGGTTCCATGGCATCGAAGAATTGGTTCAGAGCCGCAGAGCCGGCGACAAGCGCGTGGCAACTCTTGCGGAACTCTTGGGCTTCGAGATGGGTGCCGACGGCTTCGAACTGGCGATCCGCTTCTTGCAGGGAATCATGATGGCGCAGGTCATCGACTACGGCGGCATCGACCTCTGGTGTGTGGCCTTCGTAGCGCTTACCGGCGAACTTCAATACGCGGCTGGCTAAGTTGCCAATCTTGTCGGCAAGGAGCGCGTTGTTGGTGACTTGGAACTCCTGCCACGAGAACTCGCTGTCGGCCGTCTCCGGCGCGGACATCAAGACGTGAAAGCGCGCGGCATCGGCATCGAAATTGGCAAAGAAGTGGTCGTTGTCGAGATACCAACCGTTGGAGGTGCTGAATTTGCGCCCCTGTAGGTTGTAAAACTCGTTTGCGGGGACCGCCCACGGCAGAACCATGGCTTTGCCTTCCCAGGCATCTTTTTGACCAAGCAGCATGGAGGGGAAGACCACGACATGGAAAGCAATGTTGTCCTTACCAATAAAGTGCACCAGGCGCGTATCTTCGCCTTGCCACCAACTCTTCCAAGCCTCGGGCTCGCCTTGCGCTTCAGCCCATTCCATGGTCGCACTGAGGTAGCCGATGGGGGCATCGAACCACACGTAAAGCACTTTGCCTTCGCCGCCCTCGATGCCTTCTGGAAGAGGAACGCCCCACGGCAAGTCGCGCGTGATGGGGCGTTCGTGCAGATCCTTGAACATGGCCTGCACATAACCGTCGACGTTGGGCTTCCAGCCTTTGATGGGGTGAGCGGCGTCTTCGCCGTCGTACCAGGCGCCTAAGCCTTGTTCCTTCAGCTTTGGCAAGTCCAAGTACCAGTGCGTCGTGGGCTTCAACACCGGATTGCTGCCATCAATCAGGCTCACCGGGTTCTTCAACTCCTTGGCGTCGACCCAAGTCCCGCATTGGGGGCATTCGTCGCCACGGGCTTTGTTGAAATCGCAGTTGGGGCACGTGCCCTCTAGGTAACGGTCCGGCAAGAAGCGCGAGGTCGCCTCGGAGAACCATTGTTCTTCGGTGCGCTCCTGCAGAAAGCCATGCTCATGCAGCGCTAGAAAGAACTTTTGGCTGGCGTCGACATGATGCTTGCAGCGCGCGGTGCCGGAAAACATGTCGAAGGAAATGCCGAAGCGATCAAACAGCCCCTTGATGTCTTTGTGCCAGCGGTCGACATAGCTGCGATAGTCGAGGCCTTCTTGTTCGGCCTTGAGCGTAATCGCGACGCCATGTTCATCGGTGCCGCAGACGTAAAGCACGTTTTCGGGGCCCTTGGCCATGCGTAAATAACGCACGTAAACATCGGCGGGGAGGTAGGCGCCGGCGACATGGCCAAAGTGAATCGGCCCATTGGCGTAGGGCAGGGCGGAGGTGACCAGATAGCGGGTCATAGCCCCAGAACCTACTTGCTGCGCTCGAGAACCTGGAATTGCAGGTCGGAGATGTACTTGTCGAGCGTCAGGCGCTCACCTTCTTCCAGATTGTCTCCACATTTCTCGCGCAACATGACGAGGTCATCGACCACAGAGCGTGCCATGTCGACATTGGGCTCCTGTTGCGGTGCGCCGGGGATTTCAATCATGCCGAGGGCGTAAAAGCCCTGCATGGCAATCTTCTGCAGGAACAGGCGGAAATCTCCGCCGGGAGGAGAGGCTGGACTCATCTTGATTCGACTTCGACTGCCGCCGGGGAATCGGCGGCTTGATCTTGGCTTTGAAGGGCGGTTTTGACAAAGGCTTGGAACAGTGGGTGCGGCACCAAGGGTTTCGATTTGAACTCAGGGTGGTACTGCACCCCAATGTAGAACGGAAGTTCGCTCAATTCGACAATCTCGACCAATTCGCGCTGCTCATAAACTCCGGCACTCAAGAGGCCGGCCTTCTCTAGGCGTTCGCGATAGTCGCTGTTGTATTCCCAACGGTGGCGATGGCGCTCAAAGACCATGTCGCGTCCGTAAATCTCGGCGCTGCGGGTGCCCTCAATCAGGCGACAGGCATAGGCGCCAAGGCGCATGGTGCCACCCTTATCGGTGACTTTGCCTTGTTCATCCATGAGATGGATGACCGGTTCGGTGCAATTCTCATCGGCCTCGGTAGTGTTGGCGTTTTCGAGGCCAAGCACGTTGCGCGCAAATTCAATTGTCATGGCTTGCATACCGAAGCAGATGCCAAAGGTGGCGAGCTTGCGTTCGCGCGCCCACTTCAGGGCGCGAATCTTGCCTTCCAAGCCGCGTTCGCCAAAACCGCCGGGAATCAACAGGCCGTCGATGCCGCCAAGAATGGTGTCGATGTCGCCCTCGGCGCAGTCATCGGCAAGAATCTTGCGGAAACGCACTTTGGTATTGAGCGCGGCACCTGCGTGGGCCAGCGCTTCATAAATCGACTTGTAGGCGTCGTGCAGTTGGATGTACTTACCCACCACGGCAATTTCGATTTCGTGCTTGGGGTTAGCCCAGCGTTCCCGCAGGTCTTCCCAATCGCTCATGTCGAGCGGCGCCGAAGTCTTGAGCTGCAGCTTTTGCACCAAAGCGCGGTCGAGGCCTTCGCGCTGAAGGTCCAGCGGCACCTCGTAAATGGTGGTTTCGACGTCTTGTTCCTGAATGACGTCGTCTGGGCGCACATTGCAGAACAGAGAAATTTTCTCGCGCATGCCCGGGGTCATCGGCTTTTCGCAGCGGCATACGAGGACATCTGGCTGCAGGCCAATCTCGCGCAACTTACCGACCGATTGCTGCGTCGGCTTGGTCTTCATTTCGCCCGACGCCTTGAGATAAGGCAACAGGGTCAGGTGTACGAACATGGCATGGCCAGGTTCTTGCTTGAGTGCGAATTGGCGGATCGCTTCCAGAAAAGGAAGCGACTCAATGTCACCTGCAGTGCCGCCGACTTCAATGATCGCGACATCGGTGCCGGCGGGGGCGCCGCGACGAATCGCGTCTTGGATGGCGTCGGTGATATGCGGAATCACCTGCACGGTTTGGCCGAGGTATTCCCCGGCGCGTTCGCGGCGAATGACTTCGGAGTAAATCGACCCCGTGGTGGCGTTGCTGTGGCGACCAATCGGTGCTTGCGAAAAGCGTTCGTAATGCCCCAAGTCGAGGTCGGCCTCGTAACCGTCTTCGGTCACATACACCTCGCCGTGTTCATAGGGGGACATAGTCCCCGGGTCGACGTTGATGTAAGGGTCGAGCTTTTGAATCGAGATTTTTAAGCCTCGTTTCTCCAGCAGGACGGCAATAGCAGCGGTGGTAATTCCCTTGCCTAGGGAAGAAACCACGCCACCGGTGACAAAGATGAAGCGGGTCATGACGGGGGGGACGAGTGGTCGCGAACGCGTTCCAGGAACCTATCGTAGTCTTGCCGCGTGTCGATTCCGGGGAAAGACCGCGGCCAGTCGATAACTTGCAGAGAAAGACCATGTTCGAGCAGCCGCAACTGCTCCAAGCCCTCTGTTTTCTCGAGCGGCGTTGGCGCCCATCCAGCGAAGGCAGCGAGAGCTTCGCGGCGATAAGCGTACATGCCGACATGCAAGCGCGGCGCGACGCCACCAGCCAAACGAGCGTGCGGAATGGCAGCGCGCGAGAAATACAAGGCGCGACCATGGACAGCGCTCACGACTTTGACCGCTGCCGGGTCTTCGACTTGTTCTGGAGCCAGTGGGGCGGCCAAAGTCGCGACCTCGGCACCGTCGCGCACGGCCGCAATCAGGCGATCGATGGCCTCGGGTTCGATTTCCGGCTCGTCGCCCTGCACATTGACCACGATTTCCACATCGGGCAGGTCTTGGACCACCGCCCACACCCGATCACTGCCCGAGGGCAGGTCGCTTGGAGTGAGGCAGGCGGTCACGCCGCAGGATTCCGCGATGGCCGCGAGTGCAGGATCATCGACCGCGGCGATGACCTGATCGGCCAGTTGGCTTTGCAAGCAAGCCTGCAAGGTATGTGCGAGCAAGGCTTGCCCACTTTCTGCGAGCAGTAACTTGTCGGCTAAACGGGTCGATGCCCGACGCGCGGGCACGACAAGGATGGTCTTCTTCGACTGCGGCTTAGCGCCCGCCACCAGAGGCCGCGCCATGTGCCTGGCGCAGGGCGTTTTCGCGCTGAATGCGCTCGCGTTCCTTGAGAAAGAAGTTTTCGCCCTCGGCATTGTCGACGACTTGCACCGAACGTTGCGTGTCATAGACCACGCGCACGGTGTCGGCACTATTGCGTGCGACTTCCATCTTGTCATCGCCCATGGCTTGGCCCCAGTTCAAGGTCCAGCTTTGGTCGCCGCGGCGCACCACAATGGCCACGCTGGCACCCGGCATGCGTTTGATGTCGCTTTCGGCTTCGTCAAAGTATTCGAACTCTTCCAAGCTCTTCAACAGCGCACCCATCTTGATGTCACTGATGACTTTATAGTCCGCCGAGGCACGTTCTTGGGTGTAGTAGTCCGACTGCGAAACATAGGCCTCGTTGTAGAGGCCGATGGTGGTGTTCGAGCGGAAGTATTTCACCGTGACTTGGCAGGGTGCAGTCTCTGGGTAGATCCCTTCGTCGGCCAATTCGGCGAGCATTTCGGCCTCGCGGCGGGCGGCTTCGGCTTCGGCAGCACTGCCGAGGACCTGGTCCTCACCCATCAATGAGGAGGCCGAACCGCTGACCTGAGACGAGTCCCCGTAGGATTTCGTCTGCTGTGGGCCGCCTGCACAGGCGGTGAGAAGGCCCAAAAGAAGGGCAAAAAAGAGTGTGGGACGAGCTTGCATGGGCATTCGCTTGACGCGGGACCGAAGGCACAATCATCCTATGCCAGCCCCTTTCCCGCAAGGGTCCCCATGGGAAGCAATCACCGAGCCTCGAAAAAGCCCACCTGGCGCAAGCTGGTGGTGTACCTTTGTGCCTTCGCCCTGATCGGCCTCGCCGATCCGCGCTGGCCCTCCTTTCTCGTCGGATGTGCCTTTGTCGCAGCCGCATGGGGCATGCGCTTATGGGCATTTGGCCACCTGGACAAGAACCAATTGTTGGTCACCACTGGGCCTTATGCGCACACGCGAAACCCGGCGTACTTCGGCACCTTTCTGGCCATGGTGGGGGTCGCCCTCGCCGCTGGCAATGTCGAGAGCCAGCGCGGCCAGGCCGTTTGGGGCTTCTCAGTGCTCCTTTGCTTGGCCTTTTTCTTGTTTTATATGCCAAGGAAAATGAAGCGCGAATACCGCCGCCTGCAAGGGTTGTTCGGTGACGAGGTCAACGAGCATGCGGCCAACGTGCCCAACTTCTGGCCTCGCCTGCGCCCCTGGAGAAGTGGGCAACAGCGCAACTTCTCCTGGGAGATGGTGCGCGAGAACCATGAACTGTCTTGGGGGGTGGTGCTGGCAGTGGTCATGGCTTTGGTGTGGACGGCTCCTTATTGGTCGCCATTCAAAGCTTGGGGCGTGTAAGCCACCATGACTATGCCCATGGCGTCGTGGTCACGTGCCTCCTATGAGGCCGCCGACCGACGGCTCCTCAGTCGTGATAGCGCTTGGAAGCCAGCGGTTTGGCTGGTGAAAGATGGCCCGACCGGGGAATCACGCATTGTCAAAGATGCGCGCCAGCTGCCGTGGTATTCGCGCTGGTTGGCGACCCTGCTCGGGAATCGCGAAGCGCGCATTCTCAGTCGTTTACAAGGCTTAAGCGGCATGCCGCAGCTGCGCGAGCGGATTGACCGACATGCCTTCAGCATGAATGTTCTGGATGGCGAGCCCCTCACGCCCGATGTCTTTGCCTTGGCGCCGCGGCGCTTGGCCGATCAGCTTCTCGCCCACGCCGACGCCATCCATCAGCGCGGGGTGTATCACCTGGATCTGCGTCAGCGCCAAAACCTGTTGGTGGGCGCAGGATTGCAGTTGCAGGTGGTCGATTTCGGTGCGGCATGGGCGCCTTGGCCGCCGCTGCGCTGGCTTCTTGGCCGGGTGCTGCGTGGCGTCGACCGCTCGGCGGCTTGGAAGTATCTGGCGCGTTTCGCTCCCGAGGAGCTGCGCGCGGAGGAAGCCGAAGCGCTTTGGCGCGGGTTGCGCTGGCGCAAGCTATGGATTTTTTCGCCATATCGTTCGCGTGGCATCGAAGAGATTCTGCAGGAAAAGCGGCATCAAGATGTCTAGCGCCGAAGACAAATTGCACCACAAGATGTGGCACCACAAGATTTTGCTTGGAATCTAATTTTCAAGACAATATATTGGGCGCATGGGTCGTCTGGAGAAGCAAATCATCGTCGGGGCACTGGGTCTGGTGGGCCTGCTCTTAGCCATCGTGGTCTTTAAGGGCCTCAAGCCACGCCAAGATCATGAGCAGCCACTGATCATCAGTCTCGACGAAGAGACTCCAGGAGAGGGCGTCAACCAAGGCAAGCCCGAGGACAGCTCGTTTAAGCCTCTGGGTCCGGTGACCCCGAACAAGGAAGAGGACAAAGATGGCGGCAAGCTGGTCATTCAGCCACCGGTCACTCCCAAGAATGACGAGCCAGTCAAGCCTAATCAGCCACCTGCCAAACCGCAGCCACGTCTGTACACCATCCAGGAAGGCGACATTCTTGGCCGTATCGCCGAGAAGCAGCTCGGTTCTTCGCGGTACGTCGAGGAACTGATGCGCGCCAACCCGGGCATCAACGAAAAGCATCTGGTTCCCGGCGAAACTCTAGTGTTACCGGTCATTGTGGCTAAGCAAAGCGCCAAGCAGACGCCTGGCGCGCAGGCTCCAGCGAACGCCCGCACCCACACCGTGGCTCCTGGCGACAGTCTGTGGAAGATCGCCGAGAAGTACTACCAAGACGGCTCGCAGCTGAAGCGCATTGTGAGCGCTAACGCCACCCTTTTGCGTCAAGGTGAAGATTCGGTGCTCAAGGTCGGGATGTCGCTCGTGATTCCGCGTTGATTCCGCAAATCAGCGCCGACCAGCCGCGGTGCTTGCTCGGGGTCAATTCGGGCACCAGTGCCGATGCGGTGGACTTCGCCCTGATTCAAGTCATGGGGAAGGGGCAGAACCGCGAAGTTTCCCTACTGCATTCGGGAAGCGCGAACATCCCTGCCGAACTGCGCCAAGCAATTCATTTATTTGCGGATTGGCGGCCGCAAGATGTCGCCGGTTTTCACCACGCCTTAGGCGTGTTCATCGGTCGCGCCGCGCGTGCCTTCCTCACCGAGATTCAGGTTGCGCCTGAGCAAGTCACCGCGCTGTGCTGCCACGGCCAAACCGTGTTTCACCATAGTGGACAGGTTGCCGACGGCACCCTTCAGCTCGGCTCCCTGTCAGTCCTGGCAGCAGAAGTCGGCACCGCCGTGATCGGCGACTTTCGCTGGGCCGATTTGGCGCAAGGTGGTCAGGGGGCTCCCGTCAGTCCATTTGCCGACTGGGTGTTATTTGGACATGAGCATCAGGAGCGGGTGATCCTGAATCTGGGTGGCATCGCCAATCTGACCTGGTTGCGTCCGGGCCAAAACCCTGTGGCGTGGGATTCCGGACCGGCGAACGGTCCGCTCGATGCCCTCGCCCGCGAAGTTGTAGATCATCCCTGTGACCGCGACGGCGCCTTGGCTCGGCAGGGCAAAGTGCACCCGTCCGCCCTGGCTCAGCTTCAGGAAGACCCTTATTTCGCGCTTCCGGCACCAAAATCCACCGGTTTGGAACATTTTGGCAGTCCTTTTTTGCAGAAATTGCGGCATTTTGCCCCCGAAATCTCGCCGGCGGACCACATGGCAACCTTGGTCGAGCTGGCCGCCTGGGCGGTCGCGGACAGCCTGCGTCAGGCTGGATGGCAGGGGGGAGAGGTCTTTGCCGCAGGCGGTGGCGCCCATAATCCGGCCCTGTGGGAGGCCTTAGAGCGCCATTTGGGCACGCACAGGCTCCATCCGCTGGAGAAATTACCCGGAGCCTGGCGTGGCGACCTGCGCGAGGCCGTCGCCTTCGCCCTCCTCGGCGATGCCTTCCTCCTCGGCGAGACCGCCACCTGGCCCAGTACCACGGGTTGTCGCCAGGCGGCGGTCCTAGGGAATTGGTGTCCACCAGCTCGTCCTTGACCGAAGCTAGGCCATTCCTATGATGTTGCCAGCCGTGGTGTGCCGACTAGAGCATGCCTCGCGCCTCCCATCCTGTCCCAGAACCGAGCCCCTTCCCATTCCAGGATCGACATGAGCCTCATCCGGACCACGGCACTACGCCTTAGCACCGCCTCCATCGGCGTTGCCTTCTTCCTCGCTTTTGCGAGTCCCGTTCAAGCACAACAAAGCACTCTCGACGAAGGCATGAATGCCTATCGCCAAGGCAACTATGAAGTTGCTCTGGAGAAGTTCCGCGAGATTGTTGCCGCCGACCCGTCGCACGCCGACGCCATGGCCATGCTCCAAAGCAGCGAAGATGCGCTCTTGGAACTACTGGTTGCAGGTGGTGAGTTTGAAACCTTCGCCCGCGAAATTCTTGTTGCTGCCCGCGAGGGTGGTGTCGAAGCCATGCGCGACCTCGATGCAGCCAACGCTGCCGCCGAAGGTTGCTTCGCAGATGACTTCCGCACGCGTCAAGAATCCATCTTCGCTCTTGGTCAGAAGTTCGGTCCTTACGGCGCCGTGCCTTTGGTCAGCGCCCTTGGCGATGCCAGCGAAGACAAGCGCCTCAAGGCCATCTACGCGCTGTCCCACATGGGTGGTGCGGTGTTCGTTCCGGTCATGACCGCAACGGTTTCGAGCAACCACGAAGTGCGCCTCGGCACGCTGCATGTGCTCAACGCCATGAACGATCCTCGTTCTACCGCACGGATTGCTGATATGGCCGCCAACGATCCCGAAGGCTCGGTGCGATCCTTGGCAACCAGCATCTTGAATGGGCAACTGCCTGACCCTGCCTACGCCATGGCAGAGCAAGGCTCGGCTTACTTCCACCACGACCCCAACATGGGTCTCTCTCCTGCAGAGAACTATGGTGTGCTGTGGAACATCGAAGGTCGTCAACTGACTCCATACGATGTGCCTGCCGCTTTGGTGGAGTTGGAGCTGGCTAAGTTCCATCAACTGCGCGCCCTCGACCTGGGTGCCGCAATCGAAGCCGACCTCGCGCTGACTTACGGCTCCGAAGTCGCCATTCTGCAAGGCCTCGGCGAAGAACTCGCCGGTGAAGCTGCCGCACAGAAGAACGCCATGCTGACCATGAACCACAGCGCCATCAACAGCGCTCTGGAAATGGCTCTGGCTCACAACGATGGCGCTACCGCCAAGGTCCTGATCGAAACTCTCGACGGCCCTGGTAGCCAAGACTGGTCTGGCCTGCGCATGGGGCTGCAATCGAGCATTCCGGGTGTGAGTCACTCGGCCGCGATTGCTTTGGCTCACCAAGGTGTGTTCGACACCGATGTCGTCAACAACCTGGCCATGGCCGTGACCTTGGAAGCACGCCGCGTGGTGCACATCATCGATGGCGAGGGCAACCGCGCCAGCAAGTTGGCTGCAGACCTGCACGCCATGGGCATTGACACCATGATTGCCAACGATGGCGCTCACGGCTTGGTCAACATGCACCTGGCCAGCAACGTCGACGCCTTCGTCGTCGCCAACCCGCTTCCTGACCTCTACGCCTCGCGCTTCGTCAAGACTCTGCGCAGTGACAGCCGTTTCGGCTCCACTCCAGTGTTCGTCGTCGGTGGTGGTGACCTTGGTGAGATTGACGCCGAAGTCGTCGGCCTTGCCGATGCCGCAACTGTGTCCGCTGCCTTTGGTGACCTCGACGCTGCTCGCGCTGCCTACCTCGAAGTTGCGGCTGCCGCTGCAGACGTCATGGTTTGGGCTGCTTGGGCTGGGTCCGCTGGTGGAACTGCCGAAGTCCTGATGGGCGCGGTCAACCGCGAAGATGAAGTCGCCATCCCGGCTCTTCACTCGCTCGGCTTCATCGCCGACACTTCCGCTGCAGCCGCCATGGCTGGTGTGGTTGCTGACACCGCTCGTAGCTCCGAAGCTCGCACAGCTGCCGCAAGCGGCCTTGCCGAGATGTTCAGCCGCAGTGGTGGATCGATGGACACCGCGGTGCTCCAGTCGGCGATGACCGAAGGCGATCAGGATCTTGCAGAAGCTTGTGCCCGCGCCATCGGCGTGATGGGTGGCGGCCACCTTTCGGCCGGCATCTCGGTCGAGTAGAATCTCCGCCCCGCGCAGATTACCGCGAGCTGGTCCGCCTTGGTGGACCGGCTCGCTTGCCAGAGTAGCTCAGGGGTAGAGCACCGCTTTCGTAAAGCGGCGGTCACGAGTTCAAATCTCGTCTCTGGCTCCAACAATCGCCTCCTGGACTTCGGTTCAGGAGGCATTTTGGGTTTTCCGCCCATTGGTTAGGCTTGCTTAGAATGATGGAATGTAAAGAAAGATAGGATTTTTCTGTTTCCGGAGGATATTTCAGATTAAGTTGTAGGTATGAAAG
>JAJFFC010000003.1:0-47500 GCA_021776795.1 Planctomycetota bacterium
TGATCGAAGAAAACTCCAAACTCAAAAAGAAGGTTGGCGAGCAAGCGATGGAGATTGATGATCTCCGCTTTATCACTGCAAAAAAGTGGTGAGCCCGGCGCAGAAGCGTGAGGTGGTCAGAGAGCTCGTAAAGTTAGGGCGCGTAGGGTGTAAAAACTCAGCCGAACTCTAAATCCTGCTCTTCAAAGAGCTTATGGCCTGCAATAATTAGTGGATGCGCGCCGACTTTCTGCCTCTCCAGGTGCTCCTGTTAGCCTTCTCTGGTTGGATCAACCGCCGTCAGCAGCATGTAGTCGATTACTTGATGGAAGAAAACCGGGTCCTCCGGGAACAGATCGGTGACCGTCGCCTGAAGCTGACGGATTGCCAGCGTCGCCGGCTAGCTGTGAGGGCGAAAAAGTTGGGGCGTCGCCTTCTCACTCAAGTTGCCTCTATCGTCACTCCTGATACGATTCTTCGATGGCATCGTCGCCTGGTAGCCAAGAAGTGGACCTTTCCAGGCGCAGGGACGGGGAGACCTGGCGTGATGAAGGAGATTCGGGGGTTGATTGTTCGAATGGCCACCGAGAATTCATCATGGGGCTATTGCCGAATCCAAGGAGCATTGCGAAACCTAGGCCACAGAGTGTCGCCCTCCACTGTGCGTAACGTCTTGAAGGAAAATGGCATCCGCCCTGCACCAGATCGCGCAACTCCATGGAAAACATTTCTTAAGGCACATTGGGGTCAGATTGTCAGCACTGATTTCTTTACCGTCGAAGTATGGACGAAACGCGGGTTTCGAACCCATTACGCGCTGTTCTTCCTGGACCTGGAGACTCGTCGTGTGCATTTCGGTGGCCTTACGAGGTATCCCAATGACCACTTTATGGCTCAAGCCGCCCGCGGTTTGGCGCCTTTCTTAGTAGGCAAGCGCTTCCTCATTTGTGACAGGGATACGAAGTACAGCATGCGCTTCAAATCGCTGCTACCTGAGAGCGTGAAGATCATTCGAACGCCCTTTCAGGCTCCGAATGCAAATGCACATGCCGAACGTTTCATTCGGTCAATCAAGCAGGAATGCTTGCAACGGATGATCTGGTTTGGCGAGCAACCCCTGCGAAAAGCAATTTTTGATTTCCTCGAGCACTATCATCAGGAGAGGAATCACCAGGGGCTCGGCAACGAGCTCATCGAACCCAGGCCAGGGTCTGCAACCGGGGAAGTTGTCTGTCATGAGCGACTCGGAGGCCTGCTCAAACACTACGAGAGGGCTGCCTGATGGTGGGCCGAGTATTTACACCCTACGGGAGACGAAGCACTCCTAAAGCGAGTCGAGAGTTCACTCAGTCGCTCGCAGTAGCCTGGAGGCGACGGTCTAACTCGGCTGCCAGGGAGCTTTCGAGGGCTCGCAGCCTCTCCAATTGCGCTTGAGCTGCCGGACGATCCTTGCGCGCCAGATGAGCCAGGCCCAGAAAGTAGATTACGCTTTCGTTGTTCTCGTCGATCTGCAGTGCTTGTTTGTACTGCTCCACGGCATCGGTCGGTCGACCCTGAAGGTGCAAGGTCTTGCCGATGCCTAGATAGGCATCGACGACGTAGGGGCCCGTCGCTAGCGCCATTCGGAACTGCTCCTCGGCACTCGACAACTGCCCTTTGGCGGCCAAAGCGCGGCCAAACTGCAAGTGAATCCAACCCGGTTGGTATTCCCGGGCGGCAGCATGCAAGCCACGGTCGCTGAACTTGCGCTCGAGATACATCGGGGACTGTTCCGGTGGCTGTTGGAACCAACGCCCCGGGAAAGGAAGGGCACGCTCGATGCGTTCTTCAGCAGGAAGTGCCATCAGCTCGAGATCTTGCACAATCTGGTCCGGCTCGACGCGGCCGAGGTAAAACGCGACTAGATTGCCGTTGCCATCGATGAGGAAACTGCTTGGCACCGGAATACGGATGTCCTGGCGCAGAATCGCTCCTTGCAGGGTGTCCAGAATTTCTACCGTGTTTCCTGCAGCGAACCCGCTGAGGTGTGGCCAACCCATGCTCTCCACCATTTCGCGTGCCTTGGCACGAGAATCTTCGGGCTCGATGTTCAAGGCCAAGACTTCAACGCCTGCCGCCGCGAGGTCTTCCGCAGCTGTGGTGAATGCTGCCATTTCTTGGGTACATGGGGCGCACCAAGAAGCCCACAGTTGCAGGAGTATCGGCTGGTGGATTCGACCCTCTGCCTTAATCCGCGCTTCCACGCCAAAGAGCTCACCCTTGCGCCCCTCTGCCGATTCCACTTCGAGTTGCGGCATCGGAATCGGGGAGGCAAGGACGACTCGAGCGGAGGACCGCGCGCGCGGCGGCTCCGGCAGCGAGGGCCGGAGTTTTTGCTCGGCGACCGGTGGTGTCCATGGCTTCGCCTTGCCACTTCCCTGCACCAATAAATAACGCTGATTGGCTTGGACCGTGGAGAAATCTTCGGTCTGGCCGTTGGGCCAAGTGACACGAACTGCTTGTACCGACTCCGCACCGAGGCCGAAGTGCATCCAGGCGCTGGACTGTGCCATATAGCCATCACCGGCGCGGCGCGTTTGCAGTAGGGGCGCGGCTTCTGAATCTTGGAGCAGCACCTCGACCCGAGCGCCGATGCCATCTCGGTTGCCCTCGGTGCCTTGTAGTTTGCACTGCAAGAAACCACCGTCGCTGTTCAGGCCATTCCGTAAGAAGCGCAAACGCGGCCCGGTACGGTTGGTGGCGAAGAGATCCAGGTCGCCATCCATATCCCAATCCACCGGCGCCAGCGAGCGGCCATCGTCTTCCCAATTGAGTCCGGCAACGGCAGAAACATTGGCAAATGGTGCGGCTCCCTGATTCAAAAACACGCAGTTGCGTTCATGGCCACTCCAAGAAAATCCTTGGTCGACCAACTTATTGATGGCAACCCAGCCGAGCTTGTAATCCTCTACCGGCCCCCCGGCTTCTGTTGGCGTTTGCGACACGACCTGCCGCCAGAAAAAACTTCACAAGTCATCTTTGCGGTCGTTGGTGGAAAAACCATTGGGCACCACCAGATCGAGCCAGGCATCGTTGTTGAGGTCGACGAAGATCGACCCCCAAGCCCACAAGCCGCGATAAACCTCTTGCTTCATGGTCACATCACGGAAGGTGCCATTGCCTAAGTTGCGGAACAAAGAGTTTCCGCGAGCGTGGCGGCGGACATCGCCGAGGGTGCTGTTGGCAGCGCTGGCAAGAAAATCACGCTGGTAGGCGACGCGATTGCCAGCACTGGAGTACATATTGCTGACGTAGATGTCCATCCAGCCGTCGCGGTCGAAATCTCCCCATGACACACCCATGCCTGCAGAGATGTCTTCAACACCGGCTTGCGCGGCGACGTCTTGGAATCGCCCATTGTCGTTGCGGTACAGATTGTTGCGTCCAAAGTCGTTGGCGACGTACAAGTCTTGGTCGCCATCGTTGTCATAGTCTTCCCAGGAAGCAGCAAAACTAAAGCGCTGATTGTTGGCGTTCAATCCCACAGCCTCGGTCACATCTTGAATCTCCCAATCTTCCGTACAACGCAGCAAGATGTTGTCGAGACCGTTGTTGGCGTCGTGATACGGCGTTGGCACTGCCTGGTCTTCATAAGGATTTAGGTAGCGGCAAACATAGATATCTAGAAAACCGTCATGGTCGTAATCCGCCGCCGCAATCATGGTGGCTTCTGGCGCCGGCCCCGAGGCCTCGACGGTGAACTGCCCACTGCCGTCATTGGAAAAGAACGCCAAATCCGGGCCAAGATTCATGACCAGGTCGAGGTCGCCATCGTTGTCGAGGTCGAGCAGCAAGGCGCAGCGAGTGGCGTCGAGGAAATCGATTCCTGCGGTTACCGAATGGTCGAGCAGGGTGCCATCAGCCTGGTGCAGATAAAGCCGATTCGGTAACCCGCCTGGCTGCGGCAGGAACAGGTCCTCTAAGCCATCGCCATTGACGTCGCCAATGGCCACGCCTTGGTGTGTCTGGTCGGAGAAGCCTAAACCGCGGTCAAGCCTGCCTTGCCAATAACCCATACTTGGCAGAAGCTGCATTTGGAAGCTATCGTCTTCCCCGAAAAGGGACTCGGTGTAGTCGGCAAACAAGGCTTGGCCGTCGACCGGGCCACGCGTCTCTTCAAAGTCGTCGACGCGCACCGAGAGCAGGCGCGGTGCTTCCTCTTCCGACAGCTGCCAATGGCAATTCCAAGTAGCCTTTTGCTGGATGCGCCGGGTGCGATCACTGCCATGGGCAAAGTAGTAGGCCTGAGTGACGAGCAAGCCTTCCTTCTCTTCGAAACGAAAAATTTTGAGCTTGGCATGAAAATCTTCCGTGGGGGAAAAGGGCTGCAGGAGTTCGTTCATGGCCGCGGCCATTCCTTCCATGCCTTGTCGCGCTTCATCTGCCGCCGGTCCCTCAGTGGGCTTCTGGCTGGGACGATGCACCAGGAAGACGCCGTCATCAAAGACCGTTTCCAGTGCTGTCGGGCGCAGAGGAGTGGTGGTGAAATCTTTTGCCAGCAAGGTGGCCAAGTCACCAGCGCTCAGTGTTTCTCCAGATGCCCAGGTCTTGACCCATGCGCTCAACTGATTTTGTGCCTCTTGGCTCAGGCCCTCGCCAACCCATTCGTCGGTGCCCGGAACCCAGCGGCCGAGCTTGTCCTGGATGTCCGGCTCTAGCTGGGCATTAGGATTGCCCGGTGCGGCCACGGGTTCCTGGGCGGCCTGGTCTGAACCCTGCGCGGCAGGGAGCCAGGGGCTGAGGGCCAGGATGAGCGCAAGAGCGAGTGGGTTTCGCGGTGTTTCGCAGCCTAAACCTGGGCGGCCGATTCTGAATGCTGACACGCTCCCATTCTAGGGGGGCGATGGGTTATGTTCGGGAACGTTGGCGGAGCGCCATTCGCGCCAATTCCTGTCCGAACCATGAGTCGCGATCTTGTCACGAAGTTAAAAGCGCATTTTGAGCGCTACCAAGCAGCCCGCCCGATGCACCCGGTTTTGGTGGAGATTGCCAAGGATGAATCGATGGCCACAGCAGACCTTTTTCGCTTGGCTCTTGAAGATGTGCGCGGGAACTGGGACGACAGTCAATCTGAACTGAGCGAGGACTTGCTGAGTGCTGTTTTGAGACCGTCTTGGGTATCTCCGGATCATGTCAACTTTCCCTTACTCATTTTGCAGCAGCGGGTGGACGAGGAAACTCTGCAAGCCGCTTGGAACTTGTTGCAAGAAAAGGATTCCGCGAGCCGCATTTTGGCTGCACAGGTGTTGCGCGAGCTTCCAGGTTTGGAGGATGCACCGCAGCCGCATTCCGCTGAAGTTCTTCAGCGGCTGCAAGAAGCCGCCCGAGTGGAGCCCAAACAAGGAGTCCTGGCTTGGCTTTTAGCTGCCATCGGTTGGCAGCGCCTGCCCGAATCCACCGAGTTCTTGTTGCACCATGTGCGGCACTCTGCACGAGGCATTCGGCTAATCGTGGCGGATAACTTACTGATGGGCGGTTCCACGCCCGAAGATGTCACCCCGGCATGGCAGGAGGGGGTCATGTCCCTGCTGCTGGATCCCGACGAAGAAGTGCAGTGGTCGATGCTTTATGAAATTACCGCGCGTCCCGAACTGATGGCAGAGCATCGGCAAGAGATTGAAAAGGAGATTCGCCCAATGGTCGATGGCTTCAGCAAAGACTTGCAGGAACAGGCAGAGGAAATGTTTGCCGCATTTGCGGGATTAGAGAAAAAGCCTTAAGCATGCGGATTCGATTCCCGCGCATGGGCTTGCATGTCGACCACTTGGTCATACTCATCGACGATTTCCGAGCCGAGCAGGGTTTCGAGCACGTCCTCTAGGGTCACGATGCCCTGAAAACTGCCATATTCATCGACCACGGCCACCATATGCCGCCGTTGCTTGAGGAAGAGTCGCAGCAGTTGATGCGCTTGCATGCTGTCCGGTACCGATTCCAGTTCGCGGCAAAGAGTCTGCAGGGTGGCTCTGCCCTTTCCAGAAACACCAGCATCAAAGACTTCCCGACGGTGCAACATGCCAAGAAATTCCTCGGGTTTTTCTGGGTTGGTGAGCGGAACTCGGCTGTGAATCCAGCGGTCTGCCAAGGCCATGGCATCTTCGATGGACATATCGCCGGGGAAACTTTCCACCACTCGCCGAGGAGTCATGATTTCTTTGACGCGAACTTGGTCGAGATTGAGGGCATTCTCTACCCAAGTTCCTTCCTCGCGACGCACTTGCCCATGACGACTGGCAAGCTTGGCAAACACCAAAACTTCTTCCTCGCTCGGGCCCTCTTGTTTGTGCCCACCAAACATGCGCATGGCGGCGCGCGTCGGTCGTGCCACCGGCCATGCGATCCAGGTCATGAGTTGCAGGGGAACAGCCAGTCGTGGCGCCAGTGAGGAGGCGTGACGCACCCCCAAGCTCTTGGGAATGATTTCCGTCAGCACCAATACCGCCACGGTGAAGATGGTGGCAAACCAAAGCACTGCCGTCTCGCCATAGATCTGGGCGACCATGGCACCACACCAAGCCGCCCCCACCGTGTGCGCAATCGTATTTAAGGTCAAAATCGCGGCGATGGGCTCTTCAATATCGGCGCGCAGGCGCTCCAATCGACGCGCCCCCTTGCGGCCGCTCTGCTTCAGGAGCTCCACCTGGGAGGGGGTAATCGCGTACAGCGCGGCCTCGAAAAGCGAACAGAGAAAAGAGGTCGCCAGGGTGAGTAGGGCGACGGCAAGAATAGTGCTCATGTCACGTTGGGTAGGGCCATGCGGGGTATCGGATGGACCCCTTCAGGGTAATCCTGCGTCAGCTGTCGATAGAATCCAAGCATGAAAACCTGGATTGCGCTGTTTCGCGGCATCAATGTGGGCGGGAATCACATCCTGCCGATGGCAGAGCTGCGTCAGGAGCTTTCGGCATTAGGCCTCATTGAGGTCCAGAGCTATATCCAAAGTGGCAACGTGGTGTTCACCGCCAAGACCGGTTCGGCGGCCTCCCTGGCCAAGAAAATCTCCACATGCATCGAGGAGCACCATGGGTTTGCGCCACAGGTCCTAGTCTTGGATGCAGCTGCCGTGCAGGCTGCTGTCGATGCCAATCCCTTCCCGGATGGGATCGCGGCGCCCAACACCCTGCACTTCTCTTTTCTAGAGAAAGAGCCAGCCAAGCCCAAACTTGAGGAAATGGAAGAGCTGCGGACTCACTCAGAACGATTTCAGCTCATTGGCAAGGTGTTCTATATGCACGCACCAGATGGCATCGGCCGCTCAAAATTAGCCGCAAAGGTGGAAAAACTGCTTGGCGTGGCGGCGACAGGACGAAACTACCGCACTGTTGCCAAAATTTTGTCCATGGCGGACGAAAGTCTCCGCTAGAGTGGATTTCATCATGAAATTGTTCTCTCCCGTTTTGGCCTTGTCCTTATTCGCTGCGCCACTTTGCGCGCAAGATGTCCTCATTGTCACCGTGGATGCCACGGGTTGCTCGCTTTCCAATGTGAAATCGACGCTAGATGCCACCGGCCTATTAGGCACGGTGGACACCTTCGATGGTGGGTTTGCCACACCGTCCTTGGCAACGCTGCAGAATTATGACGCGGTTCTTGTCTTTAGCGACTCCGGAGGATTCTTGTCCGCAGTCGATATGGGCAATGTGCTTGCCGATTACATTGACGGCGGCGGCGGCGTGGTCGATGGCGTGTTCTCTGCCCATCCCTCGTTGCCGATTCAAGGTCGTTGGGAAACTGGTGGCTATGCCTTGGTGACTGCGACTGGACAAACTCAATTTGCACAGGAATTCCTCGGCCCAGTTTTGGACCCAGGCCATCCGGTCATGCAAGGTGTGACGAGCTTTGATGGCGGCTCAGCTTCCTTCCAATACTTGAACCCTGTGGTGACCCCCGCAGGCACTTTGATTGCGCAGTGGAGCGACGGCGTGACCCCGCTTGTGGTGGCAGGCAATAACGGCCAGCAAGTGAGTCTTGGCTTCTTCCCGCCCAACAGCAATTGCGGAAGTTCCTTCTGGAATGCGAGTACAGATGGCGCATTGCTCATGGTCAACGCTCTCCAGGCCGTGTCAAAAATGCAGTTGGTTGGCACGACTTTTGTCGCCGGGCAAGCTGCTTCGCTTACCGTCTCCGGCTCCACGGCCTTTGGCGCAACCGGAATCGCCTTTAGCGTGGTCGGGGGTGGCCCAACCTCCACTCCTTTTGGTGTTGCGGACCTCAGTGCACCGATCAACGTACTCACTGTGCTGACCGCGGACCTCAGTGGCGACGCCGTGTTCAACTTTGTGGTGCCCGCAGGTGCCTCTGGTGGACAGATTTGGCTACAAGCTTTGGATTTGACGACAGGCCGCTTCAGTAATGGCCTATTCCGGCCGATTTCCTAAAGCGATTCACTGAATCGTTCGTGCGTGACTGTTAGAGAAAAGCCCTGTTGAGAAATCCAGGGCTTGGACCCAAGCCTGAAGACCGACGGTTCCTGCCGGGATCGAGTTGCTCAAGCTCGCGACTCCGCTGGCATCGGCGGTCAAGCGCGGCAGTTGCAGAATGGGCTGCGAAAGTTCCGCCACGCCGAAGGGGGTGGCGGTCGGTCCGTTCCCTGCGCGGCTGTACGCCAAGAACACGGTTTGATTTGGCGTGGCGCCGGCCACACTCAGCACGAAAGATTCACCAGCCACAAGCTCGCTGGCGAACAGGGTGAAAGTCGAGGTGTTGGAGGTGATCAAGCTTCCCTGATCGTCCCAAACAAAGAGATCTTCGCTAGCTTGCAGATTGCCATCGTAGGGACCAACCACGAATAAACGCTCGCCACCTTTTGGGGATTGGCTGCGTTGGCGGAAAGCATAGAGTTCAGGCGAGAGATAAAGCGATTGTCCAGCAGGAACCACGGTGCCGGAAGCAAAGGTGAACTCGATGCCACCACTCACTGACCAACCACTGAGGTCGACGGCATCTGCGGTGGGGTTCTCGAGTTCCAGCCATTCTTCGTCATCCTCGCCGGAGAGGGGGTCGGGCTCCATGGCGCCGAGGACCAAGGTGGGGTTGGTACTCGGAGGTCCTGGGAGTACGCCCGAGGACAAATGGGTTTGGAACAGGTGTGCGCGGCGGTCTGGCAGGTAGTCCTGCGTAATCTGATTCAAACCTTGGACAAAGGTCATATTTGTGTCCCAGCCGGGTGTGCCCCAAGACTGCACATCGAGGGCAACTTCGGGAGCAAGTTCGGCTTGGAGTTGGGCGATGCGCTGTTCGAGGAGTCGTTCCTGCACCGGGGTGCCTGGCGCTTGTAGTTGCTGTTCCATGACGGTCCACAGCCGGCGGGTGTACATGGAGCGCACACGAGTATTGCGATAGCAAGCATCAATCAGGCGGTTCCACGGGCCGTCAATCTTGGGATGGTTGGCGTCGCCAAAGAGGGGATGGGACTGTGGATCTTTTTCTGCCCACATCGTGTCGTTGAGCACCCCACCAAACAGGGTGAAGTTGCGCCCCCAGGTCAGGTCTTTGTCCCAAGGCAAGAACATCCATTCGCGATCGCCCTCGCTGTCGCGGTACAAGTAGTAGTTCTTCTCGACATGATCATTGTCGTGGATCAACGTGGTTGCCACTAGATAACTCACGACCGCCGGCAAATCGATGTTGTCCATCAGGTAAGCATCGAGAGCTACACCGCTTAGTTGGACACCGTTGACTAGGTCCTGCAAATCTTGATTGCCCTCGCCGAGGCGAGTTTTCTTTTCCACGGCGAAGGTCGAAGAGGTAATCGGATTGTACATTTTGTACAAGGCGCCATCTTCATCGAGATCGATACGGTCCAGGAACTCATCATCAACCTGCTCGACGAAGTTGTAAAGGCCATGGTGGCCCCCGTTTTGACGCAAATGCACCATGGCCGAAAGCGAGGCATAGGCGCCGACGGTGTGGTACATCTCCCAAGAGAGTTGCTGGCGAATATAGGACTTATCCGACCACGTGGAGTTCAGGTTGATTTCCTCCATGCGGCTGACGCCATCCTGCCAGCGAAACTTCTCGCCCGGGTTGAAGTCGATTTTGTAGCTCTTCTTGGTGTAGGAAGAGGTGCTGCCGCCGCGAATCCGGCAAAATTGGTTGTCGTAGAACTCGCCGTTGTACCAAAGGGAACAACGGGTTCCATTGCGCGTCTCGGCCTGGCTAGGGTTCTGAACAAACCAATAGAAAGTGGAGACAGCACTTTGCACGGCCGGGTCTTGCACCACGGTGCCAAAGTACTCCGCAGAATCGCTAATCAGGTTCAATGGAGCCTTGCCAGCCAAGCTATTGGTGTCTTGCGCCAAGACTTGCCAGCGCACCATTTGCCCTGGGCTTGCGCTGCCGGCGGCAATCGCGGCAGTCCACACGCCGTCGCCCGCTTGCTGGTCCGGGCCGATGCCATCATCGTGCATGCTCAGCGTGGTGGTCGAGCCATAGTCCACGCGATAGGTCAGGGAAACGGTGGCAATCGGCACCGAAGCTCCGAGCACCTCGGCTTCAATCACAATGTCCTCGGCATTCGTCGGGAACAGTGGGCTATGAGTTACCTCGGAAACAAAGGGCCCGCCAAAGCCGTTTGGCTGCCCAGGAGTGGGAACTGGAAAATAGCTTTCTTGCAATGTGGGCCCTGGCTGAAAGCGCAGGCCGTAAGAGCGGTCCGCATACTGCGGCGGAAAAGCGGGGGAGTATTCATGCACGACGGTGGTGCCATTGGGCAACACCACCGCAAGATATTCCCCATTGGATGTCAGCTTGAAGTTGGTGTGTAACTCTTGCCCACTCACAGCGCGGTCTTTGTCAGAAGCGAAGACCACCACTGAAGAACCAGCGGCAATCGTGGTGGGGCTCGGGAAAGCCCATTTGCTTAGCTGATTGGGATCATCCGTGAGGTAATAACCGCCTAGGTCCAATGCGCCTGGACCTGCGTTGTGGACTTCCATCCAGTCTGAACTGTCGCCATCTTCATCTTCAGAGTCACTTTGATTCGAAGCCACAAACTCAGTAATGAGCGGGTTCTGGGGGCCCTCCATGGGCAGGAAGAGGGCAATGGCTAGGAATTCGCTTATCATGGCTCTGTCCCAAGGGTATCAGGATTTGGGGCATCTAGTGGTCTCAATCGTCGATGCGCCCCTGTGGTAGCTGTGGTCCAAAAAAAGGGAGCCCAAGCACTTGGCTTGGGCTCCCAGATGAGGCGGGTGGTCCGCCTTTATTCGCCAACCAATGGCACACGCAGACCGGTCACCAAGTCGACTTCTTGCGGCGAGTAGGCCTCAATCAGATCGGCGGCCCAGCGGCGCAGTGCGAAGTCATTGGTGAAGTGCATGGCCTCGCGCATAGCGGCGGCGACCATCTCTTCCGAAGGGTTACCGACACCCTGAGAGCGAGCGGTCTTCAAGCGATCGCGCACCATTTGGATGTCCATCTCTTCGCCGAGAGCAGGCTCACCATAGAAGATGGGACTGTTGGCCAAATCGATGTCGACAGTTCCGTCTGACTTACGTGTCCCAGGAAGGATCGCGATGACATTGCCGGACAGGTCGCCCATATTCAGAGGCTCGGCAGTCTCCGCTCCAATCTGCAACACCGGCATGTAATGCTGGCGTGGCGTAAGCAGGGCAAGCTCCTTTACCGATAGCACCAGCAACATGCCAGCGTCGAACTGAGGTTGCTCGGCGCGATACCAATGAGTGAAGGAGTCGTCGAGAGTGAAGGGAATCGCTTGCACCAGCTTCACTGGGTAGGACGCGGTGTTCTCTGGAATCTCCGGCATGGTGTCCTGGTTAGACCAGGCGACGACCGCGGTACCGGCGCTGACGAGCACCAGGGACAGGGCCAACACGCGGCCCAAGCTAAACAAAGATGTTTTGGAGGTACTCATGGAATTACTCTCCAACGAACTGGAGGTCATCGAAGCCGAGTCGGCCTTCTGCCGTACCCGAAGAAGGTCCGAAACCAAAACTGACGTCTTGGATGCTGCACAAGTTCAAGCCGGTGCCGTTGTGCTGGAAATCAGTCAGTCGGATCTGAATGGTTTCATATTCGGCACCCCAACCGACTCCGGTGCCACAACCGGTGCGCTGGTAAGGCTCTTCCAAGCCACCGCCGTAGGTATCGACGCGAATCGTGCTGGAAACACCATCGGTGTCGGTCAGCGTCACTTCGAACACCTGGTCAGCCAAGACGGAAATGGTGAAGGGGTCACGCGGTGCCTGCGCAGCGCGGAAGCTCAGATAGTTGAAGCGGCTGACGTCGGCATCGGCGCTTGGAACATCGAAGGCCAGCACGCTATCGGAGTTGTACTCAAACACGATGGCTCGAGAGGGGTCCGTGGACCTTGCGTAGGTGAAGCCATTGAACTTGTCCGAGGTGGAGTTGGTGAAGGACCCGGTGGTGTCACCTGGACGGCCTTCAGTCAAATCGCTTACCGTGGCAAACACACTGCCTCCGGAACTGGACTGGGTAATCAGGCTATTGGACTGGAAGTCATCAAGGACAAAGCGATCCACCTCATCACCGTCACGCAGCTGAAGGTCTACCTTCACGCAGGGGTTCTGCAGTTCCGAAGGGGAACCGATGGGGCGGAAACTTTCCCACTGGCGCCAGAGGTAATCCTTGGCAGGAATGTTGCCATCAATCACGTGCTTCACCAACGGCAGGAAGTAGCCGCGCATCAGGGTGTGGGTCGTGGATCGACCGACCAGGCATGGTCCATTGGCCCAAGAGGAACCGCCACCATCGTGGAAGTCACCATGGCCGACGCCGTGATAGGAAGTCGACAAGCGTTTCTGCTGGGCGCGGTCATGGATTTGGAAGGTCCAGAGGATGGTGCTCGAGGCGCAACCCGAGACGTCGCTGTCAGCAATCCCTGTCCACACGTGGTAGGTCGCTTCATGAGGATCTGCGGCAGTGGTCGGCTGAAAGCCAGTCGGCGCAATGCTCGAAATCAGCTTGATGTCCGAAGCGGAGTAGCCGGTGACGGAGTAAGAGCCCTCGAGCAAGCGGTCGTAAGCAAGGGCGACGCCTTCACCACCGCGGCTGTGACCCAGCCAAGTGATTTTGGAAGTATCGACATGGCCGTTGAGCACACCACCAGCAATCGTGGGCAGGTTGTTGATGAAGTACTCGGTGTTGTCCAAGGTGGTGGTGCTCGCGCTAAAGATGCCAGGACCAGTGTTGTTGGAGTGGCTCATGACCACATAGCCGTAGCTCGCCATATGCTCACCAAGGTGGTCGTACCACTGGTAGTTGTGGCCGTTGCCGTGGCTAATGATGATCAAAGGCACTTGGCCCAAGCTGCCAATGTTGCTCGGGTAGTACAAATCCTGGGACAACCAGGTTCCGCCGGAGTACAGCGTTTCGACCACGCTGTAGGGGCCAGGTTGGGTCAGGTCGTGACAGACGTAGAAACCAGCCTCATCGGAGTAGCCGTCAATGAAGTCATCATCATTGAGAATGCCATCTTGGTTGAGGTCAATTACCATGTCATAACCCACGCCAAGACCAGCGCCAGCATTCCCCGACAAAGTGCCGATATTGACTTGGAAGCGGTTCGCCGTAATCGGACCAGCGACGAAGCTTTCGGTTTGTGGGCTACCAGAGACATTGGTCAGGCTGGGGTCGGCAATCCACTGGGCGCGCGTCTTCGCGTTCACGATATAAACATCGCCGGTGCGGCCGATGATCTCTGGATACTGACTAGCTTCCACCGCCATCGAAACACTGAAGCCTTGGTTGAAGGCGCTGACATATTCGAAGTTGGGGTAGTTTGCCAAAAAGTTACCAGCGAGGGGCATATTGCGATCGACCAAGGTCAGTTCACAACTATTGCTGATGTCATAACCACCGGGCGCGCCGGGATCGATGACGACGCCAACCACATAAAACAATTTGTTATTGAGATTAGGACGGTTCGGCAAGGGGACGGTGGTGTTGAGAACGCCGCCGGGAGGAATGTCGCCGAGACTAATCGAACGCCAGAAAGGAGTGAAGCCAATCGGTACCGTGACGCCACCAATGGTGGTCGGACCAGGGTCGACATCCAGCAAGAGCATGGCTGGTTGCCCTGGTGTCCCGGTTAACTGCACTTCCATCGGCGAAGCCATGTGCTTGGTCAGGGTGGTTTTCCCGTCAAGCTCAAGGCCTGCGCTGGCCGTAGCGGTTAGAAGGAGGAGGGAGGTGAATGTTGCAAACATGATGAGGTTTAAGATTACCAGGAAAAGCCCAGTTTCCGGGGCCTTTTCGGGGGGAAGCTGGGGTGTTTCTCGGGTTCTCACACACCCTGGATCCCTCACCTAGGTATGCTGAGGAACCACTGAGCTGGCTCTCGGTGAAGCAAGCCTATGTCAGATCGACTCACTGTCGCCGCAGATTCAGATCTCCTTACCGCTCTCAGTGGCGGATTGGCCGGTTGGTCACGGAAAGTCATTCGTCAACGCCTGCAAGGTGGCTGCGTTTTGGTCAACGACGAGGTTGCTCACCATGCCTCTCGACCAGTGCTTGCAGGTGACCAAGTTGTGGTTTTACCTGTGGGCCAGGGGCGGGCTAAGCAATACCAAGGCCTGACGATTCTCTTTCAGGACAACGCCCTGGTCGCGATTGACAAGCCCCCAGGATTGCTGTCGGTTTCGGCCGCGCGACAGGGCAAGCGCCATGCTCTGGGCCTATTGCGCGAGCAACTTACGGTGGGGCGCAAGCCGGCCACCTTATTTGCCGTGCATCGCTTAGACCAGGAGACTTCCGGAGTTCTCTTGTTTGCCAAATCGGCTGAGATGAAGAAGGCGGTACAGGCAGAATGGGGCGCAACCAAGAAGCACTACCTTGCTCTGGTCGAAGGAAAACTAGTCCAGGGCCAGGGCACGATTACGGAACCCTTGCGCATGGATCGCAAAGGCTTTCGTGCCATCGTTGGCGATCATGCTCAAGCCAAGTTTGCAATCACGCATTTTGAAGTTCGGCAGCGCTATCGTCATCGCACCCTGGTGCAGATTGCCTTGGAGACTGGGCGCCAGCACCAAATCCGTGCCCACTTCTCGTGGTTAGGTCATCCTGTGGTGGGGGACCGTCGTTACGGAGATCCCGATCTTTGTCTTGCCCTGCATGCAGAGCGCCTAATCCTCCCTCACCCGCTGAGTGGGGAGCGCTTGCGAATCGAAGCGCCCTTGCCTAAAGACTTTGCGAAACTTTTGAAGAAACTACATCCCTGAATTCATCATGGCCACTCCCATCCTCAAGATTTTTTCCCATCAAGGGTGTCAGTCCTATCTGCTTGGTTGTCGCGACACCCAAGAAGCCGCACTCATCGACCCTAAGGTGGGTATGGAAGAGATGTACCACTACTTCCTGCAGGCATTTGGCTTGCAGCTCAAAGCAGTGGTCGATACCCATACCCATGCCGATCACCTGTCGGCGTCCTCGCGCTTGGCAACGGGAGATGTCGCCCTGTACATGTCGACGAAAACTCATGTAGAACGAGAGCGCCTTTCTTTGGCCCATGGCCAGGCATGGCGTTTAGGCTCTCTCGCGTTGGAGGCGCATTTGGTTCCTGGTCATACCGAAGACTCCCTGGCGCTGGTGGGAGAGGGCATGGCCTTCACCGGCGATAGCTTGCTCATCGGCAGCTTAGGCCGCGCCGATTTCCACGGCAGCAAGCCGGAACAGCTATGGGAGTCGGTGCAGCGTGAACTGATGCCCTTGCCAAAGGACACCTTGGTCTTTCCGGGGCATAGTTATCAAGACATTCTGTTCAGCACGATTGGTGCGGAGCAGGAACAGAATCCGGCCCTTGCCTTTGCCGATGCCAAGAGCTATGCCGCAAGCCTGAACATCGTCGAGGGAGCTGGAAACACTCCTGCGGTGGATCAAATGTTGGCTCTCAACCAAGAGGCGAATCCTCAATTGCCCGATGTCGTGACCAATGCGGCGGCCTGTTGTGCAAGTGGCGGTGGCATGGAGAAGCAGGAGGTTGCCGAACTCACCACCGAAGAAGCGCACCAAGCCTATTCCGCGATGGCCGATGCCACGCATTGGGTAGATGTCCGTGACCCTCAGGAATGGGCGCAAGGGCACATTCCGAACACCACGTTGATTTCCCTTTCCGAGTTGGGATTTCACCTGAAGCAGTTGCGCCAAGCCGACCCGCTTTATTTGTGCTGTCGTTCTGGCGTTCGCTCTGTGACGGCCGCGAAGACCTTGCAGCGACTTGGTATTCAAGCCACGCCATACAGCGTCGCTGGTGGCATATTGGGTTGGCAAGCGCACGGCTTTCCCATCGAAGGCGGCGTTTTAGCCTAGGGCTGTTCCGCATACAGGAGCAGCTCCATGGCATCTCCTGCTTCGAGCAAAATGCTCTCGACGATGTCTCCCTCTTGGGTCCAAAACGCGTCGTCAAACGGTCCATGCTCAAGGACATATTCCCCGGCTATCATCGGCAGTTGGAAACGCCCTTGATCATCGACGCGCAGGCGCACCTGAAGTCTGTCCTCGTGGAGCGGGGTGAGACTAATCACCAACTCAGGTGCCGGAGTCTCGCCGATCATCACGGTGCCCTTGATCATGGCCATTTGGCCTAGATGAATCTCATGCTCTCCATTGCTGCCATCCCAGGCAAAGGGCATCAGGGAGCCGCCATGGAATGCATAAATCCAAGCCCCACGATGGCATAGGGAAGCAGGTGTCCAGCGGCCGTCTGCATCGGTGACGCCGCGGTTGCCAAAGTAGGAGTGTTCGTGCTCCTCGCACATGCTGTCGTGGTTGGACCATGGCACCCAAGGACCGGCTTGGATGATGGCACCGGCAACGGGTTGATGGTCTTTGCCAAAGGTGACCTGAAAGACAGGATGGGCCGAACGATGCATCGTCACCGTTTGTGCTTCGTGCCAAGTGGGTTCATGAACCTCGTGCGGAAAAGGGTTCCAGTATGCACCAGCAAAGGCAGCACTGGGGGATTCCAGCCACGCCATGAGATTGCCCGGTGGCACCTTCTTCGCCAACCAAGTGCCAGGACCGGTGGAGGCAAAGGCCGGGAGCTCCAATCCTTGCGCGGGCAGGCTTAGGTCCATGCTGTCCGTCGCAATCCACCTCAGGTTGGCATCTTCGACAGGTTCGCCCGTTTCGTCCTGAAGTTGAATCTGAAGGTCTTGCGGGACATCGAAAACCAGATCGGGGATCGAGGGATAGCCCCAAAAAGAGCTGCGTAGTACCCAAGGTGCCTGGGAATGCAGTCGGTAGGCCATCGAAGGGCCGTAGAAGTCGCCGGAGTCTCGTTCCTGGAACGGCAATTCCGTCGTCATCCTGACCATTTGGTCCTGGTCGATGCTTTGGATTCCGAGAACCTGTAGGTTTGGCAAGCAATTGGATACCGTGCTGATGACTTCGGCCTTGGTCAGGTCGCGGACCTCACCGGGGCGAATCGCAAAGGACTCATCCTCTGTCGTGTGTTCACCTAAAAGCAGGTCCTCCCAATCGAGGGAATAGGCGCACCCTTGGCCATGGGGTATTCCTGTCGTGTCGGTCCAGGCCACCCACGGTTCGGAAAAATAACCTTCTACGGAAAAGCGTCCTTCTGCATCGGTGGTGAGCGCATGAATGCCAAGGTCCGGCCAATCCTGGTCACTTGGCTTGGCTGCGGCAAGCCAGAGGTAGTCATCGTGCTCATGAATCCAAAACCCATCTGGAACCAACAAGGCTGCACGGATCCGCTCACCAACGCGCACAGGAACGTGCGGCCGCGCGTTTTCTTCCGCATCGACAATCTTCCCGGCGATTCGCCGACGTTCGGGCAGAAGAAAGGCGCCCAAATTGGTGCCGGAATTTTCCAGGAAGTTTGGCTCCCAGGGGTAAAAGGCTTGGCCATCGAATTCGACGGACAGCAGCATGTGATTGGTGGAGCTGGGAATATCCACCTGAAAGTAACCGCCATCATTGGTGGTGCAGAGAAAACGCTGCGACTGCTCCAAGCCATTTTGGGCGCCCAGCACGGGGATGTCCGAAACTTCAAGTCGTAGCGACAAATCCGCAACCCCGTGGCCTAAGGCATTGATGACCCTGCCCTGCACTTCTAGGGGCAGGACGCTTGTCGGCGTGCTTTCCGGCGGAATCCAGTCGGCCTCGACCGGGCGAGTGCCGAGGCCGCGTCCGCAAGCCGTAATCGCGCACAAGCACAGGCAGGCTAGGAGAGTGAAGCGGATGCGGAAGTAGCGGTCGCCCATTCAGGCAAGCCTAGCAAAGGCTTTGGCGAAGACGCAGGCTCAGCGGCATTTCCTAGACTAGGTCATGTTCGTTTCGCTACTCCTTGCGACCACCGTAGCCACATTCCCGCAGGACCCGGTTCTGCCGGTGGTCGAGGTCACTGGCCCGATGGTGATTCGGGAAAGTTGTGAGCTTCAGATTGCCGAAGATGCCATTTTTGCCGATGACGAGCGCGATGGCGTCATCCGCATTAATGGTGACAATCTCACGGTGCGCTTTGCACCAGGGAGTGTGTTGCGTGGAGCCCCTGCCGACGAGGCACAAGACCAGCGCACCGGCATTGGCATTCGCGCAGATAAGGCCGACGGCCTCACTTTAATCAATGTTCAGGTGACTGGTTACCACACTGGTGTGGTGCTGAGCCAATGCCATGAGGCACAAATCCTTGGTGGAAACTTTTGGGGGAACTATGCCCAGCGCTTGCAGTCCAATGCCATGCGCGAAGTCACGGCAGATTGGCTTTATCCGCATCAAAATAATCGCCGTGAATGGGAGAAGCAGCATGGCGCTGCGATCTCTGTCTATAACTCTAAAGGGATCGTCATTCGTAACGTGATGGTTCGAGAACAGCAAAACGGCATCTTGCTTTCCCAAGTTTCGAGATCAAAAATCTTCGACAACGATGCCAGCTTCCTCTCCGGCTGGGGTCTGGCCATGTGGCGCTCGTCCGGAAACGTGATTTCTCGCAACGCCTTCGACTACTGCATCCGTGGTTACAGCCATGGCATTTATAACCGCGGCCAAGATTCCGCTGGCATTCTCATGTTTGAAGAATGCTCAAAAAATGTCATCGTGGAGAACTCCGCCACGCATGGTGGTGACGGATTATTCGGCTTTGCCGGCGATGGTGCCCTTGGGAAAAGAGGGGCGCCGAAGGACTATGACCACCGCCGCAAGGGAAACAATGACAATCTCATTGTGGGCAATGACTTCTCCTTTGCTGCCGCGCATGGTTTAGAAATGACCTTCAGCTTCGGCAACTGGATTGCAGAAAACCATTTTGAAGGCAACGCCATCTGCGGTATTTGGGGTGGCTTCTCTCAGGAGATGTACGTTTGGAATAATGATTTCGTGGCCAATGGCGATGCGGGTTACGGCCTTGAGCATGGCGGAATCAATGTGGACCACCCGCGCAATCTATGGGTACTCGATAATCGATTCAGCAAAGATCATTGCGGGATACATCTATGGCGCTTCCCAGGTGCTTTCGCGGATTTGCCATGGGGCAAGGCGAACAATCTGCAGAGCGAGCATGTCTTCCTAGGGTGGAACACCTTGGAAACAGAGGGCATGGCCATCCTGGCGCGCGGCGAGCTCGAGGTCTACCTTCATGAAAACAGCTTGCATGGACCGGGGGCGCAAGTCGTCAAAGAGGCGCCGTCGGCAACCTTGCCTTTAGAATCCACTGCCTTGATGGTGGTGGAGGCCAATGAATATCGCCAGTCTGGCCCCAAGATGGTTGCACAAGCGCGCGCGCAGGCACTTGGTTCTGCCAATCCGATTGGCGCGCGTCGGCACTTGGGTGGCCGGGAGTCCATTCTTATGCAGGAGTGGGGACCTTGGGACCACGAAGGGCCATCGCTGTTCTTCCATGGCATCCGCGAAGATGGCGCGCATGGGTATCAACTCATGCCGACAAGCGCGCGCGTCGAGGAAATGGCGGTCACTGGTGAGGTGGATTTTCGACCCGAGTTTTCGCCAGATGGACCGGCCACCTTTTGGATTATTTCCGATGACCTCGGCGTGGTCGAATACGCCCTAGAAGTTCGCGCCGATGGCATTCCTTTGATTGCCGAAGGTCGCTTTGTCACCGCAGACTGGCGCGTGATGGCTTTCCCGTTGACGGAAGATCCGCGCAAGAAGAAGAAATCTTGGTCCAAGGCCGTGGCATCTGAAGAAGCGCAAGAGTTCAGAACTCAGGAGCTGCAGCTTGCCATGGGCAGTGGCTCGGTCCACGACATCCTTGGCGGTAGTGGAGTCCCCGTTGATCACTTTGGCATTTTGGCTCGCGGTGGACTGCAGTTGCCGCGCGGGAAATGGCGTTTGAAGGTCCGGTCCGATGACGGCATGCGCCTTTACGTCGACGGCGAGCTCAAGCTCGAGGATTGGACGCACCATGCCACCAAAGAGCATGTTTTTGAGATTCGTCTTCCACAACCCACCACCTTGCCGATTCGAATCGAGTACTTTGAGCTAGATGGCGCCGCACACCTGTCGCTAGACGTAGAGAAGGTTAAAACGAATTAGCGGCGAAAGATGTCTTGCGCGTAGGCCGCAATCTTGGCTAGGAAATCCTCCTGCGCCAAGTCGTGCATGATTTCGTGGCGGCTGCCGGGCCAGGAATGGGTATCGATTTCCCCGCCCCATGATTGGCTCAGTTGCCGCAATGCCGGGAGCGAAATCACTCGTTCTTCTTCGGCAATGTGGAGTTGCATGGGAAGGGTGGCCTGCGGAATGAAATCCCAAGCGTGGTCTAGTGCCGTCAGCATTTCTCGATACCAGCGCGGCGTGACGGTGCCGATACGCAAAGGGTCTTGACGGAAACGTTCTACTTCTGAACCCAAGCTGCTGAGGTCTTCCAGTGGAATCCCGTTGGGGAAGGGAAGAATTGGGCACAGACGGCCGAGGGCTTTGGCCAGATGATGTTGCCAGGCCGGCGGCGTGGCTGCATTGCCCACTAAAGGGCCAGAGCAACACAGCGCGGTGACGCGCGACTCGCCACGTTGGGTGCGAAGCCAATCGAGGGCGACCAAGCCGCCCATGGAATGGGCAAACACCAGCACCGGCCCGGGCGAGAGCAGGGCCAATCCTTGATCCAGGTCGCGGCCATAGTCCTGCCATTGCGAGATATGGCCACGTCGCCCAAGAGACTTCCCAAAGCCGCGCAGGTCGACGCCGGCAACTTCCATCCCCACAGCGGTGAAGGCCTCGGCAACGCCCTGGTAGCGCCCGAGATGCTCTCCTAGGCCATGGACCAGGAGCACTCGGCCACGAGGGATGCCTTCTTGGCCTATCTCCCCTTGCGGCGCCCAGTGGTAGCCACAGAGCGCGGTGCCGTCAGACGCTGATGGCGCGCTGTTTTTCCGGGCGGAAGCCGACATAGAGCACACCGAGCAGCAGGGCTGCGTTGAACAAGAGCTTCTGCCAGATGATGACATCGCCATTGCCGCAACCGCAGTCAAAGGCGATTTCGGTGAAGGCTTGTCCAGTTTCTCCCATGACGTCTAGGGTGCGCATGAAGATGGCTACGCTGAACACCAGGAGGAACAAAGCCACGACCGCTGAGGTGCCGCGGCGGCACCAGCCAAAGAGCAGAAACAATCCGCCCACGATTTCGAGAATCGGAATGCCGTTGGCTGCCAGATTCAAAATCCAGGGTGGGGTGGTCGGAAGAACGCCATAGCTATGAATCGACTTCAGGAAGTCGCTGAGGCCGCCCATCTTTTCGATGCCATAGGCCAGCAACAAGGCGGCGACGCCGCAGCGGACAAGCACCGGTAGGAAAGGGAAGTTCATTCGGCTCATGGCGTATTTCCTTCGGCCAGTTCCATGCCTTCGGCTTCCCATTCGAGCATGCCGCCTTCATAAATCCACAACACTTCCTTATCGATTTCATGTTCATACATGAGCGACCGCGCAAGAAAGATGCTGTCTTCACAATCGCCGCCGGCGCAGTAGATGATGATCATGGCTGCGTTCTGTAAGCGCGGCAAAAGCTCCGGAAGATATTTCTCCTTGTGATAGTGGTCGAGTAACAAGGAGCCCGGGATATGGCCTTTACGGTATAGCTCGGGCGAGCGTGCATCGAGGCAAAGAATGTCGCCTTCTGGCTCGCGGAAGAAGGCCATGTCGGCCTTCATTTCTTCTAGATCCGCAACTTGAAACTCATGCTGCGGTTTACCGGGCACCAGTTCAGGTCCGCCTTCGCCTGATTTCGCCTGGCTGGGGGCAGCGGTACTTCCTGGGAAGTAGTTGGTACCGAGCGCCATGGCAGATGGATTCAGGAAGGAGTTCGCTAGGGCAAGCAATAGCGCTACCGCGCAAAAGGCGAGGACTTCTTTCCAGAAGGAGCGAGGGGAGGTCATTCGGATTCCGCGAGTAGGGTTTCGAGAGTGCTGTTGTATGCGACGAAAAGCTGAGTGGCTACGGCGACGTCCACTTCTTGCAATATCCGGGCAAGCTCAGATGGTTTCGCCAATCCTTGCTCATCTCGAGCAGCGCTTTTTAGAAGATGGGCGGCAATCTCCATCGGTGAGGAGCAGTGTCCATCATGGTCTTGATCAAACCAAACCGGGTTGCTTATCCATACCAAATCGGGAAACTGACAAGTCCACCATGGAGCCTCCGGACGAGGCCCACTGACGCTGGCGACAATCCAGGCATCGTGCGAAGGTGCGGGAACGCTAAAGGTGAACTCTTGTTCCACACGGTCGGTCCCTTGCTTCTCAGTGACATCGGCACTAGCCACGAGCTCTCCGTTGACGAAGACCTCAACTAGGGAAAGCGCGGCCCAACTAGGAACCTGCATGCGGATGTCGACTTCAAGATATGGCTCCTGTTCCAGCCATAGCAAGTCCCCAGGCATTGCTCCGGAAACCAAGATGGTGCCAAACAAGCCGAGTGCCATCGAACTGCGGCCTTCGCGTACGGCTGTCGCAATCTCTTCCTCGGAAACCTCTAAGGGGTTGTCGGAACTTGCCGCAATCCAAGTGCGCCCTTGGCCAGCTGGGTCAAACACCGTGTGCGAATCGGAGGACCCAACGCCGTGGAGACGTCTCCCAGCATTCAAAAGGGAGAACCAATCCTGCCGTAGCTCTTGCCACGGAACTTCCGGGGTGGTGGCGTTAAGCACTTCCATGGCGTGGACCGGAAGCTCAAGCCCATTCGCGAAATGTCCGGTGCGGGGGTTCAACTGCTCTACACCAAAGGGGCCGTCTTGGCGATTGGGCCAACGCGGGTGATTCAGAATCACGGCCTTGGCGCCCTGGTCCAAAATCTCTTGAAAGAGCTTCTGCCAATCCACAATCCTGGCATTGGGCTTCGCCGAACCGGGGGCGAAGGGGAAAGCATTGAAGTGACCGATGTCGGTCGTGACTTCATTGCCAATGATGCTGCGGTAGTCCTGCGAGAAACCGCCTTCTTCTTGCCACGAAGAGTAATCAGTTTGGTGATTATGGTCGGTCGCAATCGCCACATCTAAGCCTTCACCGGCAAGAGTGCGCACGCGTTCTGCGACGCTGGCGTCGCCGTGTCCGCTAAAGGTCAAGGTATGCAAGTGGGTATCGACCGCAAGCCAACCATCGGTTGCGATCTCGCGGAAGAGTGAGAGCTCGGTGACCCCTTGGCTATTGCCACTGTGCACTTGTTGCTCGGCGACACTCCATTCGGGGCCGCGTGTGGCATAAACCGTGAGGTGCTGATCTTCGGCGACTTCGCAATAGAGTTCACCATGCTGGTCGCTATAGGCGACACCAGGGCGCAGGCTAATGCCCAAACCCTCGGGGTCATACAGCGGCACCATTTCCCCTGCGGCATTGACAATCGTGAGTCTTGCCGGAATGCCCTCACCCTCGGCATTGGTCACGCGCAGGGGAAGAGGCGTGAGTTGCAGCAGTTCGCGGAAGGATTCTCCAGCAAGAACAATCGGCCCTAGGGTGATGTCGTCTCCTTGGGATTTGGTTTGCACACCAAACACGTTCTCGCCCACGCGAAGGAGGTGTGTGGGCACAGGAAACAGATGCTCCACGCGATCTTCCCCAACCGGAAGCGTGTCGAACACCGTGCCATTGAAGTTTAACTCCCAAGTGTTGTTGACGTTGCGCACGGTCAGGCGCAAGGCAGCCGGGCTCTGCGCCGTGAACCGCTGATATTGTTCTTCCGTAAGCGGAAAGCTTAGGCCAAAAGCGCCTTTGGCGATGGGCGTGGCGGAAGCCTCGGGCCACTCTGGGGTTTCATCGTCACCTAGGTGCAAGGCACGATCCAGTAAGACCAAGTCCTGGGACTGCGGCTCTTGTTGCCACCAGCCTGCCGCGAGCGCCAGTATCAGCAGCGGACTTAGGAAGAATAGCGGTCGTTGCGCCATGGGTCTGCGGAGTTGCTGTACCCGCGCTTCTCCCAGAAGCCGAGCTGATCTTCCTGAAGAAATGTAATGCGGTTGATCCACTTCGTGCCTTTCCATGCGTACAGCTTGGGGGTGATCATACGCACCGGACCGCCGTGCTCGCGCGGTAGGGCTGCGCCGTTCCAGGTATGCACGAGAAGGACATCCTCCTCTAAAGCGTCGACGAGAGGCAAGTTGGTGGTGTACACCTCTTGGCTCATGGGATCGGCGTCGCTGCCGGTGCAAAGAATGAAGCGCGCCTCTTCGGTTGGGCGCACCACGGCGGCAAGGTCCAGAAAGCGAACGCCCTTCCATTGATTGTCGAGGCGGCTCCAGGTCGTGACGCAATGAAAGTCAGAGGCATCTTCCACCTGGGGCAGCGCAAGCAAGGAATCCCAATCCAGAGTGACCGGGTTCTCGACGATGCCATCGATGCGCAGGCTCCAGTCCTCGCGGGCGATGTCCGGTTGCACACCCAGGTCCAAGACCGGCCAGTTTTTGACGAGGTGTTGGCCGACCGGGGTTTGCGGCTGGCCATGGCGATTCTCTGGTCCATTGCCTTGGCCGGGTGCTTGGTCTGCGTGCTGCTGCTTTCCGCGCTGGCGCCGCAAAAAGGACAGCCGGCGTTCGACTAGGGAACGCCCTTCTTCGAGGGGCTTGCTCACCCCATCATTCTACGCATACGCAAGCCACCCCGCCGCTCTCGAAGAGCGACGGGGTGGCGGAGGGCGAGCGTGCCCGAAGGCCGCTCAGATCAGATCAGCTTAGTTGCTGTGCTGTAGACCGTTCGAGGCGGCCGTGGTGCTGGCGAGGCTCAATGCACCAGTGTGCTGCACAGCCTGGGTGAAGATACTAGAAGGAATGCTCGGAGGCAGGTTGACGCCAAAGGAACCAGCAGTGCCCATGGGAATCGGGCTGGTCAAGAGACCACTACTGTTCACGAGCAAGCTTGCGGTACCACCGGCAACGACCGGGGAGTCCACGGCACCATTGGAGACCAACATGCCGTAGTTCGAGACGCCGTCTGGGTTTTCGACAACCCAGCCAGCCAAAGATCCGGCACGGACTTCACCGCTCGTGTTCCACTGCACGGTGTCGTTCGCAAGAGGGGCTGCACTGTAGTAAGCCTCGGTATCGTTGGCATAGCCGTTTAGCTCGAGGTTCCAGTTGGCTTGGGCCTTAGGGCCGCCACCGAAGAAGACGTTGAACTGGTACTCCGCGCCAGCAGGCTGGGTAAGGTCGTACCATTCAAAGCCATCTACCACGCCGTAGCCGTTTGTTGAGCCAAACACGGGGCCCGTGTTCAGTGAGAGGTAGGTGTTCGACCAGCCGAAGGTTTCCGCACCACCCAGGGTCTGCTCCTGAGGCAAGGTGCATTCAAAGCCACCACTCAAATCTAGAGTGATGATCCAGCAGTTTAGGCCGGCTGGGTTGCCGTCCCATTGAGGGAGACCAGCGATGGCATAACCGCACTGGAAAGTTGGCCAGCCAGTTGCACCAGCATTGAAGATGGTTTCGTTATAGAAGGTCATGACGGAACCAGGGTTCAAGGCAACGCCACCTGGATCATCTGGCTCGAAGGAACAGTACTCCCAGACGAGTTCGTTGACCTGTTCGGTGCCATTGACACCAGTCTGAGGGAAGGAGCCTTCGTCGACGTATTCGAAAGATGTGCTCTGGTTGAGAGTATCGAAGTAATACTCACCACCGCGGTTGTTGAACAAGGTGTCCGGACCGGTGCGAGGAGTAGATTGGGTCAGCTCGAAGCCGGACTCCATCTTGTAAACACCGTGCTGAGGGGCGACGGTGCGGTTAGCTGTACCAGTGGTCAGCGTTTGTTGTTGGGCGGTCGCTCCAGCCATAAGGCCAAGAAGCGCCACACCAGTGGCGATGCTACGTAACATTGAGACCTCCTAGGGTCTTCGTTTAGAGGGGAGTGGCTCGAACAGGGCCTAGTCCAGGGCTAGGAATACTGTTCAGGCAACAATGAAAGTTCCGTCCCCCGAAAGGGGACACATGAGTGTACGTCATGAAAAGCACTCGGTTGCTGATAAATCGTGAAAATCAAAGAATTTTGAGATGCAAATTCCTATGAAAAAGCCCCCCGCAGCCGAGGCTGCGGGGGGCAAGTGACAGGCGAGCCTGTCGAATCTGAACTCAGCTTAGTTGCTGTGGTGCAGACCGTTCGAGGCGGCAGTGGTGTTCGCCGGGCTCAGGGCGCCGGTGTGCTGCACAGCCTGGGAGTAGATGTTGGCAGGAATGCTTGGAGGCAAGTTGACGCCAAAGGAGCCAGCGGTACCCATGGGGATCGGGCTGGTCAGAAGGCCGCCAGCATCGACGAGCAAGTTCGCGGTACCACCAGCAACGACTGGGGAGTCAGCGGAACCGTTCGACACGAGCATGCCGTAGTTGGAGACGCCATCAGGGTTGGTCACCATCCAGCCAGCGAGCGTATTGGCGCGGACTTCGCTGGTGGCCTGCCAATCGACGGTGTCGTTAGCCAAAGGAGCGGCGCTGTAGTAGGCCTGGGTATCGTTCACATTACCTTCCATGGTAATGTTGAAGTTACCTTGCAGCTTGGTACCACCACCGAACCAGAAGTTACCTTGGTGCTCGGCACCAACGGCAAGCATGTCAAACCACTCGAAACCATCGGTCATACCGTAGGAAACTTGCGTGGTACCCACCATGGAATCGACGAACGGACCAGTGGTCGCGGCGACATCGAGGTAGGACATGGACCAGCCAAACTGCTCGGCACCACCAAGGGTGAGCTCTTGTGGCAAGGTGCATTCAAAGCCACCAGCCAGATCCAAGGTCACTCCCCAGCAGGAGAGGCCAGTAAGAGCGGTGTCGCCAGGAAGGCCGACGATACCGAAGGCGCAAGAAGCTCCACGCTCAAAGGTTGCGTTGGTCCAAGTCGACGGGCCGACGTTGAAGGTCGTGTCGTCGTACATGCGAAACTCTGTATCCAGAGCGTCGCCAACTGCGTCGGGAATTCCGGAGCAGTACTCGAAGACAATACCGTTGACCTGCTCTTGGCCGGTCACGCCGCGCTGAGCGAACGAGCCATCATCGATGTACTCGTCGGTGTCTGCGACGGTGGTGTAGTAGTAAACGACTCCTTCGCGGTTGTTGAAGAGAGTCTCTGGGCCAGAGCGGTATGCCTGGGTCGAGACCTCGAAACCGGAGTCGAGCTTGTAGATACCGTGGTTAGGTGCCACGGTCTTATGAACATTTCCAGCTAGTTGCTGGGTTTGGGCGGAGGCGCTTGTCGCGATTGCGAGAGCGGCCGCCGAGACGACGATGCTACGGAACATTCTAGATTTCTCCTGAAGCCTAGGGTCAAAGGGGTAGGGGCCCGAAATTGGGCGGGGTCGGGCTCGCCAGGGGATTTCGCCGGGCACGACCTTGAACTAGGTGTATCCCACAGACTGGGTTCTGTCCAGGATTCTGCCCTCTTTTTTTGAGAAAACTGCCCAACTCCTTGATTCAGAAAGAGATTCTAGAAAGGCGCAAATCGGATAAAGTCCCCGAAAAACCCGATCTGTGGCAACATTCGAGAGTTGATACAACCGAAGGTGGTTGTAAATGACCAGATTCCCTAGTTGGACCCGTAACGAGGGACCTGTGGGTCGACCTCGGTACTCCAACGATCGATGCCGCCGGCCAGGTTCAGAACATTCTCGCGGCCGAGGTAGCGCAACTGGTTGACCACGCCGGCACTGCGAATTCCGTGATGGCAGTAGACCACTAGGGTGTCGTCGGACTCCACCAGCTCCTCTTGGAAGCGGCTGAACTCAGACATGGGACGGAGCTCCGCATCTGGGAGAGCACACAATTGGTACTCCTCAGGTTCACGGACATCGATGAGGCGTACTTTGGACGCGCCATTCCGGTCACTCAGGCAGGACTGAGCTTGATTCTCGGCTAGGAGCTCACGGAGCTCTTCCGGGGTAATGTTGAAATTCACGTTAAGTCGTCGTTACAGGGGGCAAAAGGCGGTTTTGGGCGCCTCGAGCGAAACGATGGATGTCCTCAAGAATGAGGTATAAGGAAGGTACCAAAATCAGAGTGATGATGGTAGCGAATAGAACTCCAAAGGCCACTGACACGGCCATGGGGATTAGGAAGCGCGCCTGCAGGCTCTTTTCGAGCAATAGCGGCGTGAGCCCGAGGAAGGTGGTCATGGTCGTCAGCATGATGGCGCGGAAACGCTTGGTGCCGGCGTCGATGACCACCTGACCAATCGCAATGCCCTGCTTCCGCTCTCGATTCATCAGGTCCATCATGACCAAAGAGTCGTTGACCACGATGCCACTCAGCGCCACGATGCCAATCAACGAGAAGATTGTCAGGTCAATCCCGAGGTAGACATGCCCAGCCACTGCCCCGATGAAGCCAAAGGGGATTGCCGACATGATGATCAGCGGTTGGGTGTAGGAGGCTAAGGGAATCGCCAGGAGAATGAAAATGGCAATCAAGGCTAAGGCATTCAGGCGCATCATGGTCTCCATGAACTCGGCTTGCTCCCTCTGCTTTCCCTCTAGCGAATACTGCATGCCTGGATAGCTAGCGACCAAGCGGTCGAGGAAGCCGTCATTGCGGAGTGCCGCGAGTACGGTGTCCGGCGTGGTGACGGTTTTGTCGAGGTCCGCAAGCACGCTGACGCTGCGGCGGCGGTCCAGACGGTCAATCTTGGAGTAGCCACGACCATAGCTGGCCTCTGCCACCTGTCCTAAGGGGACTTCTCGGCCGTCGATGGTGCGAAGCCTCATCTGATCCAGAGTCGCCAACTGCTCGCGGTCTTCGCGGGGGTAGCGCACCATGACATCGACCTCGTCGCGGCCGCGCTGAATGCTTTGTGCCTTCTCGCCATAGAAGGCTTGGCGCACTTGCCGGCCGAGGTCAGCTAGCCGCAGGCCGAGGGCCTCTCCTTCTTCATTGAGCTGGAACTGGATTTCGCGTTTGCCCTCGACGAAGGTATCTCGCGAATTTTGGACACCAGTCACCGCGAGTAGGCGCTCCCGCAACTGATCGGAGGCAGCTTGCAGACTGGCCATGTCAGCACCACTGAGTTGGATGTTGACGTCGCCGCCGCCCCCCATGAGGTCAGAGGAGAAAGAGAGCTCTTCTGCGCCGGGAATGGGGCCAGTGCGTTCTTGCCACACGCGCAAGATTTCATTGCCGGTCATGACCCGTTCCTCCGCGCTCAACAATTCCAGGTTGACCTCAGCCAGGTGTGACCCACCGACGGAGACTTCTTTGGTTCCGCCACTGCTTTGTTGTTTCTCCTTGAACGGCTGCGCTCCAACTGCCGTCGTGATGTTCAAAATCAGCGGCTTGCCCTCAGCGTTCATGAGCTCGTCTTGAAGCTCTTGCGCAGCGCGTTCAAAACGTTGGATGTTGGCCTCAGTGACGGCGAGGGGAGTACCTAACGGCATTTGTAGTTCGGCAACCACGTTGTCGGCTTCAATCACGGGAAAAAAGTTGAAGCGAATGCGACCGCTTTCCACGTAACCGATGATGGCCAAGAACAGCGCAATACTCGCGGCCACCGTGGCGTAGCGCCAGCGCGTGGCCAAACCCACAGTCGGACGATAGAGGCGGTCAATCACAAAGCGAAGTCCGCCGTCGACCTTGTCCTGGACTCTGCTCCACATGCTGACCTTCTTTTGATGGCCATCGGCCGGAAGGTGGCGCAGGTGAGCAGGCAATATCAAGAGCGATTCCACCAAGGAGAAGATCAAGGTCGCGATGACCACCAACGGGATATTCCGCGAGTACTGCCCCATGTTGCCGGGCATCATCATCATCGGGACAAAGGCGGCAATCGTGGTCAAGATGGCGAAGATGACCGGCTTGGACATTTCTGAGGCGCCCTCAACCGCGGCTTGCAATCCAGACTTTCCGCGCTGTCGATGCTCGTGAATATTTTCCGCGACCACGATGGCGTCATCGACCACGATGCCGAGCACGACAATGAAGCCGAACAGGGAGATGAGGTTGATGGAGACATCGAAGCCGGGCAAGAGCGCGACCGCACCGAGCATGGCCATCGGAATGCCCAGGGTCACCCACAGTGCTAAGCGCAGGCGCAGGAATAGGGCCAAGGAAACCAATACCAACAGCAAGCCGGCGCGACCGTTGCGGAGCATGAGGTCCAAACGATCGCGAAGAATTTTGGTGTCGTCGCCAGTGCGGGTGAGGTGGATTCCCTGCGGCAATCGTTGGCGCGCATCTTCGAGCGCCAAATCCACAAAACCGGCCATATCCAAGGCGTCTTGCTTGCCGACCCGATAGATGTCGAGCATGACCGCAGGTTCGCCATTGAAGCGATTGGACTGATCGGTCTCTGCGAATCCATCGCGAATGGTGGCGATGTCGCCAAGCAAGATTCTTCCGCCCGAGGCCGGGGAAAGTACAGGGATTCCGGCAAAGTCCTTGCCAACATAGGCTTGGCCTTTGGCGCGCAGCAAAATTTCGCCGCTGTCGGCCTTGATTCCGCCGCCGGGTAGATCCAATGAGTCCATGCGTACGGCAGTGGTGACCTGATCGAAGCTCAGCCCATGCCGGCGCATGGCGCCTTCACTAATCTCAATCGAGATTTCATATTCGGGGGCATTGCTGAGCTTGACCAGAGAAATCTCCGGTTGCGCAATCAAAGCATCTTCCACCCGGCGAGCGGCCTCGCGCAATTGCTCAGGGCCAGCGTCGCCCCAAATCGCCAAGGTCATCACGCGGTTGTTAATCTCGACCAACTCCACTTGCGGCTCTTCGGCATCGGCGGGGAAATTGTCGATGCGGTCAATCGCTGCCTTGATGTCATCGAGCATGCGCTCGCGGTTTTCCCCCTCGAGGAAATCCACCGTGACCATGCCCATGCCTTCAAAGGCTGTCGCTTTGACTTGGTCGACGCCGGCCAAGCCCTGCACTTCCTTTTCAATCCGCATGCAGATGCCTTCCTCGACCTCTTCCGGTGCCGCGCCGGGGTAAACCACTTGCACCATCGCCGACTCCACGATGACTTCCGGGACCACCTCTTGCTTAAGGGTGGTGATGGTCATGAGGCCGACGACGACAATCCCGACCATCAGCAAGTTGGCGGCAACCGTGTTGCGCACAAACCATTCAATAATTGAGCGCATGACTCTAGTCCTCCGCGTTGACCAAGGTGACTTCCATGCCCTCGACGAAGAGAGCAAGTGGGGTCAGCAAGATGCGGCTTCCGTCTTCCAAGCCGGAACCGATCACCGCGGTGACGCCGTCGTCATGAATTAGCTCGACCTCGACCTGATGAACTCGATTGCCACCATCAATCATGCGCAGTTGGTTGCGGTCTAAAAGCGCGGTCGAGGGAATCAGGATGGCCTGCTCCAACTGGCGGCCCTCGATCGTGCCGCGTAGGAACATGCCAGGAGTCAAGGCGCCAGGGAGATTGCTAGATTCACCAGCAACGGTGGCGATGGCTTCCAACAGGCGTGTGCCGGGGTCGACACTGGCTTCCATGCGATTCAGCTGTGCTTGCCAGATACGTTCGCCATCCTGCAGAAGCACTTTGCGGCCAGAGAGACTGTCAGCGTCAGTAGTGCCGAGCAAGTCCAAGTCGCGGCGAGTGAGCGGTAACCGGACTTCGAGGGTTGCGGTGGGGTAAATCCTTCCAAGGGGAGTGCCCGGCGCGACCCATTGCCCTGTTTCTGCCATGCGCTCGAGGCTGCGCCCCGCGAAAGGCGCACGGACTTCAGTGCGGCTGAGTTGCGTTTCGGCCATGGCCAACTGAGCATTTGCGGCGGCCAAGCTAGCCCGAGCAGCGGCGAGTTGAGGTTCGCGGACGACTACCGCGGGAGCTTCGCCTTGGCCAAACTCCTCCCAGTCTTCCTTGGCTGCGTCGGCTTGGGCTTGTTCCAATTCCAATGCTGCGCGCGCCTGGGCAACTTGACTTTCCGCCAGGGCGAGGTTGTCACGGGCATCGGTGTCATCGAGCCGCGCCAGGAGATCGCCTTTGGCGAAGCTGGCCCCCGGCAACAGCTTCTGACTCAGCTGGAGAAGCTCGCCGCTGGAGCGTGCAACCACCGTGCTGGTCGAGGCCGCTTGCACTTCTCCCCATGCCGCAATATTCAGCTGATGTTCCTGAACTTGCACCACCATGCTTTCGACTAGGGGCTTGTCATAGACCACCTCTTGAATAGTGGCTTCAGGGCCTGTGGCGACGAATAGAGACTTCGCGCCCAGGCCAACGGCAATGAGGGCCACGGGGATTAAGAATTGAAGGAAACGTTTCATGAACCGGAAGGGGCGAAGGAGCCGCCCAAGGCGAGGTGGAGATCGATGCGGTTATGCAGAAGCATCAGTTGAAGGCTGCGCTCTTGGGATTGGGTGGCAAGCCAGGTGGCTCGCGCGGCAAAAATGTCAGCGGCTCGACCGACTCCGGATCGATACTGACGTTCCGCTTGTTGTAAGCGGAGTCGTTCTGATTCCGCTTGCTGGGCAAGTTGGCCTTTTTGCTCCAACATGGCCTGCTCTTGGACCAAAGCGTTTTCTACTTCCATCAAGGCAGAGAGCACGGCACGAGCAAACGACCATGCCGCGGCATCACTGGCGGCTTCTTGCGCTTCGATGTTGGCGCGGAGGGTGCCGCCTTGAAACAGTGGGGTGCTAATCCCGGCAGCCAGATTCCAGACACTGAAATCACCGTCGAGAAGGTCGCTGAGGGCGTCGGAACGGGTGCCTCCGCTGGCAGTCAAGCGCAAACTGGGATAGAGCGCGCGTTGGGCTGATTGCAATCGAGCATCGGCGGCGCGCAAGCTGGCTTCGGCGGCCTGCAAATCTGGTCGGCGCTCCAGAAGCGTGACAGGTAGTCCGACCGGCACCGCAGTATTCAGTTCAGGCAATTGAGCCCCAATTGAAGGTAGGTACTCTGCGCGTTGTGGACTTGCCGTGCCCAGTAGCAACACCAGTTGGCGCTCACGCACCGCGCTTTGTTGCTTGGCATTGCTGCGCGAAGCTTCCCAGGCAGACACTTTGGCTTCGGCATCGCGAAGTGGGGCGCTTGAGCCACCTTGCTGATATGCGCGCTCCAGGTGCGCCAACAAGCTGCGTGCGTTCTCCAGTTGGGCTTCGACAAACCCTTCTTGTTCGCGGGCTTCGAGCAAGGCCAACCAAGCCTTCGCGGTTAAGCCGGAAAGGGAAAGTTGAGCTCCTTCCAAGTTGGAGAGAGCGGTGTCCATGTCTGCGATTGCGGCGCGCTCATCGGCATCGAGCCTACCCCATAAATCAACCTCCCAGCTTAGGTTTAATCCCAGCTGATGAGAGGTAGATGTGGTGGCCAGGGGGTTGGGTGCGCCTGGAATCGGAATGCCGATGAGGACCGAGCGGCTTCGCGAATTGTCGAAGGCAGCACCAAGTTGCGGGTTGGATCGTCCGGCGACCGCCTCGGCAACGGCTGTGGCACTGCGAACGCGTGCGGCGGCCTCATGCAGGTCATAGTTACTGACCAAGACGGCCTGAATCGTTCGATCCAGTTCCGAGGACGCCATTTCCTGCCACCAAGGTCCGGAGCCCGCATCTGCCACGGGGGCATCCACGCCGGGTGCTTGGTATTGATATCCGGCAAGAATTTCATCGATCTGAGTGTGAACTTGAGGCTCGCTGGAACAGGCCATCAATAAAACTAGGGGAGTGGCGACATAGCCAGCACGGCCCCGGAAGGATGAGAAGAGAGTCATGACATTTGTGGGGCGCGATAGCCGGCGGCGGAATAACGAACGAGATCTTGCAGCATTTGTTCGCGGTCATCGAGGCGAACTCCGTTGATGGTTTCGTGCATATCCAGAACATGAAGCATGGCACCGACCATGAACTGACTGCGCACGGAGAGAACTTCGACCGAATGATCGGGCAAGCAGCGTTGCAGTGCAGTCATAAACCGGATGACAACCGGCGCTAAAATTTCCGGCAACATTTGGTGGAGCTGAGGATGGGGTTCGTGATGCATGCGAGCAATCAAGCACGGCATGGGATTGGCTTCATCACATTCCATGCTTTCGAACACCGGTTCCAAGAAGATGCGAATCAAGTGTTCCAGCTCCACCGGCTGGCCATTGGCTTCCGCCTCTGCCTGGTCCAGGCGTGTGAGGCGCTTCTCATTGATGGGGTCCAGGCACTCACGAACTAACTCCTTGAGCAAGCCTTCTTTGGACCCAAAGTGATAGTTCACTGCCGCAAGATTGACTCCAGCCTTGCGCGTGATTTCACGCAGGCTGGTTGCCGGGTATCCCTTCTCAGCGAAGAGCTCCCGGGCGGCGTCAAGAACGGCCGTTTGGGTGTTGGAGCTGGCCATGAGCGCGTACCTTAATCGATTGTTTGATTCAAACAAACGTTTAGAAGGAAAAATCACCTAGAACTGGCTCTGTGGGCGCTCAGGGCCGTCTCACGCCTTGAATTGTTCAGGAAATCTACTTCTGACAGCTGGGGCAGTAGTAGCTACTGCGCTGTCCGAGGACTTTTTGGCGAATCGCGGTGCCACATCTGCGGCAGGGTTTGCCTGCGCGGTCGTAGACCCAAAGATGCTGGGCGAAATAGCCCGGGGTGCCGTCGGCACCGGCAAAATCCCGCAGCGTGGTGCCGCCTTGTTGAATGGCTGCCGCCAGCACCTCTTTTACCTGCTGCACCAACACTTGACTGCCATGTCGGGTCAGTGCGCTGGCACGTCGCCCGGGGCGTAAGCCAGCCAAGAACAAACTTTCTGCAGCGTAAATATTGCCGACACCCACCACGACATGCGGATCCATCAGGTGTTCCTTTAAGCTTCGCGTTCGTTTGCGTGTGCCCTGATAGAAGGCCTCTGCGGTGAAGTGATCTTGCAGCGGTTCCGGTCCGAGCTTGCGCAGCAAAGTATGGTGCTCGGGTGGCTCCGTGGTCCATATCCATAACCCGAAGCGCCTCGGGTCGTGGTAACGGAGCTCACGCTTGTGCGCCAAACCCAGAGCGAAATGCTCATGCTTGCGCCAAGGCTCTTGTTCCGAAACCACGCGCAAGCTTCCCGACATGCCCAGGTGTCCAAGGACATGCCCGTGGGCAAAGCGCAGTAATAAGTACTTGGCACGTCGCTCCAGGCCAAGGCATCGTTTGCCAGTCAGTAGCTGCGGGAAATTGCGCGGAATGGGTAGTCGCAAATCATGGCGCCGCACCGTGACCTTGCGCACCGTTTTGCCCACCACAAAGGGGGCAATCCCGCGGCAGGTCGTTTCGACTTCTGGAAGCTCCGGCATGCGCTTTAGCGCATCTTGTCTTCCAGGAAGTAGAGCAGCATGTACTCTTCCGCCGTGTGTTTTGGCCCAGGCAAGTTGCGTAGGCGCCTTGCCGCAGCTTGCAGCTGACGTTCCCGATGGAACTGGTAGGCGCCAACCCCGGCCGCAGAATCATCCAGACGGAAGGTAGAGCGGCCAAGGGCGGCTTGGGCTTCTTCCACGCTGAAACACGACTTCCCGGTGTCTTCGAGCAGTTCCTCCAAGTCGTGAATCTGCTCTGTGGTGACTCCAATCAAGAATTCTTGGAAGGCCATGCCCTCGTCTTGGGTCATGCGCGCTCGTCTGAAGTAATCCACAAACTGGGGAGCACAACCGGCCTGCAGAAGCTTCATGATTTCGGAAACACCGAGCATGGTGCCGACGCTGACGCGGAGGTGCCGACGGGCTTCCCAAATGGCTTCGAGGACAGGGAAAAATTCTTGGACCGCACTAGAGGGCGTGCCGTCCCAGAGCGAAGTCAGACTGACGACTCCTTCGCTACGTAAGTGCCGGTCCAATGTTTCGTCCATAGCCAAGGACAGCAGCAATTCGTCGACCATCTTGAGGTAAACGCTGGCATGCACACGGCCATCGGTCATGGTTGCCAGCTCATTTGGCGCGTCGTCGTGAAAAATTTCTTCGACCAAGTAGCGCACCAAACGCCAAAAATTTAGCCTTGCCATCGTCAAGCTGCGCCATAGCATGGCGCGTGTTGGCAGGAACATTTCGACGTCGGCATCGGTGGCGTTGGCAATTAAATCGACCAAGGTGCCGAGGCCTCGTTGACGTGCCCCTAGTTCGCGTTCTTGAAAGACCGGAGGATAACTTTCGAGTGCATCGCGAATGGCATGAATGCGTTGCACATGCGCGCGAGCAATCTCTAGGAATCGTTTCGTATCTGGATGGGTTCCAGATTCCACGGCACTCCAGAAGGCGAGCAGGGCCTCCTGCTCGCGGAAGGAGAACGGAGTGTCTGGACCGAAATGAATGGTAGGGGCGGGCACGTGCAGCGATTATGCGGTGGCGAACTGGCGGTCTCCAGCGTCGCCGAGGCCGGGACGAATGTACCCATTTTCATCCAGGTTGCGGTCCATTGCAGCCAAATGAATCGAAACTTCTGGATCGGCGGCGTGCAATGCCGCGACCCCTTCCGGGGAACCAATCAAGCTGAGCATTTGAATCTTGTTCACGCCCCATTCCCGCAAGGCGGTGCATGCCGCAATGGCCGTGCCACCGGTGGCGAGCATGGGGTCAAGAACCAGGGCTCGCTCCGGGGGGCCACCGGCGGGAAGCTTGTTGTAATAGGGCACTGGTTTTAGCGCGGTTTCATCGCGATAGAAGCCGAGGTGACGCACGGAAGCTTCGGGAAGCAAGGTGGCCAGTGGCGGGACCATGCCCAGGCCTGCTCGCAGGATGGGGACCAAGGCGACGTGCTCGGCGAGTTCTTGAGCCTCGGTCAGCTCCAATGGTGTCGGCACTTCCACGCACCGCGTGGCCAGATCTTTGGTCGCGGCGAGGCCGAGAATGGTCGAAAGGCCTGCAACCACTTCACGGAATCGAGCCGCAGAAGTCTCCTTGTGGCGCAGTTCACGTAATAGGGATAGGGCTACCGGGTGTTTTAGAATGAGGGCCGTCACGAGTTCAGAGGCTGGAATCCCAAGGGAGGAGGGCTTCGGCGACAACTACCCTAGCTCCCCGCTAGAATCGCTTCCATGACAGCACCCGATTGGTTGCAGGTCTACCGCGACTCCCTATATGCGGTAGCCGACCCCCGTGAAGAGGGTCCTGGCCATTGGTGTGGCTTTCGCCTCAACGCCGATGCCGATTCTGGCATGCCCAACTCGCTGGTGGAAATTCTCGAAGGGGCAAGCAGTGGGACCCTGATTACGGCATGGAATCCGATGTCTCAGGAACTCTCTCGCAAGAAAAATCGCAGCGCCAATACCAAGTTCAAGCGCGCCTTACTCGATCATCAGGGCGAGGTCCTTGCCGCCTTTGGTGCTTCCCTCCCTGGCGTGACTCCAGAATGGAGTGAAGAGGGATTTTTCGTGCGAGACTGGAACCTGGAACAGGCATTGTCCTGGGCCTTTTTCGTACGCCAGCGAGCTGTGGTCCATTGGACTCCATCAAGTATCGGATTGTTGTTCTGTCCCACGGCAACTTTTCATCCCTGTGGGGCAGTCCTGGAACAAATAGATCCGCGCCTAGAAACGGCTGCGAACTAGATATGAATCCCTCCAAGTCAGATCATGAGCGCGCGGTGGACCCGGTGGCTCTCGAACAGCGTGCGGCGAGTTTTTGCACGCGCAGCTTGAAGAAGGAAACCAAAGCCCAGGGGTTGCGATTGGTCGTCGCCATGACTGATCTCACCACGCTCGAGGGCAGTGACTCTCCAGAGAAAGTGCGGTCGCTTTGCCGCAAGGCTCTATGTCCGGATCCGAGCATTCCCAATCTTCCTCAGGTGGCTGCGGTTTGCGTGTATCCCAAGTGGGTGGGCTTGGCAAAGGAGTGCGTGGGGGATAGTGGTGTGCGCGTGGCGAGTGTGGCTTCCGCCTTTCCGAGTGGCCAGGTGGCCTTGGAGACCAAGTTGGCCGATGTCCGTGAAGCGGTCGCCCAGGGAGCCGACGAAATCGACATGGTTCTGCAGCGCGGTGCCTTTCTCTCCGGCAACCACCAAGAGGTCGAAGACGAAATCCACGCGATCAAAGAAGCCTGCGAAAGCGCTCACCTCAAGGTCATTTTGGAAACCGGCGAATTGGGTTCCATGGATGCCATCGCCAGGGCCAGTCACCTGGCCATGAATGCCGGCGCGGATTTCATCAAAACCAGTACCGGCAAGATTCAACCTGCCGCGACCATGCCGGTAACGCTGCTCATGCTCGAAGCGATTCGCTCCCACTATCTCGCCGGCGGGGGCATGATCGGCATGAAGCCTGCCGGCGGCATTCGTGCTGCGAAAGAGGCACTGCATTACCTAGTCATGGTCAAGGAAACCTTGGGCAATGCCTGGATGACCCCGGAATGGTTCCGTTTTGGCGCCAGCTCCCTTTTGAACGATGTGCTGCGCCAGCTGCAGCGGCTAGAAAGTGGTCGTTATGCTGCGCAATACGATGTCACCGAGACCTAAATGACTCCAAAAACACTGAACATCGAAGCGCCGGCATTGGATTTCGGCGAGCATTGGGAATACGCGCCGGCGCCGGAAGGCACCAAGGTTGAGATTGCTGCACGCTACGGCGCCTTCATCAATGGCGAGTTCGTCAAGGGACATGGCCGCAAGCGGTTGACCACGGTGAATCCGGCAACAGAAGAAACTCTGAGCGAGGTCCTGATTGCGAACCCCAAGGACATCGACGATGCGGTGGCAGCAGCACGCGCCGCATTGCCGAAATGGAAGCGCTTGAAGCCGCAAGAGCGAGCGAAGTATTTGTTCCGCATTGCGCGCCGAATTCAAGAACGCGCACGTGAGCTTGCTGTTCTGGAAACGCTCGACAATGGCAAGCCGATTAAAGAATCGCGCGATGTCGACATTCCCGAAGCCGCGAAACACTTCTTCTATCACGCCGGTTGGGCCGACAAGCTCGACTACGTCTTTCCCGGTCGCAAAGCGCGTCCGGTTGGTGTTTGTGCGCAGATCATTCCCTGGAACTTCCCGTTCTTGATGGCAGCTTGGAAGATTGCCCCCGCGATTGCCTGTGGTAACACGGTGGTCCTGAAGCCTGCGGAAACCACTCCCTTGACCGCGTTGCGCTTAGCGGAGATTTTCCAGGAAGTAGGGCTCCCACCCGGTGTGGTCAATATTGTTCCGGGCGACGGCACTACTGGTGCGGCTTTGGCCGCGCACCCCGGTTGTCAGAAACTCGCCTTCACCGGGAGTACTGCCGTGGGCAAGGAGTTGGCGCGGGTCAATGCCGGAACCTCGAAACGATTGACCTTGGAGCTTGGTGGAAAATCGCCGCACATCATCTTTAACGATGCCAGCCTAGATGCTGCCGTGGAAGGAGTGGTGCAAGGCATTTTCTTCAACCAGGGCCATGTCTGTTGTGCAGGTTCGCGCCTGTTCGTGCAGGAAGATGTCTTGCCCGAGGTGCAGCAACTGTTGCGTGCTCGATTACATAACCTGCGCGTCGGCGACCCCTTGGATAAAAACACCGACCTCGGCGCAATCAATTCGGCGAGTCAGCTAGCGACGATTCAGCATTATCTGAAGTTGGGCGTTGCCGAAGGCGCAAGCCTACAGCAAATCAAAACCAAATTGCCGAAGAAGGGTTATTGGTGTGCGCCGACTTGGTTTGAAGGGGTCCAGCCTGCGCATGTGATTGCTCGCGAGGAAATCTTTGGCCCGGTGCTTGCGGTCATGAGTTTCCGCACTCCAGAGGAGGCGCTCACACGCGCCAACAATACGCCCTATGGCTTGGCCGCGGGCATTTGGAGCGATAAGGGCGCGCGCATCTTTGACATCGCCGCCAAACTCAAGGCCGGAGTGGTGTGGTGCAACACTTACAACCGCTTCGACGCCACCTCGCCTTTCGGCGGATACAAACAAAGTGGATTTGGCCGCGAAGGTGGCCGCCACGGTCTACTCCCTTACTTGGAGCTTTCCTGATGACTTCCTCTACACCGGAACGATTGTCGGTCCTTAAGACCTATAAGCTCTACCTAGGCGGCGCCTATCCGCGCACCGAATCTGGGCGCACGATGCCGATTCACGACGCCAAAGACAATCTGGTTGCGCACTTTTGCTTGGCTTCACGAAAGGATTTCCGTAACGCCGTCGGCGCCGCGCGCAAAGCCCAAGACTCATGGGCTTCCAGAACAAATTATTTGCGCGGACAGATTCTCTACCGCATGGCCGAGATGCTGGAAGGGCGTACTGATGAATTCCGCCAAGCTCTCGTGGTGGGTGGTCATACAGCAAGGCAGGCCCAGCAAGAACTTGAGGCTGCGGTCGACCGTTTGGTCGCCTTTGCCGGTTGGGCCGATAAGTACAGCCAGATTCTGGGTTGTCACAACCCGGTTGCCGCGCCTTACTACAACTTCAGCGTGCCGGAACCAAGTGGGGTTTGCGTGGCGGTCGCCCCCGATGAAGCTCCCTTGCTGGGCTTGGTTTCTTTATTGGCGCCTCTTCTTTGCGTGGGTAACGCCGTCGTCGCTTTGGGCAGTCAGAAAGCGCCTTTAGCCACCGCCCTGTTCGGGGAGGTTTGCGGCGTCTCCGATGTTCCCGCTGGTGTCCTCAATCTTCTCACCGGGGACCGCGCCGAACTTCTTCCCGAGTTCTCGGCTCACCGCGATGTCGATGCCATTCTCACCGCCAATCTGCGTCCGGCAGAGCGGCGCATTTTGGATCTTGGCACCGCCGACAACATGAAGCGCGTGCACCATGAAAAGTGGGGCAAGGGCGCAATCATGGACACAGGCCTCATGCACGGCCCCGATCGCCTGCTGCCGCTGATTGAAATCAAAACCATCTGGCATCCGGTGGGGCGGTGACCCTGCGCCGCGTGCGCAATGAAGATTCCGCCGGCATCATCTCCCTAATTGAGAGTTGCTTCGCGGAATATCCCGGCAACGTCCTCGACGTAGACGGCGAAGAGCCAGAGCTTCGTCAACCGGCCGACGGCTTCCCCGCATTCTGGGTGGTGGAAGATGAGCAAGGCACGATTGTGGGGTGCATCGGCCTTGGTTTGAGCAACGCTCCGATTGCCGAGCTGAAGAAGTGTTATGTCCACGCCAGCCAGCGTGGCCAAGGCTGGGGGCGCAAACTCGAGCAAGAAGTCGTCGCTCAAGCGCTGCGTCGAGGATGCCAGGCGGTCGAGCTCTGGACCGACACCCGATTCACTTTGGCGCACCAGGTTTATGAGGCGCTCGGCTATCGCCACACTGGGCAAATGCGCGAACTGCACGACCTCAGCCAAACCGTCGAATACCACTACCAAAAGCAGTTGCAGGGCTGAAATAGGGCGCCGCAAGGCTAGAATCCGCCCCTATGTTCGCTCCCCAGAGCCGCGCCTACCTTCAGGACCCCGCTGCCGCGGAATCGACCGTCCTCGAGGCTTGGTCGAAAGAGGATCTTCTGCACCGCACTCTCCAGGCGCGGGCGACGGCCTCGCCATTTGTGTTTTACGAAGGCCCGCCAACGGCCAACGGGCGCCCGGGGATTCACCACGTGTTTTCGCGTTCGCTCAAAGACGCCATGTGCCGTTTCGAAGTCATGCGCGGCCACCGTGTGGAGCGCAAAGCCGGCTGGGATACCCACGGTTTGCCAGTTGAGCTCGAGGTCGAAAAGCAACTTGGCATCAGCGGCAAGCCAGAGATCGAGAAGTTTGGCATTGGCCCCTTTAACCAGCGCTGCCAGGACTCCGTTTTTACCTATAAGGGTGAATGGGAAGAGGTCTCGCGGCGTGTGGCCTATGAACTCGATTACGAGAACCCTTATGTGACTTACCACGCAGATTACATCGAATCAGTTTGGTTTCTGCTGTCGCGCTTTTCCAAAAACGATTTGCTCTATCGCGGCAGCAAGGTGTTGCCTTGGTGCGGTCGTTGTGGCACGGGCTTGAGCTCCCACGAAGTGGGTCAAGGCTATGCCGATATCGATGACCCTTCGGTTTGGGTGAGCTTCCCACTGCTCGATGCCCCTGGCGAACTCGCTGGCGCGGCCTTGGTCGGTTGGACCACCACTCCCTGGACTCTGCCGTCGAATATGGCGGCTTGTGTGCACCCCAAGTTCCGCTACGCCTTGGCCGAGAAAGACGGGCAAAAGCTGATTTTGCTAGCGAATCAGGTCGAAGCGGCCTTAGGTGAAGAAGCAAAAATCCTCAGCGATTTGGCCGCCGAAGACTTGATCGGCCTCGCCTATGAGCCACTGTTCCCGGCGCTACAAGAAAGCGCGGGAGCCCGCATCGTGCATGAAGGCTCGCGCCAACATGTTGTCGTTGCCGATGACTTTGTTTCTGCGGATGACGGCACCGGCATTGTGCATATGGCTCCCTATGGCGCCGATGACTTCCGCATCGCCCAGCGCGAAGATTTGCTCGCGGTATTGGCCGTGGGGGAAGAAGCGCGTTTCACCACCCAAGTTGGCGAGGTGCAAGCCGGCACCTTCTTCCGCGAGGCCAACCAAAGCCTAGTTCGCGATCTCAAAGGGCGCGGCCGCTTGGTCAAGCAGCAGCAGTATCGCCACAGCTATCCGCATTGCTGGCGTTGCGACACTCCGCTGATTTACTTCCCGGCGCCGGCGTGGTTCTTGCGCACGACCTCCTACAAGGAAAAAATGGTCGAGCAAAACCGCAAGATTCGCTGGTCGCCTGCAGAGATTGGGCAAAAGCGTTTCGGTGAATGGCTTGAGAACAACATCGACTGGGCGCTTTCGCGCGACCGCTACTGGGGCACGCCGCTGCCAGTTTGGGTCAACGAGGAAGACCCCGAAGATTGGGTATGCGTCGGCAGTTTTGCGGAGCTCAGTGAACTGGCTGGCGGATTGCCGGAAGATTTCGACCCACACCGCCCCGTGGTCGACGCCATCAGCTTCCCTTCGCCCACCCCTGGCAAAACCGGCACCATGCGCCGCGTGCCGCAGGTGATTGACTGTTGGTTTGATAGTGGCGCCATGCCCTATGCGCAGTACCATTGGCCCTTCGAGAACCGCGAGAAAGTGGCGGAGCAGTTCCCTGCAGACTTCATCTGCGAAGGCCTGGATCAAACCCGCGGCTGGTTCTACTCCCTGCACGCCATCTCGGTGTTCTTGACCCAAGTCGACCAAGATTTGTGGTCTTCCGGAGAACTTTGGGGGAACGCCTTGCCCCGCCTAGAGGCCGGTGGTGCCTATCGCAGCTGTATGGTCAATGGCCTCTTGCTTGATAAAGATGGCGTCAAAATGTCGAAGCGCATCGGCAATATTGTGGTGCCTGCACAGGCCCTGAGCAGTCACGGCGCCGACGCCATTCGCTGGAGTCTGTTGAGTGGGGGAGCCACCCACTTGTCGCGCCGTTACGACGACAAGGTCATCGCGGAAGTACGGCGTCGTGTACTTGGCACCCTGACCGCCAGCTATGACTTCTTAGCTTTGTACGCACGGACCGAGCAGTGGTCGCCCGAAGCGCCAAGAACTCCACGGGAAAAGCGCGCCGTGCTCGATCGATGGATTTTGTCGCGCGCGCATGCTGCTGCCGAAGAAGTCACCACAGCCTTTGCTTCCTTGCAACCCAGCAACGCCTTGCGCGTGATTGAGGGTTTCTTGGTCGATGAGCTGTCCAACTGGTACATCCGCCGCTCCCGCCGCCGTTTCTGGGGTCATGAAGGCGAAGCTTCGCAGGCTTCGGCATTTGCCACCCTGCATGAAGTGTTGGAAGTGGTGTTACGCCTGATGGCACCGATTACGCCTTTTGTCACTGACCAGCTTTGGCGCCAACTTGGGGAAAAGCGCGATAGCATCCACCTTGCGACCTGGCCGCAAATCGACACCGATCCTTGCTTGGCTGGTGCCCGCGATTGTGCCTTGGAAGAGGCCATGGACCCCATTTTGCGCGCATCTAGCCTGGGGCGCGCGGTGCGTGAACGGGTGCAAATTCGCGTGCGCCAACCGCTTTCCCGACTGGTGGTGCATGTCGCCCATGAGCAAGATCTTGGCTCTTCGCCGCGCGCCTACTCCGATGCCCTTCGAGAGGAGTTGAATGTCAAAGAAGTCGAGTGGGTCGATGGCACTCCAGACTTCCTCGAGGTCACCGCCAAGCCTGATTTTCCGCGTCTTGGCAAACGCGCCGGCAAAGACATGAAAGCTCTTGCCGCTGCCATCGGTGGCCTGGATCGCGCGACGGTCTTTGCGTTGCAAGGCGGCGCAACCACAACCATCATGGTGGAGGATCGCGCCTATGAAATTGAAGGCGCCGATATCAAACTGCAAACCCAAAGTGCAGACGGTCTAGAAGCGTCTACCGATGGCGTGGTCACGATTGGTTTGGTCACAGCACTGACGCCAGAACTGGAAGCCGAAGGCCTAGCACGCGAGGTGTTGAACCGCTTGCAAACGCAACGCAAAGAAGCTGGCTTTGAAGTTAGCGATCGCATCCAACTGGAGCTTGCTGCCAGTGCCGAACTGCAACAAAGTTTGGCCCCGCACTTGGCTTGGATTGCCGAAGAAGTTTTGGCGCCGAATGGTCTGCAATGGGCAATCGATGCTGAGGGCGAGGACTTCCACAGGTGGGAGCTTCCCGGTGAGCAGGAGATTCAGGCGAAGATGACCCGGATATCGCTGGAGACCGCCTAATTTCTGTTGTAAAGTAAGCATGTGTCCACGGCATCGCTGGAGGCATAAGCCGCCGGTCCGATACAACATGACCGGGAGCATGTCTCTCTGACGGGAAACCTTCAGAGGCTGCGTCCCACCCTGAAATCAGGGACCACGCGACTTCTCCCCTCCCTCGCCGCCGCGGAATAGACGGGCCTTCTCCCTTTGCGGGGAAGGCCCGTTTTACAATTGCGTCATCCTTGCTCTACGGCCTTTCTTCCTGTGCCATGGAATTGCTGCCTGGCGCTTGAAAGCCCTCGGCCCAAGCGGCAGAATGGCATGGTCATGGCTTCTCCGACCCAAAAATTGCCACTTCCCTATCTCTGCGCCGCCGTGTTGCTCACGGCCGGGGTGACCGCATGTGGCGGTGGCGAGAAAGCCTCGGGTGAGGGCAGCCAGGGCGCTTTCATCTCTCTAGATGACAACACCCTGAATGGTTCCGAAGGCGCCAACGACCCCAGCAAGGTGTCTGCCGAAGAGGCCGCACTCACTCAGGGCGAAGCCAAAGCCGCCGAAGCTAGTGCGCGTGCCGCGGCAGATGGCCCCCGCGCCCTCGATACCTGGATGCGTGGGCTCCCTGAGGAGCGCACTCACCTTGCAGCCTTCTCGCCCCGCTCCGTGGACGCCCTCAAGGGCTTCCATCAGATCTGGGATCGCGGCTCTGCCCGCTATGCCAGCCAACTCAAGCAAGAACTCGAGGGCGACTCCTTTTCTCCGCAGGCTCTAGGTAGTGAGTTTGCTAGCTACGCGGAGGCCTATGCCACCGGTGGCCGCCCGGCTTTAGATCAGGCGCTGGCTCGCGGCACCGTGGGCGGCATGGCCTGGCTGGCCTGGACCGAAGCTGCCGTGCGCTTGGATTTCGACCAAGACGCCTTCGAATCCGCGGGTCGCGGGCTCGCACGGCTCGTCGACCACTTCCTTTCAGCAGGCTTTGACCGCCTGCGCATTGCTGCCCTCGCCGAAGACGTCGCCCTGGTGGGGCGCAACGCGCGCGAATTCCTGCCGCACCGCGAATACCAAGTGCAGTCCGGTGATAGTTATGACCGGATTTGTCGTAGTTTCCGCAAGCAGGGGTTGCACTGCTACATCGGCTGGCTGGCCGACTTCAACCACAAGCGCAACTACAACCTGCGCGCCGAAGAGACCCTGCTGGTTCCTGAGTCTAAGCTCAAGCTCAAGGCCTGGCGCGGTGCTCGTTTGGCCGTTCTCGAGGCCGACGGTGTGCCGATTCGCCTGTATGAGGTCTCTATGGGCCGCGACGGAGAACCCACTCCGCTGGGGGACTTCACCATCGAAACCTGCCTCAAAGACCCGGTTTGGTACCGCCCCAATGGGCCCGCTGTGCCGGCTGGCAACCCGGAGAACCCGCTCGGCAAGCGCTGGCTAGGCTTTGCCGAGGACACGCAGTACGGCTTCCACGGCACCAATAGCGAAGACACTATCGGCAGCTACGAGTCCGGTGGCTGCATCCGCATGCACAACGCCGACGTCATTGAGCTGTTTGAGCTCATCGGCCCTGGTGTGCCGGTCACGATGTATCCCTAGCCCACGTTGCGGCTACAGCGGGCTGGACGCCTAAATCCACCACCTGGACCTCACCACAGAGTTGGGGGCCATGGCCGCGAGTAAACCCGATGCGTGGAGCGGCAAAGCAGGCAGTCCAGCGGGCAGGGAGAGCGGTCCCCAGAATGGCGCCGGTATCGGCATCCAGGCCGCTGGGCTGGTCGATGGCGAGGACGGGAGCTCCCGCAAAATTCGGGTTCTGCAGGACTTGTTGGTAGGGGCCCACAATCGGCCGATCGAGGCCGACGCCAAAGAGGGCATCCACCACCACGAGTTGGTCGGGGAAATCGCGCTTTAAAGCCGGTTCTCCGAGCCAAATTTCGCCGCCGAGTTTCTCAAAAATCTGGCATTGATGCGCAAGCAGGCTTGTGCTGGGCTCTGGCTGCCGCAAAAGCCAGACCACAGGCAGAATATTTGGGTGGCCCAAGAGCTGGCGAGCTAGGGCGACGCCATCGGCTCCATTGTTACCCGGGCCAGCTAGAACGAGGCAATTCCACGCTTCTGACCGAGAATTCAGCTTAGCTAAACCCTCCAATAAGAGGTCGTGAGCGCCTTTTGCGGCCAATTCCATCAGAACAACGGCTGACAATCCAAGATGTTGCAAATGGCTGTCAAAGGCCTGGCACTGGGCCCGACTCCAGGTGGTGGGGCGATGGATAGAGAGAGGCTCTCTGTGGAAATCAGAAGTCTTTGCCATGAATCACAAAAAAAGTCTCAGCGCGGCTTGACGCGGCCTTGACGCTCTCTAGAATACTCGGCCGCAAAGTTGGGACCTCGACGAGAGGTGGCAACTTCGCAGTTCTCTAGAGCGTGTGCCTCGGAAAGAAGCATCGTCTATCGACCAAAAATCGGAGAAGTTTTCCGGTTCTTGCGGTTGACCTTGCCTGCCGAAGCGCTACGATACTCGGCCGCCATGTCTGGCAAGTCCCCACTAGGTTCGAAAGGACCGGGACTTCAGGCAGGCAACGGGCTCTTTAGAGTTCGTGTTCTGTGAAAATAAGG
>JAJFFC010000003.1:50000-52322 GCA_021776795.1 Planctomycetota bacterium
CAAGCGTTATCGGGGTTGTAGGCGCAATGCGTTCAGTCCGCAGACTGGACGAAGAGTCACAAAGAACTGATGTAGTCGAACAGCTTGGAACGGCTGGCCAAAGAGGGTAACGGCCCCGTAGACGAAATATCAGTTCCTCTTTATTTGTTGCCTGAGTACGGCCGGGCACGGGAAACCCGGTCGGAACCTGCGGGGACCACCCCGTAAGGCTAAGTACTTTCTTGCGACCGATAGTGAACTAGTACCGTGAGGGAAAGGTGAAAAGTACCCCGGAAGGGGAGTGAAATAGTACCTGAAACCATTAGCTTACAAGCGGTAGGAGCGGACTTGTTCCGTGACTGCGTGCTTTTTGCATAACGAACCTGCGAGTTACTCGTATCTGGCAAGGTTAAGGAAACGAAGCCGTAGCGAAAGCGAGTCTGAATAGGGCGACAAGTCGGATGCGGTAGACCCGAAACCGGGTGATCTACCCATGGCCAGGCTGAAGCGAGGGTAAGACCTCGTGGAGGGCCGAACCCACTTCGGTTGAAAACGGAGGGGATGAGCTGTGGGTCGGAGTGAAAGGCTAATCAAACTCGGTTATATCTGGTTCTCTCCGAAATATATTTAGGTATAGCCTCGTGCGTTCACTGATGGTTGTAAAGCACTGTTTGGTCTAGGGGCCCTACCAGGTTACTGAAATCAGACAAACTCTGAATGCCATCAGTCCAGAGCACGGGAGTCAGACAGTGGGGGATAAGCTTCATTGTCGAAAGGGAAACAGCCCAGACCACCAGCTAAGGGCCCAAAGCGCTGGCTAAGTGGCAAACGATGTGCGAGTGCACAGACAACCAGGATGTTGGCTTAGAGGCAGCCATTCATTTAAAGAGTGCGTAATAGCTCACTGGTCGAGTGTTCGTGCGCGGATAATGTAACGGGGCTCAAGCCAGCCCCCGAAGCTGTGGGCTTCACTTTGTGGAGCGGTAGGAGAGCGTCCTGCGTGCAGTGAAGCGGAAGCGAAAGCGACCGTGGAGCGCGTAGGAGTGAGAATGCAGGTATTAGTAACGAAAGAGGAGTGAGAAACTCCTCCACCGTTTGTCCAAGGTTTCCTGAGCAACGTTAATCGGCTCAGGGTTAGTCGGGACCTAAGCCGAGGCCGAAAGGCGTAGGCGATGGCCAACAGGTTGATATTCCTGTACCGCGTCTTCCACGTTTGACCGAAGGAGGGACGGGGAAGGGTAGGCGAACCGTGGTGATGGTTATCCACGGACAACGTTGTAGGACGAACTCCAGGAAAATCCGGAGTTCATGAGTCTGAGAGCGGCTGTCAGCCGGCTTAGCCGGCGAGTCGTCGATCCCATGCCTCCCAGAAAAGCTTCTAGGGAGTGGGAACGCGCCCGTACCAAAACCGACACAGGTGGACAGGTAGAGCATACCAAGGTGATCGAGAGAACCCTCGTTAAGGAACTCGGCAAAATGGCTCCGTAACTTCGGGATAAGGAGCGCCACGGTAAAGTGAAAGGCTTCGCGCCTCGAGCTTGATGTGGCCGCAGAGAATTGGCCCAACCGACTGTTTACCAAAAACACAGGTCTCTGCGAAGTCGTAAGACGACGTATAGGGACTGACGCCTGCCCGGTGCCGGAAGGTCACGCAGACGAGTTAGCTTCGGCGAAGCTCTGAAGCCAAGCCCCGGTAAACGGCGGCCGTAACTATAACGGTCCTAAGGTAGCGAAATTCCTTGTCGGGTAAGTTCCGACCTGCACGAATGGCGTAACGAGTTGGGCGCTGTCTCAACGAGGGACTCGGTGAAATTGTAGTATCGGTGAAGATGCCGATTACTCGCCGCAAGACGGAAAGACCCCGTGAACCTTTACTGCAGCTTGATATTGGTGTTCGGTATGTCCTGTCCAGGATAGGTGGGAGGCTGTGAACCAGTGGCGTCAGCTACTGGGGAGCCACCCTTGGGATACCACCCTGGATGTTCTGAGCATCTAACGGAAGACCGTAATCCGGCTTTCGAACAGTGTCAGGTGGGCAGTTTGACTGGGGCGGTCGCCTCCTAAATTGTAACGGAGGCGCACAAAGGTTCCCTCAGCACGGTTGGAAATCGTGCTCTGTGTGTAATGGCATAAGGGAGCTTGACTGCGAGACTGACAAGTCGAGCAGGTGCGAAAGCAGGACTTAGTGATCCGGCGACTCCGAATGGAAGGGTCGTCGCTCAAAGGATAAAAGGTACTCCGGGGATAACAGGCTTATCCTCCCCAATAGTCCACATAGACGGGAGGGTTTGGCACCTCGATGTCGGCTCGTCGCATCCTGGGGCTGAAGTTGGTCCCAAGGGT
>JAJFFC010000021.1 GCA_021776795.1 Planctomycetota bacterium
GTGGCCGATAGTCCTCGCCACGAGCGAGGATGACATAGACGATGCGCGCGAGCTTATTGGCCGCCGCGCAGACCGCCAGCTTGGACGCCTTGCCCTTGCGGATCTGCCGCTTCTGCATCAGCTTCATCGGCGAATCGGCCGACGCACACCGCGAGACCATCGCCGCCTGGCCAAGTGCCCAGCGTAAATCCGGCGGCCCATGCCGGGTGATGCGCCCATGCTTGGCCTTGCCGGCCGACGAGCGTACCGACGGCACGAGTCCGGTGAAGGAGGCGTAACATTTTGCATTCGGGAAGCGTCGGACTCCCGCACTTTCCGCAATGATGGTCGCCCCGGTGATCGGGCCGACGCCTTCGAGCTCCTGCAATTGCCGGAAGTCCTTGCGCTTGCCGGCCAAGGTCTTCACGCGCGCGTCGCGCGGTACGAGGCAGGGAGGACTCCAGTGCGGAGCAGCCGGGCGACCATGGCTTCGACATCGCTGCGGTCGGTCTTGCGCTTGGAGCGGGAGATCTCCGGCATCTTGGCGGGATCGATGAGCAGGAAATCGATGTCGAGGTCTTCGCAGAGGTCGGAGACCAACTCCCAGGAACGACAGGCCTCGATGAAGACGAGTGCCGGGCGAGGCAGTTCGTCGAAGAATGGCATTAGGGCCTCCCTAGTGCTGGGGAGCTTATGGAAAGCCGTCTCCCACGTGGCGCAATCGATGGCCTGGCCGACTAAGATGCGCTTGAGGTGGTCAGCGACTAGAATGGAGCGGTGGGCCACCACATTAATGTTTCCTTTGTCAGACTGCGCCTTGCCACACCGCGAGCCGCAGACCAGGCACTGCCCGCTACACCATATGGGCACACGTAGTCACGTGACCTAATTGATGGTTAGCGGCACTGGAATCGGCGCGATGAACAACTAAAGTGCAGTAGGTAGCCAAGAAATGATCCTGACTGACAACGAGACCAAGGTCGATCTCCTCAACAATGAGGCGATTGCCACAACGATTATTGAGCTCCTTCGGGACAGGCCAGATCAGCCAGTGACCGTCGGTGTCCATGGCGATTGGGGCGCAGGCAAGTCGAGCGTGCTGGAGATGATCGAGGCCGGCTTCGAGGGCGATTCGAAGGTCCTGTGTCTGAAATTTAACGGATGGCGCTTCCAAGGTTTCGAAGACGCCAAGATTGCATTGATCGAAGGCATCGTCACCGGGTTGGTCGAGAAGCGTCCCGCTCTCACCAAGGCGGGGGCAGCCGTGAAGGCTGTTTTTCGTCGGATCGACTGGCTCAAGGTCGCGAAAAAAGCAGGCAGTCTAGCGTTTACCGCGTTCGCGGGCGTCCCGACGCCGGAGCAGATAAATGCCATTATTGGTAAGCTGGAGGGTGTTCTCGCCGATCCAGCAGGACACGCCACCAAAGAAAACGTCGCTGCCGCTATTGACAACGTAAAAGGCTTATTGAAGCCGGCAGGTGAAACCGAGTCGACCAACGTGCCCGAGGAAATCAGCGCTTTCCGGAAGGCGTTCGACGAGCTCCTCCGCGAGGCGGGTATCGAGCAATTGGTTATTCTGATTGACGACCTCGATCGGTGCCTCCCTGACACGGCCATCGAGACGCTCGAAGCCGTTCGCCTCTTCGTTTTCACGTCACGAACCGCGTTCGTCGTCGCCGCTGATGAAGCGATGATCGAGTATGCGGTGCGCAAACATTTCCCTGACCTGCCAGACACGACTGGGCCGCAGACCTATGCACGAAACTATCTTGAGAAGCTTATCCAGGTGCCTTTCCGGATCCCGGCCCTAGGCGAAACGGAGACGCGCATCTATGTCACGCTCCTGCTCGTTGGAGCCGAGCTCGGCGATACCGACCCGGCCTTCAACAAGTTGATTGGCGTCGCGCGAGAGCGGCTGAAACGGCCATGGACCACCGGCTCGCTCGATGCCGCGACTGTAAGAGCCGCGCTTGAGGACAAAGCGGCACGAGCCAACTCGGCCTTGGCGCTGAGCGACCAGATTGGTCCGATTCTTGCCAATGGAACGAAGGGGAATCCCCGTCAGATCAAGCGTTTCCTCAACACCCTCGTCTTGCGGCAACGAACGGCCGAAGCGCGCGGGTTCGGGGATGATGTCAAGCTAACTGTCCTGGCAAAGCTCATGCTCGCCGAGCGATTCCTCCCCCGCTTGTTTGACCAGATTGCCGCTGCTGCCGCCGCCGCGCCGGATGGCAAGTGTCCGGAATTGGCGTCGTTCGAAGCAATCGCCACTAAGAAGGAAGGAAGTATGGTTACGACTAAGTCGGACAAGACAGCGACCGGTAAGGGGGCTAAGACGGCCAAGCCCGCGCCAAAAATGATGGCCTCGAAAGCGGCCAAGACCGCGCTGCTTGACGAGTGGCTTTCGTCGCCTGCCATCAGGGCTTGGGCTGCTGTACCCACGGGAATTGGTGGTAATGACCTTCGGCCCTATCTGTTCGTCGCCAAGGACCGGAAGGATTATTTCGGCGCCGCCTCGGTGCTCGGACATCTGGCAACCGTCGTCGAACAGCTCTTTGGCAGTAAGTTCTCAGTCCAGGGGCTTGAAGGCGATTTGAAGCGGCTCGCGCCGCCAGAAGCCGACCAGGTTTTTGAGGCGGTGCGTGGTCGCATCATCGGCGGCGACAGCTTTGACACAGAACCTCCCGGCGTGGCCGGTCTGGAAGTGCTCGTCAAGGCTCACCCCACGCTTCAGAGCAATCTCCTCGATCTTCTCGAAGCCCTTCCTCTGGCCCGATTGGGCCCATGGGCTTGCAAGGGGTGGGAAAGTGCTCTCAAGGATGCCGAACACGCACAGCGATTCAACCACCTCCTCCGGGATTGGGAGAAGGACGGCGGCCCGATGCTGAAGGCTGCGGCCGGTGGTGTGTTACGTACACGTCAGGGAGCACGCTAATGGGCACATCCAGCGCGTTTAGCGGCCAAGGTGGCGGCACACCTCTCGTTCCGAGTTGGCTGGACAACGAAGGGTCGCCCACGGCCGCACCGGACAGCGTGCCACCCGCTGGACCGCCGGCGGCGCCAGCGGCGAGGCCGCCTATTCCACCAGCGGCGGATCCGCAACGCTTCTCCGCTGCCCGAAACAGCTTCTCCCGCTTCGCGAGCTCTGGCGGATCGGATCGCAGAGCTCTTGGCCGCGCCGTGTCCCACTACGTGGGCTCGTCTTCAGGCGGCGCGCGAACGGCGGCTGCCAGAATGGGGTCAGCGCGCCGAGCCGGCAGCCGTCTCCTCGGGTTTCTATCGGAAGCCTCCACACGTGGTGCCAACGAGGCGCTTCGCTCGCTCCATCTCGGTGCTTTAGCAGGCCGGCCAATCGAGGAGATCTTTCTCGGACTGGCCGATTACGTCTGTCCGGATGGAGGCAACATTGATGAGGGCATCGCGCGGGAGGCCTTCATTGAAACCATCGCCGACTTGGCCGGCGCGGGCATCGCTGACCTCGACGGGCTCACCCCCGATCAGATGCAAACAGTCTTCGAACTCTATGCAACGAACGCAATTGAGGCTCGACTATGCAATGACATCGGCGCTAAGGCTGTATCCTTTCCCTCTGACAGTCGGCAAGCCGCACGAGTTCAGGCGCAGTTGAATGATTTCATACGCCGCGCTGTCGCCGACGCCTTGACAACAGCGGGCACAGCTACGGCCGCACTGACTCCAAATCGCGTTCTCACTTTCGTCGAGAGCATCTACGAACAGGCATTTAAAATTTTGCAGATTATGGGTGACGCCGAAGCGGAGGGGGCATGAGACGACACGTCATCATTGGCCGCTATGGCCCCGGCGACCGCGCGCGATTGCCGCTCGACAATGGCGAAATCGCAACCCGGCTCGACTTGGTCGTCGGCGACCACATGCTCGATCACGGGATTGGCCACGCACTGAGTGACCTGGCTCGATTCGGCGTGTATCCCTCCGAAATGGGGACTGACGTCCTCGTGTTGGCTGCTCATGTCCATGCTGCCGATACTCGCGTATCGCGCGCCAGCGAGTCTCAAGATGGCTGGACGCGGGAGCTTCGATTAATCGTTCCGGTCTCCGATCCCGACCGCTGGATAGCAGCAGCGCCAATAATGGTCCGGATGCTGAATTTTCTAACCGGAGATATATGGTCGCTTTGTTTTCGAGCGCGACCGAGTGGTTTTACCCAGGTCTCGCAGCCGCCGTCAAGGCAAACAATCGATCGGCCCTTCAATGATTTAGCGCTCTTCTCCGGCGGTCTTGACAGCCTAATCGGTGCAATCGATGCGCTTGAATCTGGCCGCACGCCGCTTTTCCTTAGCCACGCTGGTGAGGGCGCGACGAGCGATGCCCAGATTCGGATTTTCGATGCGTTGAAAACCCATTTTCCGAGCAACTCGTTCCAGCGCCTGCGCCTATGGATGGTCTTCCCAAAGAAATTTATTCGTGGATCGTCCGGCGAAAACACCACGCGGGGAAGATCCTTTCTTTTCTTCGCGCTGGGCGTGTTCGCCGGCACCGGGTTCGGTGCCCCATTTACGCTGAAGGTTCCCGAGAATGGCTTGATCGCGGTCAACGTTCCGCTGGACCCCCTCCGCCTGGGGGCGCTGAGCACTCGCACAACTCACCCTTTCTACATCGCCCGCTGGAACGAAGCGCTCGCCGCTCTAGGCATCGGCGGTCGAATTGACAACCCATACTGGGACAAGACGAAGGGAGAGATGGTTGTAGCATGCGCAAACGGCGACCTTTTGAAGCGCCTCACCCCAGCTTCTTTGTCGTGTGCAGCGCCGACCAAGGGACGCTGGCAGGGCCTTGGCACGCAGCATTGCGGATATTGCTTGCCTTGCCTGATTCGGCGGGCAGCGCTGCTGAAGGGGTTTGGCGCCGGCGGCGATCCAACCGTCTATACGATTGCCGACTTGGCTGCTCGCGTCCTCGACACGCGCCAATCCGAAGGTGTCCAGGCCCGTTCCTTCCAACTGGCGATTGAGCGACTTCGCCTCAGGCCTGACTTGGCGCCCATCCTCATCCACAAACCAGGCCCGCTCTTGGACGAGTCGCAAGACCGGCAAGCCTCGCTCGCCGGGGTCTATTGTCGTGGCCTCGAAGAGGTGGGCTCGTTGTTGGCGGGGGTGAGGACACAACCCGGATGAGAGATGATGTCCCATCCGGTGGAATCGATTTCCATTGCCACCTCGATCTCTATCCCGACTTCGAAGCCGCGATTGCGAGAGCGGAGGCGGCACGGGTTTACACGTTGACCGTCACCACCACGCCGAAGGCCTGGCCGCGCAATCACGAGCTGACGCGCCATACACGCTACGTTCGGGCCGCGCTCGGCTTACATCCGCAGCTCGTGGCGGAACGGGCTCACGAATTGGTGTTGTGGGAGCGCTATCTGCCAGAGGCAAGCTTCATCGGTGAGGTGGGCCTTGATGCTGGTCCCCAGTTCTATAAATCCCTCGATGCTCAGAAGCAGGTTTTCCGCACAGTCCTCGAACGGTGTTCAGATTCTGGCGGCAAGGTTCTCACTGTCCACAGCGTCCGCGCCGTACCGATGGTACTCGAAATGATCGAGCGCCACCTCCCGCAGGACCGCGGCATAGTCGTGCTGCATTGGTTCACTGGAACCAAGGCTGAGGCCCGACGTGCCTTAATGCTCGGTTGTTACTTCTCAGTGAATGTTGAGATGACTCGCTCCGCCCGCGGTCAGGCGCTAATTTCCGACCTCCCGCTGAGCCGAATTCTCACTGAGACAGACGGCCCATTCACGAGAGTGGACGGCCTGCCTGCAGAGCCGGCCAGCGTTGGCGCAACGGCCAATGCTATCGCACGTACGCGCAGGACCTCCGAAGACCTGGTGGCGTCTGCTGTGCGAACCAACCTCCGAGCGCTACTTGATGGAACATTCACCGAATTTTAGATTTACTGCCATCGTTGCATTGTCATTCTGTAGGTCTATTTTAAATTGAGGATTCCGGGTGCGTCGGGCCCCATGGCCACAACATTCATGAGAAGACCTCTCACCGTGACTTGAAGCCCCTTTAGAAAGGCACCCATCGCCGCCACCGCCTCCACTCCCCAGGCCATCATTGGGTTGTTCAGCGCTTTGCAGAGCTCATTTTCTATTGAAGATGGGGACGAACTTCCACGCTTAGATGAATGGGCTTGGTTGCGCCCACCTCCACATCCGCCACTGTTCTTCTAATCGCCCTCCGTCGTTGATCCGGATTGCCATCCTGGAGGGTAGTTTCGAGGGTGGCAAGAAAAAGCCAAGTCTCAGCGACACGAGAATCTAGGTCACCTTTTTCATTCCTCAGGAAGGAAAGCTCCTCGATCCTTCTCAGAATAGTGGCCTTCTCCCTGTCCATTTCCTGCAGTCGGCTGTCCACATGGTCCCGGTTGATAGGGGAGAGACTGTCGAGCAGATTGGCGATGGATTTATCGATTCGCTTGACCTCCTCTTCGGCTCGTTTCAGTGCTGCCTCGCCCTCTTCCCAGGAACTCCCAAGTGCTTTCTGAGTTTCCTCTGCCAAGCGCTCCTTGCCTCCCGCCGCCAAATATGGCGCATAGGCTTCCAGTGCCTGACGGATGACTTCGGCCTCAAACTCACCCTGCGGAATCGGACCAAAAGAGCACTGAGATTTCCCATGCCGAATGTAGGCACTGCATCCGTAGTAGTAGGTCTTGACCCTGGAGCCATCGCGCTTTGGAGTTCCCTTGACTCTGTGGCAGCCGACATACTTGGCACCACACCTTCCGCAGCGCACTAGACCTGAGAGGAGGAAGCGTGCTCGCGACCCCGTCCATCCTCCGACCACCCGACCTCGCTGCGCTTTTGACGTTGCCCGTCCTTCTCTCCTGGCAAGCGCTAGCTCCCAGAGCTCGCGGTCGACCAAGGGGGCATGAGTGTTGCGAATGACAATCCAATCCTCCTGGGCATTCGGCTCCAAACGGACGCCGTAGGCAGTGGGCCGCTCCACCGCACGGCCACTCTTGATGCTAAAAAACCGCGCATCGGTCCTTCGATTCCAAACGAGGTCCCCCTTGTAATGGGGATTCAAAAGGAGAGAGCGAATCGTCGATAACGACCATTTCCCCGAGTAGATGCGTGACCACTCCGGCCCACGAGGAGAAGGCAGCCCCTCTCGGTTTAGAGCATCGGCGATGGCTCTAAGGCCTCGGCCTTCCTCAGCAGACATCTGAAACACACGCTTGACCACCCCAACTCTCTCCTGAGAACTAGGCACCAGCCGCGCCATGTCACGCTTGGAAACCGAGATCGATTCCCCCTTGCTCAGAGTTCGCAGAAGCGCCCCCTTAGGGTCTCGCATCTCCTTCTTGCCATCCGGAAGAAACCGAAGCTGAAACAGAGCCTGCCCACGTTCATCCACATACTCCAGGTCATAGCCATAGGGGGGAGTGCCACCCATCCACCAGCCGCCCTCCACCCGTGAGAGTTGGCCCCGAATGGTGACCTTGGATAGGTCTTTGGACTCCTGGCGGGCCTGCCACTGCTTCACCGGCCGAATCAAATCATCTGTCGAGTCGCCGGAGAAGTTCTCCGAGGTGTAACACACCTCGACCTTGGCTCTTCTGAGAAGATGCCGGTAGTAGCCGGCCTCGTCATTGTCCAAGCGCCCAAAACGCTTCACGTCATAGACAATGACAAAGCGGAAGTTTTGCTTACCGGATTCAGCGTCCTCAATCATCTCGCGGAAGCCAGGCCGCTTGGCCACCGAGGTGCCACTAATGGCGTCGTCGACATAGAAATGGACAATCCGCATGCCCTGCTCACAGGCATAGGCTTCAATCGCCTTCTTCTGGTCAGGGATGGACCGCTCCTGGCGGTCTGTGGACCGGCGTAAATAGCCGACCGCAATGGGCCGGCCCTTGGGCGAGGTGGGTCTAGCGGGCATGGCCCCATAGACGCTCTAACGGGGCTCGATAGCAAGTCCAATCCGGCCGATCTGGGAGGAATCTCGGGAGAAAAGGGCCTAAAGCACAATGACTCTGGGGATCGGGGTCCTAGCGACGGTAAGCGCCATTTCAAGGGCGTCTGGGCCGTCATCGTGGGCTCCGTAGGGGAACTGCCGAAGTTGATCGAGTAGCTCTTGGTGCTTCCTAGAAAACCTCAGGGTTCCCGAAGCGACCAGGGGCTCAAGGCTTTGAATGCGGGCCAATTTGTTGGTCGTGTGATTGATCCTATGGACATGGATGGTTCGCTTCATTCGCCTACTCTTGCACATCAACTCATCGGCAAAGAAGTCCTGAAACTGATTGGTCTCAATGGTGAATGAGGCGTACTTTCGGCGCATATGAAAGGCCATGATGACATCCAGTGTTTCATGTGGCTTGCGCTTCTTGATGTCCACATCGAGGACGTAGTATTGATTTTCGTAATGATCTGCCGCAATCGTGATGATCGCAGTGCTGTCACTTTTTCGGCCTTTCTTGCCGAGGCTTGGATCACAGGCTCCGTAAAGGGAAACATTTGTCCCGAGATGATTGAGAAGCTCCTGCTCTGAGGAAAATTCGTCATCCCAATAATCAATCGAATCGATGTCAAAGAGACAGTTTTCCGCATCGACAGGCTCATTTTGCTTTTCGCTGTCAAAGCTGGAGCGCCCTCCCGACAGCCTCATTTCCATCAGGGCCAGATAGGACTCGTGCTCTGGCCAAAGAACCTCGGTGCCTTTGAGAAGCTCATCTCGGAAATCCTCGAAATACCTCTGGGCGCCTACCTTCCCTGTTAGACCTTCATACTCAAGGCGCTTCGTATATATGCCTTCCCACTGAATCCAGCCCTCGGTGTCTTCCGACCACTTGACGATGGCTTGGTATTTCCTTGAAATCCACCCCGGCGCCGGGTTGTTCTTCCCGATGCCGATGAGGTTGGCAAGGAGAGAGTCGTAGTGGATGACGGTACCGACGAGAATGAAGTTGGTGCGTTCAGGGCTTCCAGCGTTCAAGACGGCCTTCTGAAACCAGCTAGACCGCTGTTCGCGAACCTCCTGGGAGTGAGCATCCATTTCACCCTCCACGTCATCCAAGACAACCAGGCTTGGGCGATGCTGACCGTGTTTTCTCCCCCGAAGAGATTGTCCTGCTCCTAGAGCCAGGACTTTGATGCCGTTACGAGTTTCAATCTCATTCTGCCGCCATCGCTTGGGGGAGGGGCGTCTCCCAGGAGGCTCCGCAAGATTGGGGAAATCCTTCAGGATTTGTTCATTTCCCTCAAGCTCCTTTTTGAGGTCAGAAAGAATCTGAGTCGCTTGCTCCGAGGTATTCGAGAGAATGACAATGAAGTCCTCTCGCTCATAGGCCATGGACCAGAGGAGGTAGGCGAGACTCACCAGGGTCGTTTTGGCATTCGCCCTCGGAGCCGCAATGGCCAGGCGAGTTTGCCGCTCAATAGACGCCTCTTCCAGCAGAGCGTACAACTCATGATGCATCTTCGAAGGCTTCTTGTTGAAATGGTGCGGAAGGTATATTCGGCAGAAGCGCTGAAGGTCGTCCTTACAAGCCACTCTCCGTACCTCGCTTAGGGCTTCTTCGCCTTCCTGCATATTGTTCAGGGGATGGCGACTAGGTGCCATGGTCTTCCTCCTGAGGAACCTGTGGCAATAGAGACATAGTGCCCTCCAAGACTTTGGAGGCATCTGCCCTCGCGATGAGGTTTTCGACCTCCTTCATTGCCGCTAAGGCCTCAGGATGTTCGCCTTCCGCGAGCTCTTGCTGCAAAGTCTCAAGCTGCGCGCGCAGGGACTCCGTCGACTCCACGATTTCCATGTGGTGGGTGAGCTCCGCCCGAATTTCCCGAGCGGCTTCAGGCAAAAAACCGAGGCGCTGAAGGAGCCGGACAGTGTCCATGTGGATTCTCCACGCTCCCATTTCTGCTTCAATCCGGGAGGAAGCTGAATTCGCTTTGTTCCTCGCAAGTCGATGCAGCCTTCCCATGCTATGGGTCATTAGCAGGAATGTCTTTCCGACAAACTGGTCCACGAGCTTGGGGTCTCTCTGAAGAGCATTCTGCTCTTGGATTTGCTTTTGGTCTCGCTGAATCGTCCTAGTGGATACCTTAAGAATCTCAGCGATCTCCGACGCCCCATAGGCTTCAGCCAGGAGGTGCTCTACGCAGACTCGACGCGTCTCGGCGGAGAGGGATTGTGTGTCAATGGTCCCTTGCTGGATGCCTTTAAGAAGCTCCAGAGGTGATTCACCTGGTTCGGAGGGGGCACTCATGACACCTCCTCCTTTTGCAGATAACGCTCCGCCACCTCGGGAGAAACGGCAGATTGTCCAGCCATGGCGATGTACCGCCGGACAATGATGTCGCAGTACTGTGGGTCAATCTCCATGCCGAAGCAGGTCCGCCCCATGATGGCAGAGGCCATAAGAGTGGTTCCGCTTCCAAGGAAGGGATCAAACACCAGGTCACCCGGCTGGGAAGAGTTTCGGATGGCACGCTCAGCGAGTGCCAGTGCCTTTTGCGTGGGATGCTGGTAGTGGATGGTGCGTTCGCGATTCACCCTCCAAAGGGTGGATTCGTTTTTGGGGCCATACCACTTGTGCTTTGCGCCACCCTTCCACCCATACAGGCAGAACTCCGTTTGTTCGGAGTAATCCCCAAATCCGGGGGCAGGGGACTCCTTCGCCCAGGTAATGACGGAAGACACATGAAATCCATTGTCCCTTAGAAGGTCGGTCATGAGGCCGAAGTTCTTGTGGGCGTTCCACAGGTAGACTGGACCGCCAGGCAGAAGGCATTCTGAAATCTGTCCGATGACTTTCCCAAACCACTGCTCGTAGCGCTTTGGCGAAAGGTCGTCGTTTTTCAGTTTCCCTGTTCGTGGATTGGGTGCCACGGGCTGCTTTTTCTTGGCCCCTGGACGATTCCTGGTGTCGTAGTTAACACCATAGGGAGGATCTGCGTGGACCAAGCTTGCTCTTCGGTCACCCATGAGGTGAGCCACATCTCTGGCTACGGTGGCATCGCCACACAGTAAGCGATGCTCTCCATGGAGCCCTAGGCTGATCAGGTCGCCTGGCTTGGTGATGGGGGAGCTTGCTTTATGAAGCTCTGCCTCAAGATCGAATTGGTCCTGGCCATTGAGTCCAGAATCGATTTCCGCGAAGAGGTTTTCGACTTCGGGAATATCGAAACCGGTCATCTCGAGATCCAAGTCTGGAAGCTCCACCAGGTCCTCAAGGACGCTAGCCAGTTTCTTTTTGTCCCAACCCCCAGACACCTTATTGAGCGCTAGGTTTAGAGCCTTCTCCTTATCCGGAGGAAGGTCCACGATGACCGTGTCGGCATGTGTCTCCCCACGAGCCAGGAGAACCTTGATTCTCTGGTGCCCGCCCACGAGGGTTTTTGTTCGTTTATTGAACACCAGGGGTTGGACAAGACCAAATTCGTCCATGCTCTTGGCCAGCGCCTTGAATCTCTTGTCATCAGGCTTGAGATCCTGGCGGGGGTTGTAATCGGCAGGGGCGAGGTCGGCGAGGCGAATTGATTTGATGCGCATGCCCTCGACGTTAACGCGAAAAGTGGCGAGTGCAAGCGAATGGGCACCCTAGGCGACGCCGATTTTCATAGTCTGAGTAGATTGTTTATAAGTCCTGGTATATAAATAGTTTAAGACTCAAATAATAGATTAAATCCGCTTGCTAGAAAACGGACGTCGCATTCACCTCCCCGGATATTGGGGTTTGGATTTAGAAAAATCGGTCGGAAACGGGGTCTTGAGCGGGCAAATCTGCTTGGGTGGAAGTCTGGATTACAGCTGCAAAAGGGAGCCGCAGTGGCGCATGAAGAGCACAGAATTGGTGCTTCAACTCACCTGAAATCTATGCAGTTCCTCAAACCCTGGCAAGGTCAGTCTGCAACCGGGGAAGTTGTCTGTCATGAGCGACTCGGAGGCCTGCTCAAACACTACGAGAGGGCGGCCTGATGGTCGGCCGAGTATTTACACCCTACGGGCGACCCGTTCATATAACTCTGGTTGCATAGTCTGTCATTTCATCATACAATGAAATGATGAATAAGCCTGACGCCCCACTTCCTCCCCAGAGGGAAACCGCCAACCAGGGTGCCTGCGAGGTCGACCAAGTCGATTCTTGCATGGTCTCTGAAGCACGAGAGGCCCTGCCCAATGAAACAGAGCTTCGGCGGACAGCTGACGCATTCCGGGTACTTGCGAACCCCAACCGGCTACGCGTGCTGGTGGCTCTTCAAGGCCGTGAGCTTTGCGTTTGCGACCTTCGCGAGGTGCTGGGAATCTCTATGTCTGGTACCTCTCAGGTTCTCCGCGAGCTGCGGAATCTTGGAGCGGTCGAGTTCCGTGCCGAGGGCAAGCTCGCCTACTACCGCCTCGCCGATCCGTCTTGGCTTTACTTGGTGGAAGGCGTTTTGAAGAGGTTCACTGCCGTACAGGCGGCTTAGTGCGTTCAAGAAGATAATCATGATTGCAAAAATTACACTCCTGTTCGGTGTTCTTATGGCCCTGACGTTTGTGGGCTGCGGAGATTCACCGCCTGACACCGGCTCGCCTGGTCCCCAACCCACAGCAGAATCAAATGCCGGGCATCATCACGACGCACCCGGCGAGAGCTGTTTCATCTGTGATGAGACTAAGCGTGACCCCGGGCGCTTGTGGTGCACCGAGCATGTGCGCTATGAAGATCGTTGCTGGGAGTGCCAGCCACAACTCGAGGAGGAAGGGCGGCTATGGTGCACGGAGCACTCCCTTTACGAAGACGAGTGCTTTCTCTGCCACCCGGAATTAAGTGATGATTCTGGTCAAGATGAGGAAGCCACTTCTCATGTTGATTTTGGCCTATTTTGCAGCGAGCACCAAGTGCCGGAGGCAGAGTGCGGGATATGTCAGCCACAGCTCACCGCAAGTCTGAATTCTGGAGATCAGCTCCAAATTCGTTTTGAATCCAATCAATCCGCCTCGAAGGCTGGGATTCAAACCCTTCCAGCTCGTCAGTCAACAGTGCAGGCGAGTATCTCTGCGTTCTGTGAGGTAGCCTATAACGGGAATGCCCTCGCACGCATCACCCCCTTTGCGGCTGGAATCGTGCGCAAAGTCCTCGTTGATGTGGGGGAGGAGGTAGAAGTAGGGGATGTCTTGATCGAGCTCCATTCCACGGAGGTAGCGAACGCGAAATCGGCATACGTTTCCGCCTTCGTCGATTACGGCCTCAAAGAGCAAACCAGCGAGCGTGAACGACGGCTGGCAGAAAAAAGCATTTCATCGGAGCAAGAAGTTCAGGAGGCTGAAGCTGCTCTCCAAACTGCCGAACTAAAACTCCGTACATCAAGGCAAGTACTTCTCAATTATGGCATCACAGAGATTGAGGTCAATGCCATCCGAGATGATCGAGACACCTCCGCAGTGCTCCACTTGCGCGCACCGTTTCGCGGCACACTGGTGGAGCGCGATGCGGTAGTTGGTGAGGCAGTGGAGCCAGGGCGACGCCTCTTTTCGCTTGTCGATCTTGAAACCATGTGGCTCTCGCTCTCGGTGCCGGCAGACCAAGCGGAGCTACTTCACAAAGGTCTTCTGGTGGAGGCAAAGTTCGCTGGCAATACTGTTCGAGGTGAGGTTGAATGGGTGAACACTTCAATCGATGAAAGAAGCCGAATGCTGCGAGCTCGTGCAGTCGTTAGCAATGTCGATCGAAAGTTAAGCGCTGGAACCTTCGGGGATGCTCTTGTGTTTATTGCCGGCCCGCAGGGTTCCGTCGAAATCCCCAGGGCGTCAGTTCAGAGATACGAAGGGCACCCATACGTCTTTATCAAGCTCGATGACGACCTCTATTCACTACGGCGGGTCACCGCTATCGAAGACCATTCGAAGGACTCGGTGGCGATCATTGCTGGGTTAAGCCCCGGCGAGTCGGTGGTTTCCGAAGGTGCATTTACCGTCATGTCCGAGTTCCTCAAATCGAGGCTCGGAGCGGGATGCGTTGACGACTAAACGACTTGAGGACTTGAGGGAAAGTTAAATCATGCTTGATAACCTAATTGAATTCGCGCTTCGTAATCGTCTCCTAGTCCTTCTTTTGGGACTCGCGCTGATTGGCGGAGGGGTTTACACGGCGACGCAGACGCCGGTGGACGCCTTCCCCGACACGACCCCAGTCCAGGTCCAGGTCAATACGGTAGCTCCTGCACTCAATCCGGAAGAGATTGAGCAGCAGCTGACTTTGCCGGTGGAGCTCTCGATTGGTGGTTTGCCCGGTCTTATCAATGTTCGCTCGATTTCCAAGTTCGGACTGTCGCAGGTAGTTGCTACCTTCGACGATGAAACGAGCATCTCCGATGCTCGCCAGTATGTTTCCGAGCGCTTAGCAACAGTTGAGCTTGCAGAGGGAATTGAACGGCCGCAGCTCGGACCAATTGCAACGGGCTTAGGGGAGGTTTTCCACTATGTCCTCCGGTCAGATAGCCCTGATCGGACCCTCGAGGAGTTGCGCACTCTTCACGACTGGGTGGTGAAACCTGAACTGCGCAAAGTTGCGGGCGTTGCCGAGGTTAATTCATGGGGTGGATACGAGAAGCAATACCACGTGGTTGTTGCCCCGGAGGCATTGCTCAAGTATGACCTGACACTTGGGGACCTATTCGAGGCCCTTGAAAAGAACAATCAGAATGTCGGCGGAGGGGTGGTCACATCGGGAGGGCAATCCCAGCTCGTGCACGGTCTCGGGCGCGTCGCGTCCATTGAGCAAATCGAGGGCATCGTTGTTTCCGCGGTTGACGGAGCTCCCATCCGCATCCGGGATGTGGCCCAGGAAGTGAAGATCGACCATGAGATCCGTCGGGGTGCAGTGACGGCGAACGGACGCGGGGAAGTGGTGCTTGGGCTCGCCTTCATGCTCATGGGAGAGAACGCCCAGGCGGTAACTGGGGAGTTGAAGGAGCGACTGGAGGGTGTTCGCAGGTCGCTTCCAGAAGATGTGATCGTTGAGGTTGTTTACGACCGCACAGAACTCACAGGCGAGGTCATCAAAACGGTGCAGCATAATTTATTGGCCGGAGCCTTGCTCGTGGTCGTGGTGCTCTTTGTCCTTCTCGGAAGCATTCGAGCTGGTCTCCTCGTCGCTCTAGCCATTCCGCTCGCGATGCTGTTTGCTCTAATTGGCATGTTCGAGTTCGCGATTGCGGCGAGCCTCCTCAGCCTCGGAGCCATTGATTTCGGCATTATCGTCGATGGCTCAGTTGTGATGACGGAAGCCAATATGAGGAAGCTGGCCCAGCGTGCTAGAGAGCTTGGTCGACCTCTCACCAAGAAAGAGCGGCTTAAGGTCGTGGCCGAGTCCGCCAAGAAAGTTGCACGTCCGATCGTCTTCGGCATGGCCATCATCATGGTGGTGTTCTTCCCCGTGCTTGCGCTGCAGGGTATCGAGGGCAAAATGTTCCGCCCGATGGCGTGGACCTTTATCTTTGCCCTGGGTGGTGCGCTCATGGTCGCCCTCACATTGTCGCCAGTATTGGGGTACTACTTCCTGCCGAAGCGAGTGCGGGAGAAGGAAGGTTTGGTAGCGCGTGCGATGAACAGTGCCTACTCGTGGCTCCTCGCGGTCGCTTTCCGAATCCGCTGGGCTGTTCTTACAGGGGCCGCTTTGCTTCTCATCGCTGCCGGATGGACAGCGGGACGGCTTGGCGGAGAGTTCATCCCTCGCCTAAGTGAGGGCGCGGTGGTTCTGAACACTATTCGCCTTGCAGGTGTCTCACTCGAAGAGTCCGTCCGTTACAACACACGGATTGAAGAGCTCCTTTTGGATGAATTCCCGAATGAGATTCGACACGTGTGGAGTCGCATCGGAACGGCGGAAATCGCAACGGACCCTATGGGGACCGAGCTCACCGACATCTTTCTTTCCCTCCAGCCGCGTAGCGAGTGGACCAAGGCAACGACTCAATCCGAGCTCGTCGCTGCGATGCAAATTGTGGTCGACGACTTGCCCGGTCTGAACATCATTGCCACGCAGCCAATTGAGCTGCGCATGAACGAAATGGCGTCGGGCATACGATCTGATATTGGGATCAAGATCTATGGTGACGACTTTGATGAGCTGGTTCGTATCAGCGATGAGGTTCAGCGCATCCTGGTCGATATCCAGGGCCAGTCGGATGTTGCTGTCGACCAGGTCAATGGCCAACCCACTCTGCGCATTCGCCTCGACCCTGACGCCTTGGCGCGCGTGGGGGTGTCAGGAAGTGAAATCCTTGAGTTCGTGGAAGTCATTGGTTCTCGACGAGTCGGAAATGTCTACGAGGGCCAGCGGAAATTTCCGCGGGCGGTCCGTTTGCCTGACTCCTACCGCAGGGATGCCGATACTCTCCGGGCCGCACTGATTCCTACCAAGTCTGGGCTTCGACTTCCTTTGCGAAGTGTGGCAACGGTGACAGAGGAAGAGGGGATCTCCACGATTAACCGGGAGTGGGGGAGACGGCTCATTCGTGTGCAGTGCAACGTGGCAGGGCGCGACGTTGCGTCCTTTGTTGAGGAGGCGCAGTCACGGATCGCGAATGAGTTAGATTTGCCGGAAGGCTACGTCATCGACTGGGGAGGTCAATTCGAAAACCTGGCCAATGCTAAGCTTCGGTTCCTCATCGTCGTTCCAGTCACTTTGCTTCTTGTCTTCTTCCTGCTGTTCTTCAGCCTTAAGAACCTTCGCGATGTGTTATTAATCTACACGGGTATTCCCTTCGCCGCTGTCGGCGGCGTCCTTGGGCTGTGGTTTCGCGGCATGCCCTTCAGTGTCAGTGCTGCAGTTGGCTTCATCGCACTCGGTGGCATCGCAGTGTTGAATGGCCAAATCCTTGTTTCTGCCATTCGCGGATTCGTTGACGAGGGGCGTGATTTGCACACCGCCATTTCCGATGCAGCCAGGCAAAGGCTGCGACCGGTTTTGGCGACAGCCATCACGGACGCAGCAGGATTTCTTCCGATGGCACTCTCTACAGGTGTAGGTGCAGAAGTACAACGCCCGTTGGCAACCGTCGTCGTCGCGGGTGTGTTGACATCCACCGCTCTTACCCTCTTTGTGCTCCCCATTCTCTACCAACTTGTAATGAAGAAGTCAGTAAAGCCGGTTCTCAATGTGGAGGTGGCACTGTGAACCGGCTCCGGCTGATTGCCCTTGGAGGATTGCTGCTCGTCCTTGGCGGATGTGCCAGTGTCAACCCGAATCCTGACTATGGCCGAGCTCTGGACGAAGTATCTGCGGCCACGGGGGTAGATACGCTTTACCATCCAGGTGAGGAAAGGCGTGGTCGTGAACAAGTGACCGAGTTTTTAGAGGACGGTCTTACTTCCCATGAAGCAATTCAAGTTGCTCTGCTGAATAATCCTGGCTTGCAGGAGCTGTTCTTTGAGATTGGGGTGAGTCGTGCCGATGCGGTGCAGGCAGGTTTGCTGTCCAACCCATCCCTGGCCGCGCTTGTCCGATTTCCGATCGACGCCGGGAGCACATTGACCGAGGGTGGTTTTATCCAAAATCTGGCCGAACTATGGCAAATCCCGCTCCGTGAGCAGGTCGCGGAAAGTAGGGTGGAGCGGACTGTGCTTGAAGTCGCTCAGTACGCGGTCATCGTGGCAGCACAAGCCAAGTCGGCGTATTACTCTGCTCTTGCAACCGCATCAGCCCTTTCTGTTGCGGAGGAAAACCTTGCAACCGCTCAGAACTTTCTTGACCTAACTCTGGAGCGTCTGGCGGCAGGAGGAGCCACGCAAGTTGATGTGAATGCTGCACGCTCGACTTTTCTTGAGCAGCGAGTGCTTGTGCGTGCTGCGAGATCTATGGCAATTGAAGCCAAGCGAAGCCTTGCGTTAGTTTTGGGTTTAGCGACTCCTCCGGAAGATCTTGTTCTGACTGAGGCGCTTTCGGAATTTGCCAATAAAGTGCTCGATATGGAACGGCTGTTGGCCATCGCCAGCGAGCACAGGCTCGATCTGCGCTCTGTCCAAAAGGATGTCGATGCCGCAGAGATGGTCATTCCATTGGAACGACGGCGTAAATGGCGCAGCTTGAGCGGTGGCCTCGCCTTTGAATCTGAGGGTGGCAACCTGGCTCTTGGGCCCGCCATCGAGTTGGGACTACCGATTTTTGACCAAAACCAAGCCCAAATTGCCAAGGCCGAATATCGTTATGCGCAAGCACTTCGCCGCCTTGAAGGAATGATTTCAGAAGTGAGTCAACAGGTCCGCGGCGCCTATGAGGGATACCTAGTGGCGCAGGACATGGCACATTTGTACCAGTCAGAACTCTTACCCCTTAGAGAGGCGAGTCTTGATCTCGCGAGGGAATCCTTTGCGGCTGGGAAGACGGGATTCCTGTCTGTCCTAGAGGCCCAGAATCGCCTGCTTCAAACCAGGCGTGAGTACGTAAACCGCCTTGAGGCAGTTGCGCTGAGTATCCCTGCCTTGGAGGCAGCGTGCGGCCGGCCACTTGGTTTTCTTCTTGATTTGAATGAGTGAGATGATGGTTCGGGTGGCCAGGCACAAGAGTTTGCATATAAAGGGAGTGGATTCATGAGCAAGGTCATCCCGGTTCAGTTTAGTGAGTGTGTCAGCTCTTTTATTGTTTCAAAAATGGATTGCCCGGCCGAAGAGAGGATGATCCGCCTCGCACTAAGCGGATTCAGTCAAATTCGGGCGTTATCCTTTGACCTGCCGAATCGCCGGCTAGTCGTTTTTCATGAAGGTGAAATAGAGTCTGTAACAAATAAGCTAAATAGCTTGGGGCTTGGATCCTCGCTTCAAGAAACTAGCGCGGCTGATCAGAAGGCCATCGATGCCTTTGGGGGCTCCACAGTTACCAAAGCGGAAGAGTCCCGTACCTTACGTTGGCTGCTCCTCATCAATGGACTCCTATTCGGGATCGAGTTGACCGCTGGATTGATTGCCCAGTCCACTGGCCTCATTGGCGAGTCTCTCGACAATTTTGCTGATGCAGCGGTTTACGGACTCGCCCTTTATGCCGTTGGGCATAGCGCCAAGGTGCAAGTGAGCGCCGCCCATGTTGCGGGTCTGCTTCAGCTGGTATTGGCTGCAGGTGCTCTCATCGAAGTCATAAGACGATTTGTTTTTGGCAGTGAGCCTGAAGCACGGCTAATGATTGCAATTGCCTTTGTCGCGTTGATTGCCAACACATCCTGTCTGTGGCTGATTTCCAAGCATAGAGAAGGGGGTGCCCACATGAAGGCTAGTTGGATATTTTCTGCCAACGATGTGGTCATCAACCTCGGAGTGATGGCCGCTGGCGCGCTCGTAGCGTGGACTGGATCTAGTTATCCAGATTTGATTATCGGAACCATCGCAGTGGGAATAGTGGTGAATGGTGCAAGGCGCATTCTGGCAGTTAGCGTAACTTCCTTTCTGTAAATTCCCTCTCACCTCTGCACCCGGTCAGCTCCTGGCAGTCAGTTTGCAGTTCCCAGGGGTCCCCCCATGGGGGGACCCCTGGGAAAGAGGGTTGAAGTGGCAGGCCCCAGATGTT
>JAJFFC010000022.1 GCA_021776795.1 Planctomycetota bacterium
CATCGTCGTCGTCAGCGTCACCACCGTTGTCGTCATCGCCGCCGCCACCTTCGCCGCCGTCACTTGAGTCGTCGTCGTCACCGCCGCCGCAGCCGGCAACCGAACCAGCTAGTAGTCCGCCGAACGCTGCCGCGGTAAGGCCGTTGAATTTCCGTCGATCGAGTTCTTTTTTCATATCGCGTTCCTTAGTTTTCCGAGTACTGAACAAAGTCATGTCTTAGCACGAATTGAATCCAAATCTCTGTGAATTACAACACAATGCCGAGAATGAATAATGTAGGACGGGCACTCCTGTCCGTCCAGCTGGTTACCGCATACCAGCTGTCGCATGGCTTACCGTGGCAGGAGTGAGTATCCTATACTGTCTCGAAAATCGCCGAAATTTCCGTCCGGAAGAGGAAACTACCTGTGGTGAAACGACCCATTTTCCTGCTTTTCGCCTGGCTTGCCTTCACCCCACCTTGTTGGGTACGTGGTCTCGCTGCTGATGAAGAGCCAGCGAAGAAAATCTCGGCGGAAGACGCCAAGTTTTACAGCGAAAAAGTGGCGCCAATTTTGGCCAAGCACTGCTTTTCCTGCCATGGGCCCGATTCCGAACTGAAAGGTGGTCTATTTCTTGGTGCCCGCGACGCCATCCTCGAGGGCGGAGAATCTGGTGCCGCCATCGACTTGGACGATCCCAGGGGCAGCTTGCTGGTCGACGCGATCAATTACGAGACCTATGAAATGCCTCCGGAAGAGAAGCTCCCGGAAGAACAGATCAAGGTCCTTACCAAGTGGGTAGAACTTGGTATTCCCATTCCTGCAGACGCAGAGTCCGAAAGGCCGATTGTCAAAAAACAGTAGCTGTCCATTCTGTGCGCAGCATTGAAGGGGCGATTTCGCGGAGGATCGCGGCGCCCGTGAACACGTCTATGTAACGCGTTGCTTGCGAGACTGCCGGAAATCCTGCGGCGGATCGCCTACCAATGATGTTTTATACCATCATATAGTAGGGCGTGGTCGGTAGAGGCGTCAGCTGGTGTCGGGGGGCGGGAAAAGCTTGTTCAGGATGCCGCTTGCTTGATCATCGCTTGAGATGTTCAACGACTTGAGCAGCTTCTGGAAGCAGGTCGCTTTGGCGTCCCACCAGTGGCTGATTTCCTGAAGGACCGACGCGAGAGTGAATTCGGAGAGATAGAGCCGGAGAGACTCCAGCGTTGTCACCAGGATGGTTTGCCTTCGCGCCCCTTGAGTCGTCTTGCTAGTGCGCCCCGTGCTGCGGCATTGGGCCGGCCCCCGCAGTGAGCGCTCGGATTCGTTGTTGGTGCCCGGCGCGGCGAGTGTTTCTCCATTGGGACAAACGGCGTCGTCCTGTGTCACGAACGTGAACAGCTCGCCGGCCAAAAACAGACGCATCACCTCATTGCAAAGCAGGCGGTAGTCATTGTCGACGCCCTCGATTGGGGGCAGTTCGGCAAACCAAACCGGCCCGCAGAGATCAACGATCTCGTCATTGAGAAGGTGCACTTTGGCCGCCCGACCTTCGGGGCTGTATCGTTGGTCGCGTTGCAGTCGACAGGCTGTGCGGTAGATCTTGAGCAAGGTGTCTGTCAAGTTCCGAAAAGCCGCGTTGTCTGGTTCCAACAGGGTCAGTTTTATGGCTTTGCGGAGGAGATGGGCCCAGCATTTTTGAGCGCAACTGAAATCACGGTAGACTGAGGCATCGTCGCTGACCAGCATCCCCTCGAAGGTCAGTTTGTCCAGCAGCACCTCCAGCGTCTCCGCGTCCTTGTGCACGCCATAGAGAAAGATCCTGGCGTTTTCCGACAGAAATGCCCAAACGCTTTTGATACTCCAACTCGTCTCGTCGCACTGCACGATGGCTGAGTGGGCTAGCAAGGAGCAAAGCGCGTCAAACTGTTCCTCCCAACTCTTGGCCAGCTGCGTCAGCAAAGCGTCCACTTGAGACTTCTTCAGGTTCAAGTTCTGGAAGAACTGCAGTACCTGACAGGCCTTGTCGAACGACAGCCCTACAATGTGCACCAGGAAGGAAATGGTAACAACGATCTCCAGGCCGTACTCGCTACGCCCTAAGGAGCGGGGGATGCGCCCGTATTGGCCGCTGGGGCCGCGATAGACTTCGTAGGCCACGATCACCGCAGTGCCATTTTCAATTCGCCAGATCGGGCGTTTGTGGGAAAGCTTGCACTGCTCGGGCGCAACGTCTTCGGGAAACACTTGCTCTACTCGAACGGCGAGCGCCAACTTGTCTGCCGTCGAGATTCTGCCGCGTTTGAGTCCCTTCTTTTTCTTCTTCTTATTGAGCTTCTTCCGCCGATTCGCGTCCTGTTTTCGTTTCTCCTCGGCGTCCACGGAGTAGGATTCATCGAGACGTTCCGTCGGGCGTCTTCCCAACTCCTTTTCGAGCTCCGCGATACGACGCCTCGCCACGTCCAAATCGCTGCCGAGCTTGACCACAAGCTCAGCTAGCTTTTCCGGCGAGACTCGTCCGTCGCGAACATCGTTAACCAGTTCCTTGGCGTCCATGCCATATCGATAATCAGTTTCGCGATTTTATGCAGCGCCAGTTTCCGTAGAATGGACAGCTACTCCT
>JAJFFC010000023.1 GCA_021776795.1 Planctomycetota bacterium
GCCTCGGTGGTGGTGAGCGTGGGTGCCTGAAGGCAAAGGAGCAGAGCCAAAATCATGATGATTCCAGCTTAGCAGGGAAAAGAAAAACCTCCTGGACCGAAATCCAGGAGGCGATTGTTGGAGCCTTACTGCAACTCCGTAGTGCTCAGGGAGGTAATGGTCCAGATGGGTTCCGCGCTGCCCGGTGGGTTGAGAATGAGGCCACGCGAGTAAAGCGTTTGGCCAATGAGGGCGGGATTCGGCGGGATGATGGCGAAGGTGGATCCTTGGCCATCGCTGTCGAGGGTGCCGGAAAGGAAGCGGCTGCTGGCCGTTAAGTCCAGCACCGTGGAGGTTCCAAGGTAGGTCTTCCAGCGGCCGAAACTGAGGCCATTCTCCTCGGAGAAAGCCGTCGACAGCAGCACCACGAAATCCTTGCCGGGTCCGGTTGGACACAGGAGGTCGAAAGTGACTGGACCCGCGCTCATGACAACGTGAGTGTCTGGCGTGAACAGGGTGCGTTGACCGAGGATGACCAGGCGCCTGGAGTAGCCGCCGATGCTGCCAGCCAAAGCCCAAGCTGGGGTGTGCGCCGCATCGCTAGTCCAAATGCTGTACTCCATAAAGCCATCGCGGTCGTAGTCGCCATGGGGCGTTGGGAAATAGGAGATAAAGCCGCCGACGCCAAACAGGATGCTGGGATCCCACGGTGCCAAATCGGGAGGCGTATGGGCAGTCCCGAGTAGGGTTCCATCGGCTCCAGATACGATGCCAAAATCCATGGTGATGGCTGTGGAATTGGTGTCAACCCCCATGAACGGACAAACCACGGTTTGAGGGTCGGAGGCCAAAAGACCGCTGGAATAGGCTCTTTCCCCTAGGGCGCTATTGGAAATGATCCACCCGGCCGGCAAGGTCGCCTCCAAGATTGACCAAGGCATCGCCCACAAGTCCATGCCATCCTTGGCGGAAATTGCTCGTAGTTTGCTTTGCTCCCAAAGGACGGCGTCGGAGGAGCCGTCGCCGTTCAAGTCGCGCCCGATGATGGCGCCTCCTGTAATAAGCTCCGGCGCATTCTCCCGCCAAACGATCGAGCCGTCGGCACCAGAGAGAAGGAACCAAGAATGGTCGCCCTGAAAGGGGCCCGTGTAGGTCAAAGACCCCACCAGGAAGTCAGCAATGCCATCGCCAGTCAGGTCTGGCATGGGAGATGGCTCCCAGGTCACGGATGGAAAGGCACCATCGCTAAGCTCGGCATGGGTCCAAATCGGCTGCAGGGTGGCGCCATCGATCAGCCCGAAATAAGCCCAGCCTGCATTTATATTGTCCCCCCAGAAAAACTCGTCGAAGCCATCTCCGTTGACATCACCGGCGGGGTAGAACTGACCGAAGAATGGCGGATCAGGAATGCCGACCCCTAGGTTTTTGGGTGGGAAGACCTGGGCCAATGGGGCTCCCGTGGTTAGGGAGTGGAGGGTATAGGCAGTCCCATGAGCGATAGTGTCAGAATTAAGAAGTAGACGCAGTTCTGTCGGAGACTTCAGAAGCCCCCAATCATGCGCACCATCATGGCGCAAGTAGGAAGAGGAGAAAGCAAAGTCCTCATCCATGGGATCCCGAAAACTCAGGTAATACTTTCGAAACCGACCTGACGAGGGTTCCGGATCCCAATTCCCACTTAACAGGATATTGGTGTTGCCGTCTTGATCTGGATCCCCAAAAGGGTGGGCCGAATTCCAATAAAACTTGTCGTGATGGTCATTAAGGAGGGGAATTAGGGTGTCCTTCACCACCCATTCAACGCCGGGGGTTCCACCCTGCGGTGGCAGGGAAGAAAGGAGGATGGTCGCAAGCAGCAGCATGATTAATTCTCGTCGGCCCCCTTGTCGTTCATACCGGTCAAAGCACCTGGACGATTCTGAAGGTTAAAATCGTCTGAGGATTCAGGGGATAGGACGTTAAAATATTGTGGGGTGGTATCAATGATATTGGTTGGAAGGCCAGAATATAAAAGGAAGAACTGACCTGGATTGGTGCTGGATAAAACATAGCTACCAACTCCTGCGAAGGGAATGGTTGGCGTATTCGTCATCTCCGCTGAACCGGTGTATGGGTTGGTGCCCCAGAAAGCAGTCCCCCGACAACCGGCGATGCCAACTACGTTATCGAGATAAGGAATCCCTAGATCGACGATTGATGCGCCAGGAATAATTACGTTATTAAGCACATCGCCGAAATCGGGGGCAATGCCGACATTCGGGTCGCGAATGAAAATGTTATTCCATAGGTTGGTCCGATACACGGTGACGGAGCCGGGGTCGGTGCGCTCATAACGGCAGCGGCCAGCGTTGACTCCATCTTGGTCGTCAATCTCGATATTCCAATCGAAGCCAGGGCCACCGTTCCCCACTAGGGTGCTGTGGGTCACCGGCACCAAGTAGTATCCCTTGCGGTCCGTCACCAAAGCTGCAGGACCCGTATTCCAAGTACTAGAGATTCCTCCTTCGGGATTATTCCAAATGATGGCATTGGAAATCCTTAGAGCAACGCCAGCAGGAATCGCAAAGGGGGGACCTTGAAGTGTGCCATCGTTTCCATTCGCAAGCACACGGAACCCAGCCATGCCGTTGTTGCTGATTGCGCAGCGATTGAGGATGCCTTGGCCATGTGGTTCAAG
>JAJFFC010000024.1 GCA_021776795.1 Planctomycetota bacterium
CTGGCGACTCTAGAGATGTCCGACGTCACCCGGACACTATCGCAGATTGAACAGGGCGACCAGCGCCGCGGACCGGCTGCTTGCTAGATAGACGATTCAATCGTGAATTGTTCAGACTCACTGGCCAGACAATTCGCGGGACTGGTTAGACATGGCGTCGCCAACAAGGCCGAACAGGGCGATTGAGAGTGGACTCTCCTCATCGTCCCAGAGCTGAGTTTCGGTGGCACCCACGAAAAAGGCCGCTCCCCGTAGGAAACGGCCCTCAATCGACCGAGGCTGCCGTCACGCAAAGCCCCGGTTGTTCTATCGGCGTTGGAGGATCGAATCCTTGCCCTTTATGACGAATGGAACACGTTGATCTAGCGAGATGACGTTGATTGCATTCGGGAAGATTGCCCGGTAGCTGGTGATGATCATTAAAAAGGGGACCACTTCGCGCGTCGAAAAGGGGACCACTTGGTTGCTAAGAAAAGCCCCGAGAGGGGCACGGCAGCAGTCCGCTAGCGATTATTCGACGTTGGGGTCCTCACTTTCGCTGGGAGCTTGGGATGCCTGTTGAGCATTGAGACTCGCTTGCAGGCGGTAACTTTCACCTTGTATATCTACGATCTGTACACGGTGCGTCAAGCGATCAAGGAGCGCACCGGCCAATCTTTCGTCGCCCGCAAACGTCTGCGGCCAGTCTGCAAAGGGTAGGTTGGTTGTGACGATCAAACTCACTTGCTCGTAGCACTGACTGAAGAAGCTAAACAGATGTTCGGCGCCGATTTTATCCAGCGGAATGTAGCCTAGTTCGTCAACGATGATTACGTCGCATCGACGAATGTTCGCTTCTAGCCGAAGGACCTGGCGTTCCTCCCTCGCTTCCAGATAGGTGTTCACCAGTCCGGCCGCCGTGAAGAATTTCACTCGATGACCGCGGCGACACGCTTCTCTTCCGATGCTAATCGAAAGATGTGTTTTTCCTACACCGGGAGCGCCAAGAAAAACCAGATTGCCTTTGCGCGGCACGAATTCACAACGAGCGAACTCAAGTATCTGTTGCTTGTTCAAATGCGGCACGGCGGAGAACTCGAATTCCGACAGTTCCTTAGGCGCCGGGAAGTCGGCTTGCTTGATTCGTCGGGCGGTGGCTTTCTCGCCGCGAACCAAGATTTCGCGTTCGGCCAGACGCTCGAGAAATTCGTCGTAGGGTAAATCTTCTTCCGAACACTGGCGGGCGACTTCCGAATACTGCATTGCCATCGTCGGCAATCGTAAAGTGCGTAGGTAGTTTGTTAATAGCAGACGTTCGTTCATTGCTTCTCCTAGTTTAAGAGTTGGTTGTACGTGGACGCGGGACGAACTCCCTCACCCACATTGCGGAGTTCAGGACGGGTGAATAGATCAAGACGCTTTGGCGGAGGAACGGTCGGGTGATCCTGGAGTGCGATTCGAACCGCTTGTTCGTTGAATACTCGTCGGCCGACGCAGTCTTTCACGGCTTGGCGAACATCGCTCTCTCCGTGCTCTTTGAACAACAGCAATACTGCGATGAATTGTCGAGTGCCCTCACTCCCGTATCGGTACTCCAGCTCATCTCGCAAGAGTTGAAAATCTGGACCCCACGGGCATCCTTTGAACGGACGAGCATTGTCTAAACACCCTGGTTTTCGCTGTAGAACCGGGATGTAGTGCATCGGATCCAGAACGTACGGTTCTTCCAAGTAGCTGCGTTCGTGACAGGCGACGAGCTCTTGCTCGCAGTGTACTTCGACTCGATCAACGAACGCGCGCACCACACACGGCTGATAAGCCCATTCAATCGGGACGGAATAACTGTGGCAGTCGATGTGGACTAACGACTGCTTATCGACGAAGGACGACGCTTCCTTGCAAGCAGGATAGGGCTGAACTTCGATTTGCCGGAGTTGCGATTTTTCTTCCTGCCAGCGTGACGCGTCATTATACGGTTGACGCCCCGCTCCTAGATGGACATTGACTTCAGCGAGCCCTGACACTTCGGGAAGAGGCGTCATGAGATTCCGCTGTGCCCATTTGACGAGATTTTCGACATGCCCCTTTTCGTTGCCGCGAGCGACATTGCAAAATCGCGACTCGAACAAGTACCAGCTCCGCAACTCCTTGAACTTCACGTTCAGGCGGCGTTCCTTTCCACGCCCCACTTGAATGACAGCTGACTTCAAGTTGTCATAGGCCAGTCGTTGGGGGATCCCGCCCAAGAACTCGAAAGCGCGCACGTGGCCATCCAGAAAAGACTCCAGATTGGCGTGATCGTAAGCCCTGACAAATGAATGGCCGCTATAACACAGCTTCATGCAGAACAGCTGGACTTTTCGTCTTGCACCATTCTCTATGATGGTGGCTTCACCCCAATCGACCTGAGCTTCCTCGCCTGGTTCGAATTGAAGTGGAACGAAAACTTCACGGCTGACCAAGCTTCGCTTGGCGCGTCCGACGTACCGTCGGATGGTACTTGAATGACCGCAATATTCATGTTCCGCGACCAGTCGATCGTACACACGCTTGGCCGTGTGCCGTTGCTTCCTCGGCCGAGAAAGATCCTCCTCCAGCCAAGCGTCTATGATCTTCGTGAATTCGCCGAGAGTTGGCTTCGCTCGCACCTGTCCCGTCGACTGATGACTCGGAGGGGCCGCATTCTCAATGGCCTTTCGGATGGTCTTACGCGAGTGCTTAAGCTTCTGCGCAATAGCGCGCTGGCTTAACCCGTCGATGTAGTACATCCGGCGTATTTGTTCGAATTGATCCACGTCCAACACTTTCAGGGACCTCTCTGCGCGCGCATCTTGGTGCGAAATCGCAAAGGTAGGTCAAACGGGGGGTGGATCCCTTTTTGATGCGCGCTAAGCTCCTGAAGTGGTCCCCTTTTTGATGATCATCACCAGTCATCACTTGTCAAAAGTAGAGCCCGCTCTTCGCAGTCTGTGCACCAGATCGCCGTGGTTCCATCGAGCAAGTTCTTGGATTTGCAGAACGGGCAGAACACGCCGGTGGGGTGGTGGCTTGGCGATGGCGGCGCAAGCAGTTTTTGCAGTTCATTCTTGTGCTCGGCTATCGCCTGGCGAACGACTGGTGTCAGCTTTGCCTTTGGTCCTGCGGCAACTTGGCCGTCGGTGGTGAATGCGATGACTAGCCGCTGCCGCTGAATGGTCGTGGTCAGCTCTAAAAGATTCATCCGATAACCTCCATGTCCTCGTCTGCCAAGACCAAGGGTGCATTTGATTTCAACGATGCAGGTTCAGACTCCTCTCGTACTCCTTGCACTGTTGCCCTGTTTTCATCCAAAGGTGCAAGGATGCTAGTGTTTTGAGTTAGGGATTCTTCTTGATCGCCGTAATCAGGTTCATGGGCGCAACCGTGCAAGGATTCCGAGTGTGGTATGGACTTGCACACTTGGTTCTCGATGCACGCTTGATCGTCACGGAGCGACCAGAACCATCGTTCGCCTACCCTCTGGGATATGACGCCAAGTTCGGCCTTGGCGGTTTTCAAAGTTCGGTCCTTTAGGCCAACGGTGCGGGCTTCGGCCTGAACGTCCACCGCTGGCTTTGGGCCATCGGCCAGTATGTCTTTCAGAAACTCTTTCGCTTCGTTCCGTTTTGGTGCCTTGGATTTTTCTTCCTGTTGCTCACGGATGTCATCGGCATCTAATTCGGAACTCTGGACGTCCCAGGCGACGAGACAATGATCGCCATCGGGCTCGGGTATCAACTCAAAGCCGATGGACAGCTTACCGTTGTTGCCGATGTTAGCTTTGGCCGACGCCAGCACTCGCCGTTGCGCTGTGGTCGCCCGGTACTGCGAAATGCCCTTTGGCTGCGGCTGGTCCGCTTCTGGTTCGCGCAGAACCTCAAACAGGGTGCGGGCCACGCCGACGTAGCCAGTTGACCCAAGCACCCGCTGTGCCGCCGCTCGGCCTTCGGCTTTGCCGCTGTGGGCGATGCAGATAACGCAAACTTGGTGTTTCTCGGCAAGTGTGGCCAATGGCGTGAGAACTGACCGAATAGCCACATCAGAATTGGCGTTAGTCTGGCCAAGATACGCGTTCAGCGGATCAAGGGTCACCAGTCGAGTTTCCCCGTGACTGGTCAGCCAATCGTCCAGCAGCGGTAGGTCGGACTCCAGGCTCAGCCATTGATTTTCTTT
>JAJFFC010000025.1 GCA_021776795.1 Planctomycetota bacterium
CGGAATTGAATATCAGCTTTCCCTGTTGCATCAAGAACTCCTCGCAGCCCTGCCTGACCCTGGGTTGCCCAAAGAACCGGACTCGGCAGAAGATGGGTATCCCAGGCTCCAAAATGAAGGCCCGATTCGTCTTCAGCAAAATCCGTTGATAGCAGGACTCGGAATGGACGGTTGGGGCCACTTGGAATATCTAAACCAAGACGAATTGTACTTCCAATGGAAGCTGATTCAGGGTGATGGAGTGTTTTAAATCCAACGATTGCAAGCCCGGGAACCGGTTCGCTAATCGAACTAATCCTTGCGTACCATTCAGGGTATCCATCTCCATCAACATCACCAACATATTGATTAGAACTTGGTCTAGGGAATAGGCCCAGGGTGGAAGTCCAGGGATCAGTCCTGCCCGCATCCCAGGAATAATCAGTCAATCTACTGCCGTTTTTCCCCGAAAATGCGACCAAGGAGTATCTCTCAGGGCCTATCGCTTGAAAAATGAAATCCGTCCAGCCATCGTTGTCGATATCGACGAAAGAGCGAATTGGAAGACGCGCATCAATGCCCTGCGCCTGGTTTGGTACAAAGCGTGGATCTAGGCTGGCAAAAGGAACCTCCCAAATGAGACTACCATTCCCACCGCTAATCAGCTGAATCTTCCCTTCTGTGGCATGATTGGCAGAGTGAGGCGCACCAAGAATGATGTCGGTAATGCCATCATTGTCTAAATCCGAGGTGAGGGTTGCCGCTGCAGTAAAGATTGGAGTCGGTACGGAATCGAGGGGCCATGTCCGGGACCAAATTACGTTGCCGGTTCTCCCGTCTAAACAGCGGGCTCTCCAATCCCTGAGACCTGAGTTATTATCCACATAGACTATGAACACATCTTTAATGCCATCACCGTTGACATCCGCGCCCGGTTTAGTGACCCCAGAATTCATCGCGGGAATAATTTGCTGATACTGCGTTGGCGCGTAGTCAATCCACCGGAAGCGCATCGTAGAGGTATCGAAGAGTCCTGATATGAATGCATCGTGTAAAGCGGAATCCTGGTAAAAGGTGATCAAGATTTCTTCGTACCCATCTCCATCAAGATCTCCATATGGGATAGCTTCGCCAAATCCAGCGGCTGACGGGAGGCCGGGTGCAGCTTCTGGCATAAATGAGGCTCCGAGGGCTTCACCTGATGCGGCATCCCATATAACAATGTACGGAACAACTCGAAAGGGTGGAAAGGGAAATGTATCGAATGCCATCGATATTTGGGCAACACCAATTTGGTTGCCCACCTGCAATAAAATCTGCGGCCTCAGATGTGTTTGCAAATTACTATTAGGACCTAGGTTAAATGCTGACATCTTTTGCCTAGTCCCAAGCTCGATTTGGGCCCCGCCAAGGAAAAAACTAAGCCCATTATCGGAGGTCCCAATCCAATCCACTGCGCCATCGAGGTTGGCGTCTGAAAGCCCCTGACCTGGCTTCATCTCCGGATGGCTGGCTGAGTCCAGCCAAAGAACATCGTGGAAAGCCATGGGATGGTCATCCGGTTTTTGAGCACCCTGCCCCCACGCTCCTGGTGCCGTCACGTATGTCCCGCAAAAGCAGGCAAATAGAAGGGTGAGATATCTCATTCGTTGATGGCTACCGTATCGAGGCTGAGTTGCAAAGGTGGGGTTGTTACCAGAATAGCTGCTCTAGCTTATCGGTTTTCAATAATGAGGTACCTGCCTTTTTGAGAATCAATCACGAATTTCCATGATCTACTTATGCAAGTACCCCTCTGCTTGCGTAGGTATTCTTGCTTGGTTCATCGCGAACAGGCCAATCCTTACTAGACACGAGGAATCTCAAAGAAAGATGAGTCTGCAAACTGGACTCGAACCGGCGACATGCGGCTAGGGAACCTGGCACCCTACCCACTGGGCAACGGCCGTATTTTCAGCGCGAGGCAAATCTTCGCAGCGGATCCGAGGTCCTTATTGCCCCACTACTGCGCGCAAGCCATGGCTCAGGGCCCAGCCTTGTGTTTGCCCGCTATCGCGGAAGGCGGCTTGCAGGTAGCGCTCTGCACCAATCAATGCCGGGTTATTCGGAATCGAAAGAGTGACTGTGGCAACGCCATTGCCGTCGGCGGTCATCGACTTCTGCCACACGACTTGGTTGAGATCGATTAACAAATCTCCACCGAACATCGCCATGTCGTTGCCGGCTAAGGAAACGTTGAGGAATCCAGAGCCAAAGTCCGGCGCTCCCTCGACAGTCAGCATGACTTGCGAACCTAGCAAAGGCTGTGCGTTGGCTTCTAGAGTCAAGACGTTGGGGCCGTCACGTAGTTCGGCATAAGGGAAGAACCCAGGAGTTTCGGGAAGGTAGTCCCAAATGCCTCGGCCATAAGTGCCGAAGCGAATCATGTTCGCGGAAGGTACGGCTTCGACCGACCAATAGCGAGTGATTGGAGCTTCAGCCCCCAAAATACTCGACCACTGCTGGGTGCTTGGCTCGTACTCCCAGGCACCAGAGTGTGCGGCGGCGTACATGCGTCCACTACCATCGGGAGCTTCGACCATGTCGTAGACCAAAGTGTTGGGCATGCCCGAACGACGATCTTGGAAGGATTGGCCGCCATTCGCAGAGAACATGACTGGGGCATTGCTGTAACCCGAACCGCCAATCCAAACCACGTCGGCCGTGGTCGAAGACGGCACGATGGTGGTGCCGTAGAAGTAATGCGCGGAAGGACCAGTGGTTGCGGATTGCGTCCAGGTCACGCCGCGGTCAGTGCTCCAGTAAATCTTGCCGTCGGAAGTGGTGCACCAAGCGCGTTGCGGATCGACAGGAGAAAAGGCCAAAGCGGTCACCTCAGGCGTGAAGGTTTTCGAACCTAACTGGGTGTAGTTCCAGTTGTATTGAATGCCTTGCCGCTCATAGCGCCAAATCTTCTTGCCGCATAGGTAGAAGACATCGGGGTCTTCGGGGTCGGCAACCATGAAAGGCAGCCACTGCCCGGCAAAGCCGGTGGGGAAATCTTCGAAGTACAAAGCAGGCCAACCTTCCCCAACGCAAATCAAGATGAAGCCCGGATAGTCGGAGTAGACAATATCTAAGGTTCCCGAAGTGGAGCTCAAGTGACCATAATCACCGGTGATGTCCTCGACGAAATTCTGCGAAGGGCCACCACCAGCGATGGGCCCACCAATCGCACGCTGAAAGCCTTGGTCCTGCGAACCCGCATAAACTTGAGAGGGATCACGACGACTGGTCAGCGTGCTGTAGTACTGACTCACGCCCAATCGCTCCGCACTCAACCAGTTCATGGTCGCGGCCTGGTCCGTGCTTTCATAAACACCGCCATGGGTATTGATGAACCAACGTTCACCGGAGGCTACGGAAGCATCGGGAATGACACTCATGCCCATGAGGTCGGCGTGCAGCTTGTTTTGACGATCGGCCGGATGCTCCCACCAATCGCTCACCTTGCTAAAGCTGCTGCCACCATTGCTGGAGAGATACATTTCGACGCCACCATAGGCGAGGGTATCGGCATCGGTAATCGAAGTGGTGAATGCACTCCACATTTCATTCATGTCGGTCGGATGACTCCAGCTCGAGCCGGCATTGGTCGTGCGCCAAAGCTCCCAAGTTCCGCTTCGCTTCAAAGCGGCACTGAAGGTTTGGCCGCCGCTAATTTCATGACCACCGAAACGCACGTCCTCGGCCGTGAATCCAACGCTGCTCCCCAGGCTGCTGAAGCTCTGCCCGCCATCGGTGGATTGGTATAGGCGATCGCCTTCGAATAAGTACACCGGGCCGAGGACATCACGTGGCGTGAACAAATCCGCCTGTTCACTGATGCCATAGCTCACCGAAAAGCTCTGGCCATCATCCACCGAACGGTAGATGGACCATGTGCTTGCTTGGCGACCCAGAATCAGAACGGTGTTGTTGGCATCGTCCAAAACCAACATGCGCCGAATCTCGGTGAAGATTGGTACACCCGTGGGAGCTTGCCAAGTCAATCCTTGATCTGCGCTGCGCCAAAGCTGGTTGTTGTCAGCACGAAGAATGACATCTTGCGCACCACCACTCTGGGGAATCACGCCGAGATGATACACGCCGCCATACACGCCATCGCCGATGGCGGTCCAGGCGCTGCCGTCGGCCGGGCCATGAAAGACACCGCCGAGGTCCGTGCCGACATAAAGCGATTGGCCATCACTGCTCGGCACCGTGATGTGCACACTGCCTGCCAAGTTGCGGCTACCCAATTCTTGCCAAGAGCCGGCAGTGAGTTGTGTGCTAAAAATGGCCTGCTCGCGCGCGGCCATCAAATCACGACGGTTCTGCTCTTCCATTACGCGCCAATCCACTCCCGGTGCCGCACGGTGCATGGCTTCCATCCATTCTTCGCGCGCCTCTTGGTTTTCTTCGCCCTCGTCTTGCTCGGCGGCAACCTCGGTCGGCTGCGGCATGCCATTGAGGTATGGCTTGGCGAAGGGATGCCCGGCATTGGATTCAGCAACGGAGCAGGCGGCGAGCAGCAACAGCAGACTCGCCCCAATCGGGGAGGTACGGAACATGGCGATGTGGACGGGAGGCGGCCAGAGGCAGCCTTAGGGATTCCCAGGGTCCCCCAAGATTAACCCAAAGCCGCTCGTGGCAACCACATTTTCCGCTCTTTCCGCGGCCTAAGACTGCGGCAAAGCGGCTTCCACCGCGGCGACGAACTCAGGGTCACTTGGGTCCACGCGGGTGCCGAAAAACTGCACTTGCTCGCCATCCGGAGCAATGAGGTATTTGGCGAAGTTCCACGCCGGTAGTTCTTTGGTCTTGCCGCCCAACCAGCGGTAAACCGGGGACTGGCCCTCACCCTCTTGCACCTCGACCTTGGCCATCAGTGGGAAGGTCACCTGATAGTTGTCGCTGCAGAAGGCGCGGATTTCGTCGGCAGAGCCGGGCTCTTGGCCGAGGAACTGATTACAGGGGAAGGCCAGAATCACCAAGCCCTGGTCGGCATAGCGTTCGTACATTTTCTGCAGGCCTTCGTACTGCGGGGTGTAACCACACTTGCTGGCCACGTTGACCACCAGCACCGCCTTGCCACGATAATCTTCCAGCGCTTTGGCCTCGCCCTCTAAGGTGCTGGCCTCAAGGGCGAAGAAATCGGTGCGCGGGGTCTCGGCCGTGACGGTTTGGCTGCAAGACAACGCGAGGGTGGCACTCGTAAACAGGAACAGGAAGGATTTCATGACATGCTGGGTTCGACGTCCTCGCCGGCCAAGATGGCCAGAACGGCCGCGCCGAAGCGAGACACTTTCTTAGGTCCAAAGCCTGGGACCAGCAAGAGTTCTTCCTCGGATTGTGGGCACATGACGGCCATGGCAGTCAGGCTTTTGTTGGTCGCGATCACGTAGGCCGGTGCGCCCTGCGCGGCAGCGGTTCGCGCGCGCCACAAACGCAGGCGCTGGAAACGGTCCCCCGCTTCGCCGTCGAGCTCTGGAGGGAGGTCCTGTGCAGAAACCGCTGCACGATCCGTACTGCTTGAGCGAGTCGTCGAACTCGCTGCGGTGGTGACTTCTTGCAACGGCAGTTGCCACGCCGAAGAGTCGCCATCTGCCAATAGGTGGCGCGCAATTGGCGTGGCGGTGAGCACGGGATACTCACTCCCGGTGGTGCCGACCCACCCGGCATCCATCATGGCTTGCAACAAGCTCTCGGCGAGCTGGCGCGGACAGCCTTGGGCATCGGCGTAGCCTGGCGCTTGCACTGGAATGCCTTTGGCTTTGCTACCGCGCAAGATATCCAGGAACTTGCGGCGGCCATAGCTGCGGCGCTGATCTTCTTGCGCCACCAAGGCGCGTAAGAACTGTTCTGCAAGCTGACGCTCCTGAGCGGACAACTCTCGCGCAACACCTGAAGAAGCAGCACATCGTGCGCAAGAGCCACAACTCGGCACCACTTGGGCGACGTCGGGGTCACCGAAGTATTCCAACAAACGCCGCCACAAACAAAGATTGCTTTGCAAGGCTTCATATACCCGATGTAACCGCCGTTGTGCCGCCGCCCGCTGTGCCAAGTCTTCGTTTTGCTGAATCAAGAAATCTTGGGTGCGGTAGTCCTTGCCCAACCACAGCAAAACTACACGCGCTTCGGAACCATCGCGACCGGCGCGACCAATCTCTTGGTAGTAGTCCTCGAAGGAGCGCGGCATGCTCAAGTGCACCAGCAATCGCAAATCGGGTTTGTCGATGCCCATGCCAAAGGCGCTGGTGGCGATGAGTGCATCGAGCTCGTCGGCGAGGAAGGCATCTTGGACGCGGGAGCGTGCCTCGCCTTCCATGCCAGCGTGATAGAACGCCGCGCGCAGACCGGCTTCCTGGAGCGCCGCCGCCGCGTTTTCGGTCTTTTGCCGGGTTGCGGCGTAAATCAGGGCCGGCGCTTTGCCTTCACGCTGCTGCACCAAGGAAACCAGCTGTCGCATTTGCCCCACTTCATTTTGCAAACGGCGATCTTCCAACTTTAAGTTGGGGCGGAAGAAGCCGTGCACAAACAAATCTGGGTCGCGCATTCCCAAGGCCTCGCCCAGTTCCTCGCGCAACTCCGGCGTGGCGGTGGCGGTGAAGGCCGCGATGCAAGTGGGCCGCAGCTGCTCTAAAAAGGGCTGAATCTGCAAGTAAGCCTCGCGGAACTCATGCCCCCAACGCAACACGCAATGGGCTTCATCAATCGCGACGAAGGGAACCGAAACTTGGCTCAGCAACTCCATGAAGCGAGGGGCCTGCAAGCGCTCGGGCGACACATACAGCAGCTTCAACTTGCCGTCGGCCAGGCGCTGCTCCACTGCGGCGCGCTCCTCATAATCTTGGTTGCTATCTAAATGACCTGCGGCATAACCGCGCGCGCGCAGCGCCAATACCTGATCGCGCATGAGCGAAATCAACGGCGAAATCACCAGGCTGGTGCCAGGCATGAGGGCGGCCGGCAGTTGATAGCAGAGAGATTTGCCGCCGCCGGTAGGCATGACCGCAATCGTGGGCCGTGCCATGCCGATGGCACGCACGACCTCGGCCTGGCCCAAACGAAACTCCTCCATGCCAAAGCCCTGGCGCAAGAGGTGGTAGACCTCTCCCTTCGAAAAACCGCTTCCTACCGGGCTTTGCTCCTGCTGCACCGAGGAATCCTAGCAGCTGGCGAGGCTCAAGAGTCGTCGCCGGCAGGGTCGAATCCGATGATCCCTGCCAGGAAATCGACCATCTGCCCGGGGCTCACGCCAAGGCGCGCGCCGACCAGCACATGCGCCCCAAGTTCGAGGTCGAAGCCGTGGACCAAACTGCTCTGCGGATTCGTTGGGGCCCAGCCGCCGAGGTGAACCAGGTAGCACTCATCTTGCACGTCTTGTTCGCGCCACCCGCCTTGGGCGTCGCTAAACAAGAAGCGGCCATGCAATACGCCATCTTCCATGATCGGCGCCACCGGCAGGCCGAGGGTCATGACTCCGGCGCTGCCGAAGCGCCGGCCAATCATGCCGGCCTCGCCATGCACACCGCCACCCACAGAGAGGTGCAGCAAATCGGTGGCCTGGACGTCAGCGCTGATTTCTGGACCCGCGGAGACGGTCACCGTGAAGCAATCTAGGAAATCGCGGCCGCGGTCAGGAAGGTAGGTGCTGTTGGAACAGGAGAAAGCGCCCAATGCCAACACGAAAATCATGGAGCGAGAGAAACCGTGCAGGAGCAAACTCATTTAGCAACCACTCTGCGTCCGTTTGACATGCGCGGCCGATTTCTTGATCAGTTGCCGCAACACTTTGAGATCGACGTCGTCGAGTTTATTGACGTAAAGACAAGACTTCCCGGTCTTATGTTTCCCTAACTTGGCCATCAAAGCTTCGTGGCCCTGAAAGCCACCCATGATGTACAACACCATATTCGCCTTGCGTGGAGCAAAGCCGGCCAGGAACCAATCGCCTTCGCGACCACTTTCGTACTGAAAGCGATACTCGCCAAAGCCAATCATGGTCGGGCCCCACATCTTCGGGGGCTCGCCGGTAACCTCCTGCATCATGTCCAACAGGACATGGGCATCTTCGCGGCGACGCACAGGCTCGACCTGGGCGAGATAGGCGTGGACATCGCCATCGTGGGCTTTGGTTTTGTTGTTCGCTTCGGCCATCACTCGATTGCTCCCTACTACAGTAGCAGAGACCGATTTCCTTCGACCGGACTACCCGCCATGTTGATTATCATGATTGCCTTTACCGCCTCCGGCCTTCTTGCCGCAGGCCTCGCGATTCCTCTGCTCCGTGGCAAAGTGCCGCCGAATCGTTTCTACGGTTTTCGCACGCCTGCCACGCTGAGAGATGAAGAGCTGTGGTACGCCGCCAACCAAGCCAGCGCTCGGCATTTGTTGGTGTGGGGCATCTGTTGCACCGTGATTGCCTTAGGCGCTTTTTTTCTGCCGAACATCAGCGAGGACGTCTATTTTGCGCTCAATCTTGGTGCCGTAGTTGGCGGAGGGCTGGTGGTCATTCTGTGGAGCTTTTGGGATCTGCGCAGAATTCAACAGGAGCAAGGCCAAAAGGGGCCAAAGCGCTAGCGGTTCATGAGGTAGTCTTTTTCGAGGTCCACATGCGCGGCAACATCCCCTCTGGCAGCTGGTACCCCACATGGTTTATCGCCGTGCTGGGTATGTGCATGCTTGCCGCCAGCCCGACCACGGCGCAAAGCCTTGGACATGGACCTTTGCCGCCTCCCTCTGCCCCACCAGAGAACCCGCTCACTCCAGAGAAAGCTATTCTCGGCAAGGCGCTGTTTTGGGACGAACAACTCTCCAGCGACAACACCGTGGCCTGCGGCACTTGCCATCGCCCGCAATCCAGCTTTAGCGATCCGCGCGAGGCGCGCCACCCGGGCCCAGACTTGTTGCTGCATACGCCCGATGACCTGTTCACCTCGCCAGGCATCATCCGTTCCGACGCCAACCATCTTTACCAACCCGATGCCGTGTTTGGCCTCGAGGTGCAAAAGACTCGCCGCCGCGCACCCGACATCTTCGGCGCCATGTATGCCCCGGAAGCTTTCTGGGATGGCCGCGCCACTTCGGAGTTCCGCGATCCCAAAACTGGCGCAGTAGTCATACCTATAGGCGGCGCCCTAGAAAGCCAAGTCGTCGGCCCGCCGCTGAGTACCGCGGAAATGGCGCATGAAGCCCGCGATTGGGATGACATCACCGCCAAGCTGGTGACGGCCAAACCGCTGGCCTTAGCAAGTAACCTCACCCCCGATTTGCAGGCTACGCTGCAGACCCACCCGGATTACCCAGCGTTATTCCAACAAGCGTTTGGCACACCAGATATCACCGCAGTGCGCGTGGCCTTTGCGATTGCGAGTTACGAACGCACGTTAATCCCGGAACGCACGCCATACTTCCGTTGGCTGGCTGGGCAAACGCAAGCCATGACCCCAGACCAAATCGAAGGGCACGACCAGTTCTTCAATCTCGCCAACTGCGCGACTTGCCATCAACCGCCGGTGTTTACGGTGCATGAGTACTCCAACATTGGCTTACGCCCATGGCAAGATGACCCCGGTCGCATGGACATTACCGGACTGAACAGTGACCGCGGGAAGTTCAAGATTCCTTCGCTGTTGAATGCCGGCCTACGCCCGCGCTTTTTCCATACCGGCGAAGAGAACACGCTATGGCCGGGTGGCGTCGGTCAGGTCTACATGGATGGTGGCGGGCCAAATTTCGACAACCGCGATCCGCTGCTGTTGGATTTAAACCAAGTGCCCGGCGTCGACATGGCCAAGATTATGGACTTTGTCGGCAATGCCCTCACGGATCCGCGCGTGCGCGATGGCCTTCCTCCTTTTGACCGGCCGACCTTACGCTCGGAGCGACTCGAGCAAGCCGGTGGCAACCTTTATGGCTTCGGCACCCCAGCGCTCGCAGGGGCCGACGCACCGCGTATTTTGGCTGCCGAACCGGCCTTCCCCGGCGCACACTTGTTCCGCATCGGCATCGTTGGCGGCGCCGCCGGTACGCAGGCACGCCTGCTCCTCGGGGCAACCCGCTTGTCCGGCCAAGTCCATCGCGGCGTGGCCATGTTCGTCCGCCCCTACCCGCAAAAGATTGTTTCCACCACCCTGGAAGACGATGGCCAAGGCGGCGGTTATGGCACGGTTTTTTTACCAATCCCGAACCACCCCAACCTGATCGGGACTCAAGTGTTTGCCCAATGGTATGTAGATGATCTCACGGCAGTTCACGGAGCAGTGACCTCCGAGGGCGCCGTGCTGCGCATCGAGGGCTGAGATTCCTCACGGAATTGTAAGGAACCACAGCCGCGAAACGGTGTTCTGCAAAAGTCCCCAGTCCTTTCGCATGAACATTTCCAGAACCCTTCTTCTTCTCAGTGTGGCTGCTCTGACCACGCTATGTAGCGCCTCGACCCTCGCCGCACAGGGAGGCGGCCTCCTGCCTCCGCCCGAGCCCTTGGCCAACCCGACCACGCCGGAGAAAACCGTCCTCGGCAAAATGCTGTTCTGGGAGGAGCAGCTTTCGAGCGATGACACGGTGGCATGCGGCACCTGCCATCGCCCTGCCAATGGCTTCAGCGATCCGCGCATGGCAACGCACCCAGGCCCCGACGGCGTCTTCGCCACCCCTGATGACCGCTTTGCCTCGCCCGGCGTTCTTTCGTCCGCTCCCGATGGCAGCTACCAGGAAGATGCCAACTTTGGCTTTGCCCCGCAGGTCACCGACCGCCGCACGCCTGGCATCACCGCAGCGCTGTATGCCCGGGAGGCCTTCTGGGATGGCCGCGCCACGAATACCTTCACCAATCCGGAAACGGGTTTGGTCAGTATTTTCACTGGCGGTGCCCTGGAAAGCCAAGTCGTTGGCCCGCCCTTGAGTGACGTAGAAATGGCGCATCAAGGGCGCGATTGGAATGCGGTGACGACCAAGTTAGCTGCAGTCGAGCCGATGGTTTTGGCCACCGACCTCACCCCGGACATGGTCGCGGCACTTGCCGTCGATAGCACCTACCCGGAACTGTTCGAAAACGCCTTTGGCTCGACCGATATCACGGCTGAGCGCATTGCCTTTGCGATTGCCGCTTATGAGCGCACCTTGATTGCCGATGACACCCCTTGGGATCGCTACATCGCGGGCGACCTCAACGCCATGACGCCGCAACAAATCAATGGCTGGAACCAATTCAATGGCGTCGGCCGCTGCAACCTATGCCATACCCCGCCGGTGTTCAGTGACAATCAGTTCCACAATCTAGGTTTGCGCCCCACCACCGAAGACAACGGCCGCCAAGGCGTCACCGGTCTTTTCGCAGATCGCGGCAAGTTCAAAACGCCGTCGCTGCGCAACGTTGGTTTGCGCAATCGTTTCTTCCACAACGGTGAGCGCAACTCGCTCGACAACGGCCCCGCTCCGGGTGGCGTCGATGAGATTTATGTCAACGGTGGCGGCCCCTTCCCCGACAACCGTGATCCACTGCTCCTGCCGTTAGGCGGCGTTCCTGGAGTGAGCATTCCTGACATTTTCAACTTTGTCGCGAACGGCCTCACCGACCCGCGCGTCGCCGCCGAGCTTCCCCCGTTCGACCGCCCGACTTTGTGGAGCGAGAGCAACCCAAGTAGCGCGACCTTGTTTGGCATCGGAACCGCGACTTCGAACGGCCTAGTCCCGGTTGCGATTACCCACACCCCCGCCACCGTGGGCAGCAGCTCCTTCAAGGTGGGCGTGATGGACGGCCCAAGTTCAGCCACCTTTGGCTATCTCGCGGTCGCCCAAACCCGCGGCAGCGGCCAAGTGCTGCGCGGAATTGCCATTCAGGTGGCCCTTCCAGCAGCCGCTCTCCGCACCTTCCCCATGCAGCTAGGCACGGATGGGCGTACCTATGGCACCGCTCAGTTCCAGCTCCCGGCGATTCCTGCCCTGTCCGGTTCTGAGCTGGTGGTGCAGATTATTTTGCCCGATACCGCCTCTGCAGGCGGTTTTGGAGGCGCCACCCGTGGTTTGAGCTATCAAATACCCTAGATAGGTCCATAAAGACGGGAACGAAACGGTTCTTGGGGTAGTCTAAGGGGTAGAAAGTCCCATTCGGCTACCCTACTCGTTTGGACCCTCGCTTATGCGCCGCCCCCTCCTCTGCTTCGCTCTGGCCCTAGCCGCCACACTGCTGTCCGCGCCAGCTCAGGCTCAGTACACCAGCCTGATGCCACCGCCCGAGCCGCCCGAGAACCTGACCACACCTGAGAAGGTGGTTCTCGGCAAGATTCTGTTCTATGAAGAGCAACTCGCTTCCGACAACACCGTCGCTTGCGGCACCTGCCACATCCCCGGCCGCAGCTTCACCGATGATCGCCCCGCACAGGACATCGGCAAAGATGGCATTCCGGACACGCTCGATGATGTCTTTGGCTCTTTGGGCATCAGCAATTTTGACGGCAATGAAGACTTCGACCCCGTCGATGATTTCATTCTGAAGCCGCAGATTACGCACCGCCGCACCAACGACATCTTTGGTGCGCTCTACGCCGATCGTATTTTCTGGGATGGCCGCGCCGGCGATGAATTTATTGACCCGGAAACCGGTCTAGTCAGCATTCCTGTTGGTGGCGCCTTGGAGACACAAGCGCTTGCCCCACTGCTCTCGATTGTCGAACAGGGACACCGCTTCCGCACTTGGGATAGCATCCGCACCAAACTGCAAAACGCGGAGCCGCTGCGGCTCGCGAGCGACCTCACGCCAGACATTGTCGCAGCCTTGGCCATTGACCCAACCTATCCCGATCTGTTTGAAAACGCCTTCGGCACCACCGACATCAATGCCGAGCGCATTGCTTATTCGTTGGCCGCCTATCAGCGTACTTTGGTCCCTGACCAAACGCCGTGGGATGATTACATCAATGGCAATTTAAATGCGATGACGCCGGAGCAAGTCAATGGCTGGAACCAGTTCAATGGCATCGCCAACTGCTTTAAGTGCCACACGCCACCGTTGTTTTCAGACAACGACTTCCACAACAACGGCTTCCGCCCGTGGACGATCGACTCCGGACTGATGGAGACCACCGGTCTGAACTCAGACCGCGGCAAATGGAAGACCCCATCCCTGCGCAACGCTGGCTTGCGGAAACGTTTCTTCCACAACGGTGCTTTTGAGAATATGTTCCCCGCCGGTGTGAGCAATATTTACTGGGGTGGTGGCGGCACCTTCGATGACAATCTCGACCCGCTCCTCGTACCGTTGAGCAATATTCCGGGCATCAACCGTGAGCACATCTTTGAGTTTGTCGAGAATGCTCTCACTGACCAGCGTGTGAAGAATGAACTTCCGCCCTTCGACCGTCCAACCTTGTTGTTCGAGGAGCGCCCTTTCGGCCACAATCTTTACGGGCAACCAACGGTTGGCCAGCAAGGCATGACTCCGCTGATGGCAGCGCAGGCTCCGGCCATGGTGGGCACCACCCAGGAACTCAAGATTGGTGTGGCTCGCGTCCCTGCAGGTTCAACCGTACATCTCTTTGGCAGTACCATTCGCGGCTTCGGCCAGATGCGCGGCGGAGCTGCCATGTACGTGAAGTTCCCGCTAATCATTCACGAGATTGCGACTGCGGGTGGTGTCGGTATGCGTGGCTTCGCTACGGTCAAGCTGGACATCCCGAACAACCTCAACTTGATTGGGCGCAAGCTTTATCTGCAGTGGGTTGTCGAAGATGCTGGTGCTCCAACTGGAACCTCGGCCACGCGCGGCGCGGAAATCGAAATTCTCCAGTAGGTGACTCACCCGGTGCATGAGCGGCTTCGCTTGCGCCCTCTATTCGCAGAGGATGCGGCGGGAGTACTCGCGATTTATGCACCGATCGTGACCGACACCGTCATTTCCTTCGAGGAAGCGGTGCCCTCGCTCGCAGAGATGGAGCGACGCATTCGCACTGGGCGTGAGCGCTTCCCTTGGCTGGCTGCGGTGGATGCCGAAGATCGCATGCTTGGCTATGCCTATGCCTGCCCATGGCGCACGCGTCCGGCTTATGACTGGACCTGCGAAGCTTCGGTGTATGTGGCCGCATCGGCGCAACGGCAAGGCGTTGCCCGAGCTCTGTATGACCACTTACTCAGCATTTTGCTGGAGTGCGGCTTTGTCGATGTTTATGCGGGCATCACCTTGCCGAATGAAGCCAGTGTGCAATTTCACGAGTCCTGCGGCTTCACGCCCGTTGCCCGCTTTGCTCAATGCGGCTACAAGTTTGGCGTTTGGAGCGATGTCGGTTTTTGGCAGCTCCCCTTGGCGCCGCGCGACCCCCTGCCACCTAGACCGTGCATTTCGCGATCCAGTATTTATCTAGGAAAATCAGAATCGTGAAGCCGACCGCGGCAATGCCATAGGCTACGCCGAAACCTTCGGGCACTTCCCCCATCACGATCGGCCGCGCCGTGAGTGCGGCCAAGGCGATCCACAGAGGGCGGCGTTGCCACACTAAAACGAGAAGGCGCGTGCGGGAAGCCCAAGCATGCAGCTTGTCGTCTTTTTTGTGTTGCGACCAGCCTGCCAAACCCGTGGACACCGGCATGAGCTCGGACATCATGACGATTAGGCACAGCGAGTAGCCAACGTTGATCGACAAGGCATAACTAAAGGCGGCCAAGCCAACCGCATGGTGCAACACTAAATCCGCACGTGGGCGAATGTCGGAGCGAAGTCCCCACGCCATCCACAAGAAGTCGGAGACAAAGTGCCCGACGACTAGAAGAACGCCTTGCCACATCCACCAGTCCAGGCCGCCATTGGCCGGGTCTTGGTGCCACAGAAAGGCCTCGCGCCAGTGGCCCAACGACGTGAATAAGGCCGCAAAACCAATCAGGGTCAAGATCGATGCTGCCACGCCGCGCGAAATTTTGAACGCCCTGTGGTAGTTCTTGGTGATGGCCCATTGAGCAATCACATGCAGGACGACAAAAAAGCCCGTGTACAGCAGGAGGGGGGTCCACATGGTTGGCATGGCCAGATTAGCAGGACTACCAATTCCTGATAGGATAGTCTCATGTCCCCCCGCTCGAAGGTTCTCACCCTTGCCTTCCTGACCCTAAGCGGCTCTACCCTACCCATTACCGCCCAAGAGCCGGCGCCTGAGTCTGTCGACACCCTCATGCAGCGCGACCAAGCCGTCGCACCCGAGGTTGCTGACAATATGCAGCGCATTGATCCAGGTTTTGATGGCTGGCGTAGTGAAGTGTTGCATGATGCCGCCAAGCAAGGCTTCAAAGCCTTTTTTGCCTGGGCGGTGTACCAAGAGGAGTTTCCGGCTGATTCGATTGCCGCAGATTTTTCATGCCCGCCGCTGCGCCCTCAAAACCTCAGTCTGTTGTACGAAGATGGGCAGTTGAGCATTCGTCATGCTGAGCATCCGCATGGGCATCCACTCAACTTGAGTGAACAGGAAAACATGGTGTCCGGACTGCGTTCGGTATTGGCCGAACCAGTCGCGAGCAACACCTTCTTCAAGATCACCACGGTCCGCGTTGGCGAGAACCAGCAATTCGAAACCGACTTCATCTTTCATGGCGCGTCGGGCATGCGCTTTCCGGTGCAAGTCAATGTAGAGGGAACCGCAACTTGGCACATTGGCGCGACCGATGACGAGGTGAAGCTAGCGCAAATTCATCTCCATCAATACGAAGAGATTTTGGCGACGCGCACCACCTTCGCCGACGTCTCCACCGGAGTGTTCCAAGGAGACAAGTTGTGGAATCTCCTAATGCTGCATGACACGCAGGACTTCACCAAACGCACCGACCGTGTCATCGGCCAGAGTTATATCGGCAGCCAGGGCGTTGCCGTGGGCGACATTGACAACGATGGCCTCGATGATGTCTTTGTGCCCATGCCCGGTGGCTCACCAAATCGTCTCTACCGACATTTGGCGGATGGCACCGCGGAAGAGATTTCTGCGCATGCGCAGGTGGACTGGGTAGACAACACCCGTGCCGCATTATTCATCGATGTTGACAACGATGGCGATCAAGATTTAGTGATTAGCGTAGGCGCCAATCTCGTGATTGGCTACAACGACGGCAGCGGCGTGTTCTCCGAGCGCGTGCCACTTCGCAAGTTGGATGAGCCACATATTTATTCCCTGAGCGCTGCGGACTACGACCAGGATGGCGACTTGGACCTATATGCCTGTCGCTATGTCTCTGGTGGTTTGATTGGTGGCGCACCTGCCCCTTATCACGACGCCAACAATGGCGCCGACAACTTCCTGTGGCGCAATGAAGGCAATCGCGAATGGAAGGATGTCACTGCCGAGGTTGGATTGGACAAGGGCAACTCCAAGTTTAGTTTGGCCAGTGTTTGGGCTGACTTTGATCAAGACGGAGACTTAGACCTTTACGTCGCGAATGACTTTGGCCGCAATAATCTGTACATCAATGACGGCAAAGGTCATTTCCATGATGAAGCCGTGGAGCGCGGAGCAGATGACATCGGTGCGGCCATGGGCGCCAGCGTTGCCGACGTCGACGGCGATGGCGACCAAGACATTTTGGTGACCAATATGTTCAGTTCAGCAGGCAGGCGTATCGCCACGCAAACGAATCGTTTCATGGAAGGGCGCGCGCAGGAAGTTCATCAAGATTACATCCGCCATGCCCGAGGCAACACCCTGCTGATCAATCAGGGCAACGGACACTTCACTGATGCCACCGAGGAAGCCGGCATTGCCGTCGGCGGATGGGCTTGGGGCGCGCGCTTTGTCGACATCAACAACAATGGGCGGCCTGATATTTATTCCCCCAACGGTTTCCTCACCAACCGCAAGACGAAGGACTTGTGAAGCTTTTTCTGGCGGCGCGTGACGTCGCAATCTCCAGCTACCGAAAGCGAAACCCCAACTCAAGCCTATACCGATGCATGGTCTTCCCTGGCCACCATGGTTGCCGACCAAGGCTTGTCCTGGTCCGGGCGCGAACGCAACCGCATGTTTCTGAGCTTAGCAAGCGGTCGCTTCGTCGATGTCTCCTACGCAACCGGCCTAGATTTCGTGCAAGATGCTCGCTCGGTGGCTTCCATGGATTGGGATGGCGACGGCCGCATCGATCTAGTGCTGAAGAACCGCAACGCGCCGCGCCTACGGTTGTTGCGCAACCAAGCCACCACTGACAACGCGCATTGGTTGCAAGTGAACTTGCGCGGCAATGGCCTAGTCAATCGTGATGCCATCGGCAGTACAGTCACGCTGCATGCGGGCGACCAAGTGTTCCAACAGGTCCTGCTCGCTGGCGATGGCTTCCTCTGCCAATCCTCGAAGACCCTGTTTTTTGGCCTCGGCGAGAACACTTCCATCGACAAACTAAGCGTGCGCTGGCCAAATGGTCAGGTCGAGATTTTCCTCAAGGACGGCGAAACCCTAGATGCCAATCAACGCCTGCGCCTAGAGCCCTTGCAGCCTATCGAAGTCCTCCCAGCGCCCGCTCCTGTGGCTTTGCAGGCGGCACCAAATGAGGCGTCCAGCACGGGCGACGTCGACCGATTGCCGCTCCTCACCAAAATTTCTTTGGCTGAGCTTCCGCTTCCGTCCTTCGACAACCCTAATCGCAAGGTCAAGGACCTTGCCGGAAAGCCACTGCTGGTGAACTTTTGGTCGACCACCTGTGCTGCCTGCCTTGAAGAGTTTGGCGATTTCCACGAGAACCGTCGCAAACTGCGCAAGCAAGGCTTGCAGATTGTTCCCATGGTGACCGACGGCATGGAGCGTCACGAACGCGCCCGCGCCATTCTCAAAGGAGTCGGCCTTGCCCAAGGTGCCGGCTGGGCCGACCAGCGAGTGGAAGCCAGCTTGCGCATTTTGACCGAAGAAGTCTTGTACCGCGCCGTGGACATGCCGCTGCCAGTCAGTTTGCTGATTGACCGTCAAGGTCAGTTGGTACAGATCCACATCGGCCGCTACCCGATTGGTGCCCTCATGCGCGATCTCAAAATCTTGCGCGAGATGGAGGTGCGCTCACCCGAAGCTTCCGCGATGGCCTTCGGGCGTCGCCTTGCCTTCCGCGACCGTAACTATGCCGAGATGGCGGCCAAGTTCCGCGATGCCGGCATGACCGAAATGGCGGAGTATTTCCAGAGCTTAGTCGGCCGCTACGCCCCAGAGCGCTAGAGCACGCGCTGCATCGTCAGTAGATTGCTGATGCGTTGGTCGAGACTTCCATTGATGTAGTCCTCGATCACCTCGGTGCCGATTAGGGTTTCGCCGTCGTCGGCCATCCACAGGTCCTTCATGACGCGCTCTTCCAAAAATTGCCCATTGGGCAGGGTCAAAAACAGCGTGGTGTCGAGGCTCAGCCGCCCGCTTGGACCGAAGCTGAGATCGTAGGTATCCAGAAGTGCCAGATAATCGACCACACCGGGCTCATTGATCCCCGGGAAGGAATAGTGGGTCAGGCCGATGGCATTGGCGGTGGGGCCAAAGCTTTCGAAGCCTAGGGTGAGTTCCAGGCGCTGGACATTGGGCTCTAGCGGCTCAGAAATGCCAACCCAAATCCCATCGAGGTCCTGGGGGCTGAAGACCACAGCCTCTGCACCGGTGGCGCTGGAGGCTAGGTCGCTGGACGACCCACCACAGGCGGGGAGAATGAGAAAAAGAAGGATGGCGGAACGCCAGAACGGGCGGGATAATGCCATGGAACCAGCATCGCCCGGTGGCGCCTGTTTTGTCAAGGGAATTGCCCCTCTATCGCCCTTTCTAGCTTGACGGCTTCGGTCGCTTGGCGTACCTTATTCGGCCCATTTGGCCTTCTGGCCCCCAAGTCATCATCCATGGCAACCTACACCGGCCCCAAAGTTCGTCTCTCACGCCAGCTCGGCGTGGCGGTCTCGGACAACCCGAAGCACCTGAACTCCCGCCGTCTGGACACTCCTCCAGGTGGTGCTGGCAAACGCATGCGTCGCCTCAGCGACTTCGGCGTGCGTCTGCGCGAGAAGCAGAAGCTCCGTTACTACTACAACGTGCAAGAGCGTCAGCTCCGTCGCTACGTTAAGGAATCCATTCGCCGCAAGGGTAACACCGGTGAGAACCTGCTCGATATTCTTGAGCGCCGCCTCGACAGTGTCGTGCGCCGCATGAACTTCGGTCGCAGCATCTGGCACGCCCGCCAAGTGGTGAACCACGGCCACATCCTGGTCAACGGCCGCAAGGTAGACATCCCTTCCTTCCAGGTCTCCCCCGGCGATGTCATCACCGTGCGCGAGAAGAGCAAGGAAATGATTGAGCGCAATGTCGAGCTCATGGGTGCCGAATCCACCTTTGAGTGGATGGCCTTCGACAAGTCTGCTCTTGCCATCACCATCACCGACAGGCCGAAAGGCGCCCAGCACCCGTTCGATGTGCACATGGGCATGATCATCGAATTCTACTCCTAGTCTTCAAGATCGCGTTGGCCCCGCGCCAACCCAAAAACGCAGTCACCTTTCGGGTGGCTGCGTTTTTCTTTTGCTCACCGCCATTTATCGTCGAGCGGATTGTCCGGCTTGCCGTCGCCATCGTCGCCGACGTCCTCGATTTTCTCGTTGGCTTTGCGAAACAAGTCATCGAGTTCGTTCTTGCGCCCGCGCTCGGCCTGAAGGGCGTCGCCGAAGGCATCCTTGCGGCTCTTTTCGCGTGCCGCCATGCGATCCTGGACTTCTTGCAGGCTGATGGGCTCTGGCGAACGGTCCTCGGAGCCCTCGGCGCTGGCCTGGTGCGCCGCAGCCTCTCCACCTGGCGGTGGCGTCAGCACGGCCAAGCTGCCACTCTCTGGGTCAAACAGGAGCTCCCCGCCACAGCAGGGACAGGTCAAAATTTGCGCTTCGGGTGATGTCATGGAACCTCTCACCTACCCTACGGCGAAATTGCCGAGCAGTATTTCCGGATATTCGAGAAATTCTCGGAACCTTTGGCCCTGGGACCCCCTCATACCTCTGAAGCAAGACGGTTTTGTGGTCATCGATTCATCCAGGGGGCTGATTGCAGGGCCTCTTGCTTCATTTTCTACCCTAAGAATCTCTCCCTAGACCGCAGCACATCCCCTTGCCCCCGTTGCTGCTCGCAAAAACGCCCTTCGCCTAACAAGCGCAGGGCGTTTTGCTGCAATAAGGGCAGCCCGCGCCGTATTTCTTGTGCGCGGCCGCCTCGAGGTCGATGCCCTTGATCGAGGCCATGGTCGAGAGCCAGGCGAGGACATCGGCGAACTCTTCTTCGAGGTTCTCGCGGTCATCGTCGCGGCGCAGCGCGCGCGTGAGCTCCCCCACCTCTTCAGCGAACCACATGTAGGTCGCCTCCAGGCCGCGGGCCTTGTCCTTTTCGAAGTAAATCGCCTCGATGGTCTTCTGAAAGTCGCGCAGGGTCATGATGAACTCAGGCTGCGTCGTGGCGCAGCAGGGTGAAGGCTAGGTCGGCTGCAGGCGCGCCGCCAAGGAAGGCGCGGAGCTTGGCTTCCATCGCTTCGAGGCCTTCATGGATGGCGATCTTCGCCAGCTGGTAGACGCCGGATTCGCCGAGCTCTTTGCCGGAAGGCGAAACGCATTCGAATGCGGCTGGGCTGAACAGGAACAGGGCGTCGCCGGGAGCGAGCTGGAGGTTCATGTTCTCCAAAGAGGAGCGGAAGATTGGCCCCTTATCAAAACCCAGGGCGATGCCATTGGGTTGGAGCTTGCGCAATTGGCCACTGGCGGCTTCAAAGCGCACGGCGGGCGCTTGCAAGCCAGCGGAAACCAAAGTCACTTCGTTGGTATCTGGCTGAACCGCAGCGACAGTTACCGCGCAATACAAACCGCGCGCCAAGTCGCGGTGCAAACTGGTGTTGGCGGCGTCGCAGGCGACGGCAGGTTCGGACCCACCGAGCAGACCACTGCGTAGATAGGCGCGGGACATGGCCATGAGCAGAGCGCCGGGCATGCCTTCGGCGGCAGGTGCGCCAACCACGGTAATCAGGCGGCCATCGGCGTCTTGCATTGCGTCGACAAAATCGCCGCTTCCGGCGCCATCGGCTTCGACCAAGAGTGTGCCCACGGTCCAACCCGCGGGCGGGTCGATGGGCATGGGCTTCAGGTGGCGCCGCAGTTCGCGCAGATTTTCTTGCTCGGCTTCCGAGGCGGCGAGGGCTTCTTCAGTGGATTGGCTCTCGACTAAGTCGTCAACCATGCGCTCCACCGCAATCGACAGGTGCGCGACTTCGCGTGCGGCATCGCGGCCACGGATCTTGCGGTCGAAATGGCCGCGGCTGATGGCCATGACGTCTTCGACCATTTCATTGAGCGGCGCGGCCAAACGCTTGGCGGTGAAGGCGCCCATCATGACCACCACCGCAGCCAGGCCACCGCAAGTGAGCACAATCAAAATCAGAATGCGCGAGGCGGTGTCGTAGTCGTCGTTGGCGGGCGCGTAAAAGGTCCGGGTTTCGCCAGGCACATTGCCGACGGTCGGGCTGGAAACCAGCAGTACCTTGGAATCTTGGGTCATGCCTTGCACCTCGATCGATCCGCTGCCGACTTGCACCGGCATTTCGTTGGCTGCGGTGTAAGACTTCATTTTCATGGAGCCGCGGCGCGCTTCGAAGGCTTCCAGGCGCGCGGTTTCGGCAGCGACTTCGACTTGCGCGGCGGTGACGACATCGCCCTCAATGCTGTCGATGCCTTTGAGCAACAACAATGCGGCCACCGCCGCGACAACGCTGGCCAATAGGCCCAGGCCGAGGGTGAAGCGGGCAGCGATTCCAAGGCCGCCCGGGCGACGGGTGGCTTCGCTCAAGTGGCGAGCAGGTCGGGAAGTGCCATGCGCAGAAGAATCAGGGAGACCAGGGCGTAGACCCCGGCCACGAGGTCATCTACCACAATACCCCAACCGCTCGGCAGTTTCTCTAAGCGCCGGGCCGGCCATGGCTTGACAATATCGAACAGGCGGAACAGGAAGAAGCCCGCGATGAGGCCTGGCCAACCGGGGAAGACCGGAAGGGCCACGGCGACGAGGTAGCCAGCGACCTCATCGATGACGAACTGGCCGGGGTCTTTGCGCCCCCAGCGGCGCTCGGACCAGCGTCCGCAGGCGACGCCGAGCAGGCTGATGACCACCATGAGCCCGAGGATGAGCGGGAGGTAGTGTTCGGGCCAAGTCCACCCGACCGCGGCCGCGATCGCCACGCCGCCGAGTGTGCCGAAAGTACCCGAAGCCACCGGCGCATGGCCGAGGCCACAGCTAGTGACATAGCATTCGATCAGAAAGTCTTTGAGCTTGGCCATGGTTTAGTCGCGGGTTTGCAGCATCGAGTAGGCAAGGAGCAGAATCCGTTCGGCGCCGCCGCGTTCAAAGTCGACGACCACGCGGGCGTTGACACCGTGGCCTTGGATGCGCGAGACAGTGCCGTCGCCGAACACCGGGTGGGTGACGAGGTCGCCGGCGGTGAAGGGTAAATCTTCAGTGGCTTCTTCCAGTTCTTCGGCGGCGCCGTCTTCGAAGCGCGCGGTGGGAGAGCTGGGCTTGGCTTCGGCGCTTCCACCGCTTCCCGCGCTAGGGGTGAAGAACTCTTCGAGGGCCGGGGCATCGGAGAACTCGCGGTCGATGATGTCGAGTTCGGGCGCTTCTTGCTGCTCACTCGGCACCCGTCGACGCCATTCTGGCATGCCAAAGCCGCGGCCGGGGAGCTTGCCATCGACCAGTTCTTCGGGAAGCTCGCGCAGGAAGCGTGAAGGCTCGGTTGGCCCCGGCGAAGCTGTACGGAAACGCCGCCGCGCCAAACTCAGCAACAGTTCTTCTCGTGCCCGCGTCAGCGCGACATAAAACAAGCGCCGCTCTTCTTCGAGACCTTCGTCTTCTTCGAATGAGCGCGCATGCGGGAACAGGCCTTCTTCCAAACCCACTACCGCCACGCGGTCGAACTCCAAGCCTTTCGCGGCGTGCACGGTCATGAGAGAAATGCGCTCGGCTTCGGCGGACCAACGATCGACATCGGTCAGCAGCGAAATCTCTTCGAGGAAACCGCGTAGGCCGCCGTCTTCACGTTGGTCGTATTCTTCGGCGAAGGCCAACAGTTCGTCGATGTTCTCGCCGCGGTCGACATCTTCGGTGGCCTCCATCGCTTCGGCAAAGCGGCGGTAACCGCTACGCTCGATGATCAAACGCAAAGACGCTTCGGCATGTTTGGTGTCGGCGGAAATGTCTTCGTGCAGCCTCAGGAAGGACAACAACCCCTTACGCCCGGGGCCACGCACACTCGCGCGCACTTCCTCGCGCTTGAGAATCTGCACCAATGGCTCGTCGTGTTCCTGGGCAAAGGCGTGCAAACGATCCACGGTCTTTTGCCCGATGCCCCGTGCCGGCACATTCAAAATCCGCGTGCACGCGGAGTCGTCGCGCGGGTTCACCGCCAAGCGCGCGTAGCTGACCAAATCTTTGATTTCACGGCGTTCGAAGAAGCTGAGGCCACCAACTACTTGGTAAGGCACCTGCAAGCGCGTAAACGCCGCTTCCAAAGAACGTGAACAAGCGTTGGTGCGATAAAACACCGCAACTTCTTTGGCCGATGTCCCCCCCTTAATCCACGCCGCCACGCGCAGGGCCACGCTGTCGGCTTCCATTTCTTCATCCATGCCGGACAAAAAACCAAGAGGCGGGCCATCTTCGCGAATAGTGCGCAAATCCTTCTCTTTGCGCGAACGGTTGTTCTTAATCACCGCCTGCGCTGCGGCCAACACATTGCCGACCGAACGATAGTTCTGCTCCAGACGCACGACTTCGGCGTCCGGGAAGTCTTTGTCGAAACGCAAAATATTGCCGATATCGGCGCCACGCCAACGATAAATCGATTGGTCCGGGTCACCACACACCGCCAAGTTGCGCCGGCCCGACAACTGCTTGACGAACTCATATTGCACTTCGTTGGTGTCTTGGAATTCATCGACCACGACATGTTCGAAGCGGTCCACCCAGTTACGTGCACCGCGCGCATCTAATTCGACTAAACGCAATCCTTTCCACAACAAGTCATCAAAATCAAGGCCGTCTTGGCGCACCAAGGCATGCTCGTACTTGCCATAGACAATCGCGCAACGCTGTTCGTCGAGGTTGCGCAGCTGGGCTTCCTCTACCGCCATTTCCGGGCTCCAACGCCGCTGCTTCCACAAGGAAATCATGGCCTCAAAAGCACGCGGGCGGAACACTTGGGGATCCCAGCTCTCGTCTTTGATCAACTGCCGCAACAAACGGCGACGGTCATCGACATCGATGATCGAAAAGTTGCGCGTGCGCCCGATGGGTTCCGGATCCATGCGCAACATGCGTGCACAAGTGGCATGAAAAGTGCCGACCCACATGCCGGTATGTGGCACCACCTGAGCAATCCGTTGGCGCATCTCGCCGGCGGCCTTATTGGTAAAGGTGATGGCTAAAATCCGCCCCGGCGGGACGCCGCAGTTGCGCACCAAATGCGCCACCCGACGGGTAATCGTGCGCGTTTTCCCAGTTCCGGCACCAGCCAGAATCAACAGCGGCCCCTCGGCATGCTCGACCGCCCGCTGCTGCTCGGGATTCAGGTCGGAGAGGAGGCTGGGATCGGCCATTGTGCTTATTGTGCCGTACCTTCGAGCCGGGCGCAGCCGCTATGCTGCGCGGAATGAACTGCCCCGGAATCGGCCTCGATTTGGTGACGGTAACCCGTTTCGCCGACGCCCTGGAGCGTGGCGGCGAGGCCTTTCGCCAACGCTTGTTCACCGCCAAGGAGCAAGCCCACGCCACCACCCGTGCGAAACCTGCACAGCATTACGCCGCGCGCTTCGCCGCCAAAGAAGCGGTGATGAAAGCCCTCGGCCGTGGCTTTGGCCAGGGCGTGGCCTTTCCGGAAGTCGAAATCTTGTCTGATGGGAAAAGTGCCCCACAGGTGGTGCTGCATGGCAAGACTAAAGAACTGGCCGAGGCCGCCGGGATTGTGGCATGGTCACTTTCGCTAAGTCATTCCGATGACACCGCCGGCGCAGTGGTGATGGCGCGCTTTGCCTAGCGCACCAACTCCAAGCGACGCCCATTGCGTTTAGCCCGACGCAGCAAAGTTGGCGAGCGCAAGGACTCTAAAGCCGTAGCAATCGCTTCTCCTTCTGAAGTGGGCGCTTGAGCATGTTCGGCCATGCGCTCTCGCAATGCGGCAATGGCACGACTGGCACGCACAAAATGCCGCCCGCCAATCATGGCTTCGATTTCTCGATCGGTAGCCTTGATTTCCTCAATCAAGCTTTCGGCGGAGTCGCGCCATGCTTGGGCAGAACGCTCCGCCGCTTCCCAGGAGCACAAGGTGATTTGCACTCGGGTAATCCATTCGCGGCCATCATTTTGGTAACGCAAGCTTGCACCAGGACAATCACGCGCGCGCCGATAGTCAACTAAGGCCGTGGCATAGCGACCTTCGCGCCGACTCAAGTGCGCCAACTCCAACAGCGCCCGAGGCCGCCAATCCACCCCAACAGTGGCGAACTCGAGCACTTCTTCAAAGGCACCGCGAGCGGCACCAGCTTCTTCCATGCCGCGCAGCAACTCACCACGGCGAAAAGCTGCTTCGGCTATCACCGCCCGCGCTCGCGGGAAGTACTGACGCACCGCGCGATAAGCACTCACCGCCTGTTGTTGCTGTTCAAGCTTTTTCTCTCCACGCAAACCGGCAACAGCACCCTGCGCTTCCCGCGCCCAAGCCAACTGAGCTTCGGCGCTTTCCTGCTTGGGCACTTCCTCACCAGCCAATGCCGCCACCACACTCAGCATAAGTTCCAGAATCATGACCACGTCCCCCGCCGCGCGGCGGCTTGTTCCAAAATGCGTTCGCGCAAGCGCCGCCGCGCACGGAACAAGCGCCCCTTGATGGTGGAAGTCTTGCGCCCCTCGCGCACAGCCATGGCGGCGCAATCTAGATTCTCTTGGTAGCGCGACCACAGCATGAGCCGATCTTCGGGTGGCAAACCGGCCATGGCCATGGGTAGTTCGGCGAGCAACTCCGCGCGGTCAAACTCACCGGCTTCGGTATCTGCCAGTACACAATTATCTTCGCTTTGGCTGCGTGGGTCGACCAGCAACAGCAAAGGCAGTTGCCCACTCTGTTGCATGGGCAGTTGGCGGCGCAAAAAATCCACCGCTAGATTGCCCGCCACGCGGTAAAGCCAAGACCGCGGCTGCTTGATTTCTTTACCGTCGTGCTGGGCTTGCCATAGGCGCATCATGGCTTCTTGGGCCAACTCCTCGGCGATGGCATGGCGCCCCAGCCGTTTGAGCAACCAACCGGTGAGCTCCTCTCGCCATTGTTGCCAGGGGTGGGCGGAAGCTGGCTGTGGGGCGGGAGCTTCCGATTGCAGTGGTCCGCGATTCATCTCCCTATGCCGACGCGCCGCCATCGCCCAAGACACTTTTGTGGACAACCAAGCAAAAAACGCGGCCCGAAGACCGCGTTTTCCACATGAGAGTCGTCACCCTGCCCGCAGGCGGCAACGAAAAGGCCGCTTACATCTTGAGGTTCAACTCGTCGAAGAGGCGCTTGGTCCATGGGGACTTGGCGTATAGCTTCTTGAGGCGCGCAGCGACCGACTTGGCACCAGAGGTATCTCCGTACCGCTTGAGCGAATCGCCGGCGTAGTACATGGCGCGAGGAGCGAGAATGACTTCTTCGCGGTAGACCGAAGCGACCGTCAGGAAGTCGAGGATTGCGGCTTCTAGCAGCGGTTTCTGCGCGGCAAGGTCATCTTGCGCGAGTGCTTCGTGGTAGGCGCAGTCACCCAAACCAGAGATGGCTGCAGCCAAGGTGCTGGTCTCGACACTGGCTTCGTCAAGGATCGCTTCGAAACGCTGACGTGCACCGGAGTAATCCTTGGCTTCGACCAAGGCGTTGCCGACTTCCACGCGCGCACGCGCCGCCACCGTCGGGAACTGGTCGATGTTCTTCTCGGCAACTCCTTCCAGAGCTTGGGTACGCGCCTTACCCTGCAGGGCACTATCCAACAGAATCGTGCCAAGCTCGGCTTCACGCTCCCAGCGCTGCGGCAATCCTTTGGAAGCCACATCGTTGGAAAGGCGCTTGTACACCGCAGTGGCGCCAGACTTATCGCCCATCACGCGCTTGGCCTGCGCTTCCATCATCAGCGCGGGGGCGTAGAAGAAGGTGTCGGGCACATCGCTCAGCAAGCTCTGCACGGTTACCGACACACCTTTCATATCGCCAGCGGAATACTGGCACCGGGCCATGCGGAACAGGCTGTGCTGCTTGACCCATTCGTAGGTCGAGCGCTTGAGCATGCTCTCGTCTTGCAACACCTCTTCAAAGATGGTGAAGGCCACGGCAAAGTTGCCGGCGTCCATCAACTCCACACCGTACTTGTAGTCCTCTAGGGCAGTGGCGCTGAGGTCGCGGGTGACCGCAAGCACTTGCTCGGCAGGCTTACTGCCTTCGGAGCTACCGCGCTTGAAGGTGACCTCGGTAAAAGTCTCGGTGAGAATCCGGTCGACCTCTAGGGTGGTGCCGTCGGTCAGGTGAATGACGTTCTGATCCTGAGCCGTAGCGGCTGGAACCAGAGCGAAAAGGAGGAGGGCTGCGGTGAGAATGCGGGACATGGGGCAGGGCCTTTAGTGGCCGCACAGGATAGCGTCACCCTGTGGTTTCGGGCATCTGGGGGATTTCGGCCTCCAGGCGGCCGAGGCGGCGCAGGCGCACCAGCTCGGCGACCAGGCTGACGGCAATCTCGCCGCTCGACTTGGCGCCAATGTCGAGGCCGATCGGGGTTTTGATCCCCGCCAGCCACTCGCTTTCCACGCCGAGGTCTTCCAGCATGCGGTCGAGCTGGGCCTTTTTCGCGCGCGAGCCAATCATGCCGAGGTAGCGCGGATCGACCTTAGCCTTCCACAGTTGGTGGAGGACTTCCTGATCATCGCGGTGGCCGCGGGTGACGATCACAAGGAAGTGGTGTTGTGCCTTGCCGAGTTGCTGGATGGCCTCGGCCCAATCCATGGCTAAGCAGCGGTCGGCCTGCGGATGAGCGACGGCGTTGGCGTGCTCTTCGCGCGGGTCGGCCACCCAAATCCGAAAGTCGGCTTCGCGGGCGACGCGGGCGGTGGCGGCGGCAACATGGCCCCCACCTAAGAGCACCAAAACCGGAGGCACCACCGGCTCGGCCAAGATGGTCACTTGACCCCCGCAGATGAGGCCAGATTCGGGGACATCGGCCTGGTTGAGTCGGAAACTCTTTGTCGCGGCGCGGTCACTCGCAATGACCTCGAGCGCCATTTGGCGAACGTCTTCTTCGACACACCCCCCGCCGACCGATCCTTGGGTACTGCCATCGGCCCGAACCAGCATTTTCATGGTTTCCTTACCAGGCGTCGAGCCGCGGGCCAGGATCACGGTGCACAGAGCAGCAGCTTCGCCAGCGCGGCGAAGGCGCACAATCTCCTCGTACAGGTCGGGGGCCGCTGCCATCGGTGCATTCTAACGCTGAGTGATTCTTCGGTGGCATGCGCTAGGCTTTGGTCATGAGTTGGCAGCTGCACCGCGCCCATATGGACGATTTAGATTCCTTGACCCCCCTGTTTGACGGCTATCGACGCTTCTATGAACAAGTGAGTGACCCCGAGCGCGCGCGCACGTTTTTGAGCGAGCGGTTGCAGGCGGCCGACACGGTGTTGTTCTGGGCACAACATGCAGACGGTCGTGGCGGTGGCTTTACACACCTTTTTCCGCTGTGGTCGAGCGTGCGCACGGGCCGGCTGTGGCTGCTCAATGACCTATATGTCGCTCCCGAAGCGCGGCGCCAAGGTGTGGCGCGGCTCCTGATGCAACAGGCGCTCGACTTCGCCCAGGCCGATGGCGCTTTAGGCGTCACCTTGTCGACGGCAAAGACCAATCACCAGGCTTCAGCGTTGTACCGCGACATGGGCTTCGTGCTCGACCAAGAGTTTGACAGTTATGAGCACAGCTTCTGAGCCGAGCAGAGCGCGCCCATGGAAGCGTCGCCTGATGTGGACTGGGGTCCTCATCGTGACCCTTGGCTTGGTTGGCCTCGGTGTGTTTTCTGGTTTGGCCATGCAGTGGACCGAAATCCAAACCGCGGATTTGGCCGTGGCGACTGCCACCTTCCAGGCGCAGCGCGAAACCCTCGGCAGCGCACCGCCCTATCTAGACCGCGATGACCAAGGCCGCGACTTCCTGCACCATGAGCTGGAGCAGGCTGAACAGCAGGACCTCAGCACGCTCCACGCCATGGTGTGGATTGCGCCACAGGAGAAGCTGGTGCACGTCACCATGCCGATGTGGTTCGTCCGCGCCAAAGACTTTGGCGGCAATGGGCTCACTTTGTTCCTGGCGACGGCCGATCGCGATTTGGGCGACCTCGACCTAGAACTCGATGTTGCCGCGCTAGAACGCCGCGGCCCGGGTCTTTTGCTCGACCGAAATCTGCCAAATGGCACCATTTTCCTGGTCTGGAGCGAAGACTAGGCCGGAATTCGTAGATTTCGACCGTGAAACCGCGGATTACGGTTATTCTGCTGTTCCGTCGGATTGTCGTTCCCCCCTAGAGGGCGGCTTTCCGTACTTAGACTCAAGAAGAATTAGACAAGTGACCATTAACATCTACGTCGGTAATCTGTCCTACAACACGGACGACCGCGAACTCGAAGACATGTTCTCCCCATTCGGAGACATTACTAGCGCACGGGTCATCACTGACCGCGAAACTGGCCGTTCCAAAGGCTTCGGTTTCGTCGAAATGCCCGATAAGGAGCAGGGCGAAGCAGCAATCGCTGCATTGAACGGTACCGATGTCGGTGGCCGTGAGCTCCGCATCAACGAAGCACGCCCACGTGAGGAACGTCCTCGCAGTGGTGGTGGCGGCGGCGGCTACGGCGGCGGCGGCGGTGGCGGTGGCTATCGCGGCGGCGGTGGTGGTGGCGGCTCCCGCGGTGGCGGTGGTGGTTACGGCGGCGGCGGCGGCGGTGGAAACCGTGGCGGCGGCGGCGGTGGCGGCTACGGCGGCGGCGGTGGCGGCGGCGACCGCTGGTAAATCCCGCGTAGATGCGGCGGGTCGTTCTACGGCCCCATGATTCGAAGCGCCCTGCACCTCTATGGTGCAGGGCGCTTCCTTTTGCTATCGCCCAGCGATCCTTTGGCCTTAGTTACCGGCGGAAAGCAACACTTCCTTGCGCAAAGGAAGGCGCAGTGCCTCGGCGCCACGGCGGACGTCGCGCCAATCACCCGGCTCGACTTCTTCACGAGATTTCTCTGGCATCAACAGAAGATCGTCGATTTGCCAGCCGTCGGCCTCGGCTTGTGAACCTGGATGGATGCCGATCGCGCGACGACCTTCTGGGGTCGGTGTAAAAAACACGGCGTAGGCAAGAAGGTCTTCGGCCGGTTGCGCTGAGCTTTGCGAGGCTTGGGCATAGAGCCTGTCGGTAGCCTGATCAAAGATCAGGGTGAACTCGCGCAGCACTTTGGTACCGACGAGCTCGGTGTCTTTGGTCAGAAAAACCACTGGGCGCGCGAAGCGTTGCGAAAGAAAGGGGTGCTCCCCCGCCAAGCGCCCGGCGTGGTTCCACTCCAGGCCATCAATCGCCATGCCCGTGCCCACCACAATCGGATCCTGCTCCCAATCTAGCCCGCTGCCTTCGCGGAATTCGAAGCCAGAGGACGAGCCAGAGTCGAGCAACAAACGCCGTGCCTTGCCGCCGAACTCGATGCGCACAAAGGGTCGATTTTCCCGGTCCAGGGGGAAAATCACTTGGTGGTCGGGCTTAGGCAAGATTCCGGGGGTGACTTTCATTTGCCCTGCGGGGTAATCCAGCTGCACCAGCATGTCGGCGAGCGCGCCATAGCCCAGAATGCCATCGAAAGGGTGATGTAGCGCGGCTTTCAGGTGCTCCAAGTTGCGCACGCGCAGGGAAAGATTGTCGATGGTCATGGGGCCGCAAGTGGCGTCGCTGAGGTTGACACGTTTGCCCTGATTCGGCGTCCAGGAACTCACGGCGGCGAGGGAATCAGCGTCGACAAGATTGACGTTGGAACCGGTGTCAAATAGGAACCAGAGTGTGCGCGCTTCCTCGCCCTTGAGTTGAATTGGAAGGAAGAAATAGTCCTTGGTGAAATCGGCCGGCAGCAAGTGCCAGTCTTCCTCGGCGGGCATGGCGCCTTCGGGTCCGGGGCCCGCGCAAGAGGAGGCCGCACCGGACAGCAAAAGGGCAAACAGCAACCCAGGAAGCAATCGAGATTGGCGGCGTAGCACGCAGACATCCTAGTAGAATCAGGCCAATGTTTGGGCGACTCCTACGCGGCGCTGCGGCGGTACTTCCTTTGGCCTTGCTGCTCCCGGCCGCCTGTGGGCAAGCGCCGGTGCAGGAGTCGGTGCAAATGCCGGAAATGGCCCGCACCGAAATCCTGGTCTTGGGCATGATTCACGACGGCCATCAGGAAAGCGAACTTTGGGGCATCGAGCAGGTGCAGGAAAGCATTCGCCGCATCAATCCCGATGTCGTGATCACTGAAATTCCGCCCGATCGTTTGCCGGGGGTGCTGGCGTTGTGGGAACGCGAGCAACGCGTCGAAGATGACCGCGTGCTGTTGTTCCCGGAATATGTCGAAGGCTTGCTACCTCTGAGTCATGAAATGGACTTCGTGATCGAGCCGGGCGCGGGTTGGCATCAAATGATGGCCGACTATCGCAAGATGCGCGTGGAGGCTTTTCACAATAAGGTGGCTTTTGCTGGGCAGAAAAAGGCCTACGACAAAGCTGAAGCGTGGGTCGCGGCGTGGAATGCGGCGCATCCTTTGACCGTGGCCGAAGATGACCCGCTGTATCTGCATAGCCAGCAATACGACCGCCGCACCAAGGGCGAGTTGGGTCCTTATGACCACTTTTTGAACGATGTCATCGGCCGGCCTGGTGGCTGGACCTATGTCAATGAAGAGCACTATGTGCTGATTGAGGAAGCGCTGCGCAAGCACCCAGGCAAACGCATTTTGATTACCTTTGGCGCCGGCCATAAGTATTGGTTCTTGGAGCAGTTCAAGAACTTGCCCGAGGTCGACATTCTCGAGGTGCGCCCCTACCTTCCGGGTGGTGAGGACTGGGAGCTCGATCTTCATCAGCGCGGCGTCGAAGAAGTCTACGCCGGATTAGATGATCTCGAAATCTGGCGCTCGATCATGCGCGGCGATGCGCTGTTTGCTTGGGATCGTTTGGAAGCACGACTGGACATGCCCGCGGCCGAAAAGGAAGCCTTGCTCGAATCCTGGCGCGTGCAAAAGGGCATGAACGAAAGCGAATTTCTCGGGCGTTTGTGGCTCGGCGAACCCGAGGTCGTGTGGAACATTCCCCTCGGCGGGCTAATCGTGACCATGGAGGTGCAGTGGGCGCTCCAATCCGCCGATAAAGCAGACACCCTGCGCGTGGGCTTGCGCCCCGACAACTCCTACCCGGGCGGCTTTGCTTGGCTCTTCGCCGAAATCCCGACGCCACCCCAGCATGACTGATCACCCGCATTCGATTGATGTCGTTCTCGCCCTTGGCGGCGGCGCGGCGCGCGGCGTGGCGCACATTGGCATCTTGCAGGTATTAGCCGAACGCGGCATTCGCGTGCGCGGGATTGCGGGGACAAGTATCGGCGCGATCATCGGCGGCATGTACGCGGCCGATTGCATGAAGCCTTTGGTCGAGTATTTATTAAAGCTCGATGCACGGCGCATGTTGCGCTTGCTCGACCCGGTGGTACCGCGTTCGGGTTTGCTTGGCGGTTCCCGCGTGGTCGACAAGATGACCGACTTTGCTGGCGATGCACAGATTGAAGATTTAGAGTTGCCCTTTGTTGCCGTAGCTGCCGATTTGCGCACCGGCCACGAAGTCTTGTTGCGCGAGGGCTCCTTAGTCGAAGCCGTGCGCGCCAGCTTCGCGATTCCAGGCGTGTTCACTCCGGTGCAGATTGGCGGACGCTGGCTAGTCGATGGCGGCATTTCTTCACCAGTTCCGATTCGCGCCGCGCGCACGCTGTTCCCCGATCTTCCCGTGATTGCCGTCGACCTGAATAATGTCGACATGGTCTTTGAAGGCGAAGTCTTGTGCAGCCTCGATGCCCCAGAAGAAGAACGCGAACTCGGGCGCATTGAACGTCTGCTGCGCAGAATGCGCGGCGACGAAGAAAAGCGCCCCGGCATGTTGGCCAGCATCAGCGATGCGGTCACGCACATGGAGCACCGCTTGGCCCGCTTCCAGATCGCCGCCGATGAACCCGAGCTCCTGCTCGAACCTCCGGTCTACGGCATCGGCCTCTTCGACTTCCACCGCTCCAAGTCGATCATTGAGGCTGGCCGCCGCTGCGCCGAACAAGCCTTACACGCCGATGCGGTCCATGCGCTGGCGCGGCATCGGTAAGCTCCCCTTTTTTTTCGGGGAAACTACAATGCACTTGGTTTCAAGATTCCAGGAAACTTAGTGATGCTCAAATACTCTTATCTAACTGCCTTGGTGGCACTATTCACCTCGATGGCAGCGTATGGCCAAACCACATTTGAAGATCATAAACATGATGTCTTGATGGAGGCTGCGCAACGCCATTTAGATCTTGGCGTTTGGTGCCGCGATCGTGGGCTAATCTCGCAAGCCACAGTGGAGTTTTACACAGCTGTGGAAGTTTCAGATAGCCAACACCCTGGCGCTCTCCGCGTGCTTTCCATCATGACTTCTCTGGATGACGCCTTTTGGAAGAAGAAGCGCAAGCGGCCTTCGGAGTCGACTCTGAATTCCTACAGCAAAAAATCGGCTAAGGCGCAGCTGAAGGACAGAAAAGAACGCGTTGCCTTGGCTGAATACGCCTGGAAGAAAAAAATGCGTTCAGAGGCCGAGGCTGAATATGAAAGTATTCTCCGCAATAGAGATACGCCGCTGGAGATTGATTCCAAAGGGCGCATCAAGGTAGAGGGCGGCACCATTCCGATTGAGATTTCGAAGGCATTCCTGAGTGGGGCAGTCCAGATTAATGGCGAGCTATATTTGCGCGACCCATTTATGGATTTGCTGCCAGACTTGAAATCGATCCAGCAAGTCGAGTCAGACGCTTTGCGGGTACGGAGCGTTTTATCTTTAGAGGAAACAGAGGGATTCCACGCACTTGGAGAAGCCCTGTTCCCCTATCTCCAACAGGACTTGCTTGGCAAGCCTTTGGTTCGGCTAAACCTATTCGTGTTTGCTCACCGCACCACCTATGACCAATACCTTGCCGCGACGGAACAATTGGCCTACAAGGAAGTTTCTGGGCTTGCCCAGGCCTCGAACCTCACCGCCGTGATTTGTGCAGAAGGCTTGGAGGGAAGCGCCTTGCAGGGCATGGTTCTTCACGAGCTTACTCACCTTTACACCTATTCGATGACACGCGCTGTCATGCCAAGCTGGCATTCGGAGGGTTTTGCGGAGCTATACGGAGGACAAGGAACCTTCCTCTGGGATGGAGCCAAGCTTGAAGTCGGCAGGATGATGGCTGATTTCCGACTTGCCCCTTTGCACGAGCGAAGCAATCGGTTCACTCTGGAGGAAATGATTTCTTCGGATGCCATTCAATTATTTGCGACTGACCGCGAGCGCGCCCTGCAATTCTATGCTCAATCGTGGGCATTGCTTTACTTTCTACGCACCGAAGGGGACAATGATTCTCGTCTCTTATTCAAGGCATGGGAACAGCGCTGCTTTGGCTCTGGCGTTGGCGCGAAAGTTGGCGACCGAAGCGGTAGAGATTTTGGGGATGCGAACGACCTGTTCCGCAAAATGCTCGGCAAGAACTTGGCCAAACTCGAGGCCGATTTCAATACTTGGCTTGACGAGGTTTTCATACGGTAACCAATCGATAGAGACCAGTTTTCTAGTCATCAAGGCGCTTGTAGAACAACTCCATAGCACCAGCCGCGTGCTTAGCTTGAGCTTTCATGAACCTTCCACTGAGGTTCTCTTCGACAACGGTTAGGTTTGGGACATGGCCACTTTCCAGCTCTTCTAGCAAGGCCGCGATGTAACGGGAGTCCTCCATGATGGAGGCCTTGAACTCAGGCACGGTCACTCCATATATGGCATCAATCCCATGTTCTGTGGACTCGCTACCTGATTGAACCTTGAGTCGAAGTTCATTCACAATGCGATATAGAACCGGCTCAACCGTAGGCACCCAACCGAGTTCGCCCACGTTCTTCACTTTCAAAGGGCTAAATCTCCAAATCATATGGCATACGTAGATGTCCGGGGTGCAGGTGCCACAATCCCAAATGAAACGCACAGCTTCTTCCCAGAAGTTCCAAAGCTCACTTTCCAGGGGAAACTGCTCTGCAAGCAATTCAATATCTTCCATCTCCCACGACTCGTAGAAGAAGCCCACCTTTAAGCTCAAAATCAACGACGCAGGAGGCGAAGGTATATCGGGCCAAGCTTTCATTCGCGGAAGTAGTTCTTCATAACAAGCGCCCAGGGTTGGAGCATAGTCCTCCGAGCCGTTTGGAAAGAGGCAAGCATGCAGCTCTTTTAATAATGAGGACAACTCCTCCGCCGTCTGAATTGATGGTTGGTCTGCTGATCCCTGATAATCCGCCAGGACAAGAATGGACTCCTCCGGCTCAAGGATGACTTCTCTGGAACACCCCATGAATAGGGTGCACAAGAGCAAGCCTCCAATCACAAGGCGGTGAATGAAACCGTTCATCTATCCGCTAGGGTAGCCAAGGCTGGCTGCCAGGAGCATGGGAAATGTTCTCCCACAATCCCGAAACACAAAGGAAATCAATGGCATCAACCCAATTGCTGCCATCTCAATAGCAAACAAGGCGTGAACGACGTCCGGATCTGGACTGCACAAACCATGTCTCGTCCGTCGGGTAAGAACAAGCGATTCAGGCTCTGACCTGTTCGCTGCTGTTTGGCATCCCGGCAGGGCCAAAACGAGACCAATCTATGTTGCTGCTTTCCTCTCAATGATTTGTGGCGGCGGTAACAAAGGCAAAGGCGCACGCCCTACTCCCATGCCGCATCGGTTATGAGCAAACTCAGGTTACCACGAGAACGTCGAGGTAGTCGGAACCCTTCCTCCCCTTTCACACACCAAGAATCGGAGGTAGCAAAATACTCAATCAGGGCCACTTGGTCATTGTCAAGAGTGCAAGCAATCCGCACTGAGGGGCTCTCCTGAAGCCAAGGCGGCAACTCCCTTCTCCCGTCTTGGTAGGACTCCAGCGTGATTTCTCTGGGTTGGCGTATCGCCTCCTCAATTCTCGCTATGGTTCCGGGTTTAGCTTGCCCCATCAGTCCAATCTGGCATAGATGGTTTGATTCCTTTTCAGTGCATGGGCAGGCACAAAGAGAGTAGAGATCTGCGGAGACTATTTTCCAAATCTCCCATTCACTTCTTAGAAATGGGCTCTTGTCTAATGAAATATCTTCAAGAGAGATGTGTCGGCCAATCCATTCATTGGCTGCAATCTGCAGGCCCGGCTCCTCCTCTTCGAGGCAAACCTCCCATGCGGTGGCGTCAGCTAGAAGTTGAACCGCTTCTTCCGACAAGCCCAACTGGAATCCAGATTCACCCTGCACAAAATACTTCCCACCAGGGAGGACTCGAAGGTCAATGTCCTGCCCATTGCTAAAGCGACAGCGAATCCATTCCATGGTCATGCCAGAAAACCCTCTGCTGCCCCCATGACCCGCAAAGGGAATCAGATGCAACCAAACTACCCGCGGGCCGCGCAGCACCGCTTCTTCCAGGACGTCAAGGGTTTGCTGGGTTGCTTTCCCCCTACACACGCTAACCATTGTTGGCTCCTCAGAGAGCCCTTCGCCTTGCGAGGAAAGCAGCTTTGAATTAGCAGCTGGATTGGGAATCAGCTCGAAACGATGGACCGAAAGAACGTGAACTTCGTCTAAACTAATGCCAGCCGGAGGAACCGAACACCCCAAGCTCATCACCACAAATGCTGGCAAGAGTGCAGCTTTAACAGGATTCATCATGAGTTCTTTCATAGGCCCACTAAGAGGTTGACATTCCCTCAGCTGGCATGCCGCGTTTTTCTAATTTGACGAAGCGTCTCTTTCTCCTCCACCTGGGCATGGAACAAATCCCAACGCAGCTGGAGGTTCATCCAGTACCCCGCTGTCGTTCCCAAAAACTTGGCAAGACGAAGGGCGGTGCTTGGCGTAATGCCACGGCGCTGATTCACAAGCTCATTCACTCGCTGATAAGGAACGTGAATACCATCGGCGAGATTTCTCTGGGTGAGCCCCATTGGCTCAAGAAACTCCTCAAGGAGCATTTCTCCAGGATGAGTAGGCTGGCGATTGGATGGGACTCTAACCATGGTTTTCTCCGTTAGTGGTAATCAACAATGTGGACGTCATCAGGACCGGATTCGGTCCAAGTAAAACAAATTCGGTACCGGGAGTGCCGAACTTTCGAATCATTCTACCATGATAGCACGGCTTCCATGCTACGCAATGCGAACCTCCTAGCGAGGTTGCTATTGAGCTGCGGAGCTCGCGGAGCGGGCGACAGTCTGCCGCAATGGCTGGCTAGGCCTCTGCGCTGCCCAATCACGGGAATAACGGAAGGGAGTCAATCTCATCCGGCGAGGCGTTGCCTGGAAAATGGGAGTAGGTTACATCTGAGAGAATCTCAAAAACCATACCTGAGGGCTCATAAAGCATCCATTGCTCATAAACCTCCTCATCCCCTTTCTCTTCCCATGGTCTCGTTTTTAAGGTTCCACCAAGGTCAAATTGGAAGATGGTCGAGGCGTCAGGGAGAACGGTAACGCTTTCCAATATCTGACCGTCCAGAAACGATGCTGCTTCGTCAATGACGGCATCAGGAGACTCATTGTGCGAGAGGAATTTGTCCTTGCTTCGAATTTCCCAGTGGCAACAATAAATCCACAGGTGCCATTCTCCACGGACAGTCACTAGGCGCCTCCCCCGAAGTTCATGAACCCGATCACTCATCTCAGGATAAGGGGCCTTCGGTTCTCGGACATTTAGAGATGGTTTGCCAAACTCGAAAGTGAGAAAAGACCCATGCCCCTTCTTCACCTGCCAAGCTGGCTTGCCAAGAATGGGACTAAAAACTCTCTTAACGATCTCTGGCTTCATCAATGGTGGTCTAGCGGGATTGCCATTCAACAACCTGCGACAACGCGTCTGCTGCAATGGCTGATTAGGGACAAAACATTAGGGTTGCTCCAGCTTCGCTTTAGGTATTGAGTTGACAAGGATCTCAACAATCTCCGCCGCCTCAGCTTGACTTAATCCATGGTGTCCACCATCAATTAGCCCTGCTCCAATCTGGCGGCCGCGAACGCCCTTCATCTCCACGATGACCCCATCAACCTCAATCACCATGCGGCCAGTAGATAATCTCTCAGTAAAATCCCCGAAGCGACGCTGTGCTTCTTCTCTAATTTCATAAAACACTATGGTTGATCCCGGTCCGTGCAAGAGGCCTGCATAATCGAGGTCGAAATGCACCGCAGGGCCCAGCCAAATGGTTCGATCTCGGGTCTGCAAGGAATCGCAAGGGATTGCTCCTTCAGTGCCTTTTGTAACCTCCGCGCGGAATGACAAAGGGCTCAACACTTGCGGCGCCTGGCATCCGGCCATAACAACCAATAAAAGGCTCCAGCTAAGGCTCTTCACACTCCAGGCCATTCCTCCACGATAGCACTTCTGCGTTCATCCCCCTCCCTCCCAACTATTCTCCCGGTTTCCGTAACGTCCAGCATCAGCGGCCGGCCGTAGGCCGGTTCGACTGAATGCGTTTGTTAGCAGTCACGACAGCTACTTTTCTCTTTCCGAAATCTCTTTTACTACAGCCTCATAATTTTTGTAGAGACTGTCGCCATATATTTCTCTACGCTCATTGATGTATTGGTTAGCGTAACTTCCTTTCTGTAAAATCCCTCGCACCTCTGCACGCGGTCGGCTTTTGGCAGTCAGTTTGCAGTGCTCAGGGGTCCCCCCATGGGGGGACCCCTGAGAAAGAGAGTTGAAGTGGCAGGCCCCAGATGTTCT
>JAJFFC010000026.1 GCA_021776795.1 Planctomycetota bacterium
CAACGCCGAGCCGACGCCGCGACGCCGCGCCGGTTCGCCGACTAAAAGCCCGACCAGCCACGGGCCGACGCAGAGTTCGTCGCCGACCGACTCGGCGCGAAGCGCCGCCGTGCCGAGCGGCTGTCCATCACCGTCCAACGCGACTATGCAGACCGGCAATCTGTCGCGGTCGCGGCAAGCCGCCAGATCGGCCTCTGCGTCGCCTTTCCCACCCGGCCCGTACCACGGCCGCCACTCGGCGACGAACCATCGGGCCAGCGTCGCCACGACGCAGGTGGGGTCCGGCGCGTCGCGCAGATGAACGATCTGAATTTCGTCTGAAGACGCCATCTTCCGGTAGTTTCCCTGAAAGGTCATGCCGACGTATTCCGTCGGTGAGTTTTTCACCGTGACAGTCATAAAAGCATAGCCAAACTCATACGCAAACGCCATAAACGACCAAGAAAAAACGTTACCGGCAGGGACAAAACGAGTGCTACACGCCACGCTACTGGGATTCGCGCTGAGCGCGCTTTGGTGGCTCCTTTCTGGGTTCACGACGCCGTTGATTCTCAGCCTCGGCGCCGGCTCGATCGTCGCCGTCGTCTGGATCGCCTGGCGCATGGACGTGATCGACCATGAAAGCCATCCGCTCCACATGGCGCCGAAGGGCGTGCTGTATTTCCCCTGGCTGCTGTGGGAAATCGTCAAGGCCAACATCGACATCGCCAAGGTCATTGTTCAGGCTAAAATGCCGATCCATCCGCAGGTCATGGACCTGACCGCCGGCCAGAAGTCGGACGCCGGCCTAGTCACCTACGCCAACTCGATCACCCTGACGCCGGGCACGGTGACCATCGGCGTCGAGGCGAACGCCTTCCTGGTTCACGCCCTGACCGACGACGCGGCGGCCGGATTGGCGAGCGGCGACATGGACCGCCGGGTCTCGGCGATGGAAGGCATGTCGAGCCGGGACGGCGACGGCTGATGTTCGCAACCGCCGCCGCCGCCGTTTTGATCTCGATGCTGCTGGCATTGATCCGCGCCGTGCGCGGGCCGACGGTGTATGACCGGATTCTCGCCGTCAACGCCTTCGGCACGCTGACGGTGATCCTGATCGCGGTGCATGGGTATCTCGACGGCCGCCCCGAATTCCTCGATTTGGCCCTGGTTTACGCGCTGATCAATTTCATCGGCACCATCGCCGTCACCAAGTATGTCTCGCTGTCGCATCTGGGGCTGCCGACGAAAGACGACGATGGGGGCGATATCTGATGGCCTTGGCGCTCGATATTCTCAGCTGGGCGGCGATCATCACCGGCGGCGCGTTTTGCATCATCGGCGCGGTCGGCATGATCAGGCTGCCGGATGTGTTTTGCCGGATGCACGGCGTCGGCATCATCGACACCATGGGCATCGGCATGATCATCCTCGGCCTGGCGCTGCAAACCGGCTTCAACCTGACCCTGGCGAAGTTGGCGATGATCCTGATCTTCGTGCTGTTCACCAGCCCGACAGCGACCCACGCCCTGGCCCGGGCGGCGCGTTACGGCGGCGTCGAGCCGCAATTGGATAAGCCGGCGAAGAAGGAGACGGATCAATCGAACACGTAATCATCATTACGCTGATGTCGTTCATGATCGTCGTCGCCGTGGCCATCGCCCGGCTGCACAATCTGTTCGCCGTGGTCATGCTGACCGGGATTTTCAGTTTGCTCGGCGCGGCGGCCTATGTCGTCCTCGACGCCGTCGACGTGGCCTTCACCGAGGCCGCCGTCGGCGCCGGGATATCGACGGTGCTGATGCTCGGCACCCTGGCGCTGACCACCTCCGAGGAACGCACCGCGCCGCGCGACCGGGTGATCCTGGCGCTGGTCGTCGTCGTGCTGACCGGCGCTGTGCTGGTCTACGGCACCCTCGACATGCCGTTCTACGGCGACCCGATGGCGGCGATCCACCAACACGTCGCACCGCGCTACTTGGGCGCCTCGGGAGCCGAAATCGGCATTCCCAACGTCGTCACCTCGATCCTCGCCAGCTATCGCGGCTATGACACGCTCGGCGAGACTTTCGTCATCTTCACCGCCGCCGCCGGCGTGCTGGCGATTCTCGGACGCGCCCGCGGCCCCGGCACCAGCAAGCCGACCAAGGCCGAGCGCGAGGATGCCGAGGTATGAATTACAAGATTGTCATCCGCGTCGTTTCGAAGTTCCTGATCCCCTACATGCTGCTGTTCGCGCTGTACGTTCAGTGGCACGGCGATTTCGGGCCGGGCGGCGGCTTCCAGGCCGGCGTCATCTTCGCCGCCGGATTTATCCTCTACGGCATCGTCTTCGGCGTCGGCAATCTGCGCGACGTCGTCCCGGCCTGGGTGACGCGAACGCTGCTTGCCGGCGGCGTGCTGCTTTACGCCGGGGTCGGCGTCGCCGGGATGTTGATGGGCGGCAGCTTTTTGAACTACTCGGTGCTGGCGGCGACGCCGACCGGCGGCCAACACCTGGGCATTTTGCTGGTCGAGTTGGGCGTCGGCGTCACCGTCGCGGCGGCGATGATCACCATCTTTGCGACGTTTTCGTCGCGGGAGCGCTGAGCCATGGCGTTTCCCGGCCTGCTTAATTATTGGTTCGTCGTGATCTTGATGATGATCGGATTTTTCATCGTCATCGCGCACGGCAATCTGGTGAAAAAGATCGTCGGCCTCAACGTCTTCCAGATTTCGGTGTTCCTGTTTTACATCACCATGGGCAAGGTCGACGGCGGCTCCGCGCCGATCCTGGCCGAGGGGATCGAGGTCTATTCGAACCCCCTGCCCCACGTCCTGATCCTGACGGCGATCGTCGTCGGCGTCGCGACGACGGCGCTGGGTCTGGCGCTGGTCGTCCGGATCAATGAATCCTACGGCACCATCGAAGAAGACGAGATCGGCGCCATGGAGGACGACGCGTGATCTTCCAACACCTGCCGATCCTGCAAATCCTGATTCCCTTGCTGGCCGCGCCGCTGGCGTTGTTGCTGCGCACGCCGTTGCTGTCATGGGCGCTGGCGCTGGTCGCCAGTTGGGCCAGCCTAGCGGTCTCGGTCGCCTTGCTGCTGCGGGTTCTCGCCGAGGGCGTCGTCGTCTACGAACTCGGCGACTGGGCGGCGCCGTGGGGAATCGAATACCGGATCGACGCGCTGAACGGCTTCGTGCTGATCATCATCTCGCTGATCGGCGCGATCGTCGTGCCCTACGCCAAGCGGAGCGTCGAGGCGGAGGTTCAGGACCGGCGGATTTACCTGTTTTATACGATGTTGCTGCTGTGCATGTCGGGCCTGCTCGGCATCACCATCACCGGCGACGCGTTTAACCTGTTCGTCTTCCTCGAGGTCTCGTCACTCTCGACCTACGTGCTGATCAGCCTCGGCCGCGACCGTCGGGCGCTGATCGCCGCCTACCGCTACCTGATCGTCGGCACCATCGGCGCGACCTTCTATATCATCGGCGTCGGCCTGCTCTACATGTCGACCGGCAGCCTCAACATTGGCGATCTCGCCCGCCTCGTGCCGGCGCTCGCCGACAACCGCACGGTGCAGGCCGGAATGGCCTTCCTGACCCTCGGCCTGAGCATCAAGGCCGCCGTCTTCCCGCTGCATCTGTGGCTGCCCAACGCCTACACCTACGCGCCCTCGGCGGTCACCGTTTTCCTCGCCGCGACGGCGACCAAGGTCGCGGTCTATGCGCTGATCCGGGTGGTCTTCACGATTTTCGGCGGCGTCGATCTATTCGAGGCCTTCGGAGTCCACACGACGCTGATGATGATGGCGATCGTCGCCATGTTCGTCGGCTCGATCGTCGCCGTCTATCAGGGCAACATCAAACGCATGCTGGCCTATTCGTCGATCGCGCAGATCGGCTACATCATCTTGGGCCTGAGCTTCGACTCGGTGACCGGCGTCACCGCCGGCATCGTCCATTTGTTCAATCACGCGCTGACCAAGGGCGGTTTGTTCATGGCGATGGGCTGTATCGCGCTGGTCGCCGGCTCGGTCCGCCTCGACGACATGGCCGGCCTCGGCAAACGCATGCCGGTCACCATGGCGGCCTTCGTCGCCGGCGGCCTCAGTCTGATCGGCGTGCCGCTGACCGTCGGCTTCGTCTCCAAATGGTATCTGATCAAGGCGGCGCTGGAACAGGGATCGATGTTGATCGCCATGCTCATCGTCTTGAGTTCGTTGATCGCCGTCGCCTATGTCTGGCGCGTCGTCGAGGTCGCCTATTTCCGCGATCCGCCGGACGGTGACACGGCGGTCCGGGAGGCCCCCGTCAGCATGTTGGTTCCGATGTTGATCCTGGTCGGCGCTTCGGTTTATTTCGGCATTGACGCCTCAACGACCCTCGATATCGCCGGGGCGGCGGCGGCGGCGTTGATGGGGGTCGGCGGATGAGTCCGGAACAGATCATTCCGCTGGCCATCGCAACGCCTTTGCTCGGCGCTGTCGGCGTCGCACTTACCGGCAAGTCGCCAAATCTGCGCGAAGCGGTCAGTCTGGTCACATCGCTGATTACCTTCGGGCTGGTCGCCTCGCTTTTCAAGGACGTCGCCGGCGGCGGCCGACCGACCTTCACCGCGATGGAGATGATGCCGGGCCTCGACATATCGTTCACCGTCGAGCCACTCGGCATGATCTTCGCCGGCATCGCCAGTTTCCTGTGGATCATCACGACGATTTACGCGATCGGCTACATGCGCGGCCACCATGAGCAAAACCAAACCCGGTTTTACTTTTTCTTCGCCGTCGCCATCTCCAGCGCGCTCGGCATCGCCTTCGCCGGCAACATGCTGACGTTGTTCATATTCTACGAAGTGCTGACGATCTCGACCTTCCCCCTGGTCACCCATTCGGGCACGGAAGAGGCGAAGCGCGCCGGACGGGTCTATCTCGGCATCCTGATCGGCACCTCGATCGCCCTGCAACTGGTCGCCATCATCTGGACCTGGACGCTGACCGGCACCCTGGATTTCACCGACGGCGGCATTCTCGGCGGCAAGGCCTCGACCGGAATCATCGGCGTGCTGCTGGCGATGTACGTGTTCGGCATCGGCAAG
>JAJFFC010000027.1 GCA_021776795.1 Planctomycetota bacterium
ACGTCGCCTTCGTCGAGCATCACCGTCGACAAGCCGCGCCGTTGCAGCCCAAAGGCGATCGCCGCGCCGACCAGCCCGCCGCCGACGACGATGGCGTCATGGACGGCCATGAGAGAAGCGGTCCACGCGGTAGGGCGTCATGTCAATGTTTAGCGGCTCATCGGCGGCCAGGGCGGCGATCATCCGGCCGGTCATCGGCGCGCCGGTCAGGCCCAGGTGGCCGTGGCCGAAGGCGCAAAACAGCCGGGGGTGGCCGGGCGCCTCGCCGATGAAGGGCACCGAATCCGGCGACGACGGGCGCACCCCCATCCATTCCTCTGCCGCCTCGGTGTTGAGGTTGGGCAGCAGGCTCTTGGTCAGACTGGTAAATACCCTGGCCCGGCGATAGTTGGGCGCGGCGTCGAGGCCGGCGAACTCGGCGGTGCCGGCGGCGCGCACGCCCATTTCCATGGAGCTGGTGACGAATTTCCGGTCGGTGTCCATGATTGAGTGTTTCAGCGACAGGCCGGGATCCTTAAATACCAGATGATAGCCGCGTTCGGCTTCGAGCGCGACGGGAACGCCTAGCGCGGCGAGCAGCCGCACCGACCAGGCGCCGGCGGCGAGGACCACGGTCTTGGTGGTATGGCCGCCTTGATCGGTGTCGATGCGATAGCCGCCGTCGGCCTGGGGAACGATCCGCTCGACATTGCCGCGCAGGAACGTCGCCCCCTGGGCTTCGGCCTTGGCCGCGAGAACCTTGCCGAGGCGGCCCGGATTGACGGTCCGGCCTTGTTTCTTGATGACCATCGCCGATTTGAAGGCCGGGGAAACCTCCGGTTCGATCTCGCGAATTTCACCGTCTCTGAGAACCTGCAACTCGACGCCGCGCTCGCGGCGCAGCCGCCAGGGCAGATCGTCGAGATTGGCGCCATCGGCCTTCCGATAGAGATGCAGGTAAAGACAATCCTCGACCAAGTCCTCGTCGCCGCCACCGGCCAGCAGTTGATGGTACATATCGACGCTCGGCCGATTGACCGCGAGCATGGCGTCGGCGATCGCCGGCAGCCGCTCGAGCGCGCCGGACTGCAGGAATTTCCATATCCACGGCATCAGCCGCGGAACATAGGACCAGCGCAAAGCCAGCGGCCCATCCGGGTCGAACAGCCACTTCGGCACGTTCTTCCAGACGCCGGGCATCGATTGCGGGATGCAGGACCACGGCGAGATCACCCCGGCGTTGCCGGAGCTTGTGCCTTCGGCGGCGCCGTCGCGGTCGATGATGCGAACGTCGAAGCCTTTCTCCTGCAACGCCAGGGCGGCGCAGATGCCGATGAGGCCGGCACCGACGACGATCGCCTCGCGGGGCTGCGCGTCAGGCATTTTCGAGCGCGACACTGCGCGCGTGCTTGTGGGCCAACACCTGCTGCATCAGCACCGGCAACGCCAGAACCAGCGAGTACAAGTCGCTGGTTACGCCGGGCGCGACCATCATCACGGCGGCCAGCGCCATTAGTAGGCGAACCGGCATCGGCATCGCGGCGAGGAAGTAACCGCTGACGGCGGTCGCCATCATGATCACGCCGAGCGCGCAAGTTAGGGTCGTCTCAAGGAACGCTGTCCAGGTGAAGTACTCTTCGAGGACGATCAACATCGCCGGCGAATAGACGAAGACCATCGGCACCATCAACTTGGCGATGCCGAGGGAAAATGCCGAGACTCCGGTTTTAAAGGGGTCGGCGCCGGCGATCCCGGCGGCGGCATAGGCCGAGGCGCAGACCGGGGGCGTGATTTCCGAGATCACACCGTAGTAGAGGACGAACAAATGCGAGGCCAGCGGCGGAACGCCGAGGTCGGCGAGGGCCGGCTGAGCGACGGTGGCGAGCATGATGTAGAGCGCCGTCGTTGGCAGTCCGGCGCCCATCATGATGCAGGTGATGGCGATCATCACCAGCGAGATGAACAGAGTCAGGCTCTGCAGGGTTATGTCCATCAGCGGAATCCACGAAATCAGGCCGAGCAGGCTGCTGGAGATTGTCGTCGCGCTGTCGGTGACCATGAAACCGAGGCGGAAACCGAGGCCGGTCGAGTTGACGACGCCGACGACGATGCCGATCGCCGAGCAGACGGCGCCGACGGCGAGAGCGTATTTGACGCCGGTGGCGCAGCCTTCGAAGACGTCGCGCAACGTCAGCCTGTGCATTGGATTGACGAAGCCGACGACCAGCGCCGTGGTGATTCCCCAAAACGCCGCCATGTGCGGCGAGTAGCCGCTGAACAACACGTATATCAGCGCGACAAGCGGTAGCGCCGTCGGCCATCCTTTCTTGATGACCTCGAGCACCTTGGGAATTTCCTCTTCCGGGACGCCTTTGAGGCCAAGCCGCTTGGCCTGGAAATGCACGATGCACAGCACGCCGATGTAGTGCATCGAAGCGGGCACGATGGCGGCGATGACGATGGTGGTGTAGGGAACCTCCAGGAACTCGGCCATGATGAAGGCCGCCGCGCCCATGATTGGCGGCGTGATCTGGCCGCCGGCGCTCGATGCGGCCTCGACGCCGCCGGCGAGATGGCCGGGGTAGCCCATTTTTTTCATGTTCGGGATGGTCAGCGAGCCGGTCGAGACCGTATTGGCGATGGATGAGCCGGAGATGGTGCCGAAAAACGCCGATGAGACGACGCTGACCTTGGCCAGACCGCCGGTGTAGCGGCCGGCGATGACGGTCGCCATATCAACGAAGAACTGGCCGAGACCCATGCGCTGCGCCAACACGCCGAACAACACGAAATGGAAGACCACGGTCGAGACGATCCACAGCGTGACG
>JAJFFC010000028.1 GCA_021776795.1 Planctomycetota bacterium
ATCCACCACGACGCTTTCCTCAAACACTGGCGGCGCGGTCACCTTCGAGTTGGCCTTTCCAATTTCCGAAGCCCTCAAGCCCTACCTATTCCTGGCATCCAGGAATCAACCCGGCAAATATGGCAATGTTGGCGGGCTAGATTTCCCGCTGGCCAATAGTCAATTCCTCCGCCGCATGGCAGCAGGGGCACCAAGTGAATTTCAGAATGCTACCGGCAGCTTAGACGCCAATGCACAGGCCACGGTCACTTTGACCCTGCCTCCGGGAGCGGCAGCGGCGTACATCGGCAAAACCATGAAGTGCGCGGCAGTCAGCCTTTCTGGCATCTACCCAAACGTGAGCACGGCGCCGGTTTACGTAGAGATTTTGCCCTGAGGCGCTCTAGCTACGCAAAAACTCCGCGCCCTTGTGCTGCGCTTTCGCTGCCAGCACTTGGCCGCTTTCGCCCCAGAGGCGTTGCACCCGTTTCTTCAGGCGCATTTCCAAATTGCGCACTTCGCCGGTGCGGGTGAGCACCAAAATTGCCGAACCAGCGCCAGAAAGAGTGGCGCCAAGCGCCCCAGCCTCTTCGGCGAAGCGAATCATCGCTTTGGCGCCGGCCATTAGCGGCAAACGCGCTTTGACATGCAGTTCATCACGCAGGCCGAGCCTGATCAGCTCCGGGTTCAGAGTTTTGAGCCCACGCAACAAAAGCGGACCCTGCTGCATTTGCCGCACCGCAGCGGCATGAGGCACGGTCGAGGGCAGAACCTTGCGCGCCTCGGCGGTCGGCATCGGGTAGGGGGGGATGACGAACAGAAAGCGCAGATGGCGGTGGAGGGTAATAGGAAGGTGCAAATGCCCTCCCTTATTGTCGGCCACCGACCAATGGGCCCCTCCTAATAGGGCGGCCACGGCATTCTCCGGATTGCCCTCGAGGGAGGTCGCCTCGAGCAGCAATTCTTCCTGAGGCAGACCACCGCCACACAGCCGATTGCCGAGCAAAAGGCCGGCGACGATGCCGGAACCGCTGGCGCCAAGGCCTCGACCGGGCGGGTAGGGGGCAGAAACCACCAAATTTCCTGGTGGCAATACCTTGCCCAAAAGGCGCGCGGCGCGGCGCATTCCGCGCATGACTGGATCCTGGCCAATCCGCAGCGGAGACTCCGTGAGGCCGCCTAGGCGCTCCAGAGAGTTCTTTTCGGCAGGCGAATAGCGGACCTCCAAGCCGGTGTTGACGGCGATGGAGAAGGTGTCAAATCCTGGCCCGACATTGGAGGTCGAGGCGGGAACCTGGATGCGGAGCTTGGGGGGACTAGCCATGTGCAGTTCTTACGCTAAAATTAGCGGCTTCCCCTGCCCATGGCGAACCACAAGTGTGGCGCGAGAGCAGGGCCTGTGCCCACAACTGGGCTACCCGTACATACACAGAGCACCATGTCTCCCGAGACCCTTCCTTCTCCCGCACTTTCCTCGTCGGAAGAGAAGCGCCTCCGCAACATCCGCAACATCGGCATCATGGCCCACATTGATGCCGGTAAGACCACGGTTACCGAGCGGATCCTCTACATCACTGGGATTACCCACAAGATCGGTGAGGTTCACGATGGCGAAGCCACGATGGACTACATGGAGGACGAGCGCGCCCGCGGCATCACCATCACCTCCGCGGCAACGCAGTGTGATTGGAAAGATACCCGGATTAACCTGATTGATACTCCGGGACACGTGGACTTCACGGTCGAGGTCGAGCGCTCCTTGCGCGTCCTCGATGGTGCTGTGGCTGTGTTCGATGGTGTGGCCGGCGTGGAAGCGCAGTCCGAAACGGTGTGGCGCCAAGCCGACCGCTACGGTGTGCCGCGGATTTGCTTCATCAACAAGCTCGACCGCACGGGTGCTGATTTCGATCGCGCCTTTGATTCCATCATCAACCGCTTGCAGTGCAACGCGGTGCGCATGCAGATTCCTCTCGGCATCGAGAAGGACTTCTACGGTTTGGTCGACCTTCTCGAAGAGAAAGCCTGGCGCTTCACCGATGAAGACGGCCCTGGCATGGAAGAGATGGAGATCCCTGAAGATGTCAAAGAGCTCGTCGCCAAGCGTCGCGCAGAAATGATCGAGAACTTGGTCGAGGTCGACGACGACATGGTCGAGCGCTTCCTCGAGGGCGAATCCTTCACCGTCGAAGAGTTGCGCGCGGTCACCCGTCGCGCCACTCTGGAAGGCCACGCGGTGCCCGTATTGTGCGGTTCTGCCCTCCACGACAAGGGTGTGCACCCCTTGCTCGATGCGGTCATTGCCTACTTGCCAGACCCGATTGATGCTGGCGCCCTGATTGGTCACGACCCGAAAGATCCCGAGATCGAAGTGCGTCGCCACGCCAACAGCGAAGAGCCGATGTCGGCTCTGGCCTTTAAGACCATTGCAGACCCCAACGGCGACCTCACCTTCGTCCGTGTCTACTCCGGCATTCTGCGCCGCGGCGATGCCGTGCTCAATCCGCGTACCCGCAAGAAAGAGCGCGTCGGCCGCCTGATGTTCATGCACGCCAACGACCGTTTGGCTGTCGATGAAGTTCATGCCGGCGATATCTGTGCTGCCGTGGGTCTCAAGCAGACCATCACTGGCGACACCATCTGCGACGACAAGAACCCTGTGGTTCTGGAATCCATGACCTTCCCCGAGGCCGTGATTTCCATGTCGATCGAGCCGAAATCGACCGGCGACCGCGACAAGCTTTCCGACCTGCTCGGTAAGCTCCACCGCGAAGACCCGTCCTTCCGCGTCATCACCGACCCGGAAACCGATGAAACGGTGATTTCGGGCATGGGCGAGCTGCACCTTGAAATCGTCACCACCCGCATTGGCCGCGACTACAAGATTCCGGTCAACGTCGGCGCCCCGCGCGTGGCTTACCGCCAGACCATCAATGCCGAGAAGGACATCGAAGGCAAGCAGGTCAAGCAGACCGGTGGTTCTGGCCAGTTCGCTGTGGCCAACATCAAGTTCCGCCCCTGGGACCTCGATGGCGAAACCAACACCAACTTTGTCAACTCGATTAAAGGTGGCGTGATTCCTGCGCAGTACATCCCTGCCGTTGGCAAAGGCATCGAAGAGTCTGCAAAGTCTGGCGGACGCCTCGGATGGCCAATCGTTGGCATCGAAGCCGAGCTTCACTACGGTAAGTCGCACGACGTCGACTCCAGTGAGCTGGCCTTCTTCTTGGCAGCCCAGCGCGCCTTCCGCGAAGCTTTGGATAACAACTTCACCGTACTTGAGCCCGTCATGAAGTTAACGGTTCAGGTGCCAGAAGAGTTCCTCGGCGACGTCATCGGTGACCTCAACACCCGTCGTGTGAACATCGCGGACATGACCATGGACGGTCAAATTCGCGAGGTCAACGGCACGGTGCCAATCGCCGAAATGTTCTCCTACGCAGGAACGCTACGCGGCATGACCCAAGGCCGTGGTTCCTTCTCGATGGAGCCGGCCGGTTACGAAGCCGTGCCCGCTTACGTCCAGGAAACTCTGGTCAAGGACCGCCTCGCCTAAGTTGCCAAGGTCCATCTCGCGATTCTGTCGCGAAACCCAGCAGGTCGGATACCGAAAAGTGTCCGACCTGCTTTTCTTTATCAAGAGCATCGACATTCCTTTGACGCGGATTTCCAAGGCATTGATAGAATCCGCCTGTCATGGTCTCTGACCGCCCTTCCGACGCTACCGTCCGCCTTGCACGCCATCTCGGCTTGAAGGCTCCTGTCCTGCAGGCCCTGCAACATGGGCTCGAGCGGGGCGAATACCCTGTCTATCTTCGTGCGGCTGCGCCGCGCTTAGCCGGACAGTTTCCGCATGCCTTTGGTTTCGAAGTCTTGCTGGAGCGACTGCGCCGCGGCGAGTCGGTCGAGCGTCGTCGCGCCAACTTGGAACGCCTCCTGGAGGGGCGCCAAGGCGAGCTAGATGCAGCCGCTAAAGAAGTCCTGCAGACCACCATGGATGAGGGTCAGCTCGATGACCTGTCGGCCATGATTCATGCCATGCCGCGGGCCGCGAAACCTGCTGTGGAAGGGGAAGAGAGTGCCCCCGAAGAGGCTCCTGCCGAGGAAGCCGCGAGCGAAGAGCCCGCTGCCGATGCTGATCCGCAGCAAGCCTTCCTCGACCGCCTGCAACAGAATCCGTCCTTTAGCGGTCAGGTGCAGCAATGCTTTCAGCAACATGGCACCGTAGCCGTGGTGGCACGCGGCGAAGGCGAGGAGCTCAAGCGCTTCGCTTCCTTGCTCCACGAAGCTCGCCCGCTGAACTCCCTCGACGCCGGCAACTACCTGCATTTGCGCCGTGGCGAAAAAGCCCATGCCTTGAGTCTGGTTTTTGACTTGCCCGCGAAAGAGTTGTTGGCGCTATTCGACCGCGTCGGTGGCTATCCGGTGCAGGAGAAGGAAAAGTATCGCGTCCTCTTCCAGAGTGCGGTGCGCGAAACCATGTTGCCGAAAATGGTGCAACGCATGCGGGCCAACTGGAAACAGCTCGGCGAAGACTTGGCTCTACAGCAAGGTTGGGAGCATGTGGAACGCGGCCTCGACCGTGGCCAACACGATGGCCCAGTTCTTGGTGTCAGTCGTGGCCGTCGCGGTCGCCTGATTCTGGCGCTAATGACCGCCCGCGACCAAGCCCCAGCAGTTCTGGAGTTAGATCCGAAGGCCGATGATTTGTCTCAATCCTTGTCCACCTTCTTGGGCGAGGCTCGCCCAGCGGTAGTGGGATTGCAGGCCGACTCTGCCACGCGCAACAGCGTGCAAAAAATCACCAAAGCCGTCGAGGGTTGGAAGCCACGCCTAGCCATGGTGCCCTTGGCCGTAGTCAAGACCATGCTGCGCGAAGTGGCGCGGCGTACTTTCGAAGCCTTGCTCGGTCATGAGGAGCGTCAAGCCTTCTTGACTGCCGAATTGGTCCAGAACCCTCGCGCCGCGGCGTTCCACACGCCGCATGTCGTGCGCGCCTTTGTCACCAACCGTGGCGAGATTAATCCGCGCTTGCTCGATGAGTTCGAAACCACTTTCCTGCGTTCGCTGCTCGCCGCCCGCGGTGCCGATGCCAATACCGCTACTATGCATGTGTTGAGCTTGGTGCCTGGCCTCGACGCCTACGCTGCTGTGGCTGAGCGCTCGACCGCTCCATATCGCTCGCTCGAAGACTTGCGCGAGCGCTTGGGCCTCAGTGGCCCCGCATGGAATGCTGCCGCATGTTTGCTGCGCGTTCGTGGCGGAGATGAGCCGCTCGATGCCAAGGCTTTGCATCCGCAGTACTACGCGCCCTTGCGCCAAGCCTTGGCCGCCTCCGAAATGTCCTTGGGCGATTTGAGCAAAGAGCCGGGGAAAGCGAACCAGCTAGATTGGTCTTTCCTGGAAGACGAACGAGAGCGTCAAGGCACCATTCAGCGTGTGCGTGATGGCCTTGGCAAAGCGAAGCGTGGTCGCTTGCGCGCACCTGGTGCAAGCAGTCGCGGTCGCAGCCTAGAAACGCTGCGCGTTGGCGAGAGTTTTCAAGGTACCGTGCGGTCATTGGCCGATTATGGCGCCTTCGTCGACATCGGTGCCGAGCGCGATGGCTTGGTGCACGTCAGTCACTGCGCGCCACGTTTCCTCAAGCATCCTTCGGAAGCTTTGGAAGAGGGGCAAGAGGTTGAGGTCCGCGTACTCGAGGTCGACCTTGGCAAGCGCAAGATTCGCTTGAGTGCTTTGAGCGAGGCCGATGAGGCCGCGCGGGAAGCCGAGCGCAAGGAGCGCGCTGAGAATCGAGGAAACCGAGGGCAAAGCGGCGGTGGCCGTGGTGGCCCTGGTGGAGGCAAGGGCGGTCGCGGCGGCGGACGTCGTGATGGTCGCTCTGGAGGTCGAGGGCGTCGCGAAGACCACGGCCCAGACCCGCGCGCCAAAAAGGAAGAGTTCGATCCGACGAATCCCTTCTATGTGTTCTTCCAGCAGCAGCAAGAGCAGGAAAAGCAGGGGAATTCCGAGGCAAAATCCAAGGATTAGCCACTTTTTTCTGCCTTTTTTCCGGGACATATAGACTCAGGGGCCCCCTAAGGGCAGTTTAAGGCAATCCAAGCCCAGTTTTCCCTAAGTCCTTCCCCCGGGTCTTCCCTGGGGAAAAACTAGGTGCTATGATTCGGCATCTGAGAAATCCTCTCAGGTCAACCCGTAAAAAACCTAGCTGTGAAACGCATTCTTTCCCTTATTGCTGCCGGCGTGCTCGCCGTTGGCGCTGCTCCCGCCCAAACGGGTGTTGTCGATCAATCTGTGCTCCAGGACAATGTTGCCTGGAACATGGGCTTCTTCTTTGACATGCAGCAAGACGTGCGTGTCGGTATTGACGGCACACTCGAAGGCTTCAAGCTTCGTATTGCCACCAGCACCATCGGTGTTGGTCAGCCAGTCTCCGTCTTCGTCGGACCTGGCCCTCACCTTCCTTCCGCCGTTCCTGCCTGGAGCGGCATGGTCTTCGCTAGCTCCCTGTTCAACTGGGAGTGGGTGTTCGCGGATTGCTCTTCTGCAGGTTTGATCTTCAGCGCGGGCGATGTCTTCACCATTCGCGTTGGCGATGGCTTCGTGGCTTCCGGTGGCGACTTGACCGGAAACTCCGGTTGGCCAACCGCCTTCTACGCCGAGCCTTTCTACGAGGATCTCAGCTCCCGTAACCTTGATCGTCTCACCTTTGAGACCTTCATGACCATCACGCCTCCGACCCTGTCGGTGACGGGCACCTGCCCAGGCTCGGTGACTTTCGATGTCATCAACGGTAGCGGCAACTACTACTTGATTTACGGTAACGCTGGTAGTTCGACTGTCTTTGGTATCACCTTGGATATCGCCAACCCAGCCTTGGCCACCACCATGACTTCCACGCTGAACGCTGTGGTGCCTTCTGCCGCCTGCGGTAAGACGGTCCAAGCTGTGGACATGAGCACCTTCATCCCAAGTAACTCGATCGTCCTCTAAGGATTTCGACCCAAGGTTCGCCTTGACCAAGGCCCTCGTTCCTCGCGGAACGGGGGCCTTATTTATTGCGGCGTAAGCAACTCTCCTCGACGCCCTGCGCCCCAAGTTGGGGCAGGACCTCGGCGAGGAAACGCTTGCCGTCGACGCCATAGCCCTTGGTTCCTTTGACCTCTGGAAGGCGTTCCTGCCACCAGGCGTTGAACAAGTCCATCATGCGTTCGCGCGTGAGCTTTGCGGCCAAAGAGGCCAAAGCCACCGGCACGTGATGGTGGTCGGCTGCTTCAGAAAAACGCAGCTGCACCGTGCGGTGGGGGAAGTGCAGCGAATACAACGAGGCGCTGGGGTGCTCGGCATGAGTCTCCACGCGCTCCGGCTGCAAGGCCGCCTGCAAAACGCGGGCGTAATGCTGGCGCCCGCCATGGCGATCGAGCTCTACGCGCAGCGGGGCATCGCCGGTCAGGGTGAACAAGTGACGCAGTAACTCCACCGCTACCGCCAAGTTGGCGCTGCCCTTGCCGCCGGTGCTTTCCAGCATCCCGTTCCATTCCTTGGCTGGGACTGCCCGCGCGCCAAAGCCAGTCAGGCTAATCCCGGCCTGGTCCATGTCCCGACTGAGTCCGGCGGCATCTAAACGCGCACGTTCCAGTGCCACGCTGGGGCAAAGGGGATCGGGAATCTCGGCGAACCAAGGCACCGCATGCAGGCCTTTTGCGGAGGGCGCCGGTGGCGAACCAATCCAAGAAGCCAAGCTCTGCTCTTCTTCCAGCAACTGGCGGAAGGCGGCGACGGTGCGTTCGAGGCGACTGCGGCCATGCGGGCCCTGATGGACCTTCTTCGAGTCATCGAGCCACAGCCGCCGCGAGTCCTTGCGACTGGGTTTGCGCGCGGTGCTGCTCGACAAGGACTTCCATAAGTCCATTTCAATATCGGGGACGCGCCACAGGCTAAACCCCATGGTCAGAGGTCCGACAAAGGGGCCATAGCCCGCTTCGTCGATGCCAGCCAGAAACACCATGTCAGCTCTTGGCGATTTGAAGTTCGGGCCGCTTGCGTAAGACCAGCAACAGCAAACCGGCAAGGACGAAGGTCACGATGCCGACCAGCTGCGAGGTGGAGAGCACCAGCTGCGGAAACATGCCTTCCGTGCCTGCCCGTAGCAGTTCCCGGTAGCGTTCAGGATCGAGGATGTGGCCGTCAGCGGTGGCCACACCAAGCTCATGCAGGCGAGCATCGACATCGGCCGGGCTCGCGCCTTCTTGGAACCAACCGCCGCGAGCTTCGGCGTCGAAGCGGAACATTTCGACCACAAAACGCAGTGCGGCGTAGCCCATCATCAGCAGCAGCGAAACCTGACCGTGGAAGCGTTTGTTGCGTAACATCCAGAGGCCAAAGAAGAACAAGGCCAGAGCCTTGGCGCTCATATAGAACTGCGTCGGGTGCACCGGCACGCCGGCCAGCTCGGGCGGGAAGGCCGAGCCATCGCGCAGAGGCTCAGGGAAGGTAATCGCCCAGCCCACGGTGGTGGGAGCGCCATAGTCATCGCCGACCAGGAAGCAGCCGATGCGGCCGATGGCCTGGCCCAGAAAGCCAGCAGTCAGGCCGTAATCCAAGGATTGCCACGCCGGCATGCCCAGGCGCTTCGCCTTCCAGACTCCCAGGAGCACGGCTAGAATCAGCCCGCCGTACATCACCAGTCCGCCTTCCCAGATTTTCAGGATGTCGCCCGGGTGATCGAGGTAATGGCCGAGGTTCACGAGAACCCAGGCCAGCCGGGCGCCAAGGATGACGCCAATCAGCACCCACCAACTCACCTCAGCGAATCGTTCTGGGTCCCTTTCGCGGTCGGCGCCGAAACGCCCCGCAAGCTTCGAACCCATCGCCACTCCGATGATGAATCCTAGAGCGACAAGCAGTCCAAAGGAGCGCAAAGGCGCATCAAGGAATGGAATGGTAAACAGTTCCGGCCACACGCCAGCATCTTAGCCTCGCCATGACGACGCCTGGAAATCCCGAATCGCCCGACCCCTCAGAAGAGGTGGTCGACACTCCACGTCGTTCTGCGCCGCCTGGGACCGAAGTGCCCCTGTCGGCCCCGGTGAAGGTCCTTTTCGAGGGCCGTTACCGCAAGCTGGTGCGCGATCTTCCGCAGACCATCTTTTACTGCCCGCAGTGCAAGGGCAAAGGCTGCGAGAAGTGCGAAGGCTTCGGCAAGCTCACCCGCGATTCGGTGCAGGAGCTGATTGCTCGCGTCGCCATGCCACGCTTCAAGGCGCGCCGGAACAAGTTCCATGGGGCAGGTCGTGAAGACCTAGATGTGCGCATGCTCGGCAGCGGCCGCCCCTTTGTCTTCGAAATGCTCAAGGCGCGGCGCCCGACCATTTCGCTGCAAGAGGTCGAAGACGAGATCAATCGTCGTTGGGAAGGGCGGATTGAAGTGCGCGGACTCAAGATCTGTAACCGCGATCGCGTGGTCGAGATCAAGGAAACCCGCTGCCCGAAGGACTATCGCGCGCAGATTGTGTTTGACCAAGAGTTAAGCGCAGACGACCGCGCCGACGTCGCCAAACGCCTAGATGCCGTCATGGCCCAGGGTCCTCTAACCCTACTCCAGCAAACCCCGCAGCGCGTGGCGCACCGGCGCACAGACATGGCGCGCGAACGTTGGGTGCGTCTGTTGGAGCACGAGCCAACGGCAGATGGCTGGTCGGTGAGCATTCGCTCCGAACATGGCACCTACATCAAGGAAGCCATCTCTTCCGATGGCGAACGCACGCAGCCGAGCTTGTCTTCTTTGCTCGACCGGGCTTGCCGTTGCGTGGAGCTCGATGTCCTGGGGATTTTGCCCGCCGACGTCGGCCCGGAAGTGGACCTGCCTGCCGGCGGGGAAGCCTAGGCAGTGGCCTAAAGCTGGACGCCAGTGATGACGGACTGGCTAACTAGTCGGCCGTCTCCAAACAGAATCTGTCCCTGCCACCGGAAGTAGGGCCGCCGCTTGTTGGCCTTCATGATCGAGCCGGCAATCCACAGGTCCACTCCGGGCGAGACTTCCTCGCGGAAGCGGACGTCATCGACCGCGCCGAAACCCATGAATACGTTTTCGGCAAGTTCGAGCTTGGCATGGGCGTGGATCGAAGCCACTTGGGCCATAGTTTCCACCTGGAGCACGCCGGGGAACAAGGGCCGCCCAGGTAGGTGACCGCGCACCCAAAACTCGTCTTCGCGCAGGCGCCGGTGCCCGACAATGAGATTATCTTCGAGGGATAGGTGCAGGATGGAATCCAGCTGCAAGAACTCATGGCGCTGCGGATTGCGGCGCATGCATTCCTTTACCGTCATGTGGACGCGGTCCAGAGGGTAGTCAGCGGGATCGATGAGGGTGGGGAGGCGGCTCACGACAGGGCAGTGAGGTTCTGACGCGGGGCTTCTGCTTTGGGGGCGAAGAGGTTGAGGCGTCGGAAGAGCCAGAATATAGCGCCGAGCTTGAGGAAGTTGGAGAGATTCAGGGCCCACCACACCCCAGCGGCGCCAAAACCGAGCGAGCCTGAGAGCCACAGTGCGAGCGGGATGCGGATTAAATAGCCGCTGGTGTTGCAGATGGACATCACCATGGTGCGGCCAGCGCCGGCCATCATCTGCTGCAGCGTGGAATCGGTGGCCGTCACCACTTGGGTCCAAGCCACGATGCTCAAATACAGCGCTGCTTGGCGGCGGACCTCAAGGTCGTCGGCGTAGAAGGCAGCTAGCGATTCGCCGGCGAATAGGAACACCAGGCTGGTCATGAGTGCGAAGCCTGCCGACATCCAAAGGCAGGCGAGGCCTCCAGCGCGTGCAGCTTGGGGATTGTTGGCGCCCAAGCCGCGGCCGACCAAGGAGGCGGCAGCCATTGCCGGGCCCATGAGGCCGCAATAGCTCAGCGATTCAATTCCGTTGAAGGCAACGCCGAGGCCCGCTTGGACATTGGAACCTAAAGGTTCGATGCTGGTTTTCAGCACGCCGATGAAGCACAGCGCATAGGCGGCGGTGGAAAAGGCCACCGGCGCGCCAATCCGCAACACTCGCCGCAGCTCGGTCCAAGCGAAGGGCATGCGCAGGGCACCCCGGAAGGGGTAGAAGCGGCCAAGAGCAATCAAACCGGCCACCCCAGCGGCAAGGCGGGAGATGCCAGTGGCCCAAGCGGCACCTTCGAGACCCATGGCCGGAAATCCCCACCAGCCATAAATCAGGGCGGGGTTGAGCACGGCGTTGAGCAGGACCGCGCCAGCGCCCAAGAGCATGGGCAGCACGGTGTTGCCGAGGCCGAGAAAGATACTGTCGACCAGCGGCTTAAACCCCACCAAAGGCAGCACCAAATAAATCGTGCCGAGGTACTCCGTGGCCAGTCGCGCTGTTTCGCCACTGCCGCCGGAAAGGCGCACCCAAAACGGCGTGGTGAGATGGCCAATCGCGCCAAGCACGATGTACCACACCAAGGCCGCGCGCAATCCTGTGCCGACCACCTGGCGTCGAGCTTGGTCATCGCCGGCACCGGTGTAGCGCGCCACTCGCGCCAAGACTCCGGTGCTAATCAGGCTGACAAAGGCGAAGTTGAAGATCAGCATGAAGCTGGTAATCCCCAGCGCCGCCTGCGCATTGGGGCCGAGGTCACGAATCCAATACTGATCGTTGACCCGATAGCCCGCGTTCAGGAGCAGGGACAACGTAATCGGCCAAGACAGCCGAAAGGCTTCGCCAAAACTGCCGCTGACGTGACCTAGGGGCTTCAACGCTTCCCGCCCGTGGCGAGGGCGCGAACCGGAATCTGTACGGTCACTTCTTGCCCGGCCACCACCGCGCCGCGGCGCATGGTGCGGCGATAGGGGCCGCCATAGGCGGTGAAGGCGTAATCACCAGGGGGCAGCGCGGGGAAGTGCACGGTGCCATCTTCTTGCAGGGGCAGGCTCAAGCTGAAGCCGCGTCCATCGCCGGCCGTGGCATCGGCCTGGACGCGCAGCTTTTTCCAGTCTCGTTCCAAGGCTTTCTTGCCTTCCTTGAACTCCAAGGTGATCGATGCGCGGCCCAAAGGAGGCACTTCCAAGGTGACCCAAGCTTCACTAGCTTGGGTAGCGAGATGGGCGACATGAACTTCGCCGATGGGGCGCAGTTGGTTGCCCGCCATCACGTCGTAGGTGCCGGGCTGAAGGCCGTCGACGCGGAAGTCGCCTGTGGCCTCGCTAATGCTAGTGTAGGGAACACTGCGATGGCCAGGCTTGTCTGGCCGACGAATCGCCACCACAGGCAGGCCACCGACGGGCTCGCCAAGAGCACTTTGGGTGCGGCCGACGATGCGCCCCGAGGGAATCAGTGGCACCGCCATGTGGTGGTCGGTGCTTTCTGGCGACAAGGTCAGTAGGAATGCTTGGTCGAGGCAGTCATCGGCCTGTAAGCGCAGGCGATAGCTGCCGAAGGGAACCGGGTCGAATGAAAAGTTTGGATCTTCGGCGTTGGCGCCGCGCTCTTGCACCACTTCACGACTTTCTTGCTTTTCCAGGGTGAGGCGAATGGCATGGGGCCACACCACCCAGTTCTCGGCAACGACACGGCCGCGAATGGTGCCGTTGGAGGCGCCGTGGCTGACGAAGACCCGATCCGGTGGGCCTTGATAGACCACATCTTCCTTGGGGCCAAGGAGGGGAGCCACGGGGCCGTCGAACTCGCCGCTGGCAGGGTCCTTCCAGTCGGGTTCGGCACCGTGAAGCTGGTCTTGATCGGGGAGCTTTTGCGGGCCGGGGGCTCCCATCACCAGCCACGCGGTGAGGCCGAGCAACAAGATTCCCAAACCGAGCAGCACCATACTGCTGATGCCGGCTTGGCCCCTTCCGCAGCGAATGCGGTAAGGGGTGGTTCTCGTAGGAGTCCTCACTTTGATAATCTAAGGCCTTCGCGGTCCTTGCCCAACCCTGCGCCTCACATGTCTCTCTCTTTGCGTACGCGCCTCGCCGTCCTGGTGATGGCCATTCCTTTTGCCGGATTCTTTGCTACTCCTGCCCACGCCCAAGGCGCTGGGTCAGATGGCCGCACCATCGTGCTTGGCATGGACGGTGCCGATGCCGAAATGGCTAGCGATTGGATGGATGAAGGCAAGTTGCCCAACTTTTCGCGCCTGCGCGACATGGGCACCTTCGCTCCATTGAACCCAGCGAACCCTGCGCAGTCCCCGGTGTCTTGGGCAACCTTGAACACCGGAGTGAACCCAGGCAAGCACGGCATCTTTGACTTTGTGGGAGTGCGCTTGAACGCAGACCGCAGTCGCCCAGTGCTACCAGACCTTGGCTTCCAGGAGCCCACGCAACGATCTGCCGAAGAACTGGGCTTGCCCTTCGCGAGTAGCAATGCCCCCTTCATCATCATGGGTGCTGCGGCGGTCATGGCATTGGTGGTGTTCTTCGTATTCTGGAGGAAAAAGGCTGTCGGTGTGGTTGCTGCCGCCGCCATTCTCGGCTTCGGGGTTTGGTACGGCATGAGCTGGATGAACGTCTACCCCGAAGGTGGATTCAAGGATTACGTCGGCGGCAACAAAGCTCAGGACTATTGGGAAGCCCTCGATGAGGCAGGCATTCCCTTCCGCGGGCAAGGCACGATTGTGTCTTACCCCGTGCAAGAACTGGAGCATGGCAAGTTAGTCGCTGGCTTGGGCGCACCCGACGCCACCGGCAACCTCAACTCTTCCGCGATTTACACCACTGCCGATACGCGCCGTGGCCCGAAGAAGGAATACAGCACGGCTCCAGCCTACACCCTAGATGACGCCCCCGATGCCGGCGTGTCCTTCTCCAAGGCAGGCACCGTGGGTTTGTACAAGTTGGTCGACGCTGGTGGCGGTAACTATCAGAGCAAGCTTTATGGTCCGCTCAACCAGGTCAAATACGACGCCCTGCGCGATGAACTGACCGCTTTACAGCAAGGCGGCGACCGTGAACGCATCAATGAGCTGAACAAGACCTTGCGCAACAGCACCTTGCTCAACACTTGGGTTCCTTTGGAAGTCACGTGGAAGCCTGGCGCGACTTCGGTCGAGCTCACCGTCGATGGCACCACGCAGTCGGTGGCCGTCGGCAGCTGGAGCGAGTTCTTTTTCGTCAAGTTCGTTTGGAACCAGCGCTTCTCGACCAACGCTATGGTGCGGATTTGGGCCGAAGAGCGCGATGGGGCCCTGGAGATGTTCGCCTCGCCGTTGCAGATTGACCCCGATGTACCTTTGCCTGGTTCACGTGCTTCGTGGCCACCGGAGTTTGCTTCTGAGTTGAAGAGCCGCATTGGCGCCTTCGAAACCTTGGGTTGGGCTTGCCAAACTCACGCCGTGAAAGATGCGGAACTCTCCGACGACGCCTTCGTCGCCGACATTGAGTACACCCTCAGCTGGCGCACCAAGATGCTCAAGGACGCCATGGCCGGCGACGACTGGAAGGTGTTGTTCCACTTCTTTGGCACCCCGGACCGCATCTGCCACATGCTGATGCGCCACATGGATCCGCTGCACCCTCAGTACGACGAAGCGTTGGCCTCCCGCGAAATCACCGCCTTTGGTCGCACCTTCCCGCTCAAAGATTCGGGCTTGGTCATCTACCAAGAGATGGACAAGTTGGTCGGCTACATGCTCGACGAAGCCATGCAGGAGGGCGATACCCTCATGATTGTGTCGGACCATGGCTTTGATAGCTTCCGCCACCAGGTCGACCTCAATGCATGGTTGGCACATGAAGGCTTCTTGACCATCGATAACCTTTCGCGTTTGGGCACGCCGAAGCTGTCTTCGGAAATCAAGCGTGACACGCTCGGCTTTGTCGATTGGGAGCAGACCCAGGCCTACTCGATTGCCATCGGCAAGATCTACCTAAACTTGGTCGGTCGTGAGCACAATGGCATTGTGACCAAGGAAGAGGCCGATGCTCTGCTCGAGAACATCACCGAGCGTCTCTACGCCATGACCAATCCCAACACCGGCGAGAAGATGGTGCGCAAGGTTTACCTGCGCGACGAGCTCTACTCCGGTCCGCACATGGATCCTTGGAAGAGTGAGAACTCCGGCACCACTTGGAACGGTGCTGCCGAAATCACCATCGACTTTGCTCCTGGTTACCGCGCCTCTTGGGGCGTGACCGGAGGTGGCATCAACTTGAAAGATGTCGAAGGCGAAGATGGCGAAGCGATTGCCGGACCTGGCGACTTCGTGTTCGACAACACTTCGCCATGGTCGGGTGACCACTGCGGTGTCGACATTCACTCGGTGCAAGGCATCTTCTTCAGTAACCGCAAGATGGCTCTACCCGAAGGCGATACCCAGTACGACGCCACTCACCTGGCGCCAACGGTGTTGTCGCTAAACGGCGTGGCTGCTCCCGCAGACTACGACAAGAAGTCGCTGGTGATTCAGTAGCAGCCAACGCCCTTATTCAAAAGGGCAGTTGTGCTTGTTGTAGATGGCTGCGCCTTTGCCATTCTCTTGGCACCAGGCGCGCCAGCGCTTGCGGCGGTCCTGGTAATCGCCGCGGTATTCCGGAAGGACTCTCTCGAGTTGATCCAAGATGCGATGCGCCACACCAGGATGTTCCTTGGCCATGGCAAAGTCGGCCATGGCCAATAGGGTGGCTTGATTGAGGCGGTAATCCACAATCATGCGCTGCACCTGTTCGCCAGCTTTGCGAAGGTGGCCTTGGGTCAGCTCCAGATAAAACAACTGCTCGTCGGCCAAGCGCCGGACTTCATAGTCCATCGACGTTTTGCCATAGGCAATGGCTTTGCGTGCAAGAGCAAACTCGCCCTCTTCCAGCGCGACGGCGGCGGTACGCCGTGCTTTTTCGACACGGGTTTGCTCCAGATCCCAAACCCAATACAAGCCGAAGCAAAGCACGGCAACGACGGCGGCGATGGCCAGTTTAATCATGGCCGTAACCTGTCTCCTTGAGTTTGCCGGACAACGGCGGTTGCTTCAGAGCCTCGATTTCATTTTCCGCATTGCGCAGGGCCTCCGCCAAAGAAGGATCTTGCTCCATTGCGGCATCGACAATAGTCTCGGCAATGCCCGCCATCTTGGCACGATTGGCAGCAAGGTTGGCATAGTGCACCAGGTCCTCATTGGAGATTACACCGAAGGCTTGGAGCCGCGCAAAAGCATGCTCGGCCTTGGACTCTTGCCCGCCGGGCAGCAGAGCTAGGTCCAACAAAAGGCCAAGTGCTTCCTTCTGCTCGTCCGGCGAACCCGAGGTGGCCGCAAATTCGTAGGCCGCTTTGGCGTCTGCCTCGTCACCCGCAGCGAAGGATTTCTGACCCTGGTCCAGAGCTTGAGCGGCGTCGTCGAAGTGCAGTTCTTTTGCACCGCAGGCCACAATGGCAATGGCGAAAAACGCCACCAAGGCTAGGCGGGTGAAATAGGGCATAAACCAACATACCCGATGTATTTAATCTGCCAAGAAAAGAGCCCCAGAAGCCTAGAGGCGCCTGGGGCTGGGTGGGGGAAAGGAGCCGAATTTAGTCGCCGGTGTAGCCGAGCGCGCTGAGGTCGGCGCCTGGGCCCTCTGATTGCAGCAGGTCGATGGCTGCCGCAGGGCGAGCAAAGGTCTCCTTGACGCCTTCATTGCTTGCCACCGCGTAATCCACCACAGCGATAGCAGGCTCCACCAGGCGAGCCGTCACGCAGGCGTTTGCCAGATCTAGCAGCTGCTCGGTGGTGAGGCTGGAGTTCTTGGACAGATTATCGAAGGCCTGCTTGGCTGCATCGGATTCGCCAATGTCGAGCTGGACCAGCAACAAGCCGGTCAGGGCTTCGGTGCGCTGGCTTTCGTCGCCATTTTGCGAGGCGTACTCGTAGGCGGCGATGGCAGTGGGCACATCTTTGGCGGCGAGAGCGGCATCGCCCTTGTCGAGGGCGGCAATCGGGTCACTAAAGGTGGGGGTGGACTCGCCAGAGCAGGCCGCAAGCGGGCTGAGGCAGAGCAGGAGCGGGAGAAGGCGGGTGGCTTTCATGGCTTCGGACATAGTGTACCCGCCGACTCGGCAAGTGTTTACGCAGATTCTCCCTCAACTATTCGAGAGCAAAGCCCGATAAGGCTCTCATCGGGGTACTAAAAACACTCCATTAACACTCCAATCAGTCACCTGGTGGGGGTATCATGGGCGGCTTCATTTCACTCCCCATGACCAAAGAAACACGCGTAACCGTCAAAATCCCGCGTCCGCTCTACCGGCGGATCCAGCAGGTGATTGAAACCTCCGGCTTTTCATCGCCGACGGATTTCATTGTGTTCGTGCTGCGCGACCTAGTCAGCGAAGTGGAGCAAAAGGAAGATCGAGAGTACACCTCAGAGGAACTTCAGATCATCCGCCAAAAACTCAAGAACTTGGGCTACCTTTAAAGCCCTCCAAACCCCATCTCCTGTAGATAGCATCATGATCACTCCACACGGTGGAACCCTGGTTAACCGCTTGGTCGAAGGCGACGCGCGCGAAGCGCTCCTCGCCAAGGCAGCGGGCCTCCCCAAAGTCACCCTCAACTCGCGTGAGGCCTCCGATTTGGAGATGATCGCAGTTGGCGCCATGAGCCCGCTTGAGGGCTTCATGAACGAAGCCGATTATCAAGGCGTCGTCGACCACATGCACTTGGCGAGCGGTGTCGCTTGGCCTCTGCCGGTTGTCCTCAGCCCTAAGGCTGGCGAAAACGTCAGCGCTGGCGATGAAGTCGCCCTGGTCGCGGAAGATGGCGCCGTCTACGGCACCATGACGGTCGACAGCGTCTACACACCAGACAAGAAGAAGGAGCTCGAGAAGTGCTACCTCGGCGACGAAGAGCACCCAGCTTGGGGCTACCTCGCCTCGATTGGTGACACTTACATCGGCGGCACCATTCAGGTCGCCAACTTGCCTGTTTACGGCAAGCACAACGAGTACCGCATGACCCCGGCCGATACCCGCGCCGCCTTCGCTGAGAAGGGATGGAACACCATCGTGGCCTTCCAGACTCGTAACCCAATCCACCGCGCTCACGAGTACCTGACCAAGGTCGCTTTGGAGCAAACCGATGGTCTCTTGGTGCACCCGCTGGTCGGCGACACCAAGGCCGATGACATCCCTTCCGATGTTCGCATGGAGTGCTACAAGGTTCTGCTGAACAAGTACTACCCACTCGAGCGCAGCATGCTCGCCGTGTACCCCCAGGCCATGCGCTACGGCGGTCCTCGCGAAGCCATCCTGCACGCACTTTGCCGTCAGAACTACGGCTGCACGCACATCATCATCGGTCGTGACCACGCCGGTGTTGGTTCCTACTACGGCACCTTCGATGCGCAGCAAATCTTTGATCAGTTCGCCGAGGGCGAAATCCTGATCAACACCCTTCTGTTCGAGCATGCGTTCTACTGCAAGCTCACTGGCGGCATGGCCTCGACCAAGTCGAGCCCAGCTTCCAACGAAGATAAGATCTTCCTGTCCGGCACCAAGGTGCGCGAAATGCTCGTCAACGGCGAACGTCCGCCTGCCGAGTTCTCCCGCCCAGAAGTCGCCGACATCTTGATTTCCGCCTACGCCCAACCGGCCAAGGCTTAATCCCAAGACCTGTTTAGAGTAATGTTCGGCATCTTCGGTAAGAAGCGCGAGAACAACCACCTGTTCATCATCACCCTCGACTCGTGCCGCTTTGATTCGTTCATGGCGGCCGAGCCAGAGAACATCGCCAAGTTGTGTGGTGGTTTGCACAACGTGGAAAAGCGATTCTCCTACGCCGGTTGGACGGCTCCTTCTCACTACAACCTCTTGACCGGCCTCGTGCCGCACTCGAGCCCGACTGAGGTCTACGCTTCCGAGTACTACAAAGAGGACCTGTATAAGTTCAAGGATCGTTTGGGCGTGGAAGATGCTGGCTTCGAAGCCATGATTCCACACCTGTGGCTTCCGGCCTACATGAAGAAGAAGGGTTACGAAACCCACGCTTTGGTGTCTTTGCCGGTGTTGAACCCGGCGACCGGCATCAACCGTGACTTCGACACCTTTAAGCTCATGCCGAAGCACAACGACATGCTCGCGATGCTCGATGACATGGAAGCGCACAAGTCGCGCGAATCCAAAGGTCTGAAGGGCAACGTGCCGCAGTTCTACTTGATGAACGTTGGCGAGACCCACTACCCCTACGGTCTCCCAGACGAAGACAAGAACGACCTGCCACACATCTCTGGCGTCAACGGCATCTTCCGTAAGCTCGACAAGCAAATCGACGATGAAGGTGTGCTTGTGTCCGATCAGGAGTCTGGCGACTTCATGGACATCGACATGATCGAGAAGTGCCGCGAACGCCAGATCAACACGGTGAAGTACCTCGACCAAGTGGTCTTCCCGCGTTTCTACGACATGCTTCCGAAGGATAGCTGGGTCATCGTTACCGCTGACCACGGCGAACTCTTCGGTGAGGCCGGCTACTTTGGCCACGGCCCCATCATGCACGAAAAATGCTTCGAGGTTCCTTTCCTCGAAGGCAAGCTCAAGTAATCCCCCAGCTACCCAAACAACATCACCATGACCGATCACAAAGGTTTTGTCCTCTGGTTCACCGGCCTCTCTGGTTCCGGCAAGTCCACCCTGTCCCGCATGATTGAGGGCGAGCTGCGCAAGCGTGGCTGCAAGGTGGAAGTTCTTGACGGCGACGAAGTTCGCGAGAATCTCTCCAAAGGTCTCGGCTTCTCCAAGGAGGACCGTGACACCAACGTTCGTCGTATTGGCTATGTCGCCAAATTGCTCAGCCGCAATGGTGCAGTGGCAATCACGGCCGCGATTTCGCCCTACAAGGACGTCCGTGACCAGTGCCGCGCGATGAACCGCAACTTCGTCGAAGTCTACGCCGAGTGCTCTATCGAAGAGCTCACGCGCCGCGACGTGAAAGGCCTTTATGAGAAGGCGCTTTCCGGCGAGATTAAGAACTTCACTGGTATTTCCGACCCCTACGAGGCCCCGGAAAGCCCAGAAGTCACGATCAACTCCGAGAGTCAGTCCGAAGAAGAGTCGCTCAAGGCGATTATGGACTATCTCGAGGGTCAAGGCTACGTGCCTGCTGGCGCCGCCGCTCAGGCCTAGTGCTGCCATCTCAGCGAGGTACAGGGCGCTAACGCTTCCCTGTACCTCGCTGCTTTCCTATCATTTCGCCGTGCCATGAAGCGCACCCGCCGTCCGCTACTCCCACTGGCCGTCCTCATTGCTTGGTTGGCCGCCCCCGATCCAGCCATGGCCTATATTGGCCCTGGTGCGGGTTTTGCCTTCTTGAGTGGTGGACTGGTCCTTCTAGGTTCCGTCTTCATCGCCCTTGGCGTCATGCTCATCTTCCCTTTGAAGATGGCATTGCGCTTTCTCACTGGCGCTGGCCGCGTCAAAGGAGAGACCAAGCGTCTGATCATCGTCGGCTTCGATGGCATGGATCCGCGCCTGGCTCAGCGCTTTATGGACGAAGGGCGTATGCCCAATATGGCGAAGATTGCCGAGCAGGGTAGCTTCCGTCCGCTGTCTTCGAGTTACCCGAGCATGTCCCCGGTGGCTTGGTCGAGTTTCTCGACTGGCGTCGATGCCTCGCGCCACAACATTTTTGACTTCATCACGCGCGACCCCTGCACCTACTTGCCGGTGTTGTCGAGTACGGAAATCACGCAGGGCGAGAAGGCGCTGCTGAAGATTGGCAAGAAGGAGTTCTTCAAGCGGCCGACTTCAGGCATTCGTTTGCTGCGCAAGGGCACACCTTGGTGGAAGACGCTTGGCGACAAGAAGATCTTCTCCAACATCATTCGCGTGCCCATCACCTTCCCGCCGGAGAAATTCCACGGCGTGGGTTTGAGCGGCATGTGCGTACCTGACCTCAAGGGTACCCAGGGTAGTTTCACCTTCTGGACCAGCGATACCGCCTTGACCGGCCCCGATGCCGGCGGCGATGTGCTGTTGGTGGGGCGCAGCGGCGACACCTTCCGTTGCCCGATTACCGGTCCTCCAGATCCGTCGCAATCTACGGTCACGCCCATGCGCATCCCGATGCGCGTCGATGTGCTCGAAGAAAGCAAGCGCTTGCGTTTGACCATTGGCGGTAAGGGTGACCAGCAGGTGGTCGAGCTTGGTGTCAAGGATTATTCCGAGTGGATTACTCTCGAGTTCAAGGCGGCAAAGGGCAAAGCCAAAGTCACTGGCTTGGCGCGCTTCTATTGCATGGGCACCGACCCGGAGTTTGGCCTCTACATGACGCCGATCCAGATCGACCCGTCCAACCCGGCCATGCCGATTTCACACCCTACGGTGTATTCGATCTACCTCGCCAAAAAGCTCGGCCCTTTTGCCACGCTTGGCTTGGCCGAAGACACTTGGGCGCTGAATGAGCGCGTAATTGACGAAGAAGCGTTCTGGAAGCAGTCGCTCAACATCTGGGAAGAGCGTCGTCTACAACTCTTCGACGCCCTCGAAACCACGCCCCAGGGTTCCGTGGTCTGCGTGTTTGACGGCACCGACCGCGTTTCGCACATGTTCCACCGCTACCTCGAGCCGGATCACCCGGCCAACGAAGGCAAGGACATGGAGTGGGGCAAAGACAAGATCGGAGAGATCTACAACACCGCCGATAACCTGATTGGTGAGCTGCAGCAGAAGATTAATCCTAAGCGCGATCGCTTGGTCATCATCTCTGACCACGGCTTCTGTCAGTTCAAGCGCGGCGTCAATCTCAATGCTTGGCTGCGCGACGAAGGCTTCTTGGTTCTCAAGTCCGATGCGCCACTCGATGAGGAAAGCGGCAAGCAACTGTCGCGCGATTGGCTGCAAGATGTCGATTGGTCTAAGACCAAGGCGTTCTCCTTGGGCTTGACGGGCATTTTCATCAACCGTAAAGCGCGCGAGCGCGACGGCATTGTCGAAGAGGGCGATGACTTGGCGGCCGTCAAAGCCGACATCGCTGGCAAGCTCTCGAAACTGGTCGATCCAAAGTCTGGCGAAGAGATTTTCCGCGAAGTCTTCGACGCCGAAAAGGTCTTCACCGGTCCCTATGTGTTCCAGGCTCCTGACTTGTTCATGGGCTATAAACGCGGCTACCGCAACTCGTGGGACTGCGCCACTGGCTCGTGCCCCGTCGAGGTGTTCTCGGATAACACCAAGTCGTGGTCTGGCGACCACTGCATTGACCCGCGCGAAGTGCCTGGCGTCTTCTTCAGTGACCGCAAGATCAACACCGATACCCCAGACCTCATGGACCTCGGCCCAACCGCCCTGGACATGTTTGGCGTAAAGATTCCGAAGTACATGCAAGGCAAGCCGCTGTTTGGCCCTGCCGCTACTCAGGAGACCAAAGCATGAAGCTCCGCTCTACCTGTTTTGCTACTGCTGCGGTTCTGCTTAGCCTCGGCGTAACCTTCTCCTGTGGCTCGAAGCCAACATCTGAGAAGCGTGTGATTGCCTTCGGCATCGATGGCTTGGATCCGGAAATGCTGCAACAGCGCATGGATCGCGGCCTTATGCCCAACTTCCAGCGCCTGATTGAAGGTCGCAAGGCAACCTTCCAGTCATTGCAAACGTCCTGGCCTCCGCAATCGCCAGTGGCTTGGTCGAACTTCATCACCGGCACCAACCCCGGCAAGCACGGCCTTTATGACTTCATCCATCTCGACAATAAGAGTTATGGCGTGAAGTCTTCGATGAGTGATGCCGAACCCGTGACCATGGATATCACGCTGTTCGGTTACGACATCCCCTTGACCGGGGGTGCGGTGACTTCCACGCGCGAATTTCCGGCTTTCTGGGAAACCATGCACGATGCCGGCGTTCCGGTCTATGTGCACCGCATGCCGGCAAGCTATCCCTTGATTGAAACTGGCGCCACGGTCTACCCCGACATGGGCACCAGCGACTTGTTGGGTGCTGCTGCAGGGGTTTCCTATCTCTGGACCAACGACGCCGCGAAGGACGCCGCGGTCAGCGACAGCTCGCGTCTGGAAAAGGTCAAGGTCAACCAGCGCAATGAAGCGCTGTGGAAAGTGGAAACCCGCCTCTATGGCCCGGCCGATACGGCGATCAATGTCGATGATCTCCGTGAGGAGCAACGTGCGGCTTTAGCGGCGGTACCGCCAAACAATGCCGAGGCCAACCGCCTCGCCGGCCAGATTGAGCGCGAGCAGGAAGTGATTACGCAAATCACTTTGTTTGTCGACCGCTCTGGTGAGCGCCCGCAACTTGCCGTCGACATCGAAGGCCAATACGCCACCGCCGAATTGGGTGAGTGGAGCAACTGGGTCAAGGTCGAGTTTGGCGTGCTTGGTGGGCTCATGCCGATTAGCGGCTACACCCGTTTCCGCTTTATCTCGGAAGCTCCCTTCGAGGTCTACGCGCTGCCGGTGCAGTTTGATCCGTGGGCACCCGTCGCGCCGATCTCGATGCCCGAAAGCGCTGCCGCCGATTTGGCCGACGCCATCGGCCCGTACATCGTGCAAGGCTTCCCGGATGCCTACAAGTCGTATAAGAATGGCTTGCTCGATACCCCGGGCTTCGTCAACGAATCCGACATGGTCTTCGATGAGCGCATGCAAATGCTCGACTTCGGCATGGACCAGCTCGAAGAAACCGGTGGGCTTCTGTTCTTCTACACCGGTTCGCTAGACCTGCGCTGCCACATGCTGTGGCACACCTCCGATGACCAGCATCCTCACCAAGAGGAGCCGGGAATGTACGACGGTCGCCCCTTCGATGAGCAAATCGACCGCGTGTACGAACAGGTCGACGGCATGCTCGGTCACCTGTTGGCGCGCGTCGAACGGATGGAAGCCGACGGTGGGGGACCAGTCGAATTGCTGATTCTTTCCGACCATGGCTTTGCGCCTTTCCGTCGCAAGATGCACGTCAACGATTGGCTGCTGCAAGAGGGCTACTTGGTGCTCAAAGACGGCGAGACCAGCGCACCAACTTTGAGTCTAGAACTCGACGAGCACGGCGAGCCGATTCCCGGGTCCGGCAAAGTGGATTGGAGCAAGACTCGCGCCTTCTCGGTGGGCTTCAACGGCATCATCCTCAACCGCGTCGATCGCAACGCCGAAGGCATTGTGACCAAGGAGCAAGCCACGCCGCTGCTCGCAGAAATGACCGAAAAATTGCTCGCCCTGCAAGATGGTGGCGAGCCTGTGTTGACCACCGTGCTGCCGGCCTCGGAAGTGTTCCACGGCCCAGCCGTCGGCAATGCCCCGGATCTCCAGCTCGGCTTCAACGTCGGCTTCGGATGTTCCGATGAAAGTGCTGGTGGCTCGGTCACCGGCGAAACCGAATTCCTCGTCGATAACGATTCTCGCTGGTCTGGCAGCCATCTCATGGACCCCGAGCTCGTACGCGGTACGCTAGTGGTCCGTTCTGGAGCCAGCCTGTCCAAGGACCCGGCCCTGGAAGACCTCACCGCCACGCTGTACTCGCTTTTTGGTGTGACCGCACCAGAAGGCATCGACGGCAAGCCCCTCTTTTAGACACTCAAACCCAAGATTCACATGTTTGGAGGCCCCAAAGTCAAACTCAACAAGGACATTCTCGAGCGCTGTAAGAAATGCGCCGAGGTGGCTGGTTACAGCTCGGTCGAAGAGTTCGTCGAGCACATCCTCGAGAAGGAGCTGAAGACCATCGAAGGCGCTGGCACCTCTGACGAGGCCATTACCGAGAGCCTTCGCGGCCTCGGCTACATCAGCTAGTCCTTTCTCGTCCCGCCAAACCCGAGCCTGCAATCATGCGTGCCCGCCTTACCGTCATTGGTATTTGCGCCGTCCTCGTCGGACTGGCGTGGTTTGTGCCTGCCGTCCTCAATGGCCTGTTCAATGGCATTGATATGGCCTTTGGCTGGGCGGGCCCCTTCGCTGTGGTCACACTCGTTTCGGGAGTCACCGGCGCGCTGTTCATCATGGCTTTCCCGCATGTGTCTTCGCAGCAGGGCATCGTCGCGGTCAAGGACAAGATCAAGGTCAACCTGTTGGGCATTCGCCTATTCCAGGACAACCTCAAGAACGTCCTCAAATCCATCGCTGGCATGTTCACCTGGAACTTCGTGTATCTAGGCCTGAACATCCTGCCCATGATTGTGTTGGCGGCCCCCTTCATGGTGGTGTGGTTCCAACTCAATGCGCTCTACGCCTATGAGCCACTGAAGGCTGGCCAAGAGCAAATGGTGGTGGTCGAGCTTGCCGATGGCGTCAGCCCAGCTTCGGTCCAAGTCGATATTCCCGAGGGCATCGCCCTCAAGCAAAAAGTCAATCTGCCGGTTTCCGATAACAATCGGATTCTCCTCCGCCTCACTCCAGAGGCCGATGGCAGCTTGCCGTTGGTTTTGACCCACAATGGTGTGGAAGTGACCAAGACCATCGAGGTCGGGACCGACCCGCGGCGCCTAGCCCGCTTGCGCACTTCCGAGCCCCTTGCCCGCTTTGCGGCTGCGCAAGATCCCATCGTCAAATTCGCCGATCCGCCACTCCCGAGTGACTCCTTCCTCAAGGCCGTCACCGTGGATTATGGCCCGAAACCCCTGTGGTTCATGGACGGCGGCGAGATTTCCATCATGATTTGGTTCGTGGTGGTCTCGATGGCGGTTGGCTTTGGCTTGAAGGGCGTCTTTGGCGTGGTGATTTAAGCTCGCCAAGGCGGTGCTGCTAGGATGCACCGATGAAGATGCATACACGCATCATCCTGGCGATGATTCTTGGCCTCGTCGTGGGATGGGGGCTGCAGACTTTTGCCGAGGCCGACTATCTCACGACTACGGTGATGAAGGGTGGACTCGAGGTCCAGCAAGAGGTCCTCGACCCCAATTCGCAGCGTGCGCAATGGCTGGTGCCCTTCGTCATGGCCGCCGATATCTTCATGCGCCTGCTGAAGATGCTGATTGTGCCGCTGGTCCTGACTAGTATCGTGACTGGTGTCGCGGGAATCTCTGGCGGACGTGAGTTTGGGCGCCTCGGGATGAAGACCCTGGGCTATTACCTGACGACCTCGATGCTCGCCATCATCACCGGTCTGGTTATCATCAACTTGACCCAGCCAGGAGTCGGCGCGGCGCTCAATCTTGCCGTTCCGGCCGAGTTCAACCCTGGTGAGGGCTCCAGCTTCCTCGACATTCTGCAGCGCATGGTGCCGCCCAACGTCTTTGGCGCTCTCAGCGACAACGGCCAAATGCTGCAGATCATTGTCTTTGCGCTGCTCATGGGCTTCTTTATTGGTCGCCTGGGCCAACCGCACAAAGACCGCATGCAGGGCTTTTTTGAATCTGCCTTCCAACTCATGATGGCGGTGGCCACGGCGGTCCTAAAGCTGATTCCCTATGGCGTCTTTGCCTTGGTCGCCAAAGTGGTGGGGGAAACCGGTTTCGAAGTCTTCAAGCCGCTTTTGACCTATATGGTCATCGTGGCCGCGGCTTTACTGTTCCACGCCGTGGTGGTTCTGCCGCTGCTACTCAAATTTGTGGGCGGCATCTCGCCGATTGCCTGGTTCCGCGCCATGACCCCGGCGCTAATGACCGCCTTTTCGACCTCAAGCAGTTCGATCACACTACCGGCCACGATGGAGGCGGCCGAGCACCGCGGCGGCATCTCTAATCGCCACACCTCCTTCGTTTTGCCGCTGGGCGCGACCATCAATATGGATGGCACTGCGCTGTACGAATGCGTCGGCGTAATTTTCCTGTCGCAGTATTACGCCTCGACCGGCGACTTCGACCTAACCATTGGCAAGCAAGTGTTCATTGTCATGACCGCCCTGTTTGCCTCGATTGGCGCCGCCGGCATTCCGTCGGCCGGCCTCATCATGATGACCGCGATTCTGTCCGCCCTGGGCCTGCCCACGGAAGGCGCGCTCATGTTGCTGGCGATTGACCGCCCACTCGACATGCTTCGCACCATGGTGAATGTCTGGTCCGATTCCTGCGGCGCGGCACTCATCGCGAAGTCCGAAGGCGATGCGATACTAGCTACGAAATGAGCTCGAGCGACGACGACATCCCCGGCGACGAAATCGAAATTCTCCTCCCCCGCAATGAAGATTTAGGTGGGGGCCAAGAAGAGGACTTGCCTGCCCTGCCGGCCATCAAAGACGATGACCTGCCCAAGCTACTGGTGGTGTTTCCGCTACGGCGCTCGGTGCCTTTCCCTGGTTTAGTCATGCCTGTGCATGCCGATCAGGGTTATGAAACCGGCATCATGGAAAAGGCTTTGGCCGATGGCCAGCGCATCGGTCTGTTGCTCGCTCCCGGCATGGATGAAAGCGGGGTCATCAAGAGCGCCAAAGAAATGGCCCGGGTGGGGGTGATTGCCGAAATCCACAAGCGCATTCGCCTTCCCGACGGCAACACCAACTATTTATGCCGCGGGCTCAAGCGCTTTCGCGTCAGTCGCTTTGTGCGTCTGCGCAAGATTCCGGTGGCCCGAGTGCACTACCCGGAAGACATCTATCCAGCTGGGCCCGAAACCGAAGCTTTGGCGCGCAATGTGCTGAGTTTGGCGCAGAAGGTGGCCTCGCATAACCCGTCTTTGGGCGATGGCTTCAATCTTGCCGCCCTGAACATTGACCCCTCTGGCAACTTGGCCGATTTTGCGGCGGCCTATCTGCTCAAGGAGGCGCCGGCCAAGCAAGCGATTTTGGAGCAGCTCGATGTCTGCGAGCGTTTGCGCATGGTCGATGAAGGCCTCACCCGAGAATTGGTCACCCTGGAGTTGGGTGATCGCATTCAACAAGAAATTCGCGAGCGCATCGAAGCGCAGCAGAAGGAATATTTCTTGCGCGAACAGATTCGTATCATTCGTCGCGAACTTGGCGAAGAACAAGATCCGCAGGAACAGGATCGCGAGTTGTTCCTGGGCCGACTCAAGGAGCGTGAGTTTCCGCAGGAAGTTGCGGACAAGGTGCGCAGTGAAGTGGAGCGCCTCGGCACCATTCCACAAGCCTCTCCGGAGTATTCGGTGGTGCGCAATTACTTGGAGTGGTTGACCGAGCTGCCATGGAATTTGTCGAGCGATGATCGCATCGACCTCGACGCTGCCTCCAAGCTTCTGGAGCGCGATCACTTTGGCTTGAAAGAGGCGAAAGAGCGCATTTTGGAGTACCTCGGCGTGCGCAAACTGCGCCCGGATCACCGCGGAGCGATTCTTTGCTTCGTCGGCCCTCCGGGAGTCGGCAAAACTTCCTTGGCCATGGCCTTGGCCGAATCGATGGGGCGCAAGCTCGAGCGCATGAGCCTTGGCGGTATGCGCGATGAAGCCGAGATTAAGGGTCACCGCCGCACCTACATCGGCGCCTTGCCCGGTCGCCTGATGCAAATGTTGCGTCGTGCTGGCACCGATAACCCGGTCATCGTGCTCGATGAAGTCGACAAGCTTGGTAAGGACTTCCGCGGTGACCCCTCTTCGGCATTGCTCGAAGTTCTGGACCCCGCGCAGAACCATGCCTTCCTAGATCTGTTCCTTGATGTGCCCTTTGATCTGTCCAAGGTCATGTTTGTGGCGACTGCGAACAATTTGTATGAGATTCCCGGCCCACTTCGGGATCGCATGGAAATCATTGAGTTGGCTGGCTATCTACGCGCCGAAAAAGTCAAGATTGCGCAGCGCCACTTGCTGCCGCGGCAGTTGGAGGAACATGGCCTAGATGCTTCTAAGTTGAAGCTACCCATCGCCACCATGCGTGGCCTGATCGATGGCTACACCCGCGAAGCCGGCGTGCGTACGTTAGAAAAGAAACTAGCTTCCCTGTGCCGCAAGCGCACTTTGGAGTTGGCGCGCCGCAAGCGCCCCAAGCCGGCGATCCTGCCGCAACAGCTTTTGGAATACCTAGGCCCAGCGCAGTTCCAAGATGACCCGGTGCGCCTCAGTCCGGACATCGGCGTGGCTCTTGGTTTGGCCTATACCTCCTACGGTGGCGATGTCCTCGAAATCGAATGCGCCGCCTTCCCTGGCAATGGCCGCGTGCAAACCACCGGTCGCCTTGGCGATGTCATGACCGAATCTTGCCGCATCGCGCACTCCTTCCTGCGCGATCATGGCAAGCAATGGGGCCTCGACCCCAAGGTTTTAGCGAAGCATGACTTGCATTTGCACTTCCCTGCTGGCGCGGTGCCCAAAGACGGTCCTTCGGCGGGCATCACCATCGCCGCAGCCATGCTTTCGCGCCTGCTTGAGAAGAAGCTCAAGGTGAAGACGGCCATGACTGGCGAGATCAGTCTCACCGGCGAAGTCCTCCCTGTGGGCGGAATCCGCGAGAAGGTACTTTCCGCCAAGCGCCTTGGTGTGAAGCGGGCGATTCTCCCGGCCGGCAACGAACGCGATGTCCTGCAACTCGAAGCCGAATGGACCCGCGGTTTGGATATTTGTTATGTCCACCACTTCGACGACGTCGCCCCGCTGATTTTCAAAAGCTAGGCAAGGCAGTAGGTTTCTGCGCTAAGCTAGGCCGAGGCTCTGCATTTGCTCAAGCCAATGCGGGATGCCGCCATGGCAAAGGTAATCGGCGTGGGGGTAGGCGTTTCCTGCGGCGGCGGCTTCGACCACGCCAATCGTGAAGGCGCCGGAGGCTCGCGCTGCAGCCATGCCGGTGGGGGAATCTTCAAAAGCCCAAGCTTCCTCCGTAGCAACTCCCAAAGCTTCGGCGGCGGCGTGGAAGACGTCAGGTGCGGGCTTGCCATGGACCACGTCATCATGGCCGGAGCGGCGTATCGGCAGGGCATCGGCGAGGCCTGCTGCCGCCAGCGAGGCGTCGATTTGTTGCCGTGGCGAGGACGAGGCCACGGCCATCGGCACCGCAACCCGCTGCGCCCAGTCCAGCAATTCGAGCACTCCAGGCAGGGGCTTTATGCTGGTGGCGTGCAGGAGTTGCAAATAGGCCTCGCTGCGCGCCGTGACCAACTCTGGAACCGGCGTGGTCAGGGGCAAGACTCGTTTCAAGTCTTCCCAAAACGGCACTTCGGCCCAACCGAAGTACGGGGCATAGGTGCTTTGGTCGAAAGCCACGCCGCACTGCTCCAAGACCTGAATCACACTGGCAAAATGCAAGGGCTCAGTGTTGACCAAGGTGCCGTCGAGATCAAACAGCAAAGCCGCTGGCCGCGTGGTCGGCAAAGGGCGAGGGCGAGAAGAAGGCGGCATGAATGGCGAGCCGGTTTGTGCAAATTCTGTGTGAGTACTTTGGCGATGGCTGGTCTGCTCACGGCTTGCGTACATCCTACGCTCGAGCAAGACCTCCAAGCCGAGAGCTTGCTCCACGAGCCACTTGCGGTGGAGTTGCGCTTGCCGCTGAATCTGGAGCCATGGCGCGCCGAGTTGGAGCAGGACATTCGCGAGATGGCGTCGGCCTTTCCCGAAGTCACAGCGCGTTGGCAACGCAATGACCTGCTGCCGCTAACCAATCCAGATGCGGCGAGTGCTAGGGCCCTTACGTTGGTCGTGGTCGAGCGCGAGCACGATGCCGCCATTCTCTATCAACGCCTCGGTCTCTTTGGTGACCCTGCAGTGCCACGAACCTTTCCCAGCGAAGGCTTGGCGGTGGTGCCCTTGCCGCGCTCCGATCGCTTGCTTCATCGATGGCCCTCGCCGCCTCAGTCGTGGCGCCATTCTTTCCGCCATGAGTTGGCCCACCTCCTGAGTTTGCAGGATGCGACCTTGCGCGCGGCGCCCACTTGGTTTCAGGAGGGCTTCGCCGAGGCTTGGTGCGAGGGCCGTCCAGATCAAACATGGACTCCAGAATGGCCCTATGCCCTAAGCCTGCATCGATGGTGGAGCGAGCCACTCGAAGCGGCCCCGGCAGAGGTCCGCTATACGGCGCTAGCCGCCCAAGTGCGGCAACTGCTGAACTCATCCGCGGTTTTGCCTTGGGAGCAGCAGGAGGCCTTCCAGGGCCTTTCCCAGCCCGAAGCGGCACCCTTTGTGGGTTTGCGTGGCCGTGAAGCCGCCTGGGATGAGGTGTCCGGCGACTATCTGCTGATGACCCGCCCTCTGGAGCACGTGGAGTTAGATTTGCCTTGGACTTGGGATGGCCGCGAGCCGCTGGAGCTTGAACTGCAACTCGGCCGCACCGGCGAGCCTGAAGCGGGTCTTTTGCTTTATCCACAGGGCCAAGAACTCACTGCCAGCGGGCGCATGCGCTTACGCTTTAGTCGCCATGGCGGCCTGGCGCTCTACCCCGAGCATGCGGGGGAGCAGACCCTTTTCCAGGCCGTGACAGATCCGCCGGGAGAGCCGCAACCAGGTCGCAGCCGTGGCATGGTACTTTCCCACCACGACGGCAATCTTGTGCTTAAGGCCGACGACTTCCGCCGTAGTGTCTCACTCGAAGGCACCGACCTCACATTCCCTTTGCAGTTGCGGCTCTATGTCCGCGACGGAGCATTGCGCGCGCATTTGCCCACCCCACAACCATGAAAGAATTTCTTCGCACTACCCTCGCTGCCGTCATCGGCACCCTGCTTGCCGTCGGCATTTTGCTGGGCATTTTGAGCAGCCAGTTGATGGAGCAACGGCAACCTGATTTGGCGGACTCCGTGGTCTTGGTTTTGAATGGCGATGTCATGTTTACCGATCGCGGATCTGTGCCCAGTTTGGCCGACACGGTGGCTCAGGGAGCGGTTTCCACCTTGCCTTTGCGGCGGCTGATTGAAGCGATTGATCGCGCTGCCGATGACGGCCGTGTCGATGCGATTTTGCTATTGGAAGGCGGGCCATGGGTGTCGGGTTTAGCGGCCAAGCAAGAGGTCTTTGATGCCTTAGCGCGCTTCCGTGGTCGCGGCAAAACCATTGTCGCCTACGGAGATGACTTCACCATGGACTCTTATTGGTGGGCTTCACTCGCCGATACCATCGTCATGCCGACCTTGGGTACCTTCGATTTTTCTGGCCTCGGCGTGGAGCTGCAATATTACGCGCGGGCGATGGAGAAGCTTGGCCTAGAAATGCAGGTCACCCGGGTCGGGCGCTTCAAGTCCGCAGTGGAACCCTATTTGCTAACCGGCCCCAGCGAGGCCGACCGAGAGCAATGGGCCAATCTATTGGGGGACTTGCAACATGAGATTCTGGAAGACATTGCGCTAGCTCGAGGTTTTGCGGTGGAGGACCTCGAAGCCTTGGTGCAGGCCCCCGGAATGTTCCTTGCTGCGGAAGCCTTGGAGCGCGGGTTTATCGATCGCACCGCTTCCTTTGAAAGTGTGATGGAGGAGCTTCGCGATTTGGTCGGCAGTGGCGATGACACCGGAGATTGGGATACCTCGCACAGCTTTGCTCAGGTGGGTCTCTTGCGCTATCTCGCAGACATTCATCAGGACCCCCCGGAGTATGCCAATTGGATTGCCGTGGTCTACGCCGAGGGCACGATTGTGGACGGCTATGACTCAGACAACATTGGCGGTGCGCAGCTCGCCGAAGAGTTGCGTCAAATCCGTTTGGGCGAATGGGCCGAAGCCGTGGTGTTGCGCATCAACAGCCCTGGCGGAAGTGCCACCGCGAGTGAAGTCATCTTGCGCGAAGTTCAATTATTGCGTGAGGCTGAAATCCCCGTCGTAGTTTCTATGGGCGACCTTGCGGCATCGGGTGGTTATTGGATTGCCTGCCAGGCCGATTTGATTTACGCCGAGCCGACCACCATCACTGGGTCGATTGGTGTGTTTGGCATGTTTCCTAATGCCGCAGGCTTGCTGGACAAGTTGGGCATTGATGTTGCCTCGGTGCAAATCGGGCCGCGAGCCGACATGATGTCCCTCGCCCGGCCCAAGAGCGAAGAAGAATTGGAGCTCATGCAAGGCTATGTCGACCTGATTTACGAAGGCTTTCTTGAGCGCGTTGCTGAGGGCCGCATCATGACCGTGGAAGAGGTTGACGCCATCGCCAGCGGTCGCGTTTGGTCGGGCATCCGCGCGCATGAACTTGGTTTAGTCGATCACTTGGGTTCGCTCGATGATGCGATTACTGCTGCCGCTAGTTTTGCCGGGGTGGAAGATGACTATGAGGTGGATTACAGTACAGTTGAAACGACTGCCGTCGAAGATTGGCTCGACACCATGCTGGCGCCTGAAGACTACCCGGTCATCCACGGGCCTGCCGTGCTCCAGGCCATCGGGCAGTTAGAGCAAGACCTGGGCATAGAAACGCTCCTGCGTATGCGCCAAACTCAAGGCGTCCAAGCGCGTCTTCCTTACCGCTTTGTGTTGCGTTAAGGCTGGGCGCGCAACAGATCGTCTAAGGCCTCGACCACGGCTTCCGGAGCAATCCGGTCCATCCACGGTGAGCGCCGACTGCGATCGCGTGGAGGCGGTTCTTCGCCCTCTTTGCCGCCGTAGACCAGGCGCACCTGTTCCCCCGGTGGGGTGTAGATGAATGGGTCTGTGGCGCCAAACAGGCCAACCACCGGAGTGCCGCGATAGGCACCTAGGTGCAAGGGCCCGCTATCGGTGCCGATGAAGCCCTTCGCTTGATCCAGCAAAGCCATCAGGTGGGCCAAACTGGTGGTAGCTGGTGCAAGGGCAATGTTGGCGTCGGTGCCAATGAAGTCTCTCACCGCCTCGACATGGGCATGTACTTCGGGCTCTTCTGCAGCGGTCCAAAGGAGGCGCAGGGTGTGCCCTTGTTCGAGTAGAAGACAAGCGAGGCGGCGCCACGACGCATGGGCCCAGGCTTTGTCGCGTCCATAGTCGGTCGTGGTGGTGTGTAGTAGAATCGTGCCGTCGGGAATCGTGCCGGCCATGGCTTGCACTGCTTCGTCGGCAAGTGACCAGCGGTGGTGCAGAGGGGCAGAACCCTTCCAGCCACAGGCTTCCACCAGAGCCAAGTCGCGAAGGTAGCGTGCGGTGCGTGGTTCGACGCAAACGCGATGATCGAGAAAGCGTTGCGAACCTTCGCGGGCGATGGGGGCGTCGAAGCCGATCTTGTGCTTGCTCGGAATGAACACCTCTTGCAGCGCGCTCTTGAGGTTGCCCTGAAAATCGAACACGAGGTCGAATCGGCCGCCTTCGCGTAGGCCGCGGAAGTGGCCCCACATCGGCCCTAGACCACGCCCCATGCGCCAAGACTTGCGCGGAAATTGGTGGAGCTGATCAATATACGGGTGCCCAGCGAGCAAACCGGCGTGGCGATCTTCCGTGAGCCAGTGGATTTCGGCCTCAGGAAGGGCCTGGCGCAGGGCATGAAGCGCCGGCAAGGCGAACACAATGTCGCCGAGTGCGCTCAAACGAAGGCACAAGATTCGTGCCTGTGGCGGCAATGATGCCAGCTCAGGATGCCCCATGCGGCGCAAGGATACCATCGACCTATGTCCGTCGAGGCCTGCGCCCCCCCGAGCTGGTCCAGCACCAATGCATGGTTGATGATGGCTCCGCCACTTGCCGAGGAGCTTTCTCCGCAGGAGTGGTTGGCAGATGGCCCGCATTTGCTCGAAGAAGCCGCGCAGGCGGCAGACAACCGCGTCCTTGGCCACGGCCGAGGTGCCGCTCGCGCCATTTCCCTTGGCGACCAAGCTTGGGCTGGGGTTTGGCGCACCAACCGTCATGGTGGCCTGTTCGGCAAAATTGGCGAGCGCCGCTATCGCAGCCCGCGGCGACTGCAACGCGAGGTCTGTCTGGTCTCGACTCTGCGCCGCGCTGACTTACCCACGCCCGAAATCTTGCTTGCCTATGCACATCGGCGGGGCATGTGGTGGGAGCAACATTTAGTCACCGCCGAGGTCACGGGAGCTTGCACCCTATTCGCGGCTGCCGATGAAGATGCCGCGCTCGAAGCCGCCCGTCGCCTGTTGGCCCGCCTGTTTGCGGTTGGCTTATGGGCCACCGACTTGCATCCGGATAATCTGTTGTGGCAACCAGAATCAGGCACCTGTTGGCTGATCGATTTGGCCGGGGCGCGACTCCTTGGCCGCCCGCTGCGTCGGCAGGAGCGGAGTGCTCGGGTCGAACGCTTCCTGCGCTACTTCGACAAGCATGCCGGTCGCCGCCCCCAAGGTGCCGAGCGCTTCCTCGATTTGATCGAAGGTTGAACCAAGCGGCCCCGCCGTGGTGGCAGGCGTGCGCGCCGCGGTGGCAAGCGGCGAAGTTAAACTAGCGCGCTGTGGTTTTGCGCTTCTACAACACCTTAAGTCGCCAGAAAGAGGTCTTTACACCTCTCCAAGAAGGAGAAGTGCGCATGTACCACTGTGGCCCCACGGTGTACAAGCGGCCGCACATCGGCAACTATCGGGCCTTCTTGTTCGCGGATTTGCTGCGGCGTTGGTTTGAAGCTAATGAGCTCAAAGTCACGCAGGTCATGAACCTGACCGACGTCGGCCACCTGACCGATGATGCTGATGCTGGCGAAGATAAGTTGCAGCAAGAAGCTGAGCGCACCAAGGTCGATCCTTGGGCGATTGTCGACCAAGTCAGCCAAGCCTTTTTCGCCGACCTCAATGCTCTCGGAGTGGTGCCTGCGCATCATTACCCACGGGCGACCGACCACATTCCCGAAATGGTCGCAATGATCGAGATCTTGCTCGAGAAAGGTCATGCCTACCGCGTTGGTGACAACATCTATTTTGATGTGCATAGCTTTCCCGAATATGGCAAGTTGAGCGGCAACCGCGTCGAAGACTTGGAAGCGGGGGCGCGCTTGGAAATCAACCAAGAGAAGCGACACCCCGCCGACTTCGCCTTGTGGAAGTCCGATCCGCATCACCTTATGAAATGGAACACGGCATTCGGCGAAGATGGCTTCCCCGGTTGGCACATCGAATGCTCGGCAATGGCGCGCAAGTATCTTGGCGACCACTTTGATTTGCATACCGGCGGGGAAGACAACGTCTTCCCACACCATGAATGTGAAATCGCACAGAGTGAATCGGCCCTGAATGGTTCTTTTGTTTCGTTATGGATGCACACGCGTTTCCTTCAGGTCGATGGCGGCAAGATGTCCAAGTCTTTGGGCAATGTGTACTCCATCGATGACCTCATCGAGCGCGGCTTCCACCCCTTTGACTTCCGTTTCCTAGTGCAGCGCGGGCATTACCGCACGTCGTTGAACTTCACCTGGGAGGCGCTCAAGGGTGCAGCAGAGGCGCGCAAGTCCTTGCAGGATTTGTGGTCGCGCCTGGCCAACGAGATGAGCAAGGTTTCCGGCCTCAGTGCTGCGGCGGCCTTGGCACAGGCAGAAGCTGCGGCAGAGGTGGCGCCTTTCGCCAAGGAATTCCGGGAAGGCTTAAACGATGACCTCAACACGTCCAAGGCGGTAGCGGCATTGTTCGGCCTGCGCACGGCGGTGTTGCGTGCCGACTTCCCCGAGCCTAATCGCACTGCTGCGGCTGCATTGCTTTACGCCGCAGATTTGATTCTCGGTTTGTTCCCTGCCGAGGAAGACTCCGCCGATGGCCTCAGCGATGCCGAGATTGAAGCTCTGGTCCTGGCGCGCACCGCGGCCAAGGCGGCCAAGGATTTTGCTGCTGCAGACGACCTGCGTAATCAACTCACGACTGCCGGCATCGTGGTTGAAGATACCCCGCAAGGGGCAAAGTGGCACCGCGGCTAAACCGGCCAAGGCGCTTTGACCTTGGGGGTTAAGACTTTTCGGCGTTGAGGTCGATGCCCAAACGCTTGGCCAATTTTTTCGGCATGCGTGGCCGACGCGTTTCTGGTGGCGGTCGAAGTTCGTTTAATGGCTCAGGTGGATTTTCCAGCCACTGACCATAGCGCTCTTCCCAGGCTTCACCGCCAAGGCGTTGGTACCACTCACGACGCAACTCACCTAAGGCTTGTGGCGAGAGATCGCCGTGAGCCTCTGGGCAAACGTCGAACAAGCGTTGCAACAGAATGCCGGTGGCCACACTGAGATTGAGCGATTCACCAAAGCCAAACAGTGGCAACCATAATCGGCGGTCGGCGGCTTCGAGCAACTCTTTGCTGACGCCATCGGATTCACGTCCAACCACTAAGGCAACTTTGTCGGGCAGAGGGGTCAGGCTCTCTACCGTTGCTGGTTCTGCACCACGCCCAAGGTCTGTCGCCCAAATGGTCCACTCCTCTTCACGCAGAGCCGCAATGCAACTCGCGGGAGAGGGAAACTGGCGGATGCTCAGCCAGCCATGGGCACCTTTGGTGACCGATTTCTTGAGTTTCTCGAGCTGTTCATCGGCCTGCTCCACCAGCCAAACATGCTGAACGCCATATGCCTCGGCGGTGCGCAAGAGCGCCATATGGTTATGAATGTCGGTGCAGCGCTCGGCCACCAAGAGAATGCGGCCGGTGCGTTGACGCAGGACCGCTTCGGCCCGGCGCAGGCGCCGGGGGGCTTGTTCAGTCATCTTGGTTGGGGTGCGGATCACCGAAGCCGCCGCCCTTGGGATTGCGATCTTCGGGCTTGAGCACTTCACGCAATTTGCTGGAGATTCGCTCGGCACGCTCTGCGCCGTCGTCGTACTCGAAGCGAAGGTCTGGTGCAGAACGAATGTCCAAATCACGCGCCACCGCTCGCCGCAAGAATCCGCGGGCGTGCTCCAGCAAATGGGTCACGCGGGTTTTTTCCTTGGAGTTCAGCACCGACCAGCGCACCTTGGCGATGGCTAAATCGCGACCAATGCTGACACCAGTTATGGTGATGAAGCCGACGCGCGGATCTTTGATTTCAAAGAGAATGACCTCGGAAATCTTTTGTTGGATGCGCTTTTCAATCTGCCGCTGTCGACGTTCGCTGGCCATGGCCTGCGGCGCCTAGCTTTGCTCAGCAGCTTCGCTGCCGGCTTTGACTTCTTCCAGAGTACGTTCCACCTGGACATAGTCCACGGCCTCGATGATGTCGCCTTGCTGGAGACCTTCGAAATCGTCGACTTTCAAACCACATTCGTTGCCTTCAGCGACCTCGCGGACATCGTCCTTGAAGTGGCGCAGGGAACTGAGTGGGCCTTCTAGAAGCTGCTTGCCATCGCGGATGACACGAGCAAAGGAGGAGCGGCGAATCACGCCATCGGTGACGCGGCAACCAGCAATGGTGCCCCAGCGCGAAGAACGGAACATTTCCATGACCTCGGCGTGGCCCACCACTTCTTCGACGGTATCAGGTTCGAGCATGCCATCGATGGCATCTTCGACCTCTTCGAGGAGCTGGTAGATAACGTCGTAGGTGCGGATTTCGACGTTGAGTCGTTCGGCTTCCTTGCGCGCCTTGCCCTCGGTGGGAACACCAAAAGCTAGGATCACTGCCGAAGCGGTATCGGCGAGTTGGACATCGGTCAGGCTGACCCCGCCAACGCCGGAAAGAATCACATCGACAATGACTTCTTCGCTGCTCATCTCGAGCAAAGACTGCTTCAACACTTCTAGCGAACCCTGGACATCGGCCTTGAGGATCAAGCGCAGATGCTCGGCATTGCTCTCGTCGATCTTGGCGAAGAGGTTCTGCAGCGTGACGCCACTGCCCTTGGATTGGTCTTCTTCCTTGGCCATCATCGCGCGCTTATCGGCAACCGATTTGGCGGAGCGAATGTCGTCGACGACGTAGAAAGTTTCGCCCACAGGCGGCAACTCTTCCAGGCCGAGAATATCGACCGGAGTGGAGGGGCCAGCTTCTTTCAGAGGCTTGCCATTGTGGTCGAACATCAGGCGAATCTTGCCGTAGGTGGGGCCCGAAAGCACCACATCTTTGGCCTTCAAAGTGCCGTCCTGAATCAGCACAGAAGCGACCTTGCCTTTGCCCTTCTCGAGCTTGGCTTCGATCACGACACCCATGGCATCGCCTTTGGCGTGTGCCTTGAGGTCGAGCAGTTCAGCCTCGAGCAAAATGCGCTCGAGCAGAGCTTCTAGGCCTTCGCCTTTGAGCGCGCTGACCTCGACCATGCCGACGTCGCCGCCCCAATCTTCGTCTTGCAGTCCCAGACCCGAAAGTTGGGCCTTGACCTGATCGACGTTGGAGGCAGGCAAATCGCACTTGTTGATGGCGACAACCATCGGTGTACCCGCTTGGCGTGCGTGGGCGATGGCCTCTTCGGTCTGTGGCATCACGCCGTCATCGGCTGCGACCACCAGCACCGCAATGTCCGTCGCCTGGGCACCACGCTGACGCATGGCGGTAAAGGCTTCGTGACCCGGGGTGTCGAGAATGGTGACCTTCTTCTTGTTCGGCAGCTCGGCGATGTAGGCGCCCACGTGCTGAGTGATGCCGCCCGCTTCGCGGTTGGCAATCCTCGTGGTGCGGATGGCATCGATCAAGGAAGTCTTGCCATGGTCGACGTGCCCCATGAACGCCACCACTGGTGGGCGCTGGGCCAAGGAGGCTTCGTCGACATCATGGCGCGAAGCCATGACCTCGGCCATGAGCTCCTTTTCCAGGTCGGTCTGCTCTTTGACAATGACCGGCACTTCAAACTCAGCCGCGAGCAGTTCAATCGTGTCTGCATCGAGGTTGGAGTTGATGTTGGTCATCACGCCGAGCCTCATCAAGGCGCCCATCAAGTGGTTGACCTTGATGCCGGTCGCCACCGAGAAGGACTTCACGGTGATTGGCGGCTCCAACACCACGCCGGACTTGCGTTCGGCGGTGCTGACCTGCTTCGGGCGGACCTTGCCCTGGCGGCGATCGCGTTGGCGCTCGCGCTGCTTTTGACGCATATCCCGACGGCGCGCGCTTTCGCGGTCGCGCATATCGGTGAAGGTGTTGCCACTCTTGCGCTGAGCCTGCTGCGACTTGATCAAGCCAAGTGCGGCGAGGTCGATACGACCCAAACGAGTCGCGCTGCCTTTAGGTTTCGGCGAAGGCGGCGGGGCAGGGGCTTCGGCCTTGACGCTGGTGCGAGAGCCATCGGCACCTTTGGTTTCCACGCGCACATCTGCAGCGGAATGAGGTGCCTTTTTGTCTTTGCCCTTTGGCTCTTTCTTCTTCGCCGCAGGAGTTTTGTCTTCAGCCTTCTTGGCCGCCGGTTTCTCAGCAGGCTTTGCTGCTTTTGGCTTTTCGGAGCCGCGCGCGGGCGCGATCACCTTGGCGCCGCCAGAAGGCTTGGGCGTCGGGGGGACGCGCTCTTCTGCAGATGGCTCTTCCTTGGCGGCAGGAGCTTCTTGCGCGGGAGATTCTTCGGCAACCGGAGCTTCTTCGACTGCGGCAGGAGCAGGCTCGGGAACTTCTTCGGCGACCGGTTCGACCGGCGCTTCTTCGACGGCTTCCGGCGCGCGCTCCTCGGCTTGGTGCGCCTTCTTAACGAGGGCATCCCAGGAGGTGGCAGCTGGAACAGCTTCCGCCTCTTTGTCTTTGGCATCTTGGCTTTCGGCGCCGCCGGACAGCAGGCCACCTTTGCGCAAGCGCTCTTCAATGATGGGGACATCCCACTCCTCGACCGATGCTTGGTACGAGGTGACTGGGAAACCAATCTTGTGCATCACTTCTACGAAATCGGCCGACTTGTAGCCGAACCGCTTCGCTAGCGTGAAGACTTTAACTTTACTCAATGCTTACGCGTCCTCCTCGCGCTTGGATTCGTTGTCCTGTGCGCCATCATCGTCTGCTTCGGCGGCACTAGAGACCGCTTCGGCAGCAAGGGCTGCATCAGGAACTTCGCCCTCGCCACCACTGGCAAGGATTTCTGCTTCGTATTCGGCAGGAGTCTTGAGTTCAATATCCCAGCCGACGATTTCGGCGGCCAGACGCACGTTGCGCCCGCCCATGCCGATGGCGAGTGGCTTCTGATCCTCGCTGACGAGGACGAAGACCGACTGCGCTTCTTCATCGGGGAAGATATGCTCGACAGGAATCTCTTTTGCCGGTTTCAGAGCGTTTTGGACCAGTTCTTCGAGGGAGTCGCTCCACTCGATGATGTCCACTTTTTCCATCCGCAGTTCATCGTTGATGTTGCGGATGCGGGTGCCGCGCACGCCGAGGCAAGCGCCAACACAGTCGACGCGGCTGTCCATCGAGAACACCGCGACCTTCGAGCGATAGCCGGGGTCACGGGCAACCCGCATGACGCGAATCAAGCCCTCGGTGATTTCCGGGATTTCGACTTCGAACAGTTTCTGTACAAACAGGGGGTCTTTGCGCGAGACGATGATGACCACGCGTGAACCTTCTTTGCGTACTTCTTTGACCAGAACTCGCAGGCGGTCACCGACATGCAGCCGTTCCTGCGGAATACGCTCGGAGCGGGGGAGCAGCGCTTCGGAGCGACCACTCAACTGCACGATGACATTGGGTCCTTCGAGTTTGTGCACCTGGGCGGCGACTACGGTGCCAACCAAATCCTGGTACTCGTCGAAGACACGGTCCCGCTCAGCCTCGCGAATCTTCTGCATGAAGACTTGCTTGGTGGTTTGCGCGGCAATGCGGCCCAACTCTTCTGCGGAAGGCAGACTCATGGAGCCGTCTGGTGCCTGCAGCATGATGGAGCCATCTTTACGATTGATGCGCACCTCAAAGCCGTCTTCGACACCAACTTTCTTACGCACAGCCATGCTCAGAGCCTCTTCGAGAGCCATAAACAGGATCTCACGGTCCACACCGCGTTCACGGTGGATGGCGTCGATCAGTCGGAGGACATCGTCTTTGCGCATTGTTGGTCAAGAGTTTGGGCGCCTGGACCATGTTTGCGGAAAAAAAGGTGTGGAGAGCTTCTCCACACCCGCTCGTGTGCACCGGAGTGCAACACTTCGTTCGCGCTGAACACGCGACTTTTCCGAAGACACGACGACCAGGGGCCGACAACCCAGCAAGCGGTCGGAACCGCCCACTGAGCCGCATATCTTATCAGGGTATCCAGACTTGGCAAGGCCGAAACGCGCCTCTGTGGCCGTTTCGCCGCGATTTCCCGCTTTTCTCTGCTTCTTTGCCAAGGCTTGGGCAAGAGGGCCCTAGGAGCTTCGAGATGTGGCACTACAATGGCGTCGTGAAGGAGGACGCATCCCCGTCAGCCCCGCTTCGGGTCAATGGTGTGCCGCGGCCATGGCGCCCGGAATATCGCCTGCAGGAGCTCCTGGAGGAGCTTGAGGCCACCGGCCTAGGCGTGGCCATCGAGCGCAACGGCGAAGTCGTCCGCCGCGCCCAACTTGAGCAGGTCGTGCTCGCCCCAGGAGACCGCATTGAAGTGGTGCGCCTGGTGGGCGGCGGCTAGGCTCCCATTTGCATCGTCATGCTAGACCACATCCCGCCCGACGCCGAGCTAGTTATCGGCCCATACCGCTTCCAATCGCGGCTTTTTATAGGAACTGGCAAATACGCGAGTTACCCGCAGATGCGTTCTGCCCTGGAGCTCAGTGGCACAGAATGCGTCACCGTGGCAGTGCGCCGGATTCCGCAGGAGGAGCCTGCTGGTGAGCGCTTCCTCGATTACCTCGACCGTGACCGCTACACACTCCTACCGAACACGGCGGGCTGCTTCGATGCGGAAACCGCCATCCGCACCGCGCGACTGGCGCGGGAAATGCTCGATACTGAGCTGGTCAAGCTCGAGGTGCTGGGTGATCAGAAAACCTTGCTGCCGGAGCCAGTCGACACTCTCCATGCCACCGAAGTCCTTGTCAAAGAAGGCTTTACGGTCATGGTGTATACCTCCGACGACGTCATGCAAGCGAAGCGCCTGCAGGAAGCCGGTGCCGCAGCGGTCATGCCCGCGGGTTCGCCGATTGGCAGCGGCCAGGGCATTTTGAATCCGCTCAGTCTGCGCCTGATTCTGGAGCAGGCCACGGTGCCGATTTTGGTCGACGCTGGCGTGGGGCAAGCTAGCGACGTGTCCATCGCCATGGAGCTCGGTGCCGATGGCGTGTTGCTCAACACCGCGGTCGCCGCTGCCAATGAGCCGCTGCGCATGGCACGCGCGGTCAAAGCCGCCTGTGAAGCGGGCCGGGACTCCTATCTAGCGGGGCGCATGGATCGCCGCTTCATCGCAAGTGCCAGTTCACCGCAGCAGGGAGTTTTGGGCGCTCCTGCCGGAGCCTAGTCATGAGTGCCAAAGCTTCTGAATTTCCGCCATCGGGCAAAGGCATGATGCGCTTGGTTCCCGGTGGTGCCATGGTCGCCGATGGTGCCGTGGTGATTGGCGATGTCACCTTGGCGGAAGACGTCAACATTTGGTTTGGCTGCGTGTTACGGGGAGATGATGCACCCATCCGCATCGGGGCACGCACCAATGTGCAAGACGGCACCGTGATTCACTGCGACACCGGCTTTCAGCAAAGCATCGGCAGTGATTGCACCATTGGTCATCGCGCCATGCTGCATGGCGTGGAGATTGGCAACGATGTCCTGATCGGCATGTCCGCAACCGTTCTAGGTGGTGCCAAAATTGGCGATGGCGCCGTGGTTGCCGCAGGCGCCTTGGTCAAAGAGAACTTTGTCGTGCCGCCACGCACCTTAGTCGCCGGTGTTCCTGCACGCATCGTGCGCGAAGTGTCCGAAAAGGAGTTGGCCTTCATGCGCCACTCGATTCCGCATTACGTGGAAACGGCACGCGGATACTTGCCATGAGCAGCGGCCATGACCGACCGAGCTTAGACAGCATTCTGCAATCAGAAGCCGGTTGGGTCATTGCCTTTTCGGGTGGGGTCGACTCCAGTGTTCTCTTGGCCGCGACTGCAGCGGCAGTCGGCAAAGACCGCGTTGTGGCGGTGATTGCCGATAGTGACTCCCTCGCCCGCAGAGAGCTGGCCAGTGCCTTGCGCACCGCAGCCTCTTTGGGAGTGATGGTTGAGACCATTCGCACCGAGGAAATGAACGACGAGCGCTATCGGGCAAACCGTGGGGACCGTTGCTTTTGGTGCAAGGAAGCGCTGTTCGTGCGTGCTAGCGAAATCGCTCAAGACCGTGGCTGGGCCTTAGCTTATGGCGAGCATGCCGACGACCACAATGACCATCGTCCTGGCGCGCAAAGTGCCGCATTGCGTATGGTTCGTGCGCCTTTAGTAGAGGCAGGGTGGGGCAAAGAAGACATTCGTGCCTATGCCCGCGAGCGGGATTTAGCTGTTGCTGACAAACTATCTTCTCCGTGCTTGGCGTCGCGTGTGGCTGTTGGCGAAGAAGTGTCGTCTACCATCTTGAAGCGCATCGAGATCATCGAAGCGACCTTGCATGACCGTGGCTTTGCTTTGATTCGCGCGCGCCACCTTGGAGACCACAAGTTGCGCCTGGAATGTGGCGAAGCAGAGCACGCCATGGCGCAAACCTCGATGGCGGCGCTGCGTTCCCTCGCGCGTGAGCAAGGCTATACCGACTTCTCCGTGGCGCGCTATCGCCGTGGTTCGGTGGCCGCAGCAGAGCCGAAGCAGTTAGACGTCTAGTCGCTCAGCTGTCGCTGCCGTTGCGGTGGTACTCCACCAGCCAGCGGCGGTAGCGCAAGGGCAAGTCGTCGGCACTGGCGTTATCAATCGCCTGTTGTAGGCGTGGAGGCAGATTGCCCCATTGGCCGGCACGCGGATCGCGTAAGACGCTGCGCAGTGGCATTTCGGGCGGTGGAGCCTGGCCACTCTGGCTTTCCTGTGGCTGCGGCGAACCATCATTCTGGTTCTGTTGCGGATCCCGATTGGGGTCCAAAGGCTGAGAGGGCTGGCCATCTTGCGGCTGCTGTTCCGGGCTTCCACTGCCATTGGGCTGTTGCGGTGGAGCCGGCAAAACCTCTAGCAAATGCTCCATATCGGCGACCAGTTGCGCGGCGGCATCGGCGGCAGCTCCAATCGACGCGCCCTCGGCAGGTGGAGCTTCTTGCAAATCCATGGCATCGCTGATGCCGTCGACGGTTTTGTTGAGCAGAATGTCGACTTCGGCGAAGCGCTCGGTCACTGCAGCAATCGCCTTCTCCATGTCTTGCATGGATACGGTGTCTTGGCCTGGCTCTTGTTCGCCGGGCTCAGGCGTCACAGGTTCTTGCAGCAAACACAAGGCGAGTAGGGCGAGTAGGCTCATAGGTCTTCTGCCTCCTCAACTTCGTCGGCGCCCTGGAGACGGGCAATCATCGATTCAAACTGCAACTGCAGTTCGGCTTGACGGTCCAACAACATTTCCAGCTCCGCGACTTCTTCGGGGCCCAAGGGAATCCCAGCCGCGGCAAAGGTGGTCTGTTGTTGCTCTAAGCGCTCGAGCGAATCGGTGATTTGTTGCTGCATGCGCTTCAGCAGCTGCAGCTCTACAGCAAATCCAACCAGTGGGTCTTCCTTGTCATCGTCCGGCTGTTGGCCAGGAGGAGGTTGCACGGAAGGCTCCTGCTCCATTTGCCGACGCAAACGCTCTTGTTCGATGCGAATGGCATCAATCAGAGACTCCCAGCCAGCGATCAGTCCGGTGGAAAGTGCTTCGGTGGACATGTCGAGCTTGTAGCGCGGAGGGCCCACCCGGCCGGCAAGGCGGTTGTGATCTTCGACCAAAGCCATCAGGTAGAAGGGGAAAGCGTCGGCGCCCAGAAGTTGGATCGTGAGCAGAAGGTCCTCCGCGTCATTGGCGATGTCGCGTTCGGCGTTGGAAGCCTGCCGCAAGCGTGCCCGTGCGCTGCGCGGTACGGGACCGCCGTTTGTGCTGGAACTGAGAACACGCAAGGTGGCATCGACTTGTTCATGGCGTGCCAAGATTTCGACCGCAGCCTTTTCTACGTCGAGCAAGGCCTCCTTCTTCTTGCGCTGCTCATTCTGCTGCTCTTGCGCCGCCGTTTCTTGGCGCGCTTGCTCTAAAGCGTCGAGTGCTTCCTGTTGTTTCTTCTCAGCCTCCTCCAGATCCTCGGGAGTTTGCGCTGGCTGATCTTCGGCACCAGGTTGACGCAGCTTTTCTGCCGCTTCGCGCGACTTCTGCTCTGCGCGTTGGCTGGATTCCGGCGTGCGCCCCAATTGTTCGGCTTGCGATTGATTGAACTCCTCAATCTCTTGCGCCAAAGCGGCTTGCTCTTCTGCTAACCGGCGTTGTGCTTCTTCGCGCTGCTCCTGGGTTTGCTCGGCACCTTCCTCGGAGTTCTCACTTTCTGAAGACTCGGCATTTTCAGAGTTCGCTTGTTCGCTATTTTCCTCGGAGTCCTTCTCGGAGGATTCACTGGAGGAATCTTGGTCTTGGGTGCCCTGGTCCTGCAAGAGACGGGTGCGCTCTAACAGTTGCTGTTGGCGCGAGGCGAACTCGTCGAGCTTGGCGCCGCGGTCGGCAAGCGCCTCTTCAAAAGCGCGCTCACGTTCTTCGCGTTCGCTTTGAATCAGATAATCCAATAGCTCTTGCAGCGTGGAGAGTAAGGCGGTTTGCCCTTCGAGGGCATTGCCGGTGCGTAGGGCTCCCAATTCACTGGCGAGAGACTCCACCACGGTGGCGAGATCACTGCCGTTCTCATTGGCCTCGGCCAGGCGCGCGCGCGCACCCTCGAGGAGCTTGGCGCGATCTTCGCGACCCTCTTCTCGGTCACGGGCTTGAAGGACCGCCAGTAGAGCGTCGAGCCGACGCAACTGTTCGGCAACCTGGCGCTGCTCTGCAGCCAAGCGACCTAATTCCACGGGATCCTGCGCCCAAGCGTGCGCCGGAACAGGCGCCGCGGCGAGGGGGGTGAAGCAGAGAACCAGAAGAACAAGAGGCATCGTCATTAAGCTTATCGTTCAGAAGCCTCGCGGGTTCGCAGGTAAAGTCCACGTTGTCGCTCCAGCAACGTCCTTAACATATCAATTGCGCTGTTAAAATCTTCCCAGGAAAGGAGGATTTGCAAAATACCGTTGAGCTGGCGCTCCAACTCCTGAGCTGAGGGTTGGAAATCTTCCTGATCTTGGACCGCGCGCAGGAGGTCTTTGCCCGGTCCATCCATGGCGAGGTCGAGTGCTCGGGCCAAATCGAGCAACATGGCGGCACGGTCCAGAGGCGGTGCGGTCAGCGGATCCTCAAAAAGAGCCGTGAGCTGGCCTGCAGCGGGAAAGCCTTGGCTGAGCAGTTGATCGCAGCGGGGAAGCCACGGGTTGGTGGCGCGATCAAGGTTGCTATACAAACGCTCCAACAGCAGCCGCTCGGTGGTAACGAGCACACCTTCCAAGTCACGGCCAAGGCGCCGCGTGCGTTGCAGGCTGGCGCTCTCTGAACCAGAGGCCATGAGGGAACTGCGGTCGCGCAGATCTTCGACCTTGCCACGTAAGGCAACGATGCGTTCGCTCAGGCGCTGTTCTTCCACGACTGCAGGCACGACTTCGATCCAAGGCGAAGTCACGGTCCGCAGCGAGGCTTCTGGTTCGGCCACATCTTGCGTGGACAGGCGCAGGCGGAAACGGGCGTCGCCAAACCCTTCGGCGGAAAGTTCGGTTGGCGCAGTGAGGCGCAAGGTCTGCTGGAAACGGCGCGCAGGAGTTTGGAAGGCAAGCGGAACCGGGGCATCTTCGAAGCCAAGTAAAGTGACTTCGGCAAGCCCATAGTCATCTACGGCTTGAAGCGCTACGGGAATGCTGCCACCGGGCACCGCAAGCCAACGCTCATCTGGAAAGAGAATGCGCGGTTCCGGCGCAAGGTCAGGCACCGCAACCCACTCCAAAACCGTGGCGCGGTCATCGCGAAAGCCGTCGGCCCCGGTCATGGCCAAAGAAACCTCTCCTGAGGTGGCTACCGTGAGATTGCCAAAGTAGCTGCCGTCTTCTTCTTGCTGGAGCTCCAGCGGCGAGCCATCGAGGAAGGACACTCGGACTTCTTCCGTCGCGCGGTCGGGCAAGAAGCGCAGGGCGAGGGTGCTGCCTTGCAAAGCACGAAGCTCATGCATGCTTCCGACTTCTTGCGGCAAGCCGGTGTAACTGGGGGGAGTCATGGTGACTTCCCATAAGGCCAAGCGCGGAGGGTCGCCGACTTGGAGTTGAATGCGTGGGCGGTTGTCGTCGTCGTCGCCGCCTTGAAAACTCAGGGTGAGTTCCTCCTGAAGCGGGGAGAGGCGCAGTACAAAATCTCCACCGCCGAGAGCATGCAGCGTCTGCGGGACCTCCCCGCCATAGGCCACGACGCGTTCTGGGATTTCCCCTTCGGCGCGAATGCGAATTGACAAGACCGAGCCACGGGCGACGGCCACCGAGAAGTCTTCGATGCCCTCCTGCTGCAGAGCAACTGGCTCACTGGCGCCTTCGAGGTAAAGCGGCATCAGGGTGAGCTTGGTGGCGGAGGGCCAAGCCAAGGCCTGCCCCATGGCGCGTTGCCAGAAGATGGCAGCTTCGGCGGGGAACAAGCTGATGCCTCCAAGCACGAGAGCTGCCGCTGCTGCTCCGTTGAGCAGACTGCGCCGAGCCCGTCCAGTGGGGACAATGGGCCGGGGGTCTAAATCGCCGGCGCGAGCTTCCGCTTCTTGGGCGACAATCGCCAACAGTTCCGAGCTACCCTGAGCTTGTCCTTCCGCTGCCGCCACCGTGGTCGCCAAGCGATCGCCAAGAGTAGGCACGTGGCGTTCATAAATGGCGGCAAGATCGCGCCGGGCCGGACGCTTGCGCAATGGCCGCAACAAGTCACTGCGCATCCACCAAAGAAGAACGGCTAAGGCTAGGCATTCGAGAACCAAACGCACTGCAACCGGAGGTTCCAGCAACCGGTCGAGGCCGTAGAGCGCGACCAACAGCAAGCAGGCCCGCCACAAGGTGCGGCCGCAGCCAAAGGCGAACAGCACGAAAAACAGCCGGCGTTCGAGGGAACGCAGCGCATGCTTAACTTGGTCGGGAAGCTTAGGGGAACTCAACGCTGGAAGATTGGCAGATACTCTTTAGGAATCTGCAGGATGAGGCAAGCAGTGGCGGTGCCGTAAGCGGTACCTGGGCCAACACGATTGGGCCAAGCCCCGGTTTCGGTATCTTGCATGGAGAGCAACACATTTTGCACCACGTTGAGGTAGTTTCGATACCGTTCGCCACCCACAATGTGGAAGGCTTGCACCGCGTAGTAATGGCCGTAGTAGAAATAGTAATGGCCGAGGGCCGCCTCATTGTCGCGCTTGCCGTAACGCTTGGAAAAGCGGTGAAGCTGGGTTTCTAAGCGCTTGATTCCCCGCTCAATATCGGCATCGGCGTAGACACCGGCACCATGCAAGATGGTGATGCCGGCTGCCGTCAGCGGAAAGGTCGCCCGTGATTGGTAATCGGGCTGATAGCGGAAGTCACCAGGCTGAGAACCGAATTGGAAACTCCATTCTGGGTCATCTTCGCGCACGGCAGAGGCGCGCACATATTGCACCGCGGCATCGATGGTGGCAATAGGGACCTGAATCCCGATGTTGCGGGCCGAACGCAGCGCCAGCACTTGGCAGGCCGCAACAGACATGTCGGCATCGGCGACGTGAGGCTGATAGCGCCAACCGCCCTGCTCATTTTGACTGGAGACAATCAAGTCGACGGCCTTTTGCAGCGCCGGGCGTAAATCCTTGCGTTCCGTCATGCCATAAACCTCGGCTAAAAACAGCGTGGCGAAGGCATGCGAGTAGAGGCGGGTTTCGTTGGCCGTGATATAGCCATCCTGGTGCACTTTGGAGAGTAAAAAGTCGACGACCTTGTTGACGTTCTCTCCATAAGGGCCGCGGCCTGGCATATGCCCGCCGGCGAGAAAGGCCATACCGGCCAGAGCGGTCACACCGACATGGGGTTCATCGGTATTCCAAACCCGATAGCCCTCTTCCAGTTTGTAGCCGACGTCTGCCGACCATGAGCCATCTTCGCGCTGATGCCGCGCGAGCCATGCGAGACCGCGATCTGCAGCAGCAATCCCTGCCTTGGACAAACCGTTGAGCGGGTCGACGTCTTGGGCGGCCGGGTTCGGCGCTTCGACTTGAGGTGCGAGCAGGAGGAGGAAGGTGGCGAGCATTAGTCTCGGAGTAGAGTCATGGCATTGCCGTGGCGTAACAGCACGGCGCCCGGTATAGCGTATAGTTCTTGATACGCGCGACTACTGGATTTGCTGGGAGTATCGTAGCGGTCCAACAATTGACCCTGGTCATTGATCAGCAGGACATGCAGACGAGGACCACTGCGGCGCATGCCGGATTCGCGCAGCAGCACCACCCAGCCGGTTTCACCACGAACCGGGAACGGTTGCGGCTCTTCCAGCAGATCGAAGGTGAGGTCTGGCATGTCAAGACGCCAGCGCTCGGGTGAGCCTCCAAGCGCAAAGCCGCGTAAACGCGTGCCGCCGTCGAGGCCGGGTTCGGCGATGACCACTTGAGTGGAGGGGGTAGATTTACGCCAGCTTGAGCGTCCCTGGAAGGGCAGCAGGCGCGTGGCCGGGTGCTGCATTTGGAGCTGCCACGGCCGCGGATTAAACGCAGTGAGGTAGTGCACCGTGCGTTCTTGAGGCTCTTCCCCCAAACGACCAATGGGTCGCGTCCACCAGCCAAAACCAGTCGGTACCGGGAATGTGTCGAAATCGAGACCGTCCAAGGGAATGGTGCGCGTCGGCAATCCTGGCTCGAGAATATGCAAGGCGCTGTTGTGGCTGCCGCGCCAAGAAGGAATGGCCAAGCCTTCGCCAAAAGGACGCGCGGCGACCACTTCGGAGGAACGTGGTGCTACGGGCAGGGTCACCGAAATCGGCGGGCTCATGTGGTGCAAGTCAAAGCGTTGCACCCGTGGCGACAGATCTTGCAGCAGGAACAGCCAGCGCTCATTTGCCACAATCTGCAACACGTTGTCCGGCGAGCTATCTATGTCGCGATTCAAGAATGGGGTGCCGCTTGCGAGGTCCAGCACAATCAGGCGCAGGCCATCGTTCTTGCCATGAACCAAGAAGGCGGCTTGGCTACCAATGCGCGTCAGCGGAGAAACTCGGCTCAATACCCCTGGCAAACTGCGGAACTTCAGGTTGCCTTCGAGATCGAGGTGCATCCAGCGATCTCCGAACAAAATCACGATGCCATCGTCTACCGCGAAGCTGAACTTTTGTAGCGTGGGCAGACCGATGCGGCTTTCTTGCAAGGGAACACTTGCGACCAATTTGGCTTGATCGCCAAACATACGCAGAATGACGATGTCCGCGCCGTCCTGCAGAAACAGGAAGACTTCTTCACCGCGCGGAATCACCTGGAGAGGCGTCATGCCATCGAGGCGAATTTCGACTTGTGCATCGAGGCTGGTGGGAAGCGATTGCGCCTGCAGCTGGGGACGGAACAACTCTTGGATTTGCGGCCAATCGCCTTCTGCGCTGCCGTAGCGGTAAACCCAGGCCAGCAAGCGAATGAACTCGAACCGCGCCAGGTGTTCTTGCTGCAAAGCTTGAGCGAGCCAATTTTGCGTGGCTTCCGTTCGCCCATAGGCGCGCAGGAACGCGGGATTGGCGGAATGAGCGGAAAGCCATTGCTGCGCCTCGGAATCGTGGCGGTCACTCAGGCGGCTTTCCTTGGCAAGGAGCTGCTCCAGGGCAATCGCGGCCGCTTCTTGTAGGGGCAAGGCCTTCTCGGTCAGACGCCCAGTGTCATGCAGCAACAGAATTTGCACCAAAGCCGTGCGCTCGGCTTCGTCATCACGTTTGGCAATCGCGGCGTGCCAAGAAGCGCGCGCCAACACCGCCGGCAACGGTTCGTAGCTCTGATCCCGCGTGCGCACTAATCGTGGTAGCTCGCGCAATAAGAGTTCGCGCGCCTGTTCCCGCGCAGCTTCACCGCGACGATCCATGGGGCTAGCATCGAGGAGTAGACCAGCGGCATCGAGGCGCAGTTGCCGATCTTCTGAATCAAGCAAGGGGCTTAGATTCTTAGCCGCGCGTGAGGATTCTTCGAGGAGCAACCAAATGCGCCCAGACAGCAGGGCGAGGCTGTCCGCGCGGCGATCGAAGGGTGCTTCACGAGCTAAATCTGCAGCAGTAGAGGCTACGCGTCGGCCTAGGCCGGGACGGCGACGGAAATCAAAGGCGTCAAGTAACGGCAGCAAGCGATCGAGGCTGGGCAAGTCTAAAGCCGAATCGGTCAACAGATTGACCAAGGCCGAAGGCGAGCTGAAGGCTTCAATGCCAATCCGCGTCATGACGAACAGCCAGCCATGAGTGGCATCAATCGGACCGATGCGCGCACCGGTTTCTCCTTCCCACGACAACAGCACACTGCGTTCGCGCAAGGTTTCCGGGTCCAGCAGCAAAATGCGCTGCGTGCCGGTCGAGAGCAAGCCATCGGCAATCAGCAGGCCTGGCTGCAGATTGAACTGATTGGTGGTGGCGTATTCGTAGACCGTTGGACCGACTGCAGGGTTGGGCATCCCTTGATCCACTGGAAGACGCACCGCCGCGAGCCCGGTGAACAAGGCGCCTTGCGGGCTCAGGCCCACTAAGTTGGAAAGGCTGCCGTAGTTGCGGTCATTGCGTGCCGGCCAACGTTCGAGCACGCGCCCGTCGCTGGCTTGGTAGGTCATCGACTCGAAACAATCGATGGGGGTGGTGACTAGGCGCTTACCGTCATACGCCATAGCGCCGTTGTGGAACCATTGCGGACGGGTACTGACTTGGCCGTTTTGTCGCGGACGCACCGGCGTGCGCTCGTACAAGCGGCTCCAAAGGATGCGACCGGTCGCGGCATCGAGAGCCGAAATGGCGCCAAGGTGAGTGCATACAAACACCCGATCTAAATCTGCCGTTGGCGGGGGAACGGCCAACTCAGAAAGCACATTGCCGAAGAGGTTAGTCTCTAGGTGCCCGCTAATCAGGAAACGTTGCCACAGCAGCTCACCGCTATGGAGGTCGCGGGCTTGCAGAGACAAGTCCACGGTTCCGCTGGCGGAATAGACCGGCAGGTACACGCGGCCCGCGACCACGGCTGGCGGTCCGGCGGCCAATTCCACAGGCGTTCTTGCTTCCGGGTCTTCCCAGGGCACACCTTGCTTCCACAGCACGGTGCCATCGAGGGCATCAAAGGCGTAGAGCCGGCGCGCCGGCATTTTGCGTCGAATGTTGATGCGGCTGTAGCGGTCAGAACGGCCAATCGACCATGGTTCCTGCACCACCACCAGCAAGACGCCGTCGGCGAGCACCGGAGCGAGCAAGGTGTAGGGCGAAGCCCCTGCGCTGATGTCGTCGCGTTCTTGTACCCCAATCGACTCCCATCCGGGGGGTCCGGCGAAGCGCCAGCGCGGCTTGCCGGAATCGAGCTCCAGCGCCACCACTTCATGACCATTGGTGGAATAGGCTAAACCGTTGCCGATGGCTAGGCGATGGCCCCAACTGCGTAGGGGGCTGACGTCTTCAAAGCGGAAGGACCACAGAGGACTGAGGTCATTGGCATCGAGACGAGGGAGGGTGGGGTCACGGAAGTCCTCGACCACGGCAGGGCCGATGGTGTCGTCGGCGTCTTGGGCGGGAAGCAAGACGCGTAAGGAATCGTCGAGTGGTGCAGCGCCGTAGAAAGCAGCGCGCTCGGGATAACCGCGGTCCATCCATAGGTCCTGGAGTAAGCGCCGCGCACGCGTGCCCACAGGGAGTCCGGCACCGAGCTGCGCAATGCGCTCCAAGGCCAAAGGATTGGGTGGCGAGAGCTCCTGTTCGAGCTCCACATTCAGGCGCTGCTCTTGTCGCTGCAGACGCACGGTTTGCGCCTCTTGCGGAAGTCCGTGTAGCAACTCAGAGGCCATTTCAGCTGCGCCGCGGAACAAGCCCTCGCCGACGTCAATCAAGGCGCCTTGATCGGCAGATTCGACTTCGAGCAGTAGGTCGACGGCTTCTGCCCAACGTTCCTCTTCCATTAAGCGCCGTGCATCCTGCAGTTGATTTTCCAGCGCACGATCCTCTGGAAGGGAAATCCCCGCGCGCGATGGGCCTTGGTCCTGTGCCTGGACCGCGGGCGCGGCCCACGCCAAGGCGAGGGCTAAAGCCGCTGCGTGGGGTGCACGCGCGGGCAAAGGCAGCGAAAGCAGAAAACTCAACTCAAATTCAATCGTTTACGTAGAAGCCATTCACTAGCTCCTACGACAAGGAAAGCCAAAATCCACGGCCAAACCGGCAGTTCATGCATCGAACTCTCCAGGATACGCGTGACTTGCTCCTTGCCGTCCAACTCGTCGAGCATTTCCCCGGAGTCTGGAAGCATGAGCAAGAGGCCTCCTGTGCGCTCTGTCAATCCTTCCAGCGCGGCGCGATCCAAAGAGGTGCGGGCCATCTCGCGAGAGGGGAGGTGAACATGGAAGCGAGCACTCACCAGCGGCTCGGAATCTCCGCGGCCATCTTCGGTGAGGTAGATCAGGGTCGAGCCTAAGGTGGTTGCGCGTAAGCGGCCGCGATACACCCCAGGTTGCTCTGGTATGGCGGCGAGAGACAGGATCTCTTCGCCTTCGGAGAATAGCGGCAACTCCTCATCGCCCTGAACAGGAACAAAGGAGTCATCGAGCAGACGAGCTTCTACCAGAAGAAATTCGCCGAGTTCGACTTCGCTGCGGTCCAGGTCGAGGCGAACACGTCCGCGGTCACCTTTCAATCTGGTCGACGCCAGTTGGCGCAGGGCACTGCGCCAGAAACGGTCGACGTATTTCTCGCCACCGGGGAAGCGCCAACGCCAGGTTTCGTCGGTGCCAATCCAGCCGACCCAGCCCTCGGGGGAGAACATGCCGGCGGCGATGACCTCAGGGCCAAATTCATTGCTGGCTTGCGGATGCACTAACCATGCTTGGGCGCCGGGGCGTAGGCGTTGCACTGGGCGATACCACCACAATGGCGCGGAGTCGTTCCACAGCGCGAGGTTTTCTTCCGGATCACTGGAGAACAGCACCACCGGGTTCGGTCGCAGCGGGTCTGCAGGAACCGGCCTAAAAGATGCATCGGTGCGCGGTCGTTGGTTGCCCAAGACCACAGGCAACAGTGCTTCTAGGGGGGACCCGAGATAGGCACTAGGGTTGGCTTGCGGACCGGCGAGCATGAGCAGGCCGCCGCCGCGTTCCACGAAGGTTGCGACCGACTTTAGGAAGCGTTGGCCATCGAGGGCATCTGCGGTGAGTTCGGTGGGATCAACATCGCCAATGATGATGAGGTCGAAATTTTCCAGAAGCTCATCGGCATCGAGTGGCAGGCGCAACAGGGGACCACTGCTCGCGGAATGCTCTTGCGGGAAGGCGCGGTCGGCACTGGCTAACCAACAGTTGAGGACGACGTCGCGTTCGGAGCGGAGCAGGCGATCTTTGAGGAAGCGGTATTCGTATCGCGGGTCGCCTTCGACCAGCAACACGCGCACCTTGACCGACTTCACGGTCAAGCCAAGATCCAGTCGGTTGTTGTCGAGAGCCGTTTCGCCCTTGGCGGGCAGGACTTCGGCGACGAGACGGCGCTCTCCTGCGCGCTCGAGCAGGGCACTGAGCACGACATTGACGCCATTGGCATCGGGGCGTTGGACCTCGACACGATCGAGTTCCTGTCCCGTTTCGTCGAGCAGACGCACGACCGCAGTTTGCGGCAAGCCTTCCCCTTCTCCGCGCAAGCGTAGCGAGAACAGGCTGACGTCTCCGGCCAAAACCAAGTCCGGGCTCTGCACACGCTCAAGCATGAGGTCGGGAGCTTCTTCGCTGTTGCCGACGGCTAGGACATGCACTTCGACCCCTTCGGCGCGCAGTCGTTCGGCAACCGGCGCTAACTCTTGGCCTTGATTGCTGCGGCCATCGCTGAAGAGCAGGATGTCCGGTAGGCGACGGCCACGATTTTCCGCCAGTACCGCCATCAGGGCTTCGCCCAATGCCGTTTGCTGCGCCTCGCCTTTGAGGTCGCTGCCGTCAGTGGCAGTGGCTTGCAAGCGACTGCCGAAGCGCCAACCCTGCACTTGATAACGCTCTTCTAAAACGGAACTGAACTCGTTTTGCAAGGTCGCTTGGACTCGTTGTAGTCGGGCAACTCCATCGCTGCCATCTTCTTGCAGCATCGAGGCCGAATCATCGAGCAAGATCGCCAGTGGTGCGGGTTCGACTTTGACTTGGTCTTCGCGGAGCGCGGGACCTAAGCACAAGAACAAACCAATGCCGAGCAGCGCCGCGCGCAAGGCCGATGCAGCCCGGCGCATCGGGCGTTCGCGGCGTGGGCGTCGGTAGGCGTAAAGTGCCAGCATCACGATGGCAGGCACTAAAATCAGCCACAGCACCCATGGCGCGGGAAGGTTGCGGAAGACGAGGTGACTCATGCGCCCATTCGCCTACGGTCTAGGGTGGCAGCGAACAAGGTTTCGCCGATGAGGAAGGCCATCATCAGCAACAGCAATGTTGCGGTGAGTTGGCGTCGCCCATCGGGGCTGGTGGGCCTTTCGGTGGGAGCGTCTTCCGGACGAAGCACCGAAATGCTTGGCGGCAAACTTTCTGCGAAGAGATTGTGGCTTAGGCCACGCAGGTCTGATTCCGCCACGGGATTGACTACGGCGAAGTAGTCACGACGCTGGTCTTCGCTACCATCGGGGCGCAGCAATTGCGCATCCATCTTCCACACTCCGGCGCGATTGGCGCGGGGTAGCAAGACGACCTTCTCAGCGGCGCTGCCTAGGGCTTCAGGAGCCAAACTACGGCGCATGCCGTCTGGATCGCGTAGGTCGATGTCGGTGGCCGGCAAGGGCAAAGCCAGTTGCAGCGGGGCACCAAAGGCAGTTTGCGGTGGGTGTGCGGCTGGCGGACTGAGTTGAAACAGCAAGTCATATAAGAGGGGCAGCGTGCCGCCAGGGACTTCTTCCATACGATTCCAGCCGGGAAGCGGTGCTGCACTCAACCAAGCGGCTTGTCCGCGACCGAGCTGACCCGCGACTAAGGCGGTTCCGGAATCGGCATCGCTGCGGGTGAGATAACTCAGACCAACGCGCAGCCCTTGCGTTTGCGCCAATGCCGGGTCCAGCAGCAAGGGCCGGTAACTCAGGAAGGGAACTTCGGTAAGCAGGGGCTGCCAGCGCGCATCGGTGAAGAAGCGCAGGGCGGGCATGTCGCCATCGACGATGTTCAGGCGCGCCGCATCTTCGGCGCCAGGTCGTGCGACTTCGCCAACGGTGAGGGCACTCCAACCGCTAGCTTCGAGCAAGGCTGCGCTTTCGCCTTGGCCCGTGTTTGGACCAGGGACCATCAGGAAGCCGCCACCTTGTTGCACAAAGCTGACGATGCGCTCCGCTTGCGCAATCGAAATCGAACCAGGGTCAGCCAAAACCAGGATGTCGGCCAACTCCAGAGCGGAATCGTCGAGTCGGGATAGAGGCAGACTTTCGGTCTGGATGGGGGCATCGGCGCCTAAGGAAAGATAGGCGGCCAAACTCTCGACCAAGCCTGGCCGTGATGAGTCCAATGCGAGATCGCCGACCAACAGCACTTGCAAACTATCCCGCACTTCCAGCACCGAGGCGCGTTGGTCATCGCCAATCAAGGCGTCGTGAGGAAGGTGGACTTCGAGCACCCGCGGTCCAAGTCCTACCGGATTGAGCAGGATGGATTGTTCCTGTTCCTCCTGAGGCCCCAGGTTTAGGCGTAAGGATTGCACTACATCATTGTCGAGTTTGACCACGACTTCGACTTCGGCAGGAGTGATGGCGAAGTTGCGCACACGGAAGGTGGCTTGCACGGTGTCGCCGCGAACGACCTGGGGCGGGTTCAACTCCAATCCTGTGATTGCCAAGTTGTCACGAACATCGGCGCCACAATCAATCACTTCCACTGCGCAGCCTAGTTCTGCCAAGCGCGCTAAGGCGGTGCGTGCGGGTGAGTCTTCGGGCCATTGGCTAGCTTGCAAATCGGTCAACAGCGTGATGCGGATCCGATCTAATGGCAAACCCATGTCCAGTGCGGTTTGGCGTGCCGCCAAAATGGCCGCGCCGACGTCGGAGGTGCCTCCGCGTGGCGGTGTCATTTCGCCAAGCGCCTTGCGCACCTCGCGCGGGTCGCCATTGGCCAGGCGTTCGGTGGATAGGCCAGCGCGCAACAGGGCGGCGCGGTCATCGAGCTGGCCTTTCAAGGCGCCCAAGCGCTCCGCAGCCAGCGCTTGGCCTCGCGTAAACGATGAGCTGCCGTTTTGTTGGTGGTCCATCGACAACGAGGTATCGACCACCAGGACTTCGGCGCGTGCTTCCCGGCCTAGGGCCAAAGGCAGAGATTCCGTGCTTGGTTGTGCCAGCGCCAAAATCAGGGCAAGGACCGCCAAAGTGCGCAGCAGCAACAAGAGTAGATCCTCGAGCAGGACCCGCCGCCGGGTGCGGCGCAAGGCTTCGGCGAGGAAGCGCATGGCGGCGAAATCCACCAGCTGCGTGCGCCTGCGTTGCAGCAGGTGAATCAAGATTGGAACGGCGACTAGGGGCAATGCCCACAGCACCCCAGGAGCGCCGAAGTTCAACTACCCCTCCTTTGTAAGGCCGCACTGCGGCGAGCCAGGAATTCCACCAAACCAACTTCAAGAGGCTCGTTGCTCGGCATGCGCCGCACTGCGCAGCCCAGAGCCCGCAGGCGACGCCGAAACTCTTGCGCGTGGTGTTCGAAGGCTTCGAGATAGGCTTGGCGTACTGCGTTGGGGTCAAGGCGCAAGGCTTCTTCGCCTTCGAGTCCGAGGAAGCGTGTGTTGCGCTGATACGGGAAATCGATTTCGGCCGAATCGAGTACGCGCAGGATAATCACGTCGTGGCCGCGGTGGCGCAGTAGGCCAACCGCATTGGCAGCTTCTTCGGGATCGCCGAGGCCATCCGTGAGCCAAACCACAATGCCACGCCGATCTAATGCCATGGCGGCAGCGGCCAAACCGCGACCAGGGTCACCTTCACCCTGGGCTTCGACGCTAGCTAAAGCATGCAGCAAGCTTTGCCAATGGCCTTCGCCGCCACGTGCCGGCAGGCTACGAAGCAGCTCTTCGCCTTGGGTCAGGCTGAGGCTGAAGACATCGCGCTGGTCGCAGGCAATGCGCGCCAAGGAAGCCGCCAACCAACCGGCATACTCCAGCTTGCTTGGCTCTTCTCCAAATTTCATGGAGGCGGAAGTATCCATCACCAAATGCAGTTGAAGATCGGTTTCCTCTTCAAACTCGCGAATGATGTTGCGATCCCCGCGCGCCATCAGGCGCCAGTCAAGGTGGCGGATGTCATCGCCGGGAACATATTCGCGGTGCTGGGCGAAGGTGGAACTCGAACCTCGCGCGGGCGACCGGTGGCGGCCGCCGCGAAGTCCTTCCACCACAGTGCGGGCGCGCAATTCGAGCCGCGCCAGACGTGCTCGGAGTTTAGGATCCGACGCCGACTGCACGGTCTCCGTCAAGGGCGCTCGGGTGGGCTTTCACGACTTCGAGCAAGCGGCCGACGATGTCATCGGCGTGAATGCCTTCGGCTTCGGCGGCAAAGTTGGCAAGAACGCGGTGGCGCAACACCGATGGGGCCACAGCGGCGACATCTTCGGCGGAGGCGTGATGACGGCCTTGCAGCAGGGCGCGCGCCTTGGCGGCGAGAATCAAGTTCTGCGAGGCTCGTGGTCCGGCACCCCAAGTCACCCATTGGCGCACGAAGTCTGGCGCGGAATCATCTGGGCGGGTGGCGCGAGCCAGGCGCACGGCGAAATCGAGCACCGGGTCAGCCGCCGGGACGGCGCGAACCAGGGCTTGGAGCTCCATCATGCCTTGGGCATCGAGCACTTGCTCGACGGTGGCTTCCAGGTTGCCCGTGGTGCGGCGGAGGATTTCTTCCTCTTCCTCGGCCGAGGGGTAATCCACCTTAATCAGGAACAAAAAGCGGTCGAGCGCGGCTTCGGGCAGGGGATAAGTGCCCTCCTGTTCAATCGGGTTCTGCGTGGCCAGAACGAAAAACGGCTCAGGCAGCTCGCGCGTATTGCCACCAGCGGTGACTTGGCGCTCCTGCATGGCCTCGAGCAGCGCAGCCTGCGTCTTGGGCGGGGTGCGGTTGATTTCGTCAGCGAGAACGATGTTGGCGAACACCGGGCCCTTCATGAAGCGGAAGCTGCGCTCGCCACTCTGGGGGTCGGTGTGGAGGACCTCAGCGCCGGTGATGTCGGCGGGCATCAGGTCAGGCGTGAACTGAATGCGGCGGAAATCGAGGTCGAGGGCGCGCGCCACCGTGCTCACGAGCAGGGTCTTGGCCAAGCCCGGTACACCCACCAGGAGGGCGTGGCCACGGGCGGCGATGGCGATGGTGAGCTCTTCGACCACCTGCTCCTGGCCAACGACCACATTGCCCACCTGCTCACGCAGTTTGGCGAAGGCCTCGGCGAAACGGGTGACGGCAGCTGCGTCTGGGCGGGTTTCTTCACTCATGTCTATCTTCTGTACGGGCCTTAAGTTCCTGCGCTTCACGAATTTTGTCTAGCGCTTGCGGATCGTCGGCCAATTGCTCGAGTTTTCCCTGCGAATCGCGCAGAGATTCCTCGGCCAAATCGGCCTTTTCATGCTCACGGTCTTCCTGCTGGCGCGTGCGCACCAAATCCACCGCCGCCGGCAGCAGCAAATAGCCGCCAACCAGCACCACCGCTCCCCACAACAGAACCTCTAGGGCACGATGACGGACGGTGGAAGCTTTGTCGCTCACAGGGGCAGTGCGGTGCCGTAGCGAGCGGACTCGCCCAGCCATTCCTCAATTCGAAGGAGCTGGTTGTACTTGGCGACCCGGTCGGAACGGCAGGGTGCGCCAGTCTTGATCTGACCCGCACCCACGGCGACGGCGAGGTCGGCGATGGTGGTGTCTTCGGTTTCGCCCGAGCGGTGCGAAATCACCGAGCTGTAGCCAGCTTCGCGGGCGATGTCGATCGCACGCATGGTTTCGGTCAAGGTGCCAATCTGGTTGAGCTTGATCAAGATGCTGTTGGCTTGACCACCGTCGATGCCCTTGAGCAGGCGTTTGGGGTTGGTGACGAAGAGGTCGTCGCCGACGAGTTGGATGTCGTCGCCAATCGCATCGGTCAGAGCTTTCCAGCCTGCCCAGTCATCTTCGTCGAGACCATCTTCAATGCTGACGATGGGGTAGCGGTTGCACCAATCGGCGTAGAAATCGACCATTTGCGCAGCTGAGAGCTGCTTGCCTTCGAAGTGGTAGGCGCCGTCGCGGTAGATTTCGGTGGCGGCCACGTCGAGGGCAATTGCCATATCCTTCTCGCCAGCGCTAAGGCCAACCTTCTCAATCGCCGCAATCAGCAACTCAACTGCTTCCTCATTGCTCTTGAGGTCGGGAGCGAAACCGCCTTCGTCGCCAATGGCGGTGGAGAGACCGCGGTCGCGCAAGAGCGACTTCAGACAGTGGTAGGTCTCGGCGCACCAGCGCAAGCCTTCGGCGAAGGTCTCGGCGCCCCAGGGCTGAATCATGAACTCCTGGAAGTCGACATTGTTGTCGGCATGCTCGCCGCCGTTGAGCACGTTCATCATCGGCACCGGCAGGCGGTTGGAGCCCGCGCCGCCGAGGTAGCGGAACAAGGGCAGGCCAGCGTCGTCTGCGGCGGCATGGGCGACGGCGAGTGATACGCCCAAGAGGGCGTTGGCGCCGAGGCCGGATTTGTTGTCGGAGGCGTCGAGCTCAATCAGGGCGCGGTCCACTTCTTCTTGCTCATCGGCGTCCATGCCTTCGATGGGGCGGGCGAGGACCTCATTGACGTTATTCACCGCCTCGGAGACGCCTTTGCCGCCGTAGCGCTCATCGCCGTCGCGGAGTTCGACGGCCTCGTGCTTGCCGGTGGAGGCACCCGAAGGCACCGCAGCTCGGCCCGAGGCGCCGGTGGATAAATCAACCTCGACTTCGAGGGTGGGGTTACCACGAGAGTCAAGAATCTCGCGGGCGTGGAGGGAGATGATTTCAGACATGATGACGGGAAAGGGTCGCGCTCATCTTAACTCGGCCGCATGCGCTCTTCAGCCTTCCCAAGAGGCCTGCGCAAGGCGACAATGGGCGGTTCGCGCGGAGGCGCGGATGACGATGTTCACCATTACCGACCTCGACTACCGATACGGTTCGCAAATCATCTACCAAGATGCCAATCTCAAGGTAGAGGATGGCTGGAAGGTCGGCTTGATTGGCCCCAATGGGTCTGGGAAAACCACCCTGTTTCGCCTGCTCACGGGGCAGGAGGTCGTGGAAAATGGCAAGGTCAGCATTCCTTCTGGCAAGCGCATTGGCTACTTCGACCAAAAGGTGGGCGAAATGTCCGGGTGCACTCCGGTGGAGCAGGCGGTGCGTTGCGCCGGTCGCGTGTCCGAACTGCGCGGCTTGCTCGAGTCTTTGGAGCATGATCTGGGGGATCCGGCCAAGGCCGACCAGTTTGATTCCATCATGACGCGCTACTCCGCGTTGCAAGATGAGTTCCAGGTCCTCGGCGGTTACGACGTCGAAGCGCGCGCGCGCGAGGTTTTGGCGGGATTGGGTTTCTCGAACGAGCGCATGGTCCAGGACATCGGCGAATTGTCTGGTGGCTGGAAGATGCGTGTGGCTTTGGCCGGCATTTTGATTCAACAGCCTGACATCTTGCTGTTGGACGAACCGACCAACCACCTCGATTTGGAATCGATCTTGTGGTTGGAGGGTTTCATTCGCGAATACCGCGGCACCGTCATCATGACTTGTCACGACCATGAATTCATGAACCAAGTCGTGAGTCGCATTGTTGAGATTGATGAAGGTCGATTGCGTTTGTTCCCAGGCGATTACGATCTTTACTTGGATCAACGCAAGATGGAAGACTCGCAGCGACAGGCTGCTTATGAACGGCAGCAGGGTCACATCGAGCGCGAAATGAAATGGATCAACACCTTTCGTGCCAAGGCGCGCAAGGCCAGCGCGGCGCAGAGTCGCTTAAAGCGCTTGGAGAAGCTCGAAAAGCTCGATCCACCGCGGAGCCGTCGTCAGCGTTTGGTGTTTCGCATACCCACACCGCCGCGTTCCGGGAATGACATCTTTGTTGCCGAGGGTTTGTGCAAGAGCTTTGGCGACAACATTGTGTATCTGGATTTAGATATGCACATGCGTCGGCAAGAGCGTTGGGCGGTGCTTGGTGTCAACGGCGCCGGCAAGTCCACCTTGCTCAAGATCATGATGGGCGACCTCGAAGCTGACGACGGCGTGTGCAAGCGCGGTGCTGGTCTAGATGTCGGTTACTTCGCACAGCACTCGACCGAAATCTTGCACCCCAAGGACACGGTGATTGGCGTCATGACCACCGCCTTTTCTGCCGCCAACATTGGCAACTTACGTTCCTGTCTGGCCTGCTTCGGTTTCGATGAAGACGATCTCGAAAAGCCCACCGCAGTGTTGAGCGGAGGGGAAAAGGCGCGGTTGGTGTTGGCGCGCATGCTGTTTGAGCCACCCAACTTTTTGATTCTCGACGAACCGACCAACCACCTTGACGTCGAGTCCAAGCAGGCTCTACTCGATGCCCTCGCCAACTATGACGGCACCATGATCTTCGTTAGTCACGACCGCCACTTCTTGTCCGAACTCGCGACTCATGTGTTGGAGATCGATGGCGGCAGTGCCCGCGTGTTTTACGAGGGCTACAAGGGATACACAGAAAGCACCGGGAGGGTTGCTCCCGGTGCTGGATAAGTCCGGCGCAAGGCCGGGCGCAGGCTTTGATTACTCCTTCACGCGGTAGTAATCAATCTGCATGACTTTGACATCGCCGTGGGGCGGGATGGTGTCATACATGTGCATCACCATGTGATCTTCCGTGACGAAGCCAGTGGTGTAATGGGTGTGGCGACCCTCTGGGGTCACCAAGTCCTTCATCAGGCCAGACATCTCGTACATGCCTTCCTCGTTTTGAAAGCCAGTCGCGGTGGAAGCCCAAGTCGACCAGTTGTCGCGCCAGGAAGATTCGTACTGCTTGGTCAGGTTGTTGTAACCGAAAATCAGCAAGCCTTCCATTTCACCCATCATTGGGCCGAGGTTGGCTTCGAACTTTTCAATCATGTAGCGACCGCCAAGAGCGGATTGAATTTTCGCTTTGCCCTGATAGGTTTCCCAATCGGCCTCTGGCGACATGCGCATTTTCATTTCGGCTTTCCAGTTGCCGACCCATGACTTCATGGCCTTGTGCTCTTCACCGGGAGCGCCCATTTTCATCATGGCTTGCATGAGCTCCATTTGGGCTCCTGGGCTCATGTCTGGGCCGGGCTCCTGCGCCGGTTCTTGGGCGAATAGGTGTTGCGCGGTGAACGTTGCGCCGGCGCCTAGCAGGGAGCCAGCAAGTAACAGGGGAAGTAGTTTCATCGGTAGTGTTATGTTTAAGAAGCAAGGAGGGATTCGAGCCAGAGCGTGTCATAGGCTCCGGAGCAAAAGCGAGCTTCTTGAAGAATGCGTTGGTGGAGGGGCGCCGTGGTCACCACGCCGCGAATGCGAGCTTGGTTGAGCACCTGCAAGAGACCGCTGATGCAATCCTCTCGCGTCGGCCGGTGCAGAATCACCTTAGCAAGGAGGCTGTCATAGTGGGTGCCAATTCGCGAACCTGGGCGCAAATGGGTGTCTACGCGCAATCCTGGGGTGTTTAGCGGGAATGCGAATTCCTCCAATACGCCTGGCGATGGGCGGAAATCTTGCTCGGCGTCTTCGGCATTGAGGCGCAGTTCGATGGCATGGCCGGAAATGCTCACCTGGTCTTGCGAGCAGGGGAGAGCGCCACCGGCAGCAATCCGAATCTGCGCTTCCATGAGATCGATGCCGGTGACCATTTCGGTCACCGGGTGCTCGACCTGCAGGCGCGTGTTCATTTCGAGGAAGTACAGGGCGCCGCTTTCATCAAGCAGAAACTCCATCGTGCCCGCGCCGGCGTAATGCCATTGCGCGGCAGCGCTCGCCGAACGTTGGCCAAGGTCTTGGCGTTGCTCTGCCGTCATCGCGGCGGAGGGAGCTTCTTCTAAGAGCTTTTGATGGCGACGCTGCACCGAGCATTCGCGCTCGCCGAGGTGAATCGCGTTGCCGCGTCCATCACCCAAAACTTGGATTTCAATGTGCCGCCCGCCGAGCAAATACTTTTCCAGATAAAGAGCGCCGTTGCCAAAAGCACTTTCCGCTTCTCGCGTGGCCTGGTGGAAAGCGGTTTCGAGTTCCGATTCCTGATTGCAGCGACGAATACCACGACCGCCACCGCCGGCATCGGCTTTGAGGACCACCGGGTAGCCAATTTCAGCGGCAACCTTCTTCGCCTCTTCCACGGTGTCGAGCAAGCCCAGGCTGCCAGGGACGACGGGGAGTCCCGCTTGGCGGGCGGCGGTGCGTGACGAGACTTTGCGCCCCATCAAGTCCATCACGGAAGGAGATGGGCCAATAAAGCGAACACCATGCTGCTCACACAAACTGGCGAAGCTGGCATTCTCGGCGAGGAAACCCCAGCCCGGGTGCAGCGCGGAGCAGCGGGTTTGGCGCGCTGCCTGAACCACCTCTTCCATCTTGAGATAGGACTGTGCCGCCGGCCCAGGCCCAAGGCACACCACCTCGGCCGCTTCTTCGAGGTAGGGGTAGCCAGCTTCTAAATCGGCCGTCGATGCGGCGCATACAGGCTCGATATCCAGGGCGCGTGCAGCGCGCACAATGCGTGCCGCCACCTCGCCCCGATTCGCTACGAACAGACGTCGGAACATGCAGGGAGCCTAGCGCTCCGCCTCGGCAAAGGGAAGGCGAAGGTGCTGTTCGCTCCGCCCATCGACCGAAATCTTGTGCCGGACCAGTGCTTTGCCCGGCCGCACCATGAGAATGGTGTAGTTGCCAGCGGGCAGAGGACCGAGCTTCTGTTCGCTCCCCGAAAAATAGGCCGCTTGCGTGGCCTGCGTTTCTTCCATGGCCCACATGTAGCTGAGTGGGGAGCCGCGTTCATCTAGGGCGCTACAAAGCACGCCAGACATGGGGGCTCCAGTGTCGTCGAGTGGCGTGACATAAACCAAGCTTCCGGAGTTTAAGGTCACTTCACGTTTGCTGATTTCGCCAGCGGTGAGGTTGACCTCGAATTCAGTAAAACCCAAGGTGGGGTGGCGCACAATCATATGCCCTGGCCCCGAAGGGAGGTTTTTCATCTCGGCAACACCTTTGGAGTTGGTGCCCTTCAGAGAAACCACGTTAAAGGTTTGTCCGGTCTCGGTGGCATAGTGCATATGCGCACCCTTGAGGTAGTTGCCGTCTTGATCACTGACGCGAATGCGCAAGGTGGCACCTTCATCTAGACGCAGCTCCACACGTTGCGTACCGCTGCCTTTGGTCACACGAATGATGGGGCTACTGGCGCCGCCAAGACCGCGGTCATCGCCGCCAAGAAAAGGAACCGCGACGGATCCGGCAAAGGCCAAGTAATCATTAGGCACAACGCTTTGAAAACTGGCGATGCCGTCTTCATTGGTCATGCCAAAATCGCCGCCGGAAATGTTGCTGCCATCTTCAGGGCGCAGGGCTACCGAAATACCCTGCAAGGGAAGGCCAGTGGTGGCATCGATTACGGCAATCTCCAAACCGGTTTCCGGCAAGAAGAAATCGCGGACGACGGTGCCGGTAGAGCTGACCTCCAAGGAATCGTAGTAGGCGCCGCCGCCTTGGCCGACACCGCCGGCGTTAATCACCGTGACGTAATCGCCCAGCGGCAGGCCTTCGACGCGATAAAAGCCTTCTTTGTCGGCCACGGCAACCTTCACCCCGGTGGGCTGAATGACTGCCACGCTGGCTCCGGCAAGGGCGGTGGTGCCACGCCAAAGATGTCCTTCGACATCGGCGCGCGGAACGAATCCGCCAAGGATGATGGTTTCTTCTGTGCCCGCCCTAATCTCGATGAACTTGACCTGAACATCGAGACTGCCGCCACCAGCGTCGTCGTCTAGGTTGTTGTTGTTGACCGACTGCACCGACCACTGGCCGGGATTGAGACCGTAGAAATGAGCACTGCCTTCGTCGTCAGTCTCTTCACTCTTTTGCGTTTTTGCTTCCATGTTGGCAACCACCACAGCGGTGTTTGCCAAAGGTTGATCTTCATCATCGAGAACACGTACATGCAAGGTAGCGCCAGGCTCCATGCGCACCGTGATTGGTGGATTCTCTCCTTCCGTAATCTCGATTTCCTCTTGCCATCCCGCATGCTTTGGTGAGGTCACGCTGAGACGGTAGGGGCCAGGACTGAGGTTGTCATAATCAGCACGGCCACTTTCATCGGCAATTGCTTGACTGTCCGAACCGCTAAACCCAAGGAGCCCGGTGACATCATCGACATCTGCGGCAGGGAGCAAGAGGACAGTGGCATCGGCAATCGGGGTCTCGCCTTGAGAATCCACAACTTGGACGAGGAGGCTCGCGCTTTCTTGCAGCACGATGTCGCGCTGGATGACCTCGGCCTTGGCGTCACTGAGGTCAACCTCCTCTTCATAAAAGGCAAAGGCCGAATGTTGCACACCTAATCGCAACTGACGCGGGGGAATCGGGCCAAGTGTGGCCACACCATTCTCGTCGGTGATGGTCACTTGGCGGTCTGCAGGGCTGCTGGCGTTGCGGCTAAGGCGCGCCAAAATGCTGTCGCCCGAGCGGCTCCAGCGCACGGCGGCATCGGCCACAGCTAAGCCATTGGGGCCCTTCACCAAGACCTGGATGCGCGGACCGTCTTGGAGTTCGATGAGGGGAGCCTGCTGGCTTGGGCCGGCGACCAGATCCATGGCTTCCGCACTCACGTACGGAAGGAGATCCTCATGGGCGGCAAACAATCGATACCTGCCCGGTCGCGCTGGCTCAATCGTGTAGCGACCCTCTTCGTCGGTGACGGCTTGATGCTCGACCGGAATGGCAAGCGGCAGTTCTCCTTCATCTGTGAAGCGCTCGCGGTCGAGGTCAAGCATCGAGTTGGGATTGTCCGCAAGATGAATGCCGACGTCGACATTGGCCATAGGCCCTTGCGGTCCGACGACTTGTCCCGACAGTGTGGCTGCGGCAACCAGTGTGACCGCCTCTTCGACCATGCCACCCGCAGAGGCATCGATCGTGATGGTGGCGGGAACGTAGCCTTCTTGGCGGATGGTTGCCGAGTACTGCGTTGGGGGCAGATTTTGGACAAGGAGATAGCCATCAGCGCCAGCATGTCCGGCCAGGTCTGGACGCCAACTGAGCAGGAAGCTGTTATTCGATCGCTGCGTTGTGGTGAGGTGCAGCATCGGCGCTGATAAGGGCTGCTCCATTTCATCGAGCACGCGAATGCCGAGTTGCGCGGCAGGGTCGGACAGTGTCAGGGAGACTTCGCCTTCGTCTTCGAAATCTTCGCGATCCACTTCGGCTGAGAGAGACCAGATATTGTCGGCATAGGCGATCACCGTGGTGGGCCAAGGCTCTTGAATTTCGGTGGAGCCGCCGACCACAATGAGCTCGGTCACTTGACCATCTTCGGCCTGCATCAATAGATGAGCCTCGTCGCCGTGGGACTCCCCATCGGCACCAAGCAGGGTGACGGTTAAGGCATGGCCAGATTTCCGCGAGACACCATCGCCAGTGGCGTCATCAAATTCGCCAGCAGCAGGGCTTTGCTTTGATTGGGCCTGATTTGCACCAGAATTAAGGGAATCTGGTTGAGAGTCATCGGGCCACAGAAACCATGTCAATGCAGCCGCCAATGCCACCAGAAGAAGAAGGGGGGAGAGTTTCTTCATGCGGGTGAATTACTCTACGGATGAAAAACCGCTTCGTCGGCTACTTTTCCGCCCTTACAGCGAATTATCTGCGCTCACCAAGGAAACTGCTGCCACGCCAATCATGACTAAGGCAGCGCCACTCCAGCCGCGCCAGCCAGGCCGCTCGCCAAAGAGCCAAACCGACAGAGGAATGGCAAAAAGTGGCACCGAGGCGGACAGACTTGCCGCCACCCCTTGTTTGCTCCATTTAAATGCAGCAACGTAAAGGCTCATGCCGACGACCGTGCCGAGAATGGTGGCGAAACCGTAGGCGCGCCAAGCATCTGGGGCTTTGAGCAATTGAAGTCGCCGCCACAATTGACCTCGAAACAGGAACCAAATGGCGAAGCCACCAGCCCCTGCAAGCAAACGCAGGGCCCCTCCGGTGACTGCCCCGGTTTCGGCCAGTCCATGGTGAATGGTGAGGTTGCCCAGGGTCCAAGCCACCACGCAACCGAGAGCAGCGAGAACTCCACCGCTTTCGTGTTTGGGACGGCGGCCTTTGAGCAGGCGTGACTCGGCCAAAATTCCCCCGAAGACGACTAGCCACAAACCAACCCATTGCTGCACGCTGAGCTGTTGCCCATACAGCGGCCAAGCTCCAATTGCCGTCACCGCAGGGGTGAGTTGGCTCAGAATTACGGTGCGCCCTACTCCGATTTTGGATAAGGCGAGGAAATACAAAAAGTCGCCAACGCAAAGGCCGAGTAAGCCGGAAACCAGAATCCAACTGGTCTCTCCATCGCCGGGCCATCCGCCACCCCAGCGTGGGCCAAGAATGCAGGCGGCAATCACCAACAAGATGGCGGCAATGGCATTCTTAAACCAAACTGCATCGAGCGGATCACCTCGGCGGAAGGAATGGGTGAAGATCACCGTGGCCACGCCCCAAACTAAGGCGCCCGCCAGGGCGGCGAGCTCTCCACTGCCCACGAATGGTGGGGTGGCTGCTTGTAAGAGGAACATCATCCCTAGTAGGGCAGGCGCAAATCGCGATCAGAAGTTGCCGCGCTGAGTTCCACGGAGTGTTCGCTCGGAACTTCGCCGGGTCGATAAAGCTGCACGGAATACTTGCCGGCAGGAAGGGGGCCGATGCGCTGTGGAGTGCCGCGCAGCATGGCAAGCCGCACCGCCTGCGCTTCTTGCCCACTCATGGGTTGAGGAATGGCATTGCCTTGTTCATCGAGCACACTGATTAACACACCAGTGAACGGGTGCCCGGTGTCATCGACCGCGGTGACCTCGAGGAAGAAGCCACGTTCTAACACCAATTCTCGTTGGCTCTCTCGCCCAGCCAGAAGGTCGACGGCGACTTGCACTTGACCGAGCTGTGGGTGGCGCGCGAGGACATAACCCACCCCTGCAGGCAGGCCTTTGAGCGAAGCAAGGCCCTGGGCATTGGTGCATTGCAAACTCAATCGGTTGAGCAGATTGCCTTGGCGGTCGAGGTAATGCAGATAGGCGCCCTCCACGACATTGCCATCGCGGTCGAACACGCGGCCATGGAAAGTGGCGCCTTGTCGTAAGCGCAACTCGGCGCGGATAGTGCCTTCGGAACCTTCTTTGACCACGACATGGTGCATGGCAGCGTCGCGTCGGCCATCGCCGCCGAAATAAGGCTGGGCGGCGTCGCCGGCGCAAATCAAGTAACTGCCAGGGCGCAAAGTCGGGAACAGGGCGATGCCTTGTGCATCGGTAGAGTCAAAGGCTCCAACCGCAAGCTCAGTGCCATCGGCCGGGCGCAAACTGACCGGCAGGTGCTCAATCGGGTGTCCGCTGGCATGGTCGACCACATGCACCTCGACCGCAGCTTGCGGCAATACAATGTCTCTTTTGTTGTTGTCGATGTCACGCACTTCCACGGTGCCAAAGAAACTGCCAGCGCTGGAGTTGCCCGAGACCGGGTCGCTCACTTGGAACAGATAACTGCCGGGAACTAGGTTGGCGATTTCAAAAAAGCCAGAAGCATCGCTGACCGCACTGCGCACGCCGTCATCGGCGAGTAAGGCCACGCGCTTACCGGCTTGGGCGCGGCCCCCGCTGACCACGTAGCCTTCGAGGCGAGTCAGCCGTTGCCGTCCGCCAAGGATGAGTTCACGCGACTCACCATCAAGCAGGGCGACGAATTCATAATCGCGATGGAGACGTCCATGGCGACTGGTGGCAATCGGCACTGCCGCAGCGCGCATGGCTCGATAAGTTCCCTTGGGTAGGTGAGTGAACTGCGCCAGGCCCTGTTTATTGCTTTGCGCTCGGAAAAAGCTCTCATCAATCTCACCCTGCACGAGTACCCATTCCTCCGCCGCTGGTTGGCCTTCTTCGTCGAGCAACAGGACTTGCAAGGAAGCGCCCACATGCATGCGTAGCGAGAAGGGGGTGACGCGCGTGCCATCGATCTGGAAGGCTTCCGTAGTGGCTGGCGCGTAGTCTTTATGGGTGGCGAGCAAAAAGTATTCGCCTGGAGGAAGAGCATGGAAGGCGAAGTTGCCCTCTTCGTCGCTTCGCGCTTGATTGATGTACGCGCCAATGCCAGAAACCGCATCATGCTGGCTGCCTCGCACCGGCAAGATTTTGATGTAAGCCCCCACGATGGGCTCTTGTTCCTGATCCAAGCAAATGCCCAGAAACTCGCGTGCGGGAGAAAGCGTCACTGCAAGCGATGGCGTGGACTCTGGTCCCGGTTTCAGTTGGAAGGAGGTTGCGGCAACGGCATAAGAGGGGTGTTGCACCTCCAGGAGCCAAGAGCCAGGCTGCATGGCCTTGAGGTCGGCAAGGCCTTCAGCATTGGTGGTGTAGGCTGGTGAACGTGCGGTGCTTAGCAGAACGCCTTCGGTGGGTTGTCTGCGCCAATGCACCTTGGCTCCAGGAACGGCTTTGCCATCCTCATCCTGAACTAGGGCTTGCACCTGTAAGCCAGCCTGCAACTGAAGAACCTCTAAATCGCGAGTTTCGCCAGGGGCCAGAGGATTCGACAGCAGCTGGCTCATCGGTAAAAGTCCGCTCGAGCGCACCAACAGATGCCAGTTGCCTGAGGGGATGGACTCTAAGCGAAAATGACCGTCCTTATTTGAGCGAATCGTCGACCCACCTAGTGTGCCTACCGGAAAGCGCCCATAGAGATGAAAATCTTGGAGTGGGTCCAACCAGCCATCTTGCTTGGTGTTGCTTTCTGCTGCAAGCAAACCAATTGCGGCATGAGCAACGGGGGAGCCATCGCTCGTTTGCAAAATCCCTTCGAGGTTGGAGCCCGCTTCTAGCACAACGGGAATGTCAAAGGGGATGCCCGGTTCTAAGCGAACATCCATGCTGATCGACGGACTGCCCTCGTGTCCGCATTGCAGGTGATAACTTCCGGGAGGCAAGTCCTGAAGGAGGAATACCGCGCCATTGCCATGCTTGCGCCCGCTGCCATCGGTCAGATTGGCGAGGTATAGACGGGCGGCTTGAGCGAGCCCCCCTTCGCCGCGCGCTTCGATTTGCACCCAAGGTTCCAAGACTTCGTCTGCACCATCGATGCGAAAGCGCAGGGTGAGGTCTGCTGCTGGTGTCAGCGCGCGCAGAGTCAGGGCTTCGGTGTCGTCGGCCAATGGTGCGGGCACGGCAAGCGACCAAGTGTGGTTGGCCCTTGCTGCAACCCAAGGGCTGGATGCCTCGCTGGAGTTCAGGTCCAGTGGGATGCGCAGCAAACCACCTTTACCCTCTAGGCGCTCGGCGCCACTCGCGTCGCCGAAGTACACCGCGAACTCAGGGGCGGCTTGCTCTTCTTCGAGGAGTACCGAAACTCCGCGAGTGCGCGCACTGGGAGTCGGGCTTTCGTTTTGCTCAAAGCTGTCTTCCTGGCCTTCCTCAGGGGGCGGAGCAGGTGAGCCGCCAAAGGGGTCCAGTAGATAAAGGCCCATCGCCGCTGCGAGCACGACAACGATGCTACCGACAATGAGTTTGGCCTTCATCCGCACGTATTCTAGGGCGGACGAAGGCCAATTGCTTGCCCCGGGAAGGGGCAGATATCGGAAAGTCTAGTGCAGCGTCGCCTTGAGCTCGATGCGCTTGCCGAGACGCTCGATGACTAGGTTGATTTCGTCTCCTTTGAGACCGCCACCCAGGGCGCGGCGCAACTCATGCAGAGAGGTAGTGGCGCGGCCGTTGATTTCGAGCAATAAATCGCCAGCTTCGAGGCCAGCAGCTTCGGCACCACTGCCGGTCGAGACTGATTCCACACGCAAACCTGCAGACCCATCTTCGACACCAGCGCGGACGCCCAGCTTGCCTTTCATGGCGCGGCGCTCGCTGATCTCGCGATAGTGCTTGGTCATGCGTTGGTTAAAATCCTTAGGCATGCCCATGCCGCCAAAGTCACGAAAGGTCAGGTTGCTCTGTTGGTCCAAACGATCGATGGTTTGGCGCACCAGAGTCAAGATCTGGGCGACACCCTTGTAGTTGATCTTGTCGGCATCATCTCCAGGCATGTGATAGTCACTGTGGATGTTCGTAAAGAAGAACAGCGCAGGAATCCCGGCATGAAAGAAGCTGGTGTTATCGCTAGGGGCTTCGCCACGATCGTCGATTTCTAGCTTCAGGTCACTCTTGGCAAACACCGGATCGAGAACCTTATGCAGTTCGCTGGCAGTACCCATACCGCCGATGAACAAGTAGTCATCGGTGAGGCGGCCAATCATGTCGAGATTGATCATGGCCATGATGTCTTTGTTGGGCAGGACGCCCGACTTGACCAATGCTTGACTACCAAGCAGGCCACGCTCTTCAGCGCTAAAGGTCATGAAGATCATCGAGTGCTTGGGTGGGTTCGCGGCATAGTATTGCGCGAGCTCCAACACCCCCGAAGTGCCGCTGGCGTTGTCATCGGCACCGTTGTGAATTTCACCCGGGAATCCCATGGCGCCGGGGCCACCAATGCCAGCGTGGTCATGGTGACCACCCACGGCAAGGTACTTCTTGCTCATTTCCGCGTCTGTGCCGCGGACGACTCCCACCACGTTGTAGCAGGTCAGATCTTTCAGCTGAAAGGGGATTTGGTAGCTGCCATCCTCCATGATGGACTCGAGGCCAAAGCGACGAAATTGGGTCTCGACGTAGTCAGCAGCCAAATGGCCGCCACGACGCCCGGATTCGCGTCCTTCCAGGTCATCAGAGGCCAAGAAGGAGATGTGTGCTTTGAGGTCCTGGACCCGGATTTCGCTGGGAGCGAGTTCCGGAGCCTGAAGTGCGGCAAGAAAAAGAGTGAGAATCATGGTCTATTTGCGGAAACGGGGTCAGGCAGGATACGGGCGAGGTGGAGAGGGTGCAGGAAAAGATTCCCCAGGGAAAGTGGTACTCCAAGAGAAAACCGACGCCTGCAGACCCTGCGGACGTCGGTTCAGGGCCTCTTGAGGGCCTTTGGGCCTAATTTTCCATCTCGGCGATGTAGTCCATGATGCCCAGCCATTTCGGCGCGGTCTGGCGATCTTGGTTCTGAGATTCCAACACGCCCCAGGCGCCAAACTTGGTTGGGGCCCAGGTCAAGGTGAAGGCCATATACAGGCCGCCGCCGTTGGCATCCCAGCGCCGCAGGTCATCAAGGTAGACCTGGCGCATGCCGCTGTCGCGGTTGGCGTCCAGGAAAAGGTCGGTGATGGTTTGGTTGTTTTCCACGCCGTTGACGCCGACTAGGTGCTGGCCACCTTCGTAGGCAATGAGCTCGAGGCCAAAGGCCTCGGCGTTGACCGCGTTGGTGCCGGTGTCGTTGGTGTGCTTGGTCAGGCTTTGGCTATCGCACTCAGCTAAGACCTGCGCAGTGTTCATGGCGAGGGTTGAAGCCTCGTTGGCGGGAAGACCCAGGCTGTTGCCAAAGTAGGGAGCCACGGCATAGCAATCGGCAAGGTCCGCAACATCGTCCCAGGCCATAATCGTGAGACCGGTCCAAGGGTTGGTGGATTGCCCAGCTAGCGTCATGATTGGCTGCTCCGATCCTTCTGGAAAGACCGTCTCGAAGAGGGTAAAGACCTCTTTCGAGCGTTGTGCATAGAAGCGCATTTGCGCGGTATAGGGGTCGGCCGATAGTCCAGCGTTGAGGCCTTGGGTTTGGGCATGAGAAGCCTGGTCGAAGATGTTGTTCCAAACTTCGTTGCTGTACTCCACATAGCAGTGCAGTTGTGGATCCAGCGTATCGCGAATCAATGTGGCCAGCTCCGTGACGTACTGGTCGGTGGCTTGGTGTGGAATGCAAATCCACATGTCGTTCTCGGTTTCGTTGGCGAGTTCAATCATGTATTCCACCGCGACGCCGTTGCTCGTATCCGCTTGCGAGAAGGTATTGGTCGTGGTGCGTTCGGACCATTGCGAGATTGGCGAGTCGTTGGTGCGGCCCCAGTCCATGAAGCGCAGGACACTAAATGGGTCTACCGCAGCCAGGAAATCAGGATGAAAGGTTTGCGTTTGGTAGCTTTCCTCAAAGCCGGGCATGATCAAGCGCACATTGCGAATCGGGTCCAGCTCGTCGGTGTCGGTAATGCTGAGTACGGTCAGACTTGCGCTGGGGTCAATGAAGACCTCCATGCGGCCTGCTGCTTGAGACGTCACCGTGGCATCGCCGCGAAAATCAATCGTTCCGGTGCCGTCATATAGGCAGACGTAGGTGCCGCTTGGATAGTTACCGACTTGATTGTTCATTAGCACCGCTGCGGCAGCTTGGCCGGCAGAGAGGCTTGCGGGATAACCATCTGCATCGAGATCTAGAGTCGCGCCAGTATCCCAAGTGCCATTAAAGGGAACGGTTTGCGGAATCCATTCGCGGGCAGTCTTGAACACATCGGTGAAGACGATGCTGCGCGAGCTATCGGTGATGAACTCGAGGTTGGTGCCCATAAAGGCGCCGTCATTCAGGAAATCCTCTGATTCGGCAGCGACATCAGGTGCCGTAACCGAAGTCAGTGCCGCGTTTTGTTCGCCAGCCACCAGAATCACCACGGCCAAGGCCTTGTCCGATTCCCGCACATAATTGGTCAGGTTCGGCACGCTGAAGTTGGTCACGTCGGGAACCTGCTTCCATGCCCACTTGTTGCTTTCGAAGTTGGCCAAGCCGACCCAGACATGCTTACTCGAAGGAAGGTCCAACCACTCCAACTTCATTCTGTCGCTGATGGGGGTGCCATCGAGCTTGAGCATGTAGAGCCCCCAGGCGGTATCAAAGGTGGCGGGGACACCAAGCGGATTCCAATCGGGAGCGAAGTGACCGTTCGCGCCGGCGACCGACATATTGACTGGAGCCGGAGAAATTACAAAATCGGCACCGGTGATTTCGGCGCCGGGGTCGCCGATGTCAGCGAGGGCGGGCAAGGTCGATGGCTTGCCAATAGAGACAGTTTGATAAGGGGTGGAAGGGTTGTTGCCTCCGGAGAGGTTGTTTTGCGGGGAATTCCCGCCGCCGAGAGCCTCAGGGGCGCCACCACAAGCCCCCAATACGCCCACAAGGAGCATTGTTGCTGTGAATTGCCACCACCGCTGGGGCTTTCGACGAGCGAAACTAGAAGAATTCATGGCGGGTTGGGCAAGACTCATCGAAGCCTTAACGGCCTGTGAGCACGCCAATCAAGCGTCACAACAAGGAATTTCGGGGATTCCGGTGCCCAGAATCACCCGGTTCTGCCCACGGTAGGGTTTTGACCCCTTGCACGGCAAGGATTTAGGTGAGATTGCTGCCCACTTCTGGAGCGGAAATTGGCCCAGATAGCCGATAGAAGAGGAGAATCCCGTCCACCTAGAATGCTTGCGCCGTGAACCCTCAGGCTCCGCCGATGAAATCCGAACCGACAGCTCCGGAATCGCCACCTGTGGCGAATGTGAGGAGCCGTCGCTATTGCCTGATCACCCCCTGCCGCAATGAGGCCGCGTTCATCAGGCGGACGCTGGAATCGACAGTGAATCAGACCGTGCCGCCCACTTGTTGGGTGATTGTCGATGACGGCTCGACCGACGACACGCCGCAGATTTTGGCGGAGTACGCCGCCAAGTTCGACTTCATCAAGATTGTTCCTAAGGAGGACCGTGGTCATCGTGCTGTAGGGCCCGGGGTGATTGAGGCCTTCTACCAAGGCCTAAGTGCGGTGGAGCTCGATGACTACGATTACATCTGTAAATACGACGGCGATTTGGAAATGCCGCTCGGCTATTTCGAGCGCGCCATGCAGAAAATGGAGGCCGATCCTTGCTTGGGCAATTTTTCTGGCAAGCTTTATGGCGTCCTCGAAGATGGTCGCGAAGTTCCCGAGCGCACCGGTGATGAAAATGCCGTCGGCCCGGTGAAGTTCTATCGGGTGGATTGTTTCAAGGACATTGGTGGCTTCGTCCGCGAAGTGTCTTGGGATGGCATCGATGGCCATGTTTGCCGCATGCGTGGATGGATTGCCAGCTCTGAAGATGATCAGGAAATGCGCATCCGTCACTTGCGCCCACAAGGGTCCAGCCAGGGCAATATCTGGATTGGTCGCTTGCGTTGGGGGCGAGGGAAATACTTCATGGGTTCGCGTTGGTATTACGTGTTGGCCGCCTCGGCTTACCGCGTTTTCGAACGCCCCTGGATCATTGGTGGCCTTGGCATTTTGTTGGGCTACTTGCGTGCTGCCTTGTCGCGGCATCCGCGTTACGACGACCCGGAGTATCTCGCCTTTTTCCGCGAGCATGAGCGGAAGTCCCTTTTCCGCGGTCGGGTTCGCACCTTGGAAGAGCGCAACGAGGCCATCCGCGAGGCGCATCGCGCGCAAAAGGCGGCGCATTCAGAGGCATGAAAATCCTTTTGGTGGCGTCTTCTGGTGGACATATCGCCGAGTTGCATGCCCTCGCGCCATTCTGGCGTGAGCATGAGTATCACTGGGTGAGTTTCCCCACCAGCGATGCCCAGTATTTGCTGAATGAAGAGCCGCACACTTGGGCGCATTACCCAACCAATCGCAACATCTCGAACTTGGTCAAGAACTTTTTCTTGGCGTGGAAGGTTCTGCGTCGCGAAAAACCTGACCTGGTGTTGTCCACCGGTGCAGGTGTGGCTTTACCTTTCTTATTCCTCGGGCGCTTGCGCGGTGCGCGCACCATTTACGTGGAGTCTTTGGCGCGAATTCGCGAATTGTCCCTGACCGGTCGCTTGGTTTATCCCTTTGTACACGCCTTTTGGGTGCAATGGGAAGAGCTGGCGCCGCGTTATCGTAAGGCCGTGTACCACGGCCGGGTGGTGTCATGATTTTCTTGACCGTTGGCACCGAAAAGTACCCCTTTGATCGCGTCGTTCAGGAAGTGGATCGCCTCGCCGGCCTAGATCGGTTAGGCGGTGAAGATTTGTTCGTGCAAACCGGAAGTTGCACTTACACGCCGCAGCACGGACGCTTTCAGGAGCGCTTGAGTTATGGAGAAATGGTCGAGACCGTGCGCGATGCACGGCTGGTCATCGCCCATGGCGGCGCCGGTAGCTTCATGCTTTGCCGCCAGTTTGGAACCTCATTGATTGCAGTACCGCGTCTGCATCGTTTGCAAGAAAACCTCGACGATCACCAGGTGTTGTTTTGCCAGCGCCTTACCGAACAAGGCCTGATGACAGCAGTCGAGGACATGAAGGATATGGAGGGCGCGATTGCTGCCACTCTGGCCGATGACGGCGAATCTTCGACGGACCATGAGCGCGCATGCTTGATTGAAGCCTTGCGCGAAACCACCAGCCAATGGGGTTTAATGTGAGCAAGGAGCGCTATTCCTTGGCCATCGTTTTGTTGAATTACAGAACGCCATCCATGGTGGTGGATTGCTTGCAGTCCCTGGAAGGTCAGTTGCAGGAAGATGAACGCGTGGTTGTGGTCGACAATGCTTCGGGCGATGATTCTGTCCCGATCATTGCGCAGGCGATCGCTGAACATGGCTGGCAGACTTGGGCCGAGTTAGTGGAGTCGAGCGGCAACCATGGCTTCTCCGCGGGTAACAACGTGGGCATTTTGGCGCTCGATGCCGAGGCCTATTTCCTGCTCAATAGTGATACCCTCGTGCGTGATGGCGCAATTGCCGCTTTGCGCGATGCCCTAGCCAAACATCCTGAAGTTTCCTTGTATAGTCCGCGTCTGGAATGGCCTGATGCCGCCTCTCAGCGCAGCGTTTTTCGCGACCCCACGCCTCTTTCTGAATTAGAACGAGCTGCAGGAACCGGGCCCATCTCTAAGTTGCTGGCGCGCCGAATTGTCGCACCACCGGTGGTCGATTCCCCGGTTCCCTTCGAATGGGCATCCTTCGCCGCAATCCTGATTCGCCGCGAAGTCTTCGCCAAAATCGGTCTGATGGACGAAGGCTATTTCTTGTACTTCGAGGACATCGACTTTTGCCGACGCGCTCGATTGGCGGGCTTTCAAAGCCTGCACTGGCCCGATGCTCATATCGTGCACCTGCGTGGAGGCAGCGGGCCAGTCAAAGAGAGTTTGGCCAAGCGCAAACGACCCCCGCAGTATTTTTATGCCTCGCGCAATCGCTACTTCGCCAAGTTTTACGGCCGCGGCGGCCTGATTTGCGCCAACTTACTGTGGTGTTTAGGCCGCTTGATTTCAGGCTTGCGTGAAATGCTACGCCACAAGAAGCCTCACCTGTGCGAAAAAGAGGGCCGTGACATCTGGCACAATCTTAAGCGCCCCGTGTCGCCACCGGAATCCTGGCGCGGAGAGTTTCCCTCCTCATGAGTCGACCCCCACGTCCTGACTTCGTCATTATTGGTGCCATGAAATGTGCCACCAGCACCCTGCATGTGCAGCTTGCGGCGCAACCTGGCTTCCATATGAGCACGCCGAAGGAGCCCAACTTCTTCAGCGACGACGATGTCTACGCCCAAGGTCTGGATTGGTATCGAGGTCTCTTTATTGAGGCCAAAGAGAGCGATCTACGAGGTGAATCTAGTACACACTACACCAAGCTGCCGACTTATCCACAGACGTTGGACCGCTTCCACGAAGAGATTGGCGACCCACCGCCAAAGCTGATTTATCTGATGCGCCATCCAATCGATCGCTTGGTCTCGCATTACATTCATGAGTGGAGTCAGGGTGTATTGTCGAGCGACATCAATACTGCGGTCCAAGAGCACCTGCCGCTCAAGGCCTACTCGCGCTACCACGAGCAACTGTCGCCATGGATTGAGGCTTATGGACGCGAGCAGATCCTGCCTTTGTTCTTTGACGGTTTGCGCGCCCATCCGCAGCAAACCTTGGAGCGCGTGTGCACTTTCTTGGCCTACACCGGCACACCACAATGGCAGCATGAGCAAGCGGCCCAAAATGTGTCTGCCCAGCGCATGCGCAAGTCACCTATGCGTGACAGCATTGCCGCTTTCCCACCGCTTCGTTGGCTGCGGCGCACGCTCATGCCCGAATCCTTGCGCGACCGGATCAAGTCGCGCTGGATGATGAAGGAACGCCCGCAACTTGACGCCGCAACGGAAGCGGCCTTGCAGGAACACTTTGATCATGACTTGGCCCAGCTTGGGGCTTGCTTTGATATCCCCCTGACCTGCGCCAATTGGAAGGACGTCGCCCCGGAAACGGAGTTGCAATGGAGTCCAAGCTAGCGTCGACTCAAGCCGACCCCCAAGAACTGCCAATGGCGATTGGCGTGGTCGCGATTGGGCGCAATGAAGGCGAACGCTTGCGCCGCTGCCTTGCCTCGGTGGTGCGCCCTGGCTGTGCCGTGGTCTATGTCGACTCCGGTAGCCATGACGGCAGCGCAGAAATGGCGCGGGAAATGGGTGCCGAGGTCATCGATTTGAACTTGAGTTTCCCGTTCACGGCTGCGCGCGCACGCAATGAGGGTTGGCGCCATTTGCTGGAGCATCATCCTGGGCTTGCCGCGGTGCAGTTTCTCGATGGCGATTGCGAGCTGGATGGCACTTGGCTCGACAAGGCTGCCCGGGCCTTGCAAGCACAAAGCACGCTCGCCGTCGTTTGTGGCCGCCGCCGTGAACGACGCCCTGAAGCGACCATCTACAACCGCATGTGCGATATCGAATGGGATACGCCCATCGGGCCCGCCGATGCTTGTGGTGGCGATGCATTGTTCCGCGTTGGAGCCCTACTTGCCGCGGGTGGCTACGACGACAGTGCGATTGCCGGGGAAGAACCGGAGTTGTGCTTCCGTCTGCGAGAGTTGGGTTGGAAGATAGAGCGCATAGACGCTGAAATGACCATGCACGACGCCGACATGACTCGCCTCAAACAATGGTGGCAGCGGCATAAGCGCGCAGGACATGCCTATGCCTCAAATCGCCGACGTCATGCCGCAGCTGGGTTCATGCAGGCACAAGTGCGCAGCGCCCTTGTGTGGGGATTTGTCCTGCCCTTGGTCACCTTGTTGCTTGGCATCGTGGTGTCGCCTTGGACCCTATTGGCCTACGCGATCTACCCTCTGCAACTGATGCGTATCGCTGGGCGGTTCCGCCGCCAACAACAGGCACAGCCTTGGTCCATCGCTCTGGCCTATGCCTTGCATTGCCTAGGTGGCAAGTTCGCGGAGGCTGCTGGTGTCATCGGCGAAGGCCGACGACATCGCCGTGGCGAAGTCAGCCTGATTGAGTACAAGTAGCCTTTAGTTGCCGAGGATGCGTGGGCGCTTGGCTTCTTTGCCCGGCAAAGATTTGCGCAGCGGGAGTTCTTCTGCCGCAGGTGCCACGCGTGGCGCATCTTCCTCTTCCGCAAGTGCTTTGGGCAATGCGCCCAAGAGCAACAAGAAGGGCAGAATGAGCATGGCGTTCAGCAAATTGTCGACCATCGAGATGGCCACAATGATGGTGAAGGCGCCGAGCACCAGCACTGCTGGGTCTTGTCGCCAATCCTCGGCACGGAATCGTCGCAACACGCTGACGCAGGGGACCATCCAAACCAACAGCAGGGACATCAGGCCGAACAAGCCATTGCGGCTTAGCGTGAGCACCCACAAACCATCGATGACCACGGCGCGGTCGTCGATATAACGATCACGGCCCCAGGCGCTCCAGCCCAATACCATGCGCCGTTGCACGTGGCGAATGAGGTCATCTTCGGCGCCGAGGCGAGAGCCCAAGCTGACCGCACGTTCCGGGGACACCGCCGCGGCGGCTTGCACCAACGGTTGTGTCGGCACCACGCCGGTGGTGCGTAGTCCGGCCCACATCGTGGGCAACAACACCAAGGCAATCAGGGCAAAGCGGCTGCGCATTCCCATGGTGAGCCACAAGATAACCCAGGCGCCCACAAACAAGGCGATGGCGCCATAACTCTGCATGATGACGAAAGTGCCGGTCAGGGCAAAGGTCCACAGCAGGGGCGGCACGCCAAGAATCGAAGGCATTTGCTTGGCTTTCGTCAGCACACCGCAAAGGAAGGCACCCATGCCCATCCACATGGAGACCATGAGCCCGTGCTGCAGGAAAACCATGGGACGGTAGCCAACACTGCGAATGGACTGCTGGAACTCGTGTTGGTGGAATCCGTACAGATTCTGGTGGAGTTGCGGGCTAAAGCGGAACTCGAATAGGCACAACGGCATATACACCAAACAGCCGTACACGATGTAGCGCGCCAAATCGAGAAGTGATGCGCGGTTGGTGAAATACAGTCGGCCCAGCAAATAGATGCCGCCCCAAACAATAGTTTGATAGACCACGGCTTTGGTGGCGTCATAAGCGCCCAAGCTGTTGCTCAGAGAACTCAGTCCAGGCGAAAGGCACCACATCAACATGGGCAAGTCACTGAGTTGCGGTCGCAGGTTGCGGAAGCGCCGGGCGTCGAACAGCAAAGTGCTGAAGAAACAGGTCAGAATCGGAGCCGTCCACCGTGTCCAGTGCAGTGGGCCAAACTCGTAGCTGGTGGACGGCAGGAATAAGAAGCCGAGCAACAGCGTGAGTAACACTGCACGATGTCGCGAAGTCACGGTGGCGCCAATCACAATCCCGATGATGGGATAGGCCGCCATGACAAGGTGGGCGAGCAGCGTGGTGGACCAGGGATTCATGCGGGTCGTGGGTTACGAGTAGGCAATGCGTGGCGTGCCGGTGCGATTGCCAGCAGCCCTAGTATTGCGGCAAAGGGCAGCTGCCACCACATCTGCGATAGATGCGGGTCTCCTTCGCTCCAAAGCTTTGGAGCAAAAATGCCAATGCTCGCCAGCAAAGCCAGGCGCAAACTGAGGTTCAGATCTTGCGCGCCAAGTGGACAGCCATGCCTGCGTAAAGCCTTCAGTAAGGGCAAGTTGCCTGCTAAGGTGCCCAATGAAGTGCCGACAATAAAGCCAGGCAAGCCATAAGTGTAGAAGCCAATCACACAGGCTGGTGCCGTCACCAGAAGGTTGAGGAGGTTGGCAATCGAGAGTGCGCGGGAGTCTCCGTAGACCAAGGCGGCACTGGTCGAGGTGGATTTCATGATCGTGAGCCAACCAGGAATAATCAGCATTTGCGTGTAGAAAATGGCGTCGTGGTACTCTTCGTTATAGAAGTTGCCGAAAAGCGCTGGAGCCAAGGTCGCAATGCCGACGAGGCCGGCGACCCCAAGGGACATCAGGCCCATGCGCGATTGGCGCACTCGGTGTGGATGCTGCTCCGGGGAGAGTCGATGCGATTCCGCCCAGGCAGGCAGCACAACGGCAGAGGAAACCTGCTGCAGGATTGTGGTGACCAATTCAATCATGCGCCAGGCAATCATGTACACGCCCAGCATGGCCATCGAAGGAATGACTTTGCCAAGGAACAGGCGGTCTCCCTGCATGGCCAAAAAGGTCAATGCGGTCGATAGGAAGATCCATCTCCCAAAGTCGAACAGTTCTTGCAATGCAGCCTTTTCCAGTTGGAATGAGGCGCGCGGGCCTGGCAAGAAGAAGTGAGAAAGGACGGCGTGAAGGCCTGTCGCGACAAGAGTGCCGGCCACCAGGGAATCAATCGAACGATCGATGCTGGCCCAGACAATCATGACCGTCACGCTGGCGACTTGACTGGCGAGATTGATGAAGGTCTTGCGACCTTGCGCCATGCGTCGGTCGGCGAGGAACCAATTCGGCGAACGCAGTCCGCCAAGGAAGGCGGAAAGTCCTGCCCACGGGATGAGATGCTTGAGTTCCGGTTCTTCGTAAAGCAGCGCGAAGGGTGTGGCTAAGGCCAGACACAGCAAAGACAGAATTGCCCCGCGAATGACCTGGACGGTCCATGCGGTACGCAAGAAAATCGGATCTTCGCCACGCTGACTGCGCACAATCGAAGGTCCAATGCCGGTGTCACTGAAGAGCTGCAGGCCCAGCAGGAAAATGTTCACCAAGCCCATCAGGCCGAAGGCTTCTGGGAAAAGAAGACCAGCGAGAATGATGTTGGCGATGAAGCGCAGACCAGCGTCGCCAAAGCGCCCGCTTAAGACCCAAATGCCGCTGCGCGTGGCGCGCCCGGCCAACTGGCGGCTGGCTTCAACGTTCATGGGCTAGGGAGTGGCCGCTAGAAACTCTTGAAGACTGAGGCCAGCTTGGTCTTTGGCGGAGAGCACGGGAGAACGGCCTTGCAGGGGCCACGCCACTGCAATGTCGGGGTCGTCCCAGGCGACGGTGCGCTCACATTCAGGAGTGTAGGGTGCGGTCGTTTTGTATAACACTTCGCTGCCTGCCTCGAGCGTGAAGAAGCCATGCGCAAGTCCCGCAGGAATCCATAACTGGCGGTGGTTCTGTGCTGACAGTTCCACGCCAACCCACTGTTTGAAGGTGGGGGACTCGGGGCGGACGTCGACGGCGACATCCCAGATGGCGCCACGGATCACGCGCACCAGTTTGCCTTGGGCTTGCGGTTCGGTTTGCAGGTGCAAGCCGCGTAAGACATCTTTCCCAGAACTGGAATGATTGTCCTGAACAAAGTCAGGGGCGATGCCGGTTGCCGCCAAAAAAGTATCGCGCTTATAGCTTTCTAGAAAGAATCCGCGCTCGTCGCCGAACAGCTTCGGCTCGAGCAAGACCACATCTTGGATGAGCTGGCGCGTGGCTTTCACCGCTGGGACTCCTCGAGCAACTGGAGGAGGTAAGCACCGTAGCCGCTATTTTTGAGTGGTGTGGCGAGTCGTTCGACTTGCTCCGCATTGATGAAGCCTTTGCGCCAGGCAATTTCTTCCGGGCAGGCAATCTTCATGCCCTGGCGTTTCTCGACGGTTTGCACAAAGGAACCTGCCTCAAGCAGGCTGTCATAAGTCCCGGTGTCGAGCCAAGCAAAGCCACGACTAAGAACCGAGACCTCGAGCGAATTGTCATCGAGGTAAACCCGATTGAGATCGGTGATTTCGAGCTCCCCGCGGGGGCTAGGCTTCAGGGCTTTGGCAATCTCTACGGCGCGTTCGTCGTGGAAATACAAACCCGTGACCGCGAAATTCGATTGCGGCTTATCCGGCTTCTCTTCGAGGGAAATTGCGCGCCCTTCTTGGTCAAAGGCCACAATGCCGTAGCGCTCAGGGTCATGAACCCGATAGGCAAAGACGTTGGCACCGCGCTCGCGCTCGGAAGCTTCGGTCAATATCTGGGTGAAGCCGCGACCGTAAAAGATGTTGTCGCCCAATACTAGGGCGCTTGGTGAGCCTGCCAGAAAATCTTCCCCAATCAAATAGGCCTGAGCGAGACCATCAGGGCTGTCTTGTACCGCATACTCGAGGTTCATTCCCCAGGCAGAGCCGTCACCAAGAAGTTCTTGGAATTTTGGCGTGTCATGCGGGGTGGAAATCACCAAGATGTCGCGAATACCCGCGAGCATCAATACGCTCAGCGGGTAGTAGATCATCGGCTTGTCGTACACCGGCAGCATCTGCTTGGAAGCTGCGCGGGTGATGGGGTGGAGGCGTGTGCCACTGCCACCAGCAAGAATGATTCCTTTACGAGCTAGCGCCATGCGTAGTTCTTCTCCATCCAGTTGCGGTAGGAGCCGGTGCGCACCGCCTCGACCCATTCCTGGTGATCCAAGTACCACTGCACGGTTTGGCGCAATCCACTCTCAAAGCTCTCTTGGGGGGTCCAACCGAGAGATTCGGTGGTTGCCGAGGCATCGATTGCGTAGCGGAAATCATGGCCGGGACGGTCGGTGACAAAACGAATCAGGCCTTCGCGAGGGCCGATGTCCGCCGATGGCGCCAACTCATCTAAGAGTGCGCACAAAGTTTTGACCACCGTGAGGTTGTCGCGTTCGGCGCCGCCGCCAACCAAATAAGTCTCGCCGACTTTGCCGCCGCAAGCGACTTGCCAGATGGCGCGCGCATGGTCATCGACGTAAAGCCAATCACGCACATTGTCGCCCTTGCCGTACACCGGCAACTCAATGCCTTCGAGACCATTGAGGATCATGAGTGGAATCAATTTTTCCGGGAACTGCCGCGGACCGTAGTTGTTCGAGCAGTTGGTAATCAGTGTGGGCAAGCCAAAGCTGCGTCCCCAGGCGCGCACCAAGTGATCGCTACCCGCTTTCGATGCGGAATACGGCGAGCTTGGATCGTATGGGGTGGTTGGCGTAAAGGCGCCTTCGTCACCTAGGCTGCCAAAGACTTCGTCGGTGCTGACATGCAAGAAACGAAAACTTTGTTGCTCCGATTCCGGCAGTTGCTCCCAGTAGTTCCGCGCAGCATCGAGCAAAACCGCGGTGCCCACGACATTGGTTTGCACAAAGGCTTGCGGACCGGTGAGCGAACGATCGACATGAGATTCGGCGGCCAGATGAAGTACGCAGTCCGGCCGAAAATCGGCGAAGGCCGCTTGCATGGCTTCGGCATCGCAGATGTCGGCGCGGCGAAACTGGTAGCGCGGGTCATCGGCGATATCTTGCAGCGAAAGCAGGTTCGCGGCGTAGGTGAGAGCGTCGAGGTTGAGGACCTCGGCCTCGCTGTCGGCGAGCAAGTGGCGGACGACAGCCGAACCGATGAATCCGGCACCTCCGGTGACTAGGACACGCTTTGCTGACATGTTGGGGGCATTCTAGTTTGGCCGGGAGGCTTGTGCCTCGGCGGCCAAATGGGGTAAGGCGGTGCGCAAAGCGACTTGCCATGGCACCTGTTCCTTATCGACCATCGCCCAGCCTTCGCTGAAGGCTAAGGGGCTCCAAGAAGGCCGTTTCGCCGGGGTGGGGTAGGCCTCGCTGGTGCAAGGGAGCACCGAGCTCTCTGCCACCCCTAGACCGAGCCCAAGAGCTTCCTCGCGAATGGCTTGAGCGAAGCCAAACCAACTGCAAATGCCGCCATCGGTGTAGTGCATCAACGGCGCAAAAGCTTGATTGGTGGGCCAAGATGCAAGTGCCCAAAGCGCTTCGGCCAGCCCGCCAGCCCAGGTCGGGCAACCTTGCTGATCCTCGACCACCTGTAACTCGCGGCCGGCAAGCATCAGCTTGAGCATGGTGTGGACAAAGTTGTGGCCGCGGCGGCCGTAAACCCAGCTGGTGCGCACCATGCAGCCAGCTCCAGGCAGTTCCTCGGCGAGAGCGATCTCCCCGGCTAGTTTGCTGCGCCCATAGGCATTGAGCGGGGCGACGGCATCGTCTTCTTGCCAAGGTTCTGTGCCTTCTCCGGAAAAGACATAGTCAGTGGAAACGCCAATCATGCGTGCGCCGACTTCTCGGGCTGCTGCAGCGAGCGCGCGTACGGCCTCGCCATTGACCATCGTGGCGGCCGCTTCCTGATTTTCGGCATCATCGACGGCGGTCCAGGCTGCGGTGTGCAGCACCAGATTTGGCCGATAGGCATGCACCACGGCAGCGGCGGCAGCGGGATCGGAGAGGTCGCATTCTTGGCGGCCTACGGCAGTGAGGTCTACGCCGGCGGGGCATGCCAATTGGCATTCATGGCCGAGTTGACCATCTCGTCCGGTGAGGAGGACGCGCATGAATGAACCCTAACCTAGCGCAGGTTGCGTTGGTCTTCGTCCTGCATTTTTGCTTCCAGGCGTTGACTGGTGTCGGACATGCCGAGCCGTGAAGCCACGGCATTGCCAAGCACTGGGCCAGCTCCATAACGCTGCATTCGAAAACGCAAACGCCCGAGGCGATCTTTGACATCCAGGCGCAGTTGGTGCAAACCACTGACTTCTAAACTTGGCTCGCCAGAGGGCTGGTAGCCACGTTTGCTCAGCATGTCGCCCGCTTTGGCTTCCACCTGACGAACATCCTCTGGGGCCATTTTGCCGCGCCAACGCTGGGCGGCCGAAACATCGGGCGCGGGATAGGAAGTGTCCTCGGGATAACTCAACATGGCTGGGTCATAGTCAATGTCGAGGAGCGTGCACAGTTTGGTCAATTCGCGCTCTGGGTGCGTGACCAAATCTTCAAAGCGTACGCGGGCGAAACGATTGGCAGGCAAATCGCCAAGATAACGATCGACCTCTTGCTCAGCCTCTAACCAACGCTCGGTGGCATGCCATGCGGTGCCGGCCCAACCCATGTTGATGACCGACGGCGCGACATCACGTGGATCGCGCACGAGGTGGATGAAGCAGGCTTCCGGCCATAACAAACGTGCCAGGTCATACCGGAAGTGAATCGTGACGCCGACATTGGGTTTGCCGCTGCCATCGCGCTGGCGCCAGTCCTCCAGGAACTGATTCACCTGCTCGCCATAGGTCAGATCTGGGTCCAGGCTGAGTCCGGAGTACCGGAACTGCCGATCTTGCTCCAGCCTCGCCTTCAGGGTGCTGGCATCGGGCGAGCTGTTGTCCGGATTGGCGGCAAGCAGAGCAAAATTGAACTCGTGCAAGCAGGCAACCTTGGGATGGTGGTCCAGCATCAGGCGCAGCAGGGTGGAGCCCGAGCGTTGCGCGCCGACCAAGAAGTAAAGGCGCCTGCGCGCCTGCACCCCTTCCGCTGACTTGGATTGATCCTCCATGTCGCTAAGTCTACGCGCCGAATGAGGGCGCGTCTGCCGCTTTTCGGGAAGCTGCCGGGAGGGCTTGCCGATTGCTAGAATTGACGGCTTATGGCCCTCGATTTGCAGCAAGCAGCGGAAATGCTCGGCGTTTCACCCGCCACGGTGCGCCGTTGGGCGCGGCAGGGGCGATTGGGCATGCTGCGGCCGAGTGGCGAATTCCGCTTTGAGCCAGGCGAATTGCAGCGCTGGGCGAGAAATCAGGGACTGCACCTGCGCCAAGCACGGGTGGGTGCTCCGGCTGAAGCAACCACAGCTGTTGGCGACGATGGCCACGGCCCCTTGGGCGCCGCCCTGGGCCGCGGCGCGGTGCTGCATCAGGTTCCGGGCGTGTCCCCAGACGAGGTCCTGTCTAACCTGGTTGAGCTGGCGCCACTCGAAGAGGCGGTCGACCGCCTCGGATTATTGTCGCAACTGCAGGCCAGAGAACACATGGCCTCCACTGCGCTTGGACATGGAGTGGCTTTGCCGCACCCGCGCGTGCCTTCTACAGCCTTTGTGCATGAGCCCATGTTGGTCGTCGGCATGCTCGAAAACCCCGTGGCCTGGCGCGCTCTCGACGGTGAGCCAGTCCATGCGGTGTTGCTACTGTTGAATCCAAGTCCGCAGGAGCACTTGGCAATTTTGTCACGAGTGGCCTATCTGTTGCGTCAGGATTCCTTCCAAAAAGCCATGCAGAAAGCCGCCGAGGCAGATGTCTTGCGCGAGTTAGTCGATCGCTTAGAGCAGGGCATTCCCTCATGAACAAAGAGAGTGTATTCCGCACCCGCGGCGCTCGCCGCGAACCTTGGCAACTTGCCATGGCTGCCGTCGTCGTCGGTCTTGCTGCTGCTGCCGTCGCGGTGGTATTGCGCAGCGGCGTGCATTGGTTGTTCGAAGCTTTGGAGCCCTTGCGCGAGCATTGGTGGGGCATGATTGCCGCGCCTGCGATCGGCGCCCTGTTGGGCGTGGCGATTATCCGTGTGCTCTTCCGCGAACCCGGCGGTCATGGAGTGCCAGCTGTTTTGGAAGCGGTCACGCGCCGCGGTGGTCACATGCGCCCACGCTCCATCGTGAGTCGACTTCTTGGCAGCTTGGTCAATGTGGCGTCTGGTGGTTCGGCCGGCTTGGAAGGCCCGATTGTCTATAGCGCCGCTGCGGTTGGCAGCACTTTAGCTGGAGGCATGCGCATGGCGGAGCGTCAGCGCGTGTTGCTTTTGGCTTGTGGTGTCGCCGGCGGCATTGGCGCCATCTTTAATGCCCCCTTGACCGGCATGATTTTCACCATGGAAGTGGTGCTTGCCGAATGGACTCTTGGTGCCTTGCTGCCCATCGCGATTGCGGCCACGGTGGCGACCGAAGCCGGGCGCATGGTGCTGGGCGAACAGGGGGCATTTGTGACTGCCGAGAGCTTTACCTGGAATGCGCATGACCTTGCCGCCAGTGGGTTCTTGGGCGCAGCTACCGGGTTGGTTTCGGTGGCTTTGGTGGCGAGCATATTCCGCATGGAGCGGTTCACCCGGAGCCTCAAGCGCGGCTTCTTCACGGGGCGCCTTGGATTGGTAGCCGGCCTTGCCGGTATGGGTGTAGGAATCATTGGCTTGTGGATGCCGGAAGCGATTGGCGAAGGGTATGAAACCGTCAATGCTGCTCTCACCGGTGATCTTCCGTTGGGTCCTTGGCTGCTGCTATTGGTGGGGGCCAAGCTGCTCACCACCACCCTGACCTTGGGTAGCAATGCGCCAGGCGGCATCTTCGCGCCATCGTTGGTCCTGGGCTCGTCCTTGGGATATGGCTTTGGCACGTTGTTGTCCTACGCCTTCCCCAGCTTGGGCTTTGCGCCGCCAGCCTTCTTCGCCCTCGCCGCGATGGCCGGTTTGGTTTCGGGTTCCATGCAGGCGCCCTTTACCGGCATCATCTTGGCTTTGGAAACCACTGGCGGCTGGGACGGCACCCTGCCCCTGATTTTGGTGGCGGTGTTGTCGGTCTTGGTGTCGCGAACCTTCCTTCGCCACTCCTTCTATACCTGGGAGTTGGCCGAACGAGGCGAACTCATGCGCCCCGGTTCCGATCGCCGCATCCTCGCCGAAATGCGTGCAGGAGAAATCTTGGATCAAGAAGCCATTTCGATTGAAAGTGGCCGCACTTTAGATGACCTCGCGCAACTCCTGCCGCGCACCAAGCGCAACCACTTTGCCGTGGTCGATGTCGAGGGCAAACTTCTTGGCATGCTTGATCTGACAAGTTTGCGTGGGGTCATCTTCGACGAAACCGTCCGTCGGGTCACGCCGGTTGACACGGTCATGGATGCAGCGGTGGCGCATATCGATGACCAGGCGAGTTTGCTCCAGGCCATGGATACCTTTGAGAGTTCCGGTGCTTGGGTGCTGCCGGTGGTTGACGAACACGACCGATATCTTGGCACGCTGTCGAAATCGACCCTGTTTGACCGCTATCGCACCGAGCTCATCGTGCAGACCGCGGACCACCAGGAATAATTTTCCCGAATTTCCTGCATGGTGGCGGGGCCGAGGCGCATTGATCTTGCGAAGATCATGACGATGTCGCCCAACACCCCTGACCTCGACGCCCTCCTGGCCCATTCGGGCTGGGTGCGCGCCTTGGCTCAGAATCTGGTTTCCGACCCAGCCACAGCCGACGACGTGGCGCAGCAAGCCTGGCAGACCGCCCTGGAGCGGCCACCTCGCCATGGCAGCAATCTGCGCTCGTGGTGGAGCTCGGTGGTGCGGTCGAGTGCTGGCAAAGGGTGGCGCGAACAGGCTGCACGTCAGCGCCTGGAGCGGAAGTTGGCTACGCGAGAACCTTCGCGCGCCACCGATCGCCCCGAGGAACTGGCCGAACGCCTCGACACTTTCCAACGCCTTGCGAGTGCAGTGGCGCAGTTGCCCGAACCCTATGGCTCGGCGATTTATCTGCGCTTCTTTGAAGAGTTGTCGGTCAAAGAAGTGGCCAAACGTCAGGGCTTGCCCTTGGCCACGGCCCAAAGCCATATCACCCGAGGTCTGGAGCGCCTGCGCGGAGCTTTGCAAAAAGACCTGGGTGAGGAATGGCGTCATCGTTGTTTGCTCTTCGCTGTCCCCATGCAAGCGGCACCGTGGCTTTCGCTCGGTCCGCTGACCATTCTTGCCATGAACACGAAGACTTTGCTTTCTCTTGCAGCCGGCCTGTTGGCTTTGCTGACTCTGTTCTTGTGGAATCCTTGGGCGGCCGAGGACCTGTCACAGAACCAGGACCCCATCGCCGCGGGCACCTACGAGGGGGAGGGGAAGCCTTCCCATTTTGCTTCGCCCAGTGCCGCCGCAATGGGCGCTAGTGAAATGCTGCGCGAAGACATGCCGGTCATTCCTGCGGCAACCGTCGAAGGCAAAGTGGCCGTGCGCATTCGCGATGCCGTCACCCTGGAAGCGGTCCCCAATGCAGTGGTGCATTACTTGCCGTACTCGACTTGGAAGGAGCCAGAAGTCGAGCGCATCATGCGCGAAGAAAAGCCGGGTCCTTATGAGCGGATTACCCGCTTCGGCGAACGCTTCCAGGCCGATGATTCTGGAGTGCTGCAGTTGCCCGCTCCTGATCAGCGCTTCAGCATTGTGGCGGAAGATGGCAAGACGTTTGGCTACCGCTGGTTCTTCGATCCTGCAGAGGTGAGCCAAGGCTTTGAAATCTTGCTTTACCCTGAGATTCAAGTGACGGTTGAAGTGCGCGATGAGCGCGGTAATCCGGTGGAAGGTGCTGCCGTTGGCTTCAACCACGCATCCTTTGCCTACACCAACTCGCCCTCGCTGCAAGTCGCGACCGATGCCGACGGCAATGCCACATTTGCCCATTTGGAGTTAGAGACTTCCGATCATCCGGAACGTCCTGGTTCTTTTGCCTTGCTTGTACCCAGCGCTCCCGCGCAACGATTTGAAGTAGCTGCAGCCGATTTGCCTAATGCCCATTTGGAGTTTGTCATGCCGCAAACGGGAACCGTGAACATCGAAGCGGTCGACGGCAGCGGCTTCCCTTTGGACAACGGCACGCCTGTGGTGCTGCAGCTGGCCGATCAAATCGCGCGCACGGTGGCCAATGGAGGTGCTCAAGAAGCACGCAACCGCTTCAGCATGAAACTGAGTGAATCCATGCAAATTGCCTACGTGCGCGAGGGCATCGCCACCTTTACCCAGGTTGGCATCGGCACTGAATTGGCAGCCGCCTCATATGACGACGAAGCGAACGGCTATGCCGTCAATATCGTCAACGGACCCGGCCACGCTGGTGATGTCGTCCAAGCCACCCTTGCTCTCTCCAAGGCGCCAGGTGAACTCCGCTTCCGTCTCATCAACGCCGACGGTGAGCAGATTGCCTTGCCTGACGGACATTCCATGATTCTCTCTGGGGTGGATGAAGTCGGAAGTCGTTTTGGCCATGGTGATTCGCCTTTGCGAGAACGCGATGGTTCTTATCGATTGCCCTTGACCCATCAGGAATTGAAAGCCAAGGAGCTATGGCTTGCCACGAGCCCTCCATGGCAGAATTCGGGCGCCACTCTCCGCTTTGGCATCCTGCGCCTAGATGTCACTCTAATCAAGCAAGCTGGACAAGTTTATGAAGTGCCTTTCGCCACGGACCACTTGCTCAACGCCAAGGTGGTCAATGCAGACGGAGTCACCCAGAAAAACGCCCTGATCAATTGGGAGATTCTCCCTTTAGAGCTGGGCCAAAAGGAGGGAGCTCCGTTGCTTGGCTCAACGCAGCTTTCCGAACGCTGGAAAAACATTCGGAGTGATGACCAAGGAAAGGTCGATGTATGGGGACCTACTGTTCCAGAAGGATGCCAGTATCGAATTCAGCAGGGTGGAGAAGGCTTGCGGTATCACATCATGGAGTCGGACATCCCCTTTGAAGTTGGGGCTAATCTGCAGTACTTAGTCCTTGCCGCAACGCAACCTTTAGACGGTGTGGTTGTGGTTGATCAGCCCAGCATGCTTGCCCATTTGCAGGCTTACTACGGAATCGGGGTCCCCGGACAACCTGGATTTGCCCTAGTGCCCTTGGAACTCGAACTTCCCAATGGCCGGTTTTCAGTGCTTCCGGAGGCACTTGGCTCCGGACCTGTGGCGGTGGTGGTCCGCTCTCGGTACACCGAAGAGGTTTTGTATCAGTTACCTGATGTTGCCAGTGCTGCCCAAGAAGTAGACGGCAAGCAGCAGCTACCGGACATTGATCTGCGAGGGAAACTCTTTATTCATCAAGTCAAGGCGACTTCGTCTCAGGGTGAGGAGCTTGATCACCTGCGCATCCAGCCATTCAGCTTTTGGATGATGAATGATTTCCCGCCGAACGGCATGATTCTTTCCAAGGAGCCAGTGGTTCAGGTGGAACTCAGGGCGCAGGGTTACCTGACCAAAGAGGTTTTCTTGAATGGGGAAACCTCGGTAGTGTTAGAAGAATCACCGCAGATGACGATTCGCTCCTCGGTGGATTTACCTCAGCACCCGCAAGTGAATTGGACCCTGCACATTCTTCCGACTGCCAATGAAACCTCCATCCTGATGGGTGGATTTGGGCAGGCGCTGGATTTCCAGAACGGTTCTGCCTCTTTTGATTTGGCCAGGGAAGGGAATTGGGCGATTGGCCTCCAGGCCACGGTCCCTGGGTTGCAGGAGGTGAATACTTTTGCCGGCGCTTATCTTTTTCCGAGTGGATCTCCTTTCGAAATCATCCAGCTAGGGGACCAGCCCAACTATGTCCAGGTTCTGCATTTTCAACCCGACGCCCTACAAGCGGCGCTCGACGAAGCTTTAGCGGAAGCCGGCTTGAGCGAAGACTAGGCGAGAAGCTCGTGTTGCAGCAGGGCCGCTAAGTCCTTCCCGTACTGCGCAATCGATTCGGGCTTGGCGGCTTGTTGGCCTTCGCGCTGGCAGTGCGCCAATATGGCGTCGGCGCGGTCTCGGGTGGCTTGCGACAGAGCGTGAGCGCGTTGGTCGTGGACGTCGGCCAAGTGCAAAGGTCCTTGCTTGGCGTGAGCGCGGCCGCGAATCGCGGCGAAGTGAATCAAGGCGCGGTCGAGCAGAATCCAGGCGAAGCTTTCGTTGCGGATCGGTCCGAAGGCTTGCACGAAGCCATGTTCCCCGGGCAACAACTCGGCCAATCTCGTGTGCTTCGGGCTCCAACCTTTGGCTACGGAATTGCTGCCAAACCACGCGCCAGCCGCCCCCAAGGTTGCGCCCAGAGCCACGCCAGCGCCCAAGCTGAGGCCGCCAGTGAATAGGTCAATCACGCCACCGGTGGCACCGCCAGCAGCTGCCGCGCGTGCAGTCAGTTGCTTCTTGCTCAGGCCAAGCAGCTTCCAAGCGCGGGTATCAAAAAGGTCTTCGGGAGTGAGATCTACCGGGGAGTCGTCGCGCTCGAGGGCCGCGAAACCAAACAGTTGTTCCACCTGCCGACGCGTGCCTTCTTCGAGCTTGCGCAGGTGCTTTTCATAACGCTGGCGCAGTTTTTCGAGATCCTTGGCACCGGTTTGGTGCGACGACACCGCCATGCGTTCGACGTGGCTCCAAGCCTCGGCGGTGAATTGCCCTACGACAGCTAGGGCCTCTTGCTCTCGATGGCGCCAATGCGTTTCCATTTGCGCGGCCGCATGCTCCAGCGAGGAAGTCCACTCAGCATCTAAGGCCGCGAAGGTGCGCACCAACTGCAAGCGGTCTTGGGCGCTGGCCGTATGCGTGTTGAAGCTTCGCACTGCGCTGAAAAACTGTTGCAGAATCACCTGCCAATCTGAGGAGTGGTCGCCGTCGCCAATGCGATTCATCAGCGCCAAACCCGGCAAGCCGGTCCAGCGCAAAATTTCCATTTCGGCCTCATGGCTATCGCGATAGGGGCGCGAAGCGTCGACCACATAAAGCAAGGCAATCGGGCCCTCGGCGAGCATCGGTTGCAACAGCGCGACTTCATCTAGGAAGCGGCTTTGTCCACTGAATTCGTTGACAAACTCCTGCAACGCCGGGCGACGTTCCGCAGCAGAGTCGGCACGCTGATTCAGCCAATCCAAGGCCGCCGCAGCTTCTTGAAATCCGGGGGTATCCACCAGCCGAAACACCACTTCGCCATCGAGGCGAAAGTCGTATTGCTGCGCCTTGGTTGTGGTGCCGGGGACCAGGTCGATGGGAATCGAGGGGTCTTCGAGCAAGGTGGCAACAAGCGAAGACTTGCCCTTGTTGACATGCCCGACCACGACGAAGGTGGGAGTGGGGCTCACGCTTCGCCCTCTCGGTGCAGGTGCAAGTAGCGGTCATGACGCGCCGCCAGGGTGCGGCTCCACACCTCCATGTCGCGTTCGCTGGCGCCCTGCCACGATCCATGGGAAAACTCCAAAGGCCAAACATGCAACGCAAACTGGCTGCCGAGCGCTTCTCGCAGCATGCCGAGGAAATGCAAGAAGCGTTTGTCCGGGGACTCTCCCGCTTCGACCAAAATCCATAGGCCAGTGGGTGGAGATTTCTGCAGAGCGTTGATCGCTTCTTTCTCCGAAGTCAGGGCGACGCCGGCGGTGAGGAAGTCTTGTGCATTCAGACCCAGGCGAGCCGTGGGTGCGTCGGCCTGTTGAAGTCCTTGCGCCAAATCCTTGGCCCAAGCTCCCCAAACCAGAAGCTCACGCCCTGGTTGTGCGTTGGTTTCCGGAAGGGCTTCCACGGCCAGCCGCTCGTCACTGGACGAAGCCTGCGGTAGTGGCAGCGCCCGCTGAAACAAGTCCTGATAGCCACGGTGCGACCATGAAAGTGCGCGCACCGCACGACGCAATTGCAGGTGGGAGTACAACCACAGCAAAGTCCGGGGCAGCAATCCCCAGAACACCAAACTGCCAAACAAGAAAGGCCACCACACGCGGCCATCGATGAAGGGGGCCAAGTATTGGCGGGCAAGTGGGTCCCAACGAGTGTTGGCGATGACCTCGGGCGCGGGCAAGTTCTCGGGAGCAAGAAGCCAAGCCCAGGGCGCGCTACAAACCTCGACCACAAACTCGAGGAAGGCTTCGTGACCTTGTTCGGTGGTGGTCGACCAACCAAACTGCAACTCACTAAACCACACTCTGGCGGCAAAGCAAAGCACCATGCCGAGCTGCAAGAAACAGGAGAAAAGCTGGGTTTGCCGCAGCCACAATTTTTGCTCCATCGGCAAGCTGTGGTGAAAGAAATCGCGGCGCGCGGCTTCCGGCAAATGCTTGGCCGCGCCTTTGCGCGACCACAGTTGAAGCAAAGACTGCCCAAAGCCGCGCCAAGTGCCGCCGCCGAGGCGGGAGCCGACGAGAAACCCAAGTGTGAGGAGTGTGGTCAGGAAGGGCAGGGCGACCAAAATCGCGAGTGCTCGCCACAGGTTGATGACCTGACCAGGCGCAGACCACAGCGCGGCTTGGCAGGCCAACGCGCCAAGGACGAAGCCGATCACCAATAGGCCCACACTGATGGCGCGGTGCAACCCAAGCCAGCGGCGGGCAAAGGAGCTTGGCTGTTGGTCTACCCAAAGCTGGACCAAGCGCTGGCGCAGAGTGGACTCTTGCGCCAAACGCTGATGGGCTTGTCGCAGGTCCAGGCCCTCCTGCCCTAAAAATTCCCGGCCCAAGTTTTCGTTGACATCCTGCTGGGCCTCCTGAGCCAGCTGGGATTCTGCGTCGAAGAACAGGCGAAGACGAGACATGGGGGCGGCGGTTAACTTGCCGCCAGAGTGTGAACACCAGTTGCGCTGGCCCCACTCGCGGCGCGCTCCTTTTCGCTGACGCTGACGCCGCGTGAATCAATGATTTGGTAGGCCTGATTGCGTTGACGAGGGACGAATCCAGCTTCGCGGATATGGCGCTCGATGTTTTTAATCTCGACCAGTTCAAAGCAGCCCGCCGCGCTCACCACATTTTCTTCGAGCATCGCAGAACCGAAGTCATTGCAGCCCATGCGCAAGGCCAGTTGCGCGGCATCGCCACCTTGGGTGACAAAGCTCGCTTGCAGATTGTCGATGTTGTCGAGATAAATCCGCGCCAATGCAGTGGTGCGGAAGTAGTCGGCGTGGGTCGCCTTGTGCCAGCCTTCGGCGAGGAGCTCCTTGCCCAATGGATTGTCGCCGGGCTGGAAGGTCCAATCGATGAACGCAGTAAAGCCACCTGTGCGGTCTTGCAGTCGCCGAATGTGCTCAAAATGCTCGATTCGCTCGGCCGGCGTTTCGACATGACCGAACATCATGGTTGCGGTGGTACGCATGCCGATGGAATGCGCTTCCTCCATAATCCGCAGCCAATCCTCGGTGGTGGTTTTGCGTGGCGCAATCCGTTCACGCACGCGCTCGACGAGGACTTCGGCGCCGCCACCAGGCATGGAATCCATGCCAGCTTCTTGCAGTCGCTTGAGGACATCTAAGGAAGACATCTTCGAAACGCGCCCGAGGTGCTCGATTTCACTCGGCGCCATCGCATGCAGATGCAGCTTGGGCCAACGCGCCTTGAGGTCTTGCATGAGTTCGGAGAACCATTCCACACCCAGGCGCGGGTGGTGGCCGCTTTGCATGAGAATCTGCACGCCGCCGACATCGACGGTGTCCTGGACGCGCCGGTAAATCTCTTCTCGCTCCAGCACATAAGCCTTGGAAGTGTCCGCAGGCTTGGCGTAGAAGGCGCAGAAGCCGCAATCCGTCACGCACACATTGGTGGGATTGAGATTGCGATCGATGATGTAACTCACGATGCCTTCCGGGTGCTTGCGTTGACGAATCTCGTCGGCAAGGAAGGCGAGCAAGCCAAGTTCGGCATGCTCAAACAGGAATAAGGCTTCTTCCTGATTGAGGCGTGCGCCATCGAGAATCTTGGCAGACAGGGCGGATAGCTCCATACAGGCCGATTCTACCTGCGCCGACCGGCCAACCAAAGGTTTCGGGCTAGGTGCCGTACCAGGGCCAATCCCTCGCCAGGGCGGCATTGATCAGGAGGAAAATGCCGATGCCCAGGACCAAGGGATCGCGCCAGGTTTTGCCGCTGCGGAATCGCCAATACACGGCCGTGGTCAAGACTAAAGTTTGCGCGGCCATCAATCCCAAAAACACCGGCGCGTTATCCAGCATGGTGTCTCGTCGATGCCCGGTCCAGTCCTTGACATTCCCCTCAAAGATGGTGATGACCGATTGGCCAGCAATCAAAACCGGCCAAGAGCCAAACAGAAAAACAGCGAGTTCCGACACATCGTCGAAGCCATGTTGCAACAGGAGCAGGAAGGGCTGAATGAGTACCACCAAAAGGGCAGGGAAGATGACCCAGCCAAAACTGCGTTGCAGTTGGTAAAACCAACTGTCCTTCTGGTTGCGGAAAAGTCGCACCAAGCACCAAATGCTGAAGCCGAGGGGCGTCAGGTAAATCAGTGCAAGGAAAATGTGGTGGATCAATTCACGGAAGGGTCTTCTGGGAGATCACGCATCCAACGGTAGCGCGGATCAATCTTGCCCATCAAGCGTTCCCATTGCAGGCGCCAAGAGGTGGTGAACACCTCTTCCATATCTACGGGAAGAAGGTGCCAAGCGTTGGCATCGACTTCGGCTTGAAGCTGCCCCGGCGACCAGCCGCTGTAGCCCAGAAACAGCCGAACGCTTTCTTCCTGTTCATGTAAGCGACGCAAGTCCTCGAGGCCGCCGCCGAAATGCAGGCCAGGAACGACTTCGAGCGCGTCGTCGGGGGCGATGGGAGAGGAGCTGAGCAAGTGCATGCGCTCACTCATGACCGGTCCGCCCCACTGCAGGGGAACGCTGCCCTCCTTGAGCCACGGCAACTCGCCCAAGACTTCCTGCAAGGGAATGTCGAGCGGCCGATTCAGGGTCAAGCCGGTCGTGCCATGCTCATCATGCTCGACCAACAAGACCACCGTGCCTTCAAAGTTAGGGTCTTCCATGGCCGGCACCGAAACCAAGAGCTGGCCGGATTGGAAACTCATGAGCCTTCTTGCATGGCTTGCAAGCCCTGCAATGTGGTGGCCACGTCTTGACTGCGTGGGTGATCGGGATAGCGTTGTTGGAAGGCCTGCAACATGCCGATGGCTTCCTCAACGCGGTTGGTCGCGACGTTAATCGAAAGCAACAGCATGAGAGCATTTAGATCCTGTGGCATCTGCTCATAGGCCGCCAGGGCGGGGCCATAAGCCTCTAGATAACGCCCCATTTGCGCCAAGGCATTGGCTTTACCGGTGCGTGCGTTTTGCAGTCCCGGCTTCTGCGCCAACGCATTGTCGAAGGCTTCCAGCGCCTCAAGGAAGGCGGCGTCAGCCAAAGTGGGCTGTTCTAGAGCGAACATCTTCAAGCCCTCTTGTGCTTTGCAATTGCCGACGCCCAAGTAGCCAAGCGGACTGAACTTGTAGTGATTCACCGTACGCTGGTAGACCGTGAGCGCGTTTTCAAAATCACCTTCTAAATACAGGGCATCGGCCAGGCCGAGGTTGCCCTTTTCTCGTTCGACCGAAGTCACCAAGACTTCGTCGGGGGAAATTTCAAGGCTTTGCTCGTAAGCCTGGAGGGCGCGTTCGGTGTGCATGCTCCGGGTCAGCGGATCGTTGGTCTGGCTAGCCAGTTCCAACTGCAAGCGCCCATATTCAATATGCCCGGTCACGCCGAGTGGACTGCTCTTGCGCGCCCAAGTGAACAGGGAGTCTTCGTTTTGCCACGGCTTTTGTCCTTGGTATGCAGAAAAAGCATTCCCGGCAAACAGACCAAGGAAAGCAAAGGCGGCCAGCGACTTCCAAGGCAAGCGGTGCAACCACAAAGTCAGGGCCACCGCAAAGCCGATGCTTGGCAAGTACAAGAAGCGCTCTTCGAAGGGGTATTGGCCCAATGCTTTGGTGTTCATCACCGGGAGCAAACCAAAGAACAAGAACACAGCTCCAAGCCAGGGCAATATCTTGGCAATCGAGGCATTGCGCTGGCGCCAAAGCCCGACCAGGCTCCAACCGAACACGCCCACGCCGAGCAATGCCCAGCCCCAACGAGCTGGATGTTGCCAATCAAGGTCTAGGCGCAGGGATTCAAAAATCGGGTGGGGCCAAGGCCACACTAAATGTGCGAGATATTGCCCAAGGAGACTCAGCGAGAGGACCAATTGGTCGAGCCCGACTAATCCATGTTGGGTGGTCTCGCGATCGAAACCGGCCGCGGCGCTGTCGAAGGCATTGACCCGCAAGAGGTACCAAATGCCGCCTGCGCTAAGCAGTGGCAGCAAGGCTTTGCGCTGGCGGAACAGGGCGATCATGCCCAAGAACAGGGCTGCACTAATCGCCGATTCTTTTGCCAGGAGCGCCAGCAATAGGAGGGCGCCACAACTCCAAAAGCGGGAGCGGGCGAAGGCCAGCATGGCGAACAAGCTGGCCAAGGTGGCGAAGAGGTCCGGAATGGCGGAAATCCACGCCACGGCTTCGACATGGGCGCCGAGTAGGGCGAATAGCAAACCGCCGAGCATTCCTGCATGGGGACTGGCGCCCAATTGCCACATGAGGCGCGTCAGCAGGACCGCGCAGCCGGCATGAAGCAAGATGCCGAACAACTGGAAGGGCCACGGCTGGCCGCCGCCCAACTGCCACAGCGTGCCGAAGCTGACGGCCGCCATCGGCCGGTAGAAGCCGCTGGAGTTACGATCGGGGTCGACCAGCTGCCAGAACGGGGTGGTGAAGCCTTTGCCGAGCACCTCCCATTCCTGCATCTGCGGATTCAGCGACAGCAGGGCGCGGTCGTCATAGACGAAATCTCCGCGCAGAGTCGGCAGGAACAGCACGATGGCGGCGAGAGCCGGCCATAGCAGCAGGAGGCGGTGGGAGCGGTGGGCGTCCACGAAGGTGCAGAATAAGGGAGAGGCGGCTTCCAGGGTGAAAACTGCGCGCTTACGCCCTAGTCTAGAGGAGTGCCTGCCTCCGCCACACCCCTGACCGTGGCCGTGCTCTTCGGCGGCAAGTCTGCCGAGCACGACATTTCTCTGCGTTCCGCGCGTGCAATTGTCGATCATCTCGATCGCGAGCGTTACCGCATCCGCCTTGTGGGCATCACGCGCGAGGGTGGTTTCCTTTCCGAGGAAGCCTCGGCGCGTTTGTTGGCCGGAGAAGATGCCGGCGAACAGGGTGGTGCGCCCGCCTTGCCAGAAGACACCGACGTCGTGTTCCCCGTGCTCCATGGTCCGGGCGGCGAAGACGGCACGCTGCAGGGCTGGCTCGAGTTATTGGATATTCCTTTCGTCGGAAGTTCCTGCACTGGTTCCGCACTGGCCATGGACAAGAGTTTGGCCAAGCATGTGTTGCGTAGTGCCGATGTCCCGGTCTTGCCGTGGGTCGAAGTGCGTCGCGCTTGCTTCGAAGCGGACCCGAAAGCTTGCTTGGCCGAGGTGCTGCGTGAACGCCCAGTGCCCCTGTTCGTTAAGCCAACCTGCCTTGGTTCATCCGTTGGTATTTCGATGGTCAGCAAGGAAGAGGATCTTGGTCCAGCATTGGCCGAAGCTTTCCGCTTTGGTGAGGAAGTCATTGTCGAGCCTGCCATCGATGCGCGTGAGCTCGAAGTCGCTGTGCTCGACGGCACACCCTTGCAATCCTCCCAACCCGGTGAAATTCGAATTGAAGGTTGGTACGACTACGACAACAAGTACCTCAACGATGACGCCGAGCTTTTTGTTCCGGCGCAAGATCTGCCGCAGCGAATGGCCGATGCCATGCGCGAGTTCGCGCAAATCGCCTTCCGCTCCCTGCGTCTGGCCGGCTTAGCGCGCATCGACTTCTTGCTCGATCGCCAGGCGGGCCGCTTCTATCTCAATGAGGTCAACACCATGCCTGGCTTTACCACGATTTCGATGTACCCGAAGTTAATGGAAGCGAGTGGCGTTCCTTTTAAGGAACTGTGCCATCGACTGATTGCCCTAGCGATGGCGCGTGGCGACCGTCCGGCAAAGCCCAAGGCTCCGGCGCAGACTTCAGAACGCCTGCTTGAGGCAGAACACGGATCCGCCTGACTTGCGAAACTCGCTGGTTTCCACACCGACCGGCGTGAAACCATGCTGATGGAGCCAGTCCTCGACGCGAGGAAGGCCGGATTGCAGGAATACATGCTTGCCATCGGGGCACCAAGCATTGCCGGCGAAAGCCATGGCTTCTTCTTCGCTGAGTAGGAAGGCTTTGGGGAAATGACGCTGCACTTGGTCGAGGTCGCCATGAAGGAAGGCGTGGGGGACCACCAAAGCGTGTTGCTTGTCGAGAATCGCTAAGGCCGTATCCAGGTGATAAAAACGCGGGTCGCGTAATTCATAGGCCGTGAATTGCCAATCCGGCCGACGTCGTGCCAAGTGACTCCAAGCTGCCCCTTGCGACCGCGGGCTGATGCCAACATGAAGTTGCGCGGTATCTGGTTGGCGCAACAGGTCGCCATGACCTTCGACAGTGCCGACGTCTTCTGGAAACTCATGCAAGGCGAATCCGCGGTCGCGGAAAAAGTTGGCGTGGAGCCCGACTTCGCCACGGCGCGAACGGTGAGCCATGCGTGAAAGCCAGACTTCGGATTCGTCACTGCCCGGGGTGGGCGGCAGGATCATGCTCGGGTTCGCCGTGAACACCAAATCCGGAAGATCCGGAGAAGCCGCCAGAACATGGCACTCTTGGCCGGCCTGTTGGAAAGCGGCTAACAGGTCTTCCCATTGGTCGCGCGCCGCTTCAGGGTTAATCTGCTGCAGGCCGCCCTCGGCGGCGCGCATATGCGGGTTCTGCGCTGCCGCCACGGCGAAAGCCGCGGGATCGGCAAGCAGAACTTGGGTGGTCATGACCTACAGAATGTCGCGCTGGCGGGCCGCGAAGGCAGCTAACAGTAGGGAAACCGTCATGACCAGGCCGAGCCCCATCAGGGAAACAAACACGGTGGGTGGGTTTTCTACTGGGGGGAACATGCCGGTCCAGATTTCGGTGATGCCACACCATTCTCGCGCCAGGCCAAACAGGTAATAGTGCAGGGACCACATTTGGCCGTCGCCAGGAAGGGTGCCAAACAAAACGCCCCAGATGAACAAGGCGAAGAAGGACCACAGGATGGGTTTCTTCGACCACACGCCAAACAAAAGGCACAAAGCGCCATAGGCCAGTGAGGCGAGCACCAAAACGCCAAACAATCCGCCCACGGTTTGCATCCAAACCTCAGTTAAGTTGGTCATGGTTTCCGTGTCAGCCGCTTGATCCACTGCCATGCACATGGCAGCCGGGACCAATACCGCAGCGAGGAATGCTGGAATCGTGGCCAGCCAGCCGCCTAGGAACAAGCCCAGTAAGGGTTGCCAGCGGGGGACTGGTCGCGTGAAGAAGTAGCCAATGGCCCCTTTGCTATACAACTCTTGTAGAACCGGCAGCATCACAAACATGGTGACGAAGGGCAAGACGAAGTACAGCGATACCGGGACTAAGAATCTGCGGTAGAGGTTCAACGGGTCCGGGTTGTGGCCAAAAGTGAGCCCTAGGAGGAGAACTAAGCTCGGCAGAAGAGCAATCGCGAGCGGTGCGAGCAAGCGCAAGCCGCGCACGCGTTGGCGCCAAGCAAAGGCGGTGACCGTCATGACGCCATTCATCGGGCAGAACCTCCGACCAGCATGTCATAAACCGCGTCCAGTTTTTGGTCGTCTGTTTCCAAGGTTTCAATCTGACCATCGGCACCAACTTGCTGCAGTTCGAGCAATAGCTTGGTCAAGTCACGGGTATCGAGGTGAAGGCAATCATCGCCTTCCATGGTGAGTCCGCTCAGCCGATCCTCACTGAGGAGCTTGGCTGCAATCTGGGTCAGGCCCTTCCCGCGAATGGTGGCGCGGCGAGGTTTCTGTTCGATTAAGTTGCGGATGTCCGAAAGCTGGCCTTCGGCAAGCAAGCGACCATGGTGCAGCATGATGAGGTGGTCGGTAATCGCGTCGACTTCATGCAGAACATGGCTCGCGAGCAAGACGGTGCGCTCGGTATTGCTGTACTCACGTACCAAATCTAAAGTTTGGCGGCGTGAAGGTGGATCCATGCCGTTGAGTGGCTCATCCAGAAGAAGCAAGGGCGGCTCGAACAGAATCGCTTGCGCCACCTTAATCCTTTGGCGCATACCCTTGGACATCTCACGCAGGCGCACATTCGCCTTCGGCGTCATGCCGATGCGATCGAGTGCCTTGTCGACGCGGTCTCGGGCACTGGCTCCACTCTCTCCACCCAGCTTGGCCAAGAGCAATAGAAAATCGCAGGCGCGTTCATTCTCGAAGTGGATGTCCTCGCCAGGGGCATGCCCCAGAACGCGGAAGCTCTTGAAGTGGCCAGGCGTCATGCGCTCGCCAAAAATCTCGACATAACCACGCGAGGCGTGAATCTGTCCAGTCAATAGGCGCATCAGGGTGCTCTTGCCGGAGCCGTTGGGTCCGAGCAAGCCCACGACGCCGTGTTGAATGGTGACATCGAGTCCAGCAAGGCCTTGAACCTCGCCATACCAACGCGACAAACCAACAGTCTTGATTGCGGGAGCGCTCATCCGAGCATGCTCCTGCGACGGAGGCCGCGCATCAGAATCATGAACGAGACAATGCCGATGCCGCTCATGACGGTGAACACCACACCCGGGTCGGCATAATCTTGCCGCTTGGGCAGTTCATCCATGATGTAAGCGCAAACCACGAATACGTTGTGCAGCAGAGAGATGGACAGCATGTCGACGTTGTCGGTCATGTTGTACAAAATGCTGGCCATGGCGGAGCCGAACAGAAAAATCACCACGAAGATGAGGTTGGTCCAGGTACCGGATTTCGTGAGCACACTGACGGCCTGGACAAACAGAGCCAGGACCACGGCAATGAAGGACAGGGCTAAGGTTATGCCTAGGGGAACCTTGGCAATCTCTTGAAAATGCTCTGCTTCAGATGTGGCATAGTCGGCCAACCAAACCATGAGCATCGGTCCCAGTGTGGCGGCTAGCAGAAAGCCGACAAAAGCCAGGGTGCGGCCTAGAAGATAGCTTGCTGGAGTAATCGGCCGTGCGAAGTAGGCTTCGGTGGCATTGGTTTCCAAGTCCTTGGAAATCAGGTCATAGCCAAACAAAAGTGCCAAGGGCAGAAGCACCGGGTACACAAACATGTTGAGTAGCCACAAGTACACGCGGCCATCCAACTTGATTTCGTCCTCGGCGCCGGCCATTTCACCAACGCGCTCGGTGAGTTCACGCCATGTCGGCACCACATCATTGAGCACATAGGCAAGCACGCAAAGGCCGAAACCCTGAATCAGGGAGATCCATGTGATGCGCCGCACCCAGCGCGAAGACCAACCGCGCTGCAAGGTTGCGGTGAGGAGTGGCCACCAGGCGGGGCGCTTGGAGCGAGGTCCGGTGTAGCGTTCGTATTCAGCAGCACGAAAGGCCATTATTCTCCCTCCAGGACTTCGAGGAAGGCGTCTTCGAGAGAGCGCGCAGCGGGTCGGATACTGGTGATGACCATTTGATTGTTTTGCGCAAGTCGGAAGATTTCGTCGGGTTCGACCACGCGGTCTTCATGGTGCACCACGAAACTGCGCCCGTCACCTTCCCTGGAGCAGGCAAATCCTGCTGCCTCGGCTGCGGCGTGAAAGGCGGCACCTTGGTCGTTGGCGATGGTCACCCGTCGCGCACCGCGAGCGGCCGCGGTGAGGTCTGAGATGCTGCCGGAAAGACGCATCTTTCCACCTTCCATCACCCAAACTTCTTGGCACAGACGTTCGACGTCGTGCAACAGGTGACTGGCAAGCACCAAATGCAGACCGTGATCTTTGGTGATGCGTTCAATCAAACCCAACATGCGCGCGCGGCTCTGCGGATCTAGGCCATTGGTGGGTTCATCCAGAAACAAGACCTCGGGATCATGCACCAAAGCGGCGGCAAGTTTGTAGCGTTGGCGCATGCCGGTCGAGAAGGTCGACACTTCGCGATAGCGCTCTTCGCCGAGGCCGACAAAATGCAGCACATCATGGGCACGCAGCATGGCGTCGTCTTTGGGGAAGCCACAGATCTCGGCAAGATGCGCAAGGCCACGCACCGCGGAGAATCCACCAATGTAGGCGTCGCGCTCGGGCATGTAGCCGATGCGCCGACGCAACTCTGTGCCACTCTTGCGTGCATCGACTCCCAAGACCTGGGCGGTTCCTGCCGTCGGCCGAACCAGGCCAAGAATCGAGCGCAGCATGGTCGACTTGCCGGCGCCGTTGGGGCCAAGCAGGCCGAGGCTGCCACCAGAAAAGATGGCGTCGACACCATGAAGGGCGGTGAACTTCCCGTAGCGCACCAATAGCCCGTCTAAGGCGATAATTGGCGCGCTCATTTGGTGCGTACCGGCAACTGAATGCCGCGACTGACGCCAGCAGCAAGCCGGTCAAGTTCCTGGTAAATCATGTAGGTGCGCAGTGAGCGCTCGACGCGGTCTTTCACTCGGTTCATCTCCACCACGCCCACGCTGGTGATCTTCTCCATGCGCGCAAGATACACCCAGCGCGAGCCCATGATGGGGCCACGCATGACGGCGCCGGGTGGGGCGGTGACCCCAAGATCCAAAAACAGCTGGCGCAAAAATTCTTCATCGAATCGATGATCGGTGCGCGTGACATAACCGACGCGCCCTTGTTGGCGTTTGCTGATGCGATCCTGAGAATGCTTTTCGACCGCCTCTTCCCAGGTAATCTTTCCGGTTTGGATTTCCTTGGCGGCTTCATCCAAGATGAGGTAACGGGCGTGGCGCTCGGTTTCTCCCAACGCGCGCCCCGTTTCGTCATCAAACAACGGCAAGCGGATCCAGCTCAGCTTGACCCGGCCGAAGAACTCCGGAATGGAACGATTGAAATGCTTGCGCACTTCGGGCGCAGCAAGCACATCGGGCTGTTCGCCAATCATTTTGGCGCGCACCAAGATTTCTAAGCCGCCAATCGCTAACGCAGCATTGGCCGGCGCATCGATGCCACGATTTTTGGCCCAGGCCACGGCTTCGGCGTGGAGTGCCTCTTGCGTCACCTCGGGAACTTGCACCGCTTCCAACAAGAGCAAGTTCGAATACCAGCGCACCTGGTCATAGAAGCGCGGCGAATCCAAATAGACCTGGAGGTACTCCAGGCTGCCCGTCAGCGCCGGTTCGAGATTGGGGTCGAGCGGGTAGAGGCGGGCGAGGACATCGGAAACGCGATATGTTTGACCCTCTTGCTGTAACACAGGGGCCTTCAATAAATCCTGTCGGCTGGCGCGCGCGCTAGCTGCAGCAACCGCCTCTGGGGCAGGCTCTTGCGCAGGAAGCAGGGCGCTCAGACTGAGCAGGGAGAAGAAAAAGCTAAGTTGGCGAAGGGTCATGGATGGACAGAGGACCTGTAGGTCGTCATCCTAGCCGAATCGAGATGGTTACGAAGCGCCTTCCCCTGATGGATTGCCTGAGCCGCTGGCAAGAATTGCCTTCGCGCGAGGCTCATGGCTTCTTTGCCCCGGGGCGAGCCAACCTTTTGGGTGCGCATATGGATTACAACGGCGGCGCGGTGATGCCGGTGGCGCTATCCAAGGGCACCTACGCGGTGGCTGGGCTCAGAGACGATGGCCTCTTGCATCTGGAGTCCGCGCAGTTCCCTGGGGAAGTCTTGGAGCTGCCTCTGAGCGAGCTGCGTCCGCAGCGCGAGCCGGGCGCATGGTCGGCCTATGTCGAGGGCGGCTTGTGGACCGCCATGGAGCGGTGGGGGCCCTTGCCTGGCCTCGATCTCATCTTGCATGCGGATTTACCCATGGCGAAGGGCCTGTCGAGTTCGGCCAGCGTGGAATGCTTGGCGGTACAGGTGGTGGCGCGCTTGCTTGGCTTGGATCCCGATACTGACCTCATGATTCACCTCGCTCATGCCGCGGAGACCAAATATGTCGGCGTGCGTTGCGGCATCTTGGACCAAACCGCCATTTTCCTGGGTCGCGCCGATACCGTCTTGCATTTCGACTGCCTGGAGTTAACCCGCGAGCATGTGCCGCTGGATCGGCGCGAGGCGCGGATAGCAATTATGGACACCGGAGTGGCGCGCGAGCTGGCATCTTCCGCCTTCAATCAGCGCGTTTCGGAATGCACCCGTGCCTTAGTGCTTCTGCAAGAACATCTACCAGGGATTACCTGCCTGCGCGATGTCACTCTCGAAGACCTCGAACGCCTCGAACGGTTCTTGCCACCGGTATTGCAAAACCGCGCGCGCCACGTGGTCGAGGAGTTCGCGCGCACCGACTTTGGCGCCGACGCCTTGCGCTTAGGCAATGTCGCTGATTTCGGCGCCTGCATGACCAGGGCCCATGAATCCTTGCGCAATCTGTTTGAGGTCAGCACTCCGGAGCTAGACGCACTTGTGCAAGCGGCTACCGAAGTCGACGGCTGCTATGGCGGACGCCTCACCGGCGCTGGCTTTGGCGGTTGCGTGGCCGCAATCGTGCACCCTGAGGCCGCCACCGCCTTCGAGCAACATGTGATCGCCCAATACGCCGAAGCCACGGGGCGGCAAACCGAGGTGCAGTGGTTTGATCCCGCCGGCGGTCCACGCGAGTTAGAGCTGCCCTAGAACGCTGCGCCGCTAAGGGCTCTCTGCACGCAAGGGCAGAAGGAACACGCGCGGGGCATTGGCGCGGTCGGTAATCAGCGCCCACAGCGGTCCGTCGGCTTCCAGTTTCTGCTGTTTGGCAACAGCTTGCAGACGTTGAAGAGCGTCTTCATCGGAAAGCGCCGCGGTGGTGGTCCAGCGTAGCCATGAAGTGGCGCTTTTCTGACGGGTGGGAAAGCTGGTGCCATCGGGGGCATCGGCAAGCAAGAGTCGTTGCTCTGCTTGCAAAAAGAATCGCTCTTCGCCGATGCGCCACCATGCGCCACGCGGGGCATCTTCGCCAAAGGTGCTGGCGTCGTCTTCAGTGAGATAAGCCAGGGTGCCTTCGAGCAAAGACAAATCTCCAAAATTTCCGCCGCTGAGTTGGCTACCTGTGGCATTGTCCTGGGTGAGGACGGCATCTTCGGGCATGGGCGGCAGGAAGGCGGAATCTAGGAAGAATGCTTGTTCGCCAATTGAAGTGAGACGCTCTTCGCGACTGTCCTTGTCGTTGGGCCATAGCCAGTGATGCGGGTACACCGAGGTGCTCGTGGGCGCTGGTCGCCAATCCGAAAGAGTGCAAGTGGCCTTGCCGAAGCTAGCGCGATGGGGCAGCAAGCCTTGGTCCAGCTCAAGCCGGAAGACCGTCTCGCCAAAGCTTCTCTCTAAGAAGTAAAGTCCTGCCGCATTTGCTTCGGCTGTGGCCAAAGTGCTTTCCCAGCCCCATGGGAATCGCAGAACTTCCCATCGGATCCGACATTCTTCTGCCAATACTTCAGGTGGGTTTTCTCGAAACTCTCCACCATTGACGCTGACCCAGCTTTGCTTGGCATCGGCAAGAAGAAAGAGATTCGTGCGCCCATTTTTGCTGAGAGAAAAGCGCAGTTGCTCGGCGCCACCGAGCCACATTTCGGCATCTTGCTCGATGGTTTTGCCGCCTTGATCGGCACCGCCTTCCAGATGGAAGAGCAGTTCGCCACGGACAAAGAAGGACCCAGCGAGCCCCGAAGCCGGAGGAGACTGTGCAAAGCCGCGAACCTCCGCGCATTGCGCCAAAAGCGATGGCGTTTCCTTTAGCGGGGGTTCGCTTTGGCCGCAAGCAGCCAACAAGCACAATAGGCACAGGAAGCGGGCACTCACCCTTGTTTGGCCACCCAGGCGCGAAGTTGCTCCACGGCGGCATGCAAGGTCTCTCGCTTCTTGGCGTAGCAGAAGCGAATGAGGTGACGTCCGTCGGCGGGGTCTTGGTAGAAGGAGGAGCCAGGCACAGTGGCGACACCAGCTTCTCGAATCAGGCGCATGGCAAAGTCGGTATCGCTTTCCTCGCGCGACTTCCATTTGCTGATGTCTGCCATGATGTAGTACGCACCTTCGGGTTCGTCACAGCCAAAGCCACATTCTTGCAGGCCGGCAAACATGATTTGGCGTCGCTCGCGGTAGTCAGCCAGCATGTCTTGGTAGTACTCGCTCGGCCACAGCAAGGCTTCGGCCACGGCTTCTTGCAGTGGCGCGGGGGCGCCCACAGTTAGGAAATCATGCACCTTGCGAATGCCGCCAGTCAGCGAGGGCGGACTGATGATCCAGCCGACGCGCCAACCGGTCACACTAAAGGTTTTGGAGGCGCCGCTAATCACAATGGTGCGCTCGGCCATGCCCGGTTCGCGCAGAGGACACCAATGCTCCTCTTCGTACAAGATCTCTTCGTAAATTTCGTCGGTGATGAGGAGTAGATTGCGCTCCATCACAAAGGCGCACAGTTCTCGAAGTTCTTCGCGCGAGAACACACGGCCAGTGGGGTTGTGCGGCGTGTTGAGCACCACGGCTTTCGTGCGCGGTCCGCTGGCGCGTTTCATCGCGTCGATGTCAAGCCGGAACCCGGGACCAAGCGGCACGAACAAAGGAACGGCGCCACTCAAAATGCCATCCGGACCGTAGTTCTCGTAGAAGGGCTCGAGAATGAGCACTTCGTCGCCCTCATTCAAGACGCCCATCATGGCCGACATCATGGCTTCGGTGGCGCCGCAGCACACGGTGACTTGTTGGTCGGGGTCGATCATGACCCCCCGGCGCATTTGCATGTAGTGGCCAATCGCAGCACGCAAGGAATCGCTGCCCCAAGTGACCGCGTATTGATTGACATCGGCGCGAATCGCGCGAACCGCGGCCTCTTTGAGCTCTGTGGGGGCAGCGAAATCGGGAAAGCCCTGTGCCAAGTTGATGGCACCATGCTCTCGTGCCACGCGTGTCATTTCGCGGATGACCGACTCCGTAAAGCGACTTGCTTTTTCGGACTCGTGAAAGGGGCCAGATGCCATGGCGAAAACTTAGCGTCGCGGCATGACCGAACGCCAGCTTGCGGCATCGGGACCGAGGTCCTTGCCGTGAATCCGGGTCAGAGCAGCGCGCGCAGCTCCTGCGGTATAGGTGTCTGGATCATTCAGGCTCGCCACCAAGGCGGGCGTACTGGCTTGCGCGCCAATCTGCCCTAAAGCATATGCGGCTGCGGTGCGCACACTGGGCGCCGGGTCAGCGGCAAGGTGATCGCTGATTGCGGGAAGGGCTTGATTGGCGCGCACCAACCCCAGGCCAAGCAAAACTTGTGCACGCACGGCAGCGTCTTCATCACTGACCAAGCCGAGCAAGGCTGAACTCAATGCGCCATCTGGGTCGGTGCCCACTTTGGCGGCCAACTGGAACATGGCGAAGGCAGCATTGCGCACCACCGCACGTTCCTGCGGCATGTTGCGTACGGCTTCGGCCAAGGGCGCAATCGCGGTGTCTTCCGCGGACAGCACGCCGACGGCAAGCAATGCTTTGCTCACCACTTCTGGATCCCCAGACGAAACATTGTTCAACAGCAAAGGCAAGACGGCGGGGTCGCCAGCAAAGCCAAGCGCTGCAGAGGCAATGCCGCGATTGCGTGGTGCGCCACTGATGGCTTGGCCTTCGAGCAACTGTCGATGCTCGGCAACTTTGGCGCCAATCGCATAGGCGGCGTAGTTCACCGTTTCTTGGTTGGCTGCATCACGCGGCAAGGACATCGCTTCGGTCCAAGACTTCAGAGCAATATCCAAGTCCACCATGATTTGGCCGACGCGCGCCGATTCACTCATCGGTGCTGCTTGGATCGGTGTGTTCACCGAAGTGCGGCCTTGGTTTGCGGCATTTTGTTCGAGACCTTCGAAGCCAGGCAATGCTGGTCCGGGAGGGGCCGGACTGGACGAACAGGCGGGGAGCGCGCAGAGGGCGGCAAGACCGAGGAGCGAGGCGAGGCGGGATGCGTTCACGGTGGCGTACACTATAGACCTCCGCTTGGGACTCCCGAGCTGGCCCACATCTTCCCCCAAAGTGGAACTTCTCCAAGCGATGGCCCGAGAAGGGCATGACCGCGTGATTGCGGTCCAAGACCAAGCCTCCGGCCTACGCGCCTGGATTGCGTTGCACCATCTTGGTTCCGGCCCAGCCTATGGGGGCATTCGCGTATGGAGTTACCGCACCGAGGCCGATGCCCTGCATGACGCCCTGCGCCTTTCGCGCGCCATGACCTATAAGTGCGTGCTGGCAGGGGTGCCCGGCGGTGGCGGCAAGACCGTAGTCATCGCCGATTCCCTGGTCGATCGCGAAGCGGCGATGGAAGCTTTGGGGCGTGAGATTGAAGCGCTCGGAGGGGCTTATCGCACCGGACCCGACGCCGGCTTCACTGCGGAAGACAGCACCGCGTTGATGCGCGAAACCAGCCATAGCGCACATTTCTATAGCGGTGGGCGATTGCGCTCCGCCGGCGAAGCTACCGCCGAAGGCGCGGCGCATGGAATTCTCGCAGCCTTGCGTTCCTTGGGCAACGATTCCTTCGCTGGCACCACCGTGGCGATTCAAGGATTGGGTTCGGTGGGTTCAGCGCTCGCGCGCCGCTGCCTTGCTGCGGGCGCGAAAGTCTTCGGCGCCGATCCCGATCGCGATGCAGCCGCTCGCGCCAAACAAGATGGCGTCGAGCTAGTGTCCCCCGAACGCTTACTCGAAGTTCCCTGCGATGTTCTGGCCCCTTGCGCCTTAGGCGGCACGATTCACGACCTATCGATTAGTCGTTTGCAAACGCGCATTGTGGCGGCAGTTGCCAACAACACTTTGGGACATCGTGCCCAAGGGGCCTTGCTGCAAGAGCGCGGCATTTTGTTCTTGCCGGACATCGTCTTGAATGCAGGTGCCTTGATTGAAGGCAGCGGTTTCGCACGCGAAGGGCGCACCGACTTTGGTCCTGAATTGGCGGTCATCGGCACCACCATGGAAGAAGTGTTGCGCCGCTCTCAGGAAAGCGGGGAGGCCACTTTAGAAGTGGCGCTGCTCATGGCGCAAGAGCGTTTCGACGCTCGTCAGGCATAAAGCCGTTCCTTAGCCTCAGCCACCAGCGCTCAGGGGGATGGACCTATGGTCCAAGGGGGGCCGCCGGTGGGTGAGTCTAGCTAAGAAACACCCCCTGCCGCCGGAGCGGCAGGAGGCTGGAACATTCATTTTGCTTAGTCACGTAGCAGATGAACTGCCACGCCCCTCGCTAGGCCCGTCCTCACGCTGAGGTGGACCAAGGTCCTCATCCGAATCTTCAGAGGTACCGCTTCGGGTTTCCCCGTCACGGCCGCGTGCACTGGCGCGGGAGCGTTGCTCTGGATCTTGCCAGAGACGGTCCCATTGACGTTGTGCACGACCATTGGGTAGTGGCCATTCCTCCGATGAAACTTTTAAAGAACCTTTGGCATCATACCACCAATCCATCCAGTCGGAGACCCGTTTCCCAGGGTCCTGGCCGGTGAGGACCTGGAGGGCGAGTAGGGGCTCAGCCTGCATATTGCGCTCGGTCCGGCGTCGAACCCCGCTATTGACGTAGTCGAGCAGGGCCTCCACCGACTCCTTAGTACGAATCCGGCCGAGGGCATGTGCCTTGGCTTTGACCAGTGCATAATTGTCCTTAGTGGTGACCTGAAACCCGTCAATTAGGGGCTTTAAGGCCTTTTTATCGGCTTTTTGGCCCAGGGCATAGGTCAGGGCGACGGCCACTTTTTCGACTCCCATGACCTTTTTATCCTTGGCGCCCTTGAGGAGGGCGTTGAGGGCCTCTGGATCTTCATTCCAGCGTAGACCTTCGACCACAGCGAGGGCCACGGTGGGCTGCTTGTGCTTCAAGGATTTGGCCATTTCCTTGACCACAGCCTTGTTTTTGATGCGCCCAACGGACTTGAGCGTGGCTTCGAGGATGGCCCAATCCTTCTCCTTGGCGGCGGCTTTGAGCGCGGCGACGGCCTCGGCGGGGGTGAGTTCCTCGACCTCAGCCTCTTTTTCTTCACCCTTTTCCGCCTCCTGAGGAGGGGTCGGCGTGGGGTCTTGCCAGGCCAGCGCAGAAGCGCCTGTGCCCAGAGGAAGGAGGAGCAGCAGTGTGTGGAGCATGGTCAAAAGGTTTAGAGGCGACCGTGGAACCCCAGGTGGCACCCTAGGTTCCTATTCCTCCTTATCGGCTCCCTGGGCTTCTCTAAACCGCCGCGCCTTCGACCATTTGCAGGAAGCGGCCGAAAAGGTGGGCCGGATCATGCGGGCCGGGAGCGCCCTCGGGGTGATACTGCACCGAGAACAGCGGCAGACTTTCATGCTCGAGGCCAGCCACCGTGTTGTCGTTGCCGTTCCAATGAGTGACCTGCAAGCCGGTGCCAGCCAAACTCTCGGCGTCGACGGCGAAGCCATGGTTTTGCGAGCTGATGTCAATCTGCCCGTTGGCGGTTTCGACTACCGGATGGTTGGCGCCGTGGTGACCAAACTTCATCTTGTAACTTTGCCCGCCAAGAGCCAGCGCCAGGATTTGGTGGCCGAGGCAAATGCCGAATAAGGGAAGACCACTTGGCGCTAAGTCACGAACGGAAGCAATCGCTTCCTTGACGGCGGCAGGGTCGCCCGGTCCATTGGACAGGAATACGGCGCGTGCTCCTGTCGCTTGCACTTCCTTGGCGGTCGCGTTCCATGGCAACACCATCGGGGCAAAACCAGCACTCACCAAGTTGCGCAGAATGTTGCGCTTGATGCCAAAGTCTATGCAGGCAACGGGAACGGCGTCGGCGCGCAAGCTTTGTGGCTGCCACGTTTCGCTATGTGGCAAGCCCTCTTCCCAAGCGTAGGGCTTTTCGGTGCTCACGCGTTCCGCTAAGTTTTGTCCTTCGAGGGAAGGGAGCGCGCGAGCCTTAGCGGCAAGAGCTTCGACATCTTCCGAGGTCGTACTCATGACGGCGCGCAGGGCGCCTTGTTCGCGCAACAGCAACGTGAGTTCGCGAGTGTCGACGCCATCCATGGCCATGACATTGCGCTCGAGGAAATATTCACCGAGTGTTTGTTCGGCGGTCCACGACGACGTGCATGGAGTCAACTGATGCATGATCATGGCTTCGGCCCAGCAGCGCGAAGATTCGTCCGCCGCCGCTTGGCAACCATAGTTGCCGATTTGCGGGTAGGTCATGACCACGGCTTGGCCGCAGTAAGAGGGATCGGTGAGGATCTCTTGGTAGCCGGTCATGCCGGTGTGGAACACCAGCTCAAAGCCTCGTTCTCCGCTCGCACCGACCGAGCGGCCGCGGAACGCCATGCCATTTTCCAGAACCAGCAGGGCCGTTTGGGGAGCTTCCGACATACTCCCATTATCGCGTGGCGCAGGGCCCTGCGCCTAGCCTTCGGGGTAGGTCTTCTCGTACCAACGCATCCAGGCTTCGCGGTTGGTGCCAAAGTCCTGGCCGGTCAGTTGTTTGAGCGAAGTCGAAATGCGCCCGGCTAGTTGCGTGGAGATCACCCGGATCTGCAGGGTGGTGCCCTCGGTGAGGACGGAAACGATGGGGTCGGCAATCACCGCGCCTGCGGCGACCTCGACGTCGTAGTCGCTGATGTAGGCAATCTGCTTGCCGAAAAACACGTAGCTGCGCGGAGCACTTCCGCTATCGCTCGAGGCCAGGGCATGAATCAGGGCTTTGGCCACCGAGTGGTCGCTGCTGCCGAAGTTGCCGAGGTGGCTGGCTGCGCGTTGGCGCGTGGCGTCGTCGCGCTCACGCCAAAGGGCGAGAGTCCAAAGTCCAAGCGAACGTTCTGGTTGCAAGTCTTGCAGAGAATTTGCCGCAGCTTGGCGCACCGCAAGTTGTTCGTCTTCAAGGCTGACGGCCAGTAAGGGCCGCTCCAGGTCATAGGTGCTTTGGTGCGAAGCAATCAAAGCTGCGGCGCGGCGAACCTCAGCGTCTTTGCTTTTGAGCCCTCGGCGGAGGTCGACCAAACCAATGCGACGCTTGGGGAGCTCGCGCGACTGCGGAATCTCGCGCAACAAGGCACCCGTCAATAGGGCTTGCTCGGCGTCATCGGCCTGGAGCATCTGTTCCCACAGCAGGTCGGTGCGCTTATCGCGCTTGGTCTTGCTTGGCAGAGTGTCAATCTTGCCGCCCCAAGTGGTGAGGGCATTTAGCCATGCTTCGCGTGCTTCGGCGTTACGTGGCTTGGCTTCGGCCAGGCTTTCTAGAAGGCCGCGCTCGGAGATGCGCTGCATCCATTGCTCTTGATCCAAAGCGGAGAGCGCTTCGAGCAGACGCAGGTCCTCTTGGCCATCGACGACTTCCACCACCGGATCGAGGGTCGCGTCATACATGCCAAAGGCAGTTTGCACTTCGCGGTCGCCCACCTGTGGGGACACGCTCGCTTCGACGCGGGCACCAGACTGAAGAACCGCCATCGGCACTTCGCCTTGGCAGAGGAGGAGCAGGAGGGGTGTCAGTATGGTCATGGCCATCTCTATGGGTGTTCCGGTAGCCAGGTTTCACCATACCAGGCCAACCATTCGCCTTTGGTGCGGACTTTGCTGTCCGAAACCAAGGTTTGCAGCGCTTCCAGAAGGGCAGTCTGCAAACTTTCACTGTACACCCCTACCTTGAGGGTGCTGCCGAGGTCGACGAATTCCTCTGCCACATTGAGATGGCGGACGTCGGAGTCTTGGCGAATCGGGTCAAAGCTGACGGCTTCGATGGCCCCGCGATCCACTTGCTTCATGACCCAAATCGTGCGGCCATAAAATTCGAATCGTTGAGGGGGGCGGATATCCCAGGCGGCAATGATGTGCATCAGGGCGCGCACCGCATGGTCGCCACCAAAGCGGCCGAGGTTACGTACGGCAAGTTCGCGATCTTTTTCTTGGCCATTGGCGGCATTGCGTACCCAATACTGGCGTGCTGCATGCGGATGAATGGCATGAATGCCGGAAGCGGCGCCATCACGCGCGGCCTCGGCCTCTTCGCGCAAAGATGCTTGGAGCAAAATCTCGCGCATCGAGAACTCTTGCTGGCGGCCGGCAATCAAGGCGGCGACGCGGCGACGTGCCGGAACGCGGCTACGCATGCCTTTGCGTAGGCTGGCAATCGTGACTTGTCGCGTGAACTGTGGGTGCTCACTGACCGCAACTTCTTCGAATAAGCGGGCGCCGAGTAAGAGGGCGTCGGTCGGGGAGGCTTCCTGAATCTGATCCCACAGCCAAGGCACGCGCTTTTCGTACTTCAGGTTTTTCGGCACCGTGTCGAGGCGCTTGCCCCAAGCTTCCACCGTTTCATAGGGGTAAAGCTGTTGTGGTTGCTCAGTCATGATTTCCGCACAAACGCTCATCAGGGCGGTGAGTTGGCCGGCCGTGGACAAATCCTGCAGAAAGGTCTCATCATCAATCAGACCTTGATCATGCAAATGAGTCAAATCGAGGAGCTGTTGCGTGCCATCGACGATGTCGGCCACGGGATCGGTCGCCACCAGCATGCGGCCAAAGGGGGTGATGATTTCCCGGTCGCCGACTTTAGTGCCGGATTGACACTCCACGCGCACGCCACTTTTGGTGACGGCAATGGGCTGTGCAGGGGGCTGAGGCGCTTGTGCGCCAAGCCATAGCGCGGTCGCGAGCAAGGAGATCATGGGGAGGAACCCTGCAATCCGCATGCCGCTCGGGCAATTCGGGCCGCCAAAAAGCCTCCGCCGAAGCCATTATCGATGTTGACCACCCCAATTCCGGGTGCGCAGGCGTTGAGCATGGCGAGCAGAGCCGCGAGGCCGCCATAGGAGGCTCCGTAGCCCACGCTGGTGGGAACCGCTACTAGGGGGGCCTGGACCAAGCCAGCGACCACAGAGGGCAGGGCTCCCTCCATGCCGGCGACGACGACAAGGGCGTCAGCCGTGCGCAATCGCTCGATTTTGCCCACAATGCGGTGTAATCCGGCCACGCCGACGTCGGTGATGAGCTCGGCCTGGCTGCCCATCCAGCGCGCTGTGACCAGGGCTTCCTGGGCTACAGGCAGGTCCGAGGTGCCTGCAGCCACGACCAGGACCTGACCACTAGGCGCAGGCCTGTTTTGTGCCGGATCGTTCCAGCACACGGTGCGGGCAAGTGCGTCGTAATCAGCCGCAGGGAGCTCCGTTTGCACCGCCTCGGCTTGCTTTGCCGTAGCGCGAGTCATCAGCAGCCGAGCGCTGGACTGCGCCAGGGTCGTGGCGGCGCGTACCGCCTGCTCCACCGATTTGCCCTCGGCAAAAATGACTTCGGGGGCATCGCAACGTAGGCCGCGACCATGATCGGGAACCAACTCTGGGTGCTCATCGACTGCGGCACGAAGTGGCGCGAGAGCAGCTTCCTCTAGTGCGTCTTGCGGATTGATTTCGCCATTGGCCAACCGCGTGAACAAGTCTTCCAGTTGTTGACGCTCCATTAGCCTGCCGCGGAAACATCGAGGTTGAGGTCATCCGTGCGGCCCTGTCGCCACAGCTCATGACCCAGGCCAGCAATCATGATGGCGTTGTCGGTGCAGGCTTGCGGTGGTGCCAGAATGATTTCGACGCCTTCCCGCTCGCCCATGGCCTGCAGTTCTTGGCGCAAACGACGATTGAGGGCCACGCCACCGCCGACGAGTAAGCGGGGAATGTTTTCTTGTGCCGCAGCGCGCCGACACTTCTCGACGAGAGTATCGACCACGGCTTGTTCATAACTCGCGCACAAGTTGGGAATCTCGGTTTTGGGCAGCAGCCAGTCACTGCCATGGGTGCCGCCGGGGCCATGAATACGATAAAGCAAGGCGGTTTTGAGGCCGGAAAAACTGAACTCCAAAGAATCTCGTGACAACAGTGGTCGTTTGAACGAGTAAGCCTTGGGATCTCCGTGCTCTGCGGTCTTTTGGATCGATGGCCCGCCCGGGTAGGCAAGGTCCATCATGGCTGCGGCCTTGTCTAATGCTTCGCCTGCGGCGTCATCGCGCGTGGAACCCAGTTCGACATGTTGGTCAGCGGCTTCGCTACGGTAAAGACTGGTGTGGCCTCCGGAAACGACCAAAGTGACATAAGGAAAACATGGCTGCTCTAAGGTCATCAGCGCGGCATAAACATGGGCTTCAATGTGATGCACGCCGACGATGGGCTTTTGCCAGGACCAGGCCAGCGCCTTGGCAGCAGTGGCACCGATGAGCAGAGAGCCGAGTAAGCCTGGGCGATTCGTGACCGCAAGTAGGTCCAGCTCTGAAGGCTCGACTTTGGCTTGTTGCAGAGCTGCCTCGACCACGGGTTGAATGGCGCGCAGGTGGCTGCGGCTCGCCAACTCAGGAACGACGCCGCCATAGGCCGCATGCTCTTCGACTTGGCTTTCGATTACCGAGGACAACACTCTTTTCCCATCGGCGACGACGGAAGCCGCGGTTTCATCGCAAGAGGATTCAATGCCAAGGACGAGTGCCATGATTATTGCGGGGGAAGTGCCTCCGCAAGCAATCGATGCGCCACCTCTAAGCTACTGTCTTTGGGCGGAGCCACGTTGGCAGCCACGGGGAACAGGCGCTCATATTCTTCGCGGTAACGCTGGGGTGGTGGGTTGCGCCCTTGCCACGCTTTAATCGACGCTTCTTCCTCGGGAGTGTGCGCAACGGCAAGGTCCGGCTCGAGGCCACCAGCGAATTGATCACCAAGATGATCTTCCAAAATCTTTCCGCGCGGGGTGAGGTAATAGCCCGCCGTGAACTTGATGGCGAAGCTGCCGGTGGGGAAGTCAAAGACTTCTTGGTAGACACCTTTTCCGTAAGTTCGCTGGCCAACTAACACCGCAGCACCCCGTTCGCGCAATGCTGCGGCCAGCACCTCGGAACCTGAGGCGGACCACTCGTTGATGAGCACCACCAATGGCAGTCCGAGATGGGTGGCGTCTTCGGCATTGCCATAGCGAGAGCTGGGGCCATTGACTCGGCTTTGCAGAGTGCAAATCAAACCACCGGGCAGGAAGCGCGAGGCAATATCCACTGCAGCGTCGAGCTGGCCCCCGATATTCCATCGCAAATCCAAGACCAGAGCGCGCAGGCCCATTTCATCAAGTCGCAGCATGGCGCGGTCAAACTCGTCGATAGTGCTGCGGGCGAAGGAGCGCACATGGATATGGCCAATCCCGCTCTCGCGGTCGAGCAAGCGCACATCACCTACCGTCAGCGTTGGCACCGAGCCGCGTTCGATGGTGACCGTCGTGCGTTCCCCATCCACATGTTGGAGTTCCAGGGTGACCGAGCTTCCGGGCTCACCGCGCAGGCGTTCCCGCAGCTGGTCCATGACCTCGTTGCGTACGTCCTCGCCATTGATGCTGAGGAAAATGTCGCCGGGGCGTAGTCCGAGTTTTTCGGCATTGCCACCAGGCTGAGGGTAGAGCACGGTGCCATTGCCATCCATCATCACGCCGATGCCCACCAGCATGCCACTCGAATCCTCGTGGAAGCGGCGCATGTCCTCGGGGCCGATAAAGGTGGAGTAGGGGTCCTCAAGGGATTGAATCATGCCGTCGACCCCGCGCTGCATCAGCCACTGCGGATCTTGAGGAATGGCGTAATCCTCGGCCAGGCGACGATGGACCAGAGCCAGCATCTGCTCCTCCTCGGGACGCGAAAGCTCGACGATGGTCGGGCCCAAAAAGGACTGCGTCAGCAAAATGCCAACGGCCGCCAAAAACGCTCCAAAGAGCAAGCTAGGCAGGTGAAACCACGCGGAGTTGCGCTGCATGTCTCCTGATTCTAGGTGCCGCCGAGGGTGGAGGGGAGTGGGCTACAATCTGCCCCATGTCCGAGGTCCTTCTGCGTTACTCCTGTGAGTTCTGCGCCGCCTACCGATTGGCGCGCCCAGACTGGAGTGAAGCTCGTAATCGCGAGGTTTATGGCGTTTGTGCGAGCCCCCATGGGCACGGCCACAACTACCAGCTCGAGGTCCACGTCGCTGGCAAGGTTGATGGTGAAACTGGAATGGTCATGGACTACATGGCCCTGGAGGCCTTGGTGCAGAAACACATCGTGGCCGAGGTTGACCACTTACACCTCAATCTCGATGTGCCTTGGTTGCAGGGAATGGTGCCGACCAGCGAAAATTTGCTTCTTGCCTTTTGGCCACGGTTGCAAGCGGCCCTGCCCGACGGGGTTCGCCTACATTGCCTGAGCCTGCAGGAGAGCCGCAATCACACTGCCTTGTATTACGGACCGAACCATGATTGAATCGCCTGATCCGCTCGAAGAACTCGTTCGCGCACAGCTCCAAGCCTTGGGCGAAGACCCACAGCGCGATGGCCTTCAGCGCACGCCTTTGCGCGTCGCCAAATCTCTGCGCTATCTCACCGAGGGGCATGAGACCTCGCTCGCCAGCTTGGTCAACGGTGCCTTGTTCGAGGAAGAGGTCGATGAAATGGTCCTGGTCAAGGACATCGAGTTCTACTCCCTGTGTGAGCACCATATGCTGCCCTTTTATGGGAGAGTGCATATTGCCTATCTGCCTGCGGGCAAGGTCATTGGCCTGAGCAAGCTGCCACGATTGGTAGACATGTTTTCCCGGCGCCTTCAGGTGCAGGAGCGAATGACCGTGCAAATCGCCAATGCAGTCCAGGAAGTCCTTTCTCCGAAAGGGGTTGCGGTGGTTTCGGAGTCGGCCCACCTGTGCATGATGATGCGCGGAGTCGCGAAGCAGGCCAGCACCACCACCGCCAGCTGCATGTTGGGAGCCTTCCGTGAGGACCCACGCACCCGAGCCGAGTTCTTCAGCTTGGTTCAGGGGTCGCGCCCGGTTCTTTGAGGAAAATTCTCACTAGGCCCATCGAATCCCTAGTAGAATCAAGTGTCAAGTCGTTGTCGCATTGCCATTTGCGGCCCCCCTCGGCCTGATCATCCCCCCTCATCCCATTCTTTTCCTCCCATGCGTCAGACCCCGACGCGCCCCATCCCAGCTCTGATGGCAATCGGAGCACTGCTGGCTTTCTTGCTCTTGGCGCTGTTCCTCCTGGAACAGCCAGCTGAGAACCCCCATGCTGCCGGTCTTGATGGAGATTCACCCGCAGCGGTCGTTGGCTCTTAGTTAGGGCTACCGACTTCGTCCCCCGACTCGCGGAAGCGCTCTTGCTCCTCGAGGAAGCTAAGGATTTGCTCGACGCAAGTATCCGGCGAGAGCTCTGAAGTCTCTAGAACGAAATCGGCCCGTTCATAGGCTTCACGCCGTTGCTCCACCAGGTCGATGAGGTGCTTCATGGCCTGGTCATTGCCGGCCATCGGACGGGTATCGCCTTGTGCCACTACGCGATTCCAGTGCGTATCTGGCGTGGCCTGCAGCCAAATCGTGGTGCAGGTGCTGAGGAGACGATCATAGGCCTCAGGATGGCTCACAATGCTGCCGGGGAGGGCCAAGACGCCGGTGCCGTGGCGACCGAGCCACTGCTCCAGAGCTTCGGCTTCACGACGCAAGAAGCCGCCGCGCCCTTCTAGCTCGAAGATCTCGCGCGTGGTCATGCCAGCGCTGTCCTCGATGGCCTGGTCCAGTTCCTGGAAGGGTACTTCGAGTTGGCGAGCGAGGAGAGGGCCTACCGTGCTCTTGCCGGCGCCACGGATGCCCAAGAGGGCCACGCGACGGCTTGGAATGGGGTGGATCGGCAGGTCGCACAAAGTGCGCAGGGGCTTCTGCAAAGCTAAGGCAAGGGCGGCAATCTTCTCCAAGGAAGGGTTGCCGCGACCGCCTTCGATTTCGACCAAAAAGCGGCGACTGAGATGGGCCTTATCGGCCAGCTGTTGCAAAGAAAGACCCAATTCGCGGCGCTCATGGCGAATGCGTTGGCCGAAGGCGCGCAGAAGGTGTGCTTTGGATCTCTCCATGGTGCGGGCAATATACTTCCAGAGCTTGCGAAATCAAGGATATTTTGTTCCACTAGTCTTTCGCGGTGGCCTAAGCCACCCCTGAGACACCGAATCCCCGACCACGTGACCGCAACCGCCACCTCCCCGGAGCGAGTTTCTTTTGAGACTCATCCTCAGCAGTACCACCATTGGCGCCTCAGCACCGATGGTGACCTCGCGCGCCTGACCATGGCCGTCAATCCTTCCTGTGGCCTGCGTCCAGGCTACGAACTCAAACTCAACAGCTACGATCTCGGTGTCGATATCGAGCTTGCCGACGCCATCCAACGTCTGCGGTTTGAACACCCTGAAGTGCGTTGCGTGGTCATCGACGGTGCCCTCGACAAAGTGTTCTGCGCCGGCGCCAACATCCAGATGCTGCGCACCTCGGGCCACGGCTGGAAAGTGAACTTCTGTAAGTTCACCAACGAGACTCGTTTGTATCTCGAAGACGCCAGCCAGCACAGTGGCTTGAAGTCTTTGGCCGCCTGCAATGGCGCCACCGCGGGTGGTGGTTATGAGCTCGCTTTGGCCTGCGATGAGATTCTCCTCGTCGATGACTCCAACAGCACCGTTTCTCTTCCTGAAGTGCCCTTATTGGCCGTGCTTCCCGGAACCGGTGGCCTGACTCGCGTGGTCGACAAGCGCATGGTCCGTCGCGACCACGCCGATGTCTTCTCGACCCTGGTCGAAGGCATCAAAGGCCAGCGCGCCATCGATTGGAAACTGGTCGATGACATCGCCCCGTTGTCTCAGTTCGAAGCGCGTACCAAGGAAATGGCGCGCGAGCTCGCCAACAGCGTGGAAGACAAGTCCGACCGTATCGGGGTGGCTCTGCCCCCTCTAGAGGTCACTCATGAAGAAGGCGCCATGCGCTATCGCTACGTGACTGTGACCTGGGACGAATCGACTCGCCAGGGCGAGCTACAGATTCAACTGCCGAATGCCGGCAACCCTGCCGATGCCACCGCCGCTCACGCCGAAGGCGCGCAGTGGTGGTTGTTCGACATGTTCCGTCAGATCGACGATGCGCTATTGAATATGCGCATCAACTTGCCGCTGATTAATGTCATGTCGGTACGCGTATTGGGTAACCCACAAGTCGCCCTAGACTCCGACGCCTTCCTCGCCGCCCACCAAGACCATTGGTTTGTTACCGAGGTTGCTTGCTTCATGAAGCGCGTGCTCAAGCGCTACGACCTCACCGCGAAGTCCTTCTTCGCCCTCGCCGATGAAGGCACTGCCTTTGCCGGCACTTGGTTGGAGTTCGGCCTTGGCGCCGACCGCTTCTACGTGCTCGACGAGGAAGACACCCCAGTGCAACTTGGTGTCAGCAGCATGAATGGGGGAGCCTACCCCATGAGCAATGACCTCAGCCGTTTGGAAAGTCGCTTCCTGGGTGACTTGGACCAAGCTGGACGTGTCTTGGCTAAGCAAGGCTTGATTGCCGCCGCCGATGCCCTCGGCCTCGGCCTTTCCACCGAATCGATGGACCTCATCGATTGGGAAGATGAAATCCGCGTGCACTTGGAAGAGCGCGCGAGTTACTCGCCAGACTCGCTGACTGGCATGGAAGCGAATCTTCGCTTCGCTGGTCCCGAAACTCTTGAGACCAAAATCTTTGGCCGCCTGACCGCTTGGCAGAACTGGATTTTCCAGCGTCCCAACGCCGTCGGCGCCTCGGGTGCCTTGCAGTGCTACGGCACGCCCTCGCGCCCTGAATTCGATTACAACCGCACCTGAACCACTTCTGAACCATGGCAAGCATCGACTACGAATCTAAGATCCCTAACAACGTCGACCTCGCGTCGGATAAGCGTCTGCAGCGAGCGCTCGAGAAGTGGCAGCCGGAGTATCTCGATTGGTGGCACCAAATGGGCCCCACCGATTACGAGGCCAACGACATCTACCTGCGCACCGCGATTTCGGTCGAGGCCGATGGCTGGGCGCACTTTGGTTATGTGAAAATGCCCGACTATCGTTGGGGAATCTTCCTGGAACCGCAGCAGAAGGGTCGTGTTGTTCCTTGTGGCGACCATTACGGTGAAGAAGCTTGGCAGGAAGTTCCTGGTGAGTTCCGCACCGAGTTGCGTCGCATCATTGTGACTCAGGCCGATACTGAGCCTGCCTCTGTGGAGCAGCAACGCCTGTTGGGTCACACTGCGCCTTCGCTGTATGACCTGCGCAACCTGTTCCAGGTCAACGTCGAAGAGGGCCGCCACCTCTGGGCCATGGTCTACTTGCTGCAGCGGTACTTCGGCAAAGATGGCCGTCGCGAAGCAGAAGAACTCCTGGAGCGTCGCAGCGGTAACCCAGACCGTCCGCGCATCCTCGGCACCTTCAACGAGCCGATTACCACTTGGTTGGACTTCTTTATGTTCACCATGTTCACCGACCGCGATGGCAAGTTCCAGCTCTTGGCCTTGGCTGAGTCCGGCTTCGATCCGCTGGCGCGGACCTGCCGCTTCATGTTGACGGAAGAGGCGCACCACATGTTTGTGGGCCAAACCGGCGTTGGGCGCGTGATCAAGCGCACCTGTGAAGTGATGCAGGAATACCCAGATGCTTGCCCCAGCGAGCACGGCGCCATTCCTCTGCCCTTGATTCAGAAGTACATCAACTTTTGGGTCAGCTCTTCCACCGATCTCTATGGTTCGGAGATTAGCTCGAACGCCGCGAACTACTTCGCTGCCGGTCTCAAAGGCCGCGCCTACGAAGAGAAGAAGTACACCGAGCACAAGGCCATGGATGGTAGCTATGTCATCGAGAAGCTCGAAGGAGATCGCCTAGTTAAGGAAGAAGTGCCTTTGCGCAACGCCATGAACGAGGTGCTGCGTACCGAATACCTTGAAGACAATCAGAAGGGTATCGATTACTGGAACCGCATCACGGCCAAGCACAACATCGATTTCAACTTCTGCTTGCCGAACCGCCGCTTCCACCGCAACATCGGTTTGTATACCGGACTGCATTTCGATGTCGAAGGCAACCCGATGTCCAAGGAAGATTACGAAGCTCGGGTCCACGAATGGCTACCCAACGATGAAGATCGCAAGTTCGTGACCTCACTCATGGTTGCGGTGAAAGAAGCTGGCCAGTTCGCTGGTTGGATTGCTCCTCCGGCGAAGGGCCTCAATGGCCAGCCGGTGGACTTCGAGTACGTCAAGCTGTGATCGCGCGTGCCCCTCGCGGAGAAGGGCGGGCACAAAAAGAAAGCCCCGACATCGGTAAAGATGTCGGGGCTTTGTCGTGGGGTACTTGACTTACTGGAAAGTAATCTGCACCACGTTGGTGAGGTCGGCGGTGAACAGGTCCCAGTCATAGGCCTGGAAGAAGGCCGTGACTCCGACGAAGCCAGGAGGCACCGTCAAGGTGTTCGAGACGGAATCGCCTTCCAGGTCCGACTTGTCACCAGGCTGGCCGACGTAGACCGCATTGCGCAGGTTCAAGGTCCAGCTACCGTTCGGGGCAGGCTGGTTGGCTTGCGCCGAAACCCCAGCCGCGGTGGCGTAGTAATAAATCGGGCTGTTGGGGATACCCCACTTGGTTTCAAAGCGGAGTGGTCCACCAGCTTGGTCGCCGAACATGAACAGGCTTACGCCTGGGTCAATCACCGTGCCGCCATCGACACTGGAGGTGCGGATGAAACCGTTACGGTCTTCCACCATTTGGAAGAACAGGTTGGTGCCATCGGCGATGGTGTCTTGAATCAGGTAGCTCTGCTGTGCCTGGTTGCCTGGGTTGACATCGATTGCAATCAGCTGCAGGTTGCCGCTAATGTCGAGGTCATAACCCTCAGAAGAGGTGGAAGGCGTGTTCGAGGTACCGACGTACCAGAACAGTTGGCCGCCGCCGCCTGGGGCGAGATTCGTGGCAAGCAGGTCCACATTGGTTTCCCAAGTAAAGGGGCCAGCAGCAGTCAAGATGACTGGACCGAGGTCCTGGGCGGGAGGAGCGTGAACCTCGACCAGGCCTTGACCGCCTTGGGTGTCGGGGCCACCGATGCCTACCTCGGTCTTGGTGGTCTGGTTGATGTCACCCAGTGGGGCAACGCTGAAGCCAAAGCGGCCAGCCTGACCAGAAATGCCGAGGCTACTGACAAGGCTATCCGTACTTGGTACCAGCGAGAAGGCTTCGAAGCGACCGCGGTCGTTGGAGAAGCCGGGTGCGCCGACCAAGAGGTCACCACGCTGGTCGAAGTTGGAGTCCTCGGTCATGGCAATCGCCAGGCCGAACTGCTCCCCGGCGTTGGCGCCGAGAAGGGTGGAGGTCGGGGCGAGGGTGTCGCCAGACCAGATGATGACTTGACCGTTTCCGGCATCAGGGGCACCTGCAGCGACGTCAGTCAGGCTGCCACCAACGGCGTCTTGTCCGCCTGCGACGCTATAGCCAAGGTGGGCATCTGCGGTACCGGCGAGGGGGTTGGAGAGGGTGGTGATGCTGCCCGAGGTGGAAAGCATGGCCACAGCGCCGTCTTCTGCGGCTAAATCCATGGCGAAGGGAGCGCCAGCCACAAGGCCATCGACGCTGACGCCAGGAACACCGCTCACGTCTAGAGCACGATCAATAGCCCAGCCCAAGCCTTCCCCAGAGCTTGCGGCGCCATCAAAAATCCAGCTAGCTGGCTCAGAAGCGCCTGCCGAAGACATGGTCAAGCCGAGAACTTGGCCATCGAGGCCGTTGCTGCCTGGGGCGCCGACACCCAAGTCGAGATCGCCATCGCCATCTAGGTCACTGCCGACGAGATCCCAGCCAAACAGGGAGCCAGGGATGGTTCCGGAGACCTCCTGAAGGAGGAATACGGCACCAGCGACGTTGTCCCAAGCGTAAATCCGCACCAAACCTGTGAACGGCCCGTTGACCGAGGTCTGGAAGGGAGCGCCAATCGCAATCTTGGGCATGCCATCGTTGTGCTCGCCGAGGCTGCACAAGGAGTAACCAAGTTGGTCACTCGAAGCCATGCCATCGATTTGTGTCAGCACGGAGCCGTCGAAGCCAGAACGGATGGTGACATGGCCGCTGTTCAGCCCACCAGCATCGGAGCCGGGGGAGCTGACGGCGTAGTCGTCGAAACCGTCTTGGTTCCAGTCGCCCAGGCCTGTTAGGGCAAAGCCATACAGCTCATTGGCGACAGCACCATTGGAGGAGTCCCACTCGACCCAGTCTTGCTGGGCGGCGAGAGGAGACAGGAGAGCGACCACAGCGGCCGCAGAAGCTAGGGGATGACGAGTAAATTGCATCGCACAGGGACGGGATTCGGACCCGGTGCACAATCCTACCCCACACCGACGCCTTATCTCGGCCATTCTTGTGGCGAAATCAGCGCCACATCAGGCTATTCTGAGGGTTATGAGCCTAGGTCATCGCCTGTTGGTCCTTCTCCTCGCTCTTGCCGCACCTGCTTGCAGTGGGTCGGAAGACCCGGCCGGAGGTCAAAGCACCTCAGGTCAGGGTGCTGCAAATCCGGGCCCACAGGCCCCCAACCCTGCTCAAGGAGAGCCTCAGGCAGGGGAGGCCGAACAGAATCAGCAGGAAATCGACTCCACCAAGCCGGCCTTCTTGGAGGTTCGCCTCAAGATGAAGGGCACTGGCGAAATGATGGGCGGGGTGCCCTTCGATGTGCAATGGGACGATGAAGGGGCTCCCTCAAAAACGGCGAGCGGTACTGACCCCGATGGCACCCGCACCCTGCGTTTTGATCATGGCGCACAACTGATCGCCATCATCCCGCGCTCCAGTGCATATACCGGGCCAACCTTCCATTCCGATAAAACCCTCATGCTCGGTGGGGTTACCCATGTGGTCGAGATTGAAGTGCCCCCTGGTGGAATCACCACCGGCACGGTGTACTCCGAAACCGGAGATCCGGTGCCAGGGGCCACGGTGACCGCATTCTTCAAGTCCCCCGATGAACTAGATCGCGAGTCCAAGCCCTCGGTCGATATCTTCACCACCACCGATGACCAAGGAAACTTTGCTCTTGGTGGTTTTCCAGAGGGGCCCTTCGTCTTGGAGTCGGGCGGCGACCACCGCGTGTCGGTGTTTCGGCCTGGTGGTTTGATTCGCGAAGGCCAACGCTTGGACGGGCTTGAGATTTTTCTCGAACCTGCGCATGAAGTTTATGGGCAAGTCATCGACAGTCAGGAGCAGCCGATTGCTGGTGCCCGAGTCGTGGCCGGTAAGCCCGCCAGGCGTCAAAACCGCAAACCCACGGCCTTGGAGGGGATTTGGCTTTACCAGGCCCGCGCCGTGGTGACCAAGAGTGATGAAAACGGCTTGTTCACCCTGCCGGCCGTGCCGGAATCGCAGACTTGGAATCTCAATGTCACTCACCCGGATTATCGCCGCGGCCTTGGTTTGATTGAAGCCGGACAGATTGATGTGTGGGTCACTTTGGAGCAGGGCGCCAGCGTCGAAGGCATGGTGCGTGGCGAGGATGGTCGGCCAATTTCGCAGGTGCAGGTCTGGATGTTCTGGCCCTCTGGGCAAGACACAACCTTTACCGGTTTAGATGGCACTTATCACTTTGGTGGCCGCCCGCCCACCGAAGATGTCTTCCTCGTGTTCTATAAGCCTGAGGCCGGCATGTTACTGGAAGGTCCGATGAGCTTGGATACGGGAACCGAAGCCGTCGACGTGGAATTAGAAGGCGGCCAGCTTCTTGGCGGACTCGTCGTCGATGCCGAGGAAAACCCGGTGGTCGGGGCGATGGTCACGATTGAGGGGCGCTTGCCTTCGCCAGACTATTTGCGCGCGCGCATGCCCGAACGTTTTCTCGAGCTAGATGCGCAGATCACCAACTCCGAAGGGCGCTTCCTCTTCACCGAACTCGATGATAATCATTTCGAGATTCGTATTAGCGCTCCCGGTGTCGGCGAGAAGGTGCTCGAGAACGTCACCAGCGGGCGCAACGATCTCTTAATCAAGCTCGACTAGTGCGCCGGCGTGCGCCACTGGCGCAGTTGATGGCCAAGATAGCCCGCCATCCATAACAACGAGGTCGCGAGGTGAATCACTTTCCAGGCTTCACGCCAGAAGTCTTGCACGGCGATTTGTAATAGCACGCCGCTGAAGATCATCGGCAGTGCGTGGATCAGTAGGAATAGCCCGGAACGGCGGCCTGCGCGTTGTTTCGAGCGTAACCGCGGCCGCGCATGATTGGCCCAAAGCATGCCGAGGGAAAGCATGAGTAGAGGCGCGGTGAGAAGGTGCGCATCGTGGGTTGTGCCTTGCCAGGGATGATTCCAAATGCTGAATTCATCTTCCGGCGTCATGAAATAAAGCATGTAGGCATAGACCACCCCGGTACCACCAACAAGAATATTGGCAGTGTGGTGAAACCAGGCTTCCGGGCGCCGCATCAATCCGTTGCCTAGTCTTGTTCTGGCGCCGGAACCGGCTTCGGCTTTGGCGCGCCATGCCTGGCGACTTGATCTGCCGCAAGAAGTTCGCGCACGGCTGCCGTCGTGGCCCGCGCGGTCATGGTCGCGCCACTCACAGCGTGAATGTCCTTGCCAATTTGCAAGTCCTCATCGAGAGTCTCGCCGACGAATTGGTCGTACCACTTTTGGGAAGGGCGGTAGTCTTGTGGTTCATCGAAACGGCACACCACAATCTTGGTGACTTTGCCTTGGGCGTCGATGATGACCATCAGGTCTTGCGCCTTCGAACGCACTGCACGCTTGTCAAACCAAGCTTGTTTGCCCACTTTGGGTGTGGCCTTAGGCGGAAGGTCTTGCTTTGGCGCAACGTGCCACGAAGTCGCGGTGCCGGACACCTTCTTGACTCCGGCCAAGGTGGCGACATGGGCGCGCTCCTCCTTGCTCCAATAATGCGTTTGGCTCGCCATTTTCTGCTTTGGGAATGCGGCAGCTAAAGCCTGCTCGTGGGTGAGCGGGCCGGAGCCACCAGCAAGTCCGAAACTGGCAAGGGCGACAAGGAGGAGTGGCTTCATGCGTTGTGAACCTAGATTGTAGTGGCTAGAAGGCCCAGCCGATGGTGAAGCGGATGGCGTCGACAGTGGTGTCGGCGGCATTCGATTGATCTTGGAAGTCGAGCTTGAAGGTCACGTTGGGGTTGGGCTGATAAGCCACGCCCACGACCACGATGTCGACATCGGTGGAAGCTGCGGAATCGGCGCTCAGGTCGTAGTTGGAGAAGCGCACGAAGGGGGTGAGGGCTTGGCCGTCGGCGCGCTCGGCGAGGAAATCCCAGCCGCCTTCGAGATACCAGCCCTCGAGGTCATCGCTTGGCGAAGGCGTCGGCAGGCTGCCGGCGTCATCGACCGTGGCCATGGCGTACAGACCACGCACGCGCAGTGGGCCGTGGTCGTATTGGGCGTGCGCTTCCATCACGCTGACGCCGAAATCACTCACCGCCGAACTCTGCCCGCTGTTGCCTTGGTACACCGAAGCGCCAAGCAAAAGGCCGTCGACGCCACGGTAATCCACGCGTGCGGTCACGGCGAGGTCTTCTGCGGCAGCTTTGTCGCCACCTTGACGGCCTCCGCGCAAACCACTCGCGGCAAGATCAAAACCACTGGCATCGAAGCTGTTGACCACGTAAACCTGCCACTCGAAATCATTGGCGCGACCAAAGGTGCCGACGCCATTCTCGTGCCAAGTGGAAGGCAGAATCAAGCGCTCAATCAGCGGGCGCTGGGCCGACCAAAAGGTGGTGGGCTCGTGGGTTTGGTTGATGAAGCCCATCGGAATCAGCAAATGGCCGGCGCGGAAGTTAAAGGCCTCGTGGAAGCGGCCGTCAATCTGGGCAAACTCCACCGCCAGTTCATCGCCATGTTCATATTCGATTTCCGAATCGAAGGACCAGGTGTCGTTGAATTGATAGCCGAAGTAGAACACCACGCGGTGGAGGTCGAACTGATCGGTCATCCCGGAAGGGGCTCCGCCGTCGGTGGTGCCGTCGTAGTTGGTGTACTCGACTTCGCCATAGCCGCCGAAGCTGAAGCGATCGCCGAGGGAGCCGCCACCCTGAAATAGGCCGCCAGTTTGGTCGCCATCGAGGCGCTCAGCCAGCAAATCGATGCGGCGCTCCAGTTCTTCGTTGCTTGGAGCGGGGTTCTGCGCCATGGCCGGGGCGAGCAGGGCGAGGGCAGCAAGGGGAGTGAGGAGTTTCATGACTCAGGTGGGTTAATGAAGTTGAGACTCAGTCTCATTAGAGGGGAGGAGTTTACGCCTGCAAGCGAGGACTGCAAGCCAGAGCAGCCGAATATTCAAAATTCTTTTCGCTTTTATGACCAGGTGCTGTTTCTGGGCTACTGTGTCCGCTAGGCTGCGCCCATGATTGAGCAGTGGTTGGAGCAGCGCGCGCGTGGAGAGGAGCAAAGGCAGGAGGACATCGCCGGATTTGTCACCGGGGTGGTCGAGGGCAGCATCAGCCCGGCGCAAATCGGCGCCTGGTTGGCTTTCGTCTTTACCCGCGGTATGTCCGCCCAGGAAACGGTGTGGCTCACCGAAGCCATGACCCAAAGTGGCGACACCCTGAGCTGGGACGGCCTGGAAGGTCCCTTCGTCGACAAGCACTCCACCGGCGGTATCGGCGACAAGGTTTCCCTGGTCTTGGCACCGCTTTGGGCTGCGCTGGGCCAACGTGTACCGATGCTTTCCGGCCGCGGGTTGGGCATCACCGGCGGTACTCTCGACAAGCTCGAAGCGATTCCTGGCTACCGCACTGACCTTAGCGTGCCTGAATTGCGCACGGTGCTCGATGAGGTCGGTTGCTTCATCAATGGCCAAACCGGCGACCTCGCCCCGGCCGATCGCATTCTTTATGCCACGCGCAATGAAACCGGCACCGTGGCTTCGGTGCCGTTGATTACGGCTTCGATTCTGTCGAAGAAGTTGGTCGAAGGTCTCGACCTCTTGGTCATGGACGTGAAGTGCGGCAGTGGCGCGTTCATGAAAACCCAAGCCGAAGCCGAGGCACTGGCCGAATCTCTGGAACGTGTCGGCACTGGGGCAGGAGTGGAGATGCGCGTGCGCTTGACCGATATGTCCACGCCCTTGGGCTGTGGCATCGGCAATGCTTTGGAAGTGCAAGAGGCGGCGCAATGCCTGCAAGGCCAAGGCCCGCAGGATTTGGAAGATTTGGTCGTGGAACTCAGTGGCATGGGCGAGGCCGGGCGCCAAGCTCTGCGCGACGGCAGCGCCTTCGCCAAATGGCAAGGCATGGTGCGCGGGCATGGCGGTGATCCTGAAGCCTCCCTGCATGGTTCTGATGCCACGAAAATGGTTCTCCAGAGCACGCACAGCGGTCAAGTGCAAAGCCTCGATGCGGGCGGCATCGGTCGTGCCGCTTTCGTGCTTGGCGCAGGCCGACGCCATGCCACCGACCCGGTCCATTTCGGCGTCGGCCTTCAGCTTCTGAAGAAACCCGGTGACCCCGTGCATGCCGGCGAAGACCTCGTCGAAATCTGGCACGCACAAGGTCATGGTCTAGAAGAAGCGCAACCAGCAGTGGAAGCGGCCTACCACATCAAGTAGAACAAGAAGCCCCGGCTTCTCCATGTCTGCCGCATCCCCTCTTCAGGTCTACTTCCTCACCGAAGGCGACGGCCCTCCCGCCGCCGTCGTGGCGTTGGCAGCGGCCGATGGCGTGGAGCTCCATGGCGCCGGGGTGCAAGGCTTTTTGCGCCAACTCGAAGAGGACACGCTTGGCTTGCCCGACGCGCTATTGGTGGCCGGTGGCAGCTCGCTTTTGGCCACATTGCGGCGCCATCCGCTGACCGCCTGCCTGCCGATTTTTGTTTGGGGTCCGCCAGCTGCGGCACCGCCCGCCAGCGATGGCGTGTTGTTGCATATAGATGCCGCTGCACGTGCGCGCATCGAGCGCTGGCGCCAAGCCCTAGATGGCAGCTTTGCCTGCCCACAAGAACCAGGCGAACAACGTCGCGAAGCCTGCTTCCGGCGCTGGTTGTGGAGCCGGGGCAGTGGGGCAGTCACCGATGCCCAAGTCTTTGGCATCACCGCAGCGCGCACCAGTTTGCGGCAATGGGAAGAAGAAGGTTGGGTGCAATCGCCGGCCGTGCGCGGCGGCATCTGGATGGTGCGCGCACCGGAACCCGTCGCCGAAGTCAAGCCAGCGCCCAATCCCGGCCTAACGCCGCCAGCAGCCGAACCAATGGCGCTGCCGCCACGCCGGCGTGGACCTTCCTGGCTGCTTGCCGGCGCCTTGCTGGGGATTGCCGGCGGACTGTGGTGGTGGGGTCCATGGGACATGATCGAAACCACGCCATCGGCCAACATGGCCAAGACTCAGGAAAAGCCGGAGCAAAATCCAGCCGCAGCCAAGGGTGTGCAAGAAGCCGGCTTCCGCAAGCCAAGTGCCTCTGCCGAAACCTTGCCGGAGTTATTGCTGCAAGGGCGATTGCGTTGGCAATTGACTCCTTTGTTTGCCGCGCAGGCTGGAGTGCTCGAAGAATGGGTTCTAGCTCCTGGACAAAACGCTTCCGAGGGCGAGGTCTTGGCTTGGTTGCGCCCGCATCAGGAACAGCAGCTGTTGGCAAAGTTGGATTTGCAAATCGAACAGGCGGAGCAAGGCCTGCGCGAGGCCTTGACTGAGGCGCGTCAAGCCTTTGAACGCGAAGGGCGTGATTTGCGCGCAACGGCGCAAGAGCAAGAAGCGCGTTTGCATCGTTTGCAGGCGCAGCGACCGTCCAAGCTCGCGGCCTATCAACGCGCTAAAGACTTAGCTGATCAAGGCGTGTTGGCCTATCGCGAGATTCGGAGTGAATGGGATGCGCTGCAACAAGTCGACGAAGACATCGCCGAAGTCACGGTTGCCGAAGGCCGCGCCCAAGAACAGTGGCAGGCCTATCAAGATCGAGCTTGGCAAGAAGATGACCTCGCCCTGGGCTTGCGTGCGCAAAAGCAGTCTTTGGAGAGTCAGCGCCAAGCCGCGCTGGAAGGCCCTGGGCGAGAATCCTTATTGGTGCCCGCTAGCGGATGGATCTTGCCACAGGTCGATAGCGGTGCTGCGGTCTTGCCCGGCCAATTGTTGGCACAAGTGCAAGTCGAAGACCATGCCCGGGTGGAAGTGGTGTTGCCCACCGCATCCTGGAAGCCGGACTACCTACAAGGCAGTGCGCGCCTAAGGCCAATCGGCGAAGAAGGCCCGTGGATGCCGACTCGCATCGAAGAGGCAACTTCGCGCCCCGATGGCACCACCTTGTTGCAATTGCGTTTGCCGGTCGGGTGGCTGGCCTTGGACCCAGAGCAGCATGGCCAAGGAAACTGGGCTTTGGAGTGCCGCCTCACCGCGCCGGTGGGCTCTCTGCCAGAGGAAAGCCAACCTTTGGCCGAGGAAGACGTAGAGTCTTCATGATGCGTGTGTTCCCTCACTCCTTGCGTGTGGGTCTATTGACCCTCGGATTCTTGCTGCCCTCCTGCGCCCTCGCCGTGGGTGCCGCCATTGGTGCTGGTGCGGTGTATTCCCTCGGCGAAGATGGCATCCAGGTTTTTCTCGATGCACCGATGGAAGATGTGCTGGCCGCAACCCAAGCCGAGCTTGCCGACCATGGCGAAATGGAACGAGAAGACATCGGCAAGAAAGATGCCCTGCTCGAATCCAAAGATGAGGAGTTTCGCTACACCGTGACCCTCAAGGCAGTGACCGAGAGCACCACCGAATTGGTGATTCGTGCTCGCCGTTGGGCCAAGTTGGCTCCGGCGCCGGAAGAAGCCAAGCGTTTGGCCGACCGCATTGCCTTCCGTCTTGATTCGTAAGTCATGACCGACCAAGACTCGGCGCGCCTGTTGCCGCACTTGCATGAGGTTGAGGGTCGGTTGGGTTTAGAGGGAGAAGCCGGGCGCCTCGAAGTCGATTTTGTCGGCGGACGCACCGGTCATCGTCTGCGTCATGGCGGTGGTCGTGGACAAACTTTGGCCCGCGCGGTGGGGGCCGGCAAAGGGCGCAGCTTGCCGCGCATTCTCGATGCCACTGCCGGCCTTGGGCGCGATGCCGCCGTTTTGGCAACCATTGGTTGTCCAGTGCTGGCCGTCGAGCGCCAAGCTCCTATCTTCGCGCTTCTGGCCGATGGCCTTGCCCGGGCTTTGGCCGATGAGGAAACCGCGGCCTTGTTGCGGGGACACTTGCAGATTCTAGAGGCCGATGCCACCCAACTCCTAGACGCCTGGGCACAAGACGCCACCGCGACACCCCTCGCCAGCTTTGTCCCCGAGGTGATCTACCTCGACCCGATGCACCCGCCTCGGCGCAAAGCGGCGCAAGTGCGCAAAGAAATGCGCGTCTTCCGCGACCTGGTTGGCATCGATCAAGATCAGCAGCAACTGCTCGCGGCTGCCTTGGGTTGTGCAGTCGAGCGCGTGGTGGTCAAGCGCCCGATGGGCGCAGACGCCCTGCTCCCGGGAGTGGCACAACGACTCAGTGGGAAAACCACATGTTACGACCTCTATTTACGCCCTAAGAAGGGTGAACCCGCAAGCCTGCGGAAGGGTTAGAATCTTCGTTTCGGCCCGAGCCGACCAAGCCATGAGCGAGCAAGCAGCGCTACTGAACCTTCCGGAACCCGCCGAAATGCGGGACTGGGCCACCGAGAACGGCATCCTGATTTTGGCGCATAGCTATCAGGACGGTTTCTTGCAGGAAGCGGCGCACTTTGTCGGTGATTCTCTGGAGTTGGCGCGCCAAGCTGCCGCCGCCGATGCCAAGGCCATCTGCTTCTGCGGCGTGCACTTCATGGCCGAAACCGCAAAGATTCTCAGCCCCGAGGCCGAAGTCTTCATTCCCGACATGGCGGCCGGCTGTTCGCTGGCCGACTCCTGCAAGGCCGAGGACTTAATCGCTTATCAGGAGCACCTGACCACGAAGTTGGGCAAGCGCCCGGTGACCATTGCCTATGTCAACTGCACCGCCGCAGTCAAAGCGGCTTGCGACATCATCTGCACCAGCGGCAACGCGCGCCAGGTCGTGGAGTCTATTCCCGGGGATCAGCCGATTTTGTTCGTGCCCGACCGTCACCTCGGCGGTTGGCTGAATGAAACCTTGGGGCGCGACATGATCTTGTGGAACGGCGCTTGCGAAGTACATGAGCTGTTCTCAGTCGAAACCCTGCGTGAGCAAAAGGCCGCGCACCCCGGCGCCATCGTGATTTCGCACCCCGAATGCCCCAAGCCAGTGCGTGACGAAAGCGATCATATTCTGGGCACCGCGGGCATGCTCAAGTTGGTCAAGGCTTCAGCGGGGGAGACCTTCATCATCGGCACCGAAGCGAACATGATTTATCGCTTCGAAAAGGAAGCGCCGCAGAACACCTATCTGCCGGCGCCCGGGGCCAGTTGCGCGTGCAACTTGTGCCCGCATATGCAGCGCAACACCCCCGAGAAATTGTGGGCTGCTTTGCATAATCGCGGCCCGCAAGTCGAGGTTGCTCCCGAGCACATGGATGCCGCGCGTCGCTCTTTGGAGCGCATGCTCGCCATCATCTAATCCGGCGCGCGGCGCAGTTCTTCCGGCAGTGGAGGACTATCCAACGTGCGCAAGAAGGCGGCCAAGTCTTTGCGCTCCTGCAAGGTCATGCGCGGACGAGTCAGCGTTTCTTCGCGATGCCCAATCGGTGGCTGCCCCGGCAACTGCTGATAGAAGAACACCACTTCTTCAATGGTGTCAAAGCGCCCATCGTGCATATAGGGAGCGGTTCGCCCAAGATTACGCAAGGTCGGCGTTTTGTATGCGCCATAAGTATGGCTGTCATAGAACAAATAACGCAGCTTGACGTTGGTCTCCAAGTCAGGCGCGTCGCTGTACGGCCCCATGCCGTTGAAGGGGTCTAAGCGCAGCTTCTGAATGCCATCGGGACGTCCATGGTCAAAGTCTTCGTCGACGCCAACCTCATGGCCGACGTTATGAAACTCGCGGTCGCTCATCAGCGGAGTGAAGTGGCAGTTGTGGCACGACGCCTTGCCCATAAACAACTCCAAGCCGCGTTGCGCGGCAATCGAAATCGCATCTTTGTCGGCGCCCTCTGCGCCAGGAGTCAACACTGAAGCAGCGAAGCGGTCAAAGGGCGCTGGTTGGATCACTAACTTGCGCTCGAAGGCGGCAATGGCCTTGCCGCAATAGGCAAAGGCTTGATTGATGGCTTCTTGGTCCTCGGCGCTCATGCTGGCCCAGGCCTTGTAGGCAGGCAGACCTTCCGTTGGCATGGACAAATCAGACACATCGTGAAACATGCCGGTGGGAGCAGGTGGCCGTGGCCGCGCGCCATCGGGGAAACGCTTGCGGTCGTCCAAGCCTTCCGGCATAGCGCCAAAGAGCTCTTCATAGGCTTTGCGCAAGTCCGGCGTTTCAGCGACATAACGCACCATATCGGTGCGTGAACCGGCCATCTCCACTGGGTTCTCGACGGGGCCTAAAGCCTGCGACCACAGACTGTCGGCGCGACCATCCCAAAAGAACCAACGTTGTTCGGCAGCGCCCAACAAGGTGGGGGCGTTGCGTCGGCCGAGAGAGACACCTAAAGAAGTGGGGCGGCCATCGGACCAACCCTTCTCCGGGTCATGGCAAGTTGCGCAGGACACCGTACCGCTGGGGGATAAACCCGGGTCAAAGAACAAAATCTGGCCAAATCGTGCTGCCCTGGGGTCGTCGGCAAAGCGATTGGACGGCGAAGGCGGCGGCGTTTGCGGAAGCTTGGTCAGTAAGCGCAACAAAGCTTGCTCGCGCTGATCGAAATAAGGGCGTTCTTCCTCCTGCGCCTGCATCGGCGCGACGAAGAGAGCGAAAGCAAGCGAAAGCCACATGGTTAGCGCGGGCCGATATGGACCGGGAAGTCGATTTGGTACCAGCCTTCGGTGGTCTGCGCATTCACGCTCATCACCCACGCACCAGGCATATGGAAATTCATGCCGTGTACCCACCAACCCTTATCCTCACTCCAAGTGATTTCCGGTTTGGTGATCATGCCATGCTTGTGCGCAGGCATGTCGGCGTCGAACTCGAGCGCAATCAGTTCCGTGCCTTCCGCGACAAACTGAATGCTGCAGTATTCGTTCAGCGGAAATGGCTCCACGCTGGATTGATAACGCAGCGTGCCTTGGGTCAGCGTGACCGCAGGTCCGTCAGGAGCTCCGCGAATGATGACCGGTTCCGGGGCAATCAGCTGACATGCTCCGCAAGCCAGCACGAGTGCGGCGCAGGATAAGAAGCGTGGCATGCGCGCATCCTAAAGTCGCGCCGCAGAGCACTTGGTAGACCGGCCTAGAAGTTAGAAAAAAACGCCCACAACTCTTGATTGATGTCAATCGCTTGGCTCACCGGATCGCCGATGGCCGAACTGTGGCCTGGCCAGCTATGGCCGCCATCGCCGAGTAACCAGTAGTGAATCGGTGCACCGGTACCTGCGGCGGTGGCTTCAAAGCGTCGGCCTGCACCTCGGCGTTCGGCGAGTTGCGGCAGACTCGTCTGGTTGACCACTGCGAAGGGAGCCAGGCTTTCGCGCTGGCTGCGGTAATCGGTGCCACTCACGCCACTGCCGACGCCACCCTGCAAGGGCACATTGTTGTCGAGCCTGCCGTGCACAGCCATGACCGGAATCGGTGCGGCCGGTAAACCGGGCATGCCCAATGCCGCCGCGTTGGGCCCAATCGCGGCCAATAGGTCCGGCGCTTCCATACCCAGGCGATAACTCATCATGCCGCCGTTGCTGTGCCCGGTGGCGTAGACATGTGCCAGGTCCACCGGCCATTCGGCCGCCAAAGCAGCCACCATGTCGCGCGTGAACTGGACATCGTTGATGTGGTTCTCGGCCGCCCAACCGCAACAGTTGCCCGAGTTCCAAGTTTGCAGGGCGAACCAGGGTGCACCGCCCAGGCGCCCGGTGCCTTCGGGGAAGACCAACAGAAACTCTTCCTGATCAGAGGTGAGGTAAAGCTCACTTTGATTCGCAAACTGGCGCGCATTGCCACCGCCGCCATGGAAAGCCAAAACCACTGGGAGCGTGAGTACGCCATCCCATGACGTCGGCACATGCACGCGATAGTAGCGGTCCATGCCACCACTCACGATGGTGCGCAGTTGCATGGTGGGGGCACCGAGCATGGCATCGGCGGCTTGGACTGGCTGAGGGGCAGCGAGGGCAAAAAGGGCCGCGGCGGAGGCGGTGAGGGCGCATAGTTGAGGGAGGCGCATACGGGTTTGAACCCGCTACCTTCCATTTGGTTGCTTGCTTTTCGCTAAAATCTGGCCTTAGCCGGTACCCCCAACCCCGTCATGTCCTCCTACAGCAACATCCAAAGCCTTCTCGGCGATCAGGCCGAGTCCCTCCTCGGTCACACCTGCTCGACCATTTCTAAGGACCGCCTGCATCTGCCCGGCCCGAACTGGTTGGACAGCGTCCATAGCCAAAGTGACCGCCCGACCCGCGCTTTGGGTGGCTTGGCGGCCATGCTCAACCACGGTCGCCTCGGCGGCACCGGCTATGTGTCCATTCTTCCGGTGGACCAGGGCATCGAGCACACCGGGGGCGCTTCTTTTGCGCCGAACCCAGATTATTTCGACCCGGCCAACATCGTTGAGCTCGCGATCGATGGCGGCTGCAATGCCGTGTGTTCCACCTTGGGCGTCCTCGGTTCGGTGTCGCGCCACTACGCGCACAAGATTCCGTTCATGGTCAAGTTGAACCACAACGAAATCCTCAGCTACCCAAACTTCTACGACCAAACCATGTTCGCTTCGGTCGATCAGGCCTTCGACATGGGCGCGCAAGCCGTCGGCGCCACGATTTACTTCGGCAGCCACGAGTCGCGCCGCCAGATCCAAGAAGTTTCCGAAGCCTTTAGCCGTGCGCATGAGCTCGGCATGGCCACGGTGCTGTGGTGCTACTTGCGCAACAGCGCGTTCAAGAAAGATGGCGTCGACTATCACGACGCCGCCGACCTCACCGGTCAAGCCAACCACCTTGGCGTGACCATTCAGGCTGACATCATCAAGCAGAAGCTGCCGACCAAGAACAACCCTGGTTTCACCGACATTGGTTTCGGCAAAACCCACGACAAGGTCTACAGCGAGCTTTCGAGCGATCACCCAGTCGACATGTGCCGCTACCAGTTGGCCAACTGCTACATGGGGCGCTCCGGTCTGATCAACTCCGGTGGTGCTTCCGGCGCCAACGACTTGGCGCAAGCCGTCGAAACTGCGGTCGTCAACAAGCGCGCTGGCGGTATGGGCCTAATCTCGGGTCGCAAGGCCTTCCAGAAGGCCAAGGGCGAGGGCGTCGAACTGCTCCACGCCATCCAAGACGTCTATCTCTGCAACGACGTCACCATCGCCTAAAGCTCGGCGATTCCTAAACAAAGGGGACCGACTTCCTGACGGAGGTCGGTCCCTGTTGCTTTGGCCGCGGCGGGCCAAACATGGAGCGGTGTTTAGAGGACTGTCGTGCTGACGCCGTTACTGACGTCACAAGAGTTGATGTCGACAGCCTGGAAGTGCACCGTAGCGCCACTGGCTCCGGCTGGGACAGTCAGGCTAAGGCTTGCGCTTCCCGAGGCGTCCGCCGTCAACACCGTGAGCACTTGGATCGACGGACTCAGGTCCAAAGTCAATGGTCCGCAGAAAGCGGTGTTCACTGTGACTGGTCCGGAGCCGGCCAAGGAAAAGCCGATGCCCACAGGCCCGAATGCCGTGCCGCCTGTCACGTCGAAGGAGCCAATCGTGCCTGCTGCAAGTGCGGAAACCGTGAGGTTTAAGCCACCACCAATCTTAGCCAGGCTGATGGGATCGCAACCACCGTTCAAAGCGGTGAAACGTAATGAATTCACCGTGGCACCATTCGGCACGCCAATATCGGTGAGGTCAATCTCCACCCCATACACATCAGCGGCGTAGGGGCCAGCCGTTTGGTAGTAATAAGCGGTGGAAGCGACGTTGACACCAAAAACCATGTCAGCATTCACACTCGCCACAAAACCGTCGAAGTCGGAACTAATCCCATAGAGTCCGACATCAAACTGAGAATCGAGCATGACCAAGTCGGCGCCAGCTTGGTTCGTGACACCGCCAAGGAAAGTGACTTCGACGACGTCGCCAGCGGCGGCGTTGGCATAGCCGGCATCCTCAATCGGAGAGCTGCTCATGGCTTCGGAAATCGTCAGAGGATTGTTGACGACATTCAGCCAATCAAAGATCCCACCAGAGCTAATGATGGTGCTCGCGGAATCTGGTGGTGAGAGCTCCCAGGGGCCTAGGGTTTGGGCTTGGGCGGCCGCGGGTGCCGCGAAAAGAATTGGCGCAAGGCCAAGAAGAAGTTTGGAAAGGGGGGACTTCATAAACCCTATCCTAAACAAGATTTCGCATGGGCCGGGAAAATCGCCCAGAGCCTAGTTATCGCGGCGTAGGACCGATTTTTTGAGAAAATCCACCCACTTCTCTTCCATCTTGCGCTGGAAGCTCTTGGGATAGGCCTTGCGAAACTGGCTCTGCCCGCTGAGGTCCTCGAGCGCCGATTCCAGGTATTTCCCAAAGTCCTGGTGGCGTTTCGGGTCTTCTTGACTCCACAGCCAGGCCAGCAACCCATAAGCCGCGGCATAAGCGCCATCGGGGTCTTTGCTATCGCTCAAACCATCGCGGCCGATGCCCAACAGCGTGTCCAAATCGATCGGCCCATCGTTCTGCAACGCGCGCTCAATCAGGTCGACATCGAGGCGGCCGGGGTGATAATCCGGAAGACCTTCGGTGGGGCGCAGGCATACTTGGAAGTAACTGCCGATGGCTTCATCCAGCCATCCGGCCAAGCCTTCGGCTTCGCCTTTGGAGGTCTGGCGAATGAAGGCGCGCAAGTAGCCACGCGCGGTGGCGTAAGGAAGGTCGACCACGGTTTCGCCATCGAGCCATAGGCCGACTTCGCCGCTGAAGGGATCCACCCATCCACGTTTGGCTTCGCCGGATTCGGGGTAAGCGTCGCGGCGGCTCGGAAAAATGCGCACCTCAATCGGCGTCAGCAGTTCCTGAACCGGACTGTACTGGCGCAAATGATGCAGCATATGCCCGTACAAGCGTTCGGTGGTGGCCGCCGCAATCAAGGCTTCATGCAAGGGGCCACTGACTTTGACTTGTGCATGCGCCGTGGCAAAGATCCAAGGCGTTTTCTTCTCGGCACGCAGGGCGAAATAGTCGACCTCGGCCAGGCGCGAACCACTCGGTGTAGGCACTTCCCACACATGGACTCCCAAACGATGGCCCAGTTTTTCGCGAGCGGGGGTGTAGTTCGAGTCCAAATCCAGAGCGCGCCAATAATGCATATTGACCTCGGCGGCGAAACCATGACGCTGACACCACAAGGCAAAAGACATGGCATCTTTCGCCGTGGCCCGCGCCGAGTACACCAGGTCCAACTTCTCCAGGTAGGTCGGATAGTCCGCACGCGGTCCGCGCATGCTCTTGATCTTCTTGACCTGAATCTTGCGCTCACGCCCCAGCGTGTCGATGACCACAATCTCCTTGGCGTTCTGCAACAACATGGTGCCCCTCACCTCTTTGCCCGAGGTCAAGGTTAGGACATCATCAGTGCCAACCTCCGGCTCTTGCGCCGGTGTGGCCGCCACCACGGCGGTCAGGCATAGGCAGAGGGCGAGAAATCGCATGAATGCAGGCTAGCAGGCCCTGCTGCCGCCCAGCTCTTCTAATACGAAATCAACACCTGGTTACTGGTTTCGCAGGTGGTGAGGTCGATGGCTTGGATACGTACCGTGCGTGCGGCGCCGGCCGGGACAAACTGCGGGGGAGTGCTGACCTCGCCGTTGGCATTGGCGGGCATGATGCCGAAGAGTTGCATACTGCTAGAGAGATTGACTTCGGTTCCCGCGCAGGGGTAGCCGGCTGGAATGGGCGTGGGGCCAGCAGGTCCAGCACCGTTTCGCTCCCAAACAAAGGCGATGTTGCCATTGGGTGTGGCGCCAGAACAGTTCACCGTCATCGGGCCATTGGTGGCGCCGCCCATCCATAGCGCGAAGGGGTCCTTGGGGCCCTCGAAGAACTCGGCTTCTGACCAGAAACCGGAGAGTTGTGTGCGGGTGACGAAACTCCAGGCGCTGGTGTCTGTGTCAATCATCCAGAGGCCGCCGTCCAAATAAAATATGGCACCGCTTTCACTGAAGCACATGGACACCGTGGAGGTGGGCATGGAGGGGATAGATGGGTTGACGTCCGTCACCTGGGCGGTTTGGGTATCGATTTTCGCCAATCCAGTGCTTGCGAATCCGAAAAGCTCACCACCATAAAAATCTAATGCTCTGATGAGTAGGCCACCACTGCTCATTTCCCCAATATAGTTCGTGGCTCCTGTCGCAAGGTCAAGAGTATAGAGGTCAATGGGGGTTTGAATGAGCGGGGAATCTCTTTCATTTACTAAATAAAGAGTGTCATTGGGCCCGAAAGCCATGGCGACGAGCCCAATAAAACTGGTCTGCAAAACGAAGGTCGCTTGTGCGGTGTCCGGATCAATCTCATAAATGGCATAGGGGGCAAAGTAACGTCCGTAGGCCGCATACATCCGTCCTTGGCTATCGACTGCCAGTGCCTCCCACAAATGCACATTCAGGCCAGTTGACCCAATGAATTGCATCTCTGCAGTTTTCGCGTCGATGGACCAGAGGTTGCCACCAAATTTATCCATGGCACGGAGCTCCTGCGCGGCCAGGGAATTAGAGGCCGCAAGTATCAGGATTGATGCGAAAAAAAGTCGGGGTAGGGTCATGGTAAATGGTGACTACCCCAGGTTATCAGAAGGAAATCAGCGCCTGGTTACTGGTCTCGCAGGTGGTGAGGTCGATGGCTTGGATCCGTACCGTGCGTGCGGCGCCGGCAGGGACAAACTGCGGGGGAGTGCTGATTTCTCCATTGGCATTGGCGGGCATGATGCCGAAGAGTTGCATGTTGCTCGAGAGATCGACTTCGGTTCCCGCGCATGGGTAGCCGGCTGGAATTGGAGTCGGACCTGCCGGGCCAGCACCATTTCGCTCCCAAACAAAGGCGATGCTGCCATTGGGTGTGGCGCCAGAACAGTTCACCGTCATCGGGCCATTGGTGGCGCCGCCCATCCATATTGCGAAGGGGTCTGTGGGTCCTTCGAAGAATTCGGCTTCGGACCAGAAGGCGGGGAGTTGGGTTCTGGTGACGAAACTCCAGGCACTGGTGTCTGGATCAATCATCCAGAGGCCGCCGTCTAAATAGAACAGTGCTCCACTTTCACTGAAACACATAGAGACTGTAGAAGTCGGCATTGAGGGGATGGAGTGGTTAACGTCCGTCACCTGGGCGGTTTGCGTGTCAATCTTAAGTAATCCACTCCAACCGCCTCCATATCCGTACAATTCTCCACCGTAAAAATCGAGAGCTCGAATGGGCTGAAGGCCACTTGTTGCCTCTCCAATGAAAGTAGTCGCACCGGTCACGAGATCCAGTGTATAGAGGTCAACAGGAGAAAAGATGGAGGGTGAATCTCTTTCATTCACCAAATAAAGGGTGTCTCCAGGCCCAAAGGCCATAGCGAGAAGGCCATTGAAGGTTGTTTGAAGGATGAATGTTGCCTGGGCCGTGTCTGGATCGATTTCGTAAATCGCATAGGGGAAATCAAACCTGCCATAGGCTGCGAACATCTTCCCCTGGCTGTCCATGGCCAAAGCCTCCCAAAGAAGGGCATTGATGCCAGTTGACCCTAGGTACTGTAATTCTCCAGTTTGAGGGTCGATAGCCCAAAGGGTACCCCCAAATTTATCCATGGCGCGGAGCTCCTGTGCGGGAAGGGCACTTGAAGCGACAAAGCAAAGGACTATGAAGAGGAAAAGGTGTTGCATGGCTAGACTCTGCCAATTAGGCTGAACACGAGCTAACCAAAGCTTACCCTCATTTTGCTTTCCTCGTAGAAATCATGTCAAGAAATACAAGTTTAATTTCCTCCTTTGCCATCGCAGCAGTTTGCTCTATAGGTGGTATTCCGCAGCCGCAAGGCTCAAATCTGACCAGAGTTGCCCCGATTAGTCTTCAGCAGGTTCCTTTGGCCAGCTCTGGGCCAGCGAATCGCGACTACGACCATGCCACGGTCGCTATGAATTCTGACCGCGATATTATCGTTGCCTTCCATTCGACAATTAATCCGAATCTAAAACAGGTGGAAATCGCGTGCTATGAACATCAACCTGGTGACACATGGAACTATATTGGGACAGAGGTCGTGGGAAGTACTGGGCACGATCCTTTGCAGCTTGCGCCGGCCGGTCTTGTTAAATGCGAACGCCCCGACGTTGTAGCGGTAGGCGATAGGTTTTTTGTGGTTTGGACTAGGCGATATCAAGGCCTGCCCTTACAACCAAATGAACCTGCCGTTCTAGAATGCGCCTGGGTAGACCTCTCTGGAGGCTCCATTGCGATAAAGCGAAACGCCCAGCCTCAAGGCCAAGGTGTGGTTCTGGATACTGATGATCCTGCCCTCGGAAGTACCCAACATCTTTGGGTGCGAGAATGTGGTGGCGTTCCCGATGCCGTGCCACTTAACGACCCCAATAATCCCTATTCAGTTGCTGTGGTTTACCCGCACCAAAAGGTGTTTTCCGTCCCGCAACAATCAGAGGACCGCACCTTTGAGCTTCGCGTAGTTACCTGCATATACGACGATGCCTTAGGAACGGTAACTCCAGGTTCTGTTGACCTTTTGGTGCCTCAGATTCAATTCAATGGCCAATCTTCCCCAAACCCAGGGGCATCGTCTGGTGGTTTGATCCTTCCTGAGGTTGCACCTTCCTTGCAAGAAGGAGCATTTTGGCTAGCGGCAGAACGGCAAATTGAAGTTGGCACCCCTGTAGCGATTGAGGGGAAAATTTATCTTGGATATTGGAAATTGGAGTCGGGCATGTGGACAGAGAAGGCCTCTCGCACCTATCAGACGGGAACTGCTGGCCTTACCTATTATCGCCGCCGGCCCATGATCTCGGCCTATCCCGAAGCAGGTCAAAGCCCAACAGTTGGTTTGGCGTTTAACAAAATCGATGTCAGTGGAGCGACCCCAAACATTGACGTGATTTATAAGCAGGTGACCTATGATCCAACGGGTGGTTTGAACAACATTCTGGCATTTCCGCAATGGCCCAATAGCGCTGGGGTAGATGACCATAAGCCAGCTTCCGTCATGGGCCGCGTTGCTGCAAACCTAGCGGTGGCTTATGCTGGGCGTGCGCCAGGCCAAGGTGGCGCGAGCAGCGATTTGATTAATAACCAGGGCGTCATAATCGATACCTCTCCCCATGTCACCAATGCACGGCCAGGCTTGGCCTATCAGTATGTCTCTTCAGCGCTGGATCCGGATTATGTCGCAGTCTGTTGGGAGAAAACGATGTCGCAAAATGGACAATTAGTTGTTTGGGTGGGTGTCGAATAGATAGGCGCCTTCGTTGGTAGCGTTGTACGGAATGGCAACGCTACCAGTTGTACCCGCCAGGGGTGCTCACTTGCCAACCACTCAGTGGGCGCTGCGGATCATAGAAAGGGTTCGCAACGTAGTAGGTGGTGGGGGTGGCGTTGATGACGAACTTGAAGTCGGAGCCATCGGAGCGGTACATATAACCGCCATCGGTCGCGTTCGGGAACTGCGGATCGGGGTCCTTCGGCAGGTAAGGAAGGTAATCCGGGACCAGGCCTGGAATATAGCCCGCGGCGTCGTAGCCCATGCTGCCGTAGTTGGCGGCGTCGCCCTGCCAGGCACCTGAAGTGTCTGGGTAGGCGCTGTTCATCTGTTTATAGTGAGCCAAGGCACTAGCTACCGATTTAAGGTCCGAGGCGCGTTTGGCATCGCGAGCCGTGCGCGCTTCGTTTTCCAGTATCGGCACCAAAATACCAGCGAGCATGGCCAAAATCGTGACCACGATCAACATCTCGATGATGGTGAAGCCGGAGCGCCGTGCGCTGGAGCGCAGGTGAGGGATCGTGACGCGTTTCATGTCCTCCTTCTCTTCGGCACAATTTCACCAGAACAATAGAAAAACAGGAGACCGCGGCACCTTTCGATGCCGCGGTCCAATCTGCCCGGGTGTCCGGGGGGGACGTCTACCAGTTGTAGCCGCCGGGGGAGCTCACCTGCCAGGCCGTAGCGGCACGGGCGGGGTCGAAGAACGGGTTACCAGTCGGGAAGGACTCAGGGCTCTCGTTGATGCAGAACTTAAAGTCGGTGCCGTCAGAGCGGTAGCGGTAGCCACCGGTAGCGTTCGGGTAGTCAGCACTCGGATCCTTAGGAAGGACAGGAATGAAGTCAGGGACGAGACCTGGGATATAGCCAGTGGCGTCGTAACCAAGACCACCATCGGCAGCCGAGTCACCAGACCAGGCACCAGTCGTGTCAGGGTAACCACCATTGACGCGCTTGAAGCTTTCTACGGCGGATTGGACAGACTTAAGGTCGGAAGCACGACGGGAGTCGCGCGAAGACTGGGCAGCGTTCTCCAGAACGGGCACCAGGATTCCGGCCAGCATGGCCAGAATAGTTACCACAATCAGCATTTCGATGATCGTGAAACCGGCTTGACGTTGACGTTTCATGTTATGTAGCTCTTTACGTTTGATTTGAGGTAGAAGCCGCCGGCAACCGGGCGTTGCCACGTGCAGGCGTTCCCACCCATATCGGCCACCTCACGGCGGGCCTTGAGTACCCTTATTCCTGAAAATCAACAATTACCGGGGCGTGATCGCTGGGCTTGGCCTCCCAGGTGCCCTTTTTGCGCTCCTCGCGGTCGATTTCGGAGCCAGAACAGCGTGAAACGGCCTCAGGGCTGCCCAGAGCCAGGTCGATGCGCAGGCCGTGATCGCGCGGAAAGGCCCCTCCGCGGTAATCCCACCAGCTGAAGAGCCCCGCTTCTTGATGGTGGAGGCGATAGAGGTCTTCGAGGCCATGGGCCTGCATGGCGGCAAGGCGCTGATGCTCTTCCTCGGAAAAGTGGATTTTGCCGCGCCAACCCTCGGGATCGTAGACATCGCGGTCGTCGGGGGCGATGTTGAAGTCGCCGAGGACCACCATTTCTTCGCCTTGGGCGCGCAGCTCCCCAATCCATTGGTTGAGGGCATCGAGCCAGCCCATTTTGCGCACATATTTATCGCAGCCGACCTCTTTGCCATTGATGACATAAAGGTTGATGAAGCGCAGGCCGCCGAGCTTGGCCGAGATCACTCGGGCTTCCGCTTCGACAGGGTCGTTGGGGAAACCGATCTGCACATCTTCTAGACCGACTTTGCTTAGGAGCGCCACACCGTTGTAAGTCTTCTGGCCATGAACGACCGCCTTGTAGCCGACCTCGGCCAAGGCCGCGTGCGGAAACTGGTCATTGGTCACCTTGGTTTCCTGCAGGCACAGGATGTCCGGCTGATGACGCTCAAGGACGCCGAGCACCCGCTCAAGGCGAGTGCGCAGCGAGTTCACATTCCAACTGATGGCACGCATGGTGCGCAGTGTAAGAAAGTTTCCCTAGGGGAAGCTCACACTTTGTGCGTTGGTCAAGGCGGCGCTTGGTGTGCCCAAGCCGACGACGGCTTGGAAGTGCAGAGTGCGCCCGGAAGCGCCGCCGGGAAGCGTCAGAGAGACACTGCCGCGGCCATCGGTGCCGCAGCTGCCGCTGGCAAAGACTTGCGGGTTGATGACCTCGAGTAGGCCATCGAAGCCGGGCAAAGTGGTGCCGGCGCCGCGGGAACCCGCCCAAGCGACTTGGAAAGAAGCGCTGGCCTCGCCGTCGACTTCAAAACGCACGGTGGAGCCGGCTGCGGCATTGCCGTACATGCTGAGTGTCGGCAGTTCCCGGCGCACGCGCACGGTGAAGGTATCGAGCAAGCCTTCAGTGATGTCATCGTTGGGGTCGTCGGCAACGGTAATGCGCAAACGCATTTGATTGCTCAAGGCAATCACGCCTTCGAGCGGAAAGGAGGTGACTTGCCATTGGTTGCGATTGCCGATGTCCTCGAGCGTGGTCCAGGTGCTGCCGCCATCGGCACTGATTTCCGCAAGGAAGCGGTCATCGAGTGGGCCACCAGGTAAGTTGGCGAACCACCGCGTGTATTCGAGCGTGGCTTGCGAGAACTCGCTGAGATCAAAGATGGGGGAGAGCAGGATGGCGGTGCCATCGACATCGTTGGTGCCGACACTGCCGCCGGCAGAAGCGCCGGTCACCCAACACAAGGTTCCCGCTCCAGGGGTGGCGTCGTTTTCGGGTTGGACGGTTTGGCCACTACTCGTGGTTTGTTGTGGATTCGCCAGCTCCCAAGCCCAGTTCGAAACTTGTGGGTTAGCACTCCAACCAAAGTTGCCTTGTTCGAAATCGTCGTGCAGTAAGTTGCGCTCGCGACCAAGGAAAACTTCGATAGGGGAGACATCGGTGAGGCCATCAAAGGTCAGCGATAAATCCAAGCCAAGAGCCGTGCCGATAGGGGCGTTCGCAGCGAACTGCACGGTGAACACCGCAGGGCTGGAATCGTTGGCGTTGATCGATAGGGCTAAGGGGCCACCACTCACGCTGACAAAAGAAGAAGTGTCGGCAAGGTCGGCCGTCACCTGCACGCTGCCTTCACCAGGGTTGCTCACGCTCAAAGAGAGCTGCCAGGTTTCGCCGGGATCGCGATAGGCGTCGCCATCGCCGATGAGCTCCGTCCACTGCAAATCGCCTGCTTGCGCCCAACCGCCAGTCCATTGTGCGGTGAGGAAGTAGGACTCACGCACTTCGCTGTACAACTGATTGATACGCGATGGCGCAGGCCAGAAGCCATCGCTGTTGCTACCGACTTCGGGGCTGAATGCAGTGATGCCATAGGTGCCATAGTGCGTGTCCATGTTGCCACCGTTGGCGGTGTACAACAGTTCCCACACCGTGCCCAAGGCCCAACCACTGTTGGCGACAAAGTGGCTGCCGATGTCACGGAAGTGCGCGTCATCTGGCGTGAATAGTGTGGTGTAGCCATAAGGAATCAGCATCAGGTTGCCGTAGGAGTGCACCGACATCGACATGCCCGGCAGAATCGAGCTCAACAAGGCCACCATGGCCTGGGTTTCGGGCTCGCTTTCCGGCGAAGCACCGCGGTAGGTGTCACTCGAAGGATTGGAACTGGAGCCGCTCCACTGCGGACCCCATTCGTAGGCGTAGTTGCGATTCAAATCTACGCCAAAGGTGCCGCCGCCATTGTTGCGCCGGTTCTTGCGCCACATACCACCACCATTCGGGGCAATTTGGCGGTTGTACTCATAGCCATCGGGGTTGACGCAAGGAATGAACAACAGGTTGCGCGTTTCCACTAAGCGCGTGGCGAGAGGGTCGCTGCCGTAGTTGCTCAGCACTTCATTCGCGAACATCAAGACCGATTCTCCAGACATGGGTTCGCGCGAGTGGTGAATCGCGTCGTACCAAGCAGTGGCCTTGGCCGGATCATGCACGCTCGGCGTGGTGCTGATGCGCATGGCCCAAATCGAACGCCCTTCTATGGATTGCCCGATTGAGAACTTGGTGGAGCAGTGCTGCGGGAAGGTGGTCGCCAAGCGATCCATCTCTTGTTCGATTTCGGCAAGCGTGCGGAAACCACCCATAGAACCTACCGTGGCGAGGCGACTCTGCTGCTGATCGGCAGCAGCGCGCGCGGCGTAGTACTCGGTCAGGTTTTCAATCTGCACCGAAAAGCTCAGGCCAGCGGCTTTCAAGGCCTGTTGCTCGGCGTCGGTGGCATAAGCAATGCGCTGCCCGGCTTCGGCCAAGGCATGGTCGTCGATGTCATGCAACAAACGTTCGTACTGCGCTGCCTTTTGGGCAGAAATCGATCTCGGGAAGTGGATCAGGTCGAGAACCTCGGCGGTAGGCGCAGGTGTGGCTTGGCCAGTCTGGAGGGCCAAAAGGAGGAGAGTCGTGAGCATGGTGAGCTAGGGTGTGGAGGGGCGCGGAGAATCGAGCCAATAATGGGTCTCCAGCCTAACAGGGGACTGGCCATCGTGGTGCGCAGAGGGGCTACAATGCTCGGTCCATGAGTTCGACCGCGACCCCATCAACCGACCTCTCTTTCCTTGCTGAATTGGGCCTCGAAGGCCTGCAGCCAGGCGCCTATGCCGGCCAATGGCTGGAATGCGGCGGCGAAGAGCTAGAAGTCTTCACCCCATCCACCGGCGAGTTGATTGGCCGCGTCAAGCAGGCCAACGCTGCTGATTATGAAAAGGTAGCCTCTGCCGCCCAGGAGGCCTTCTTGCGCTGGCGCCAACTGCCTGCGCCATTGCGCGGCGAGTATGTGCGTTTGTGCGGCGAAGAAATGCGCAAGCACAAAGATGTGCTCGGCAAGATTGTCTCGCTCGAAATGGGCAAGATCTTGCAAGAAGGTTTGGGCGAGGTCCAGGAAGCGATTGACATCGCCGACTTTGCGGTGGGCCAGTCGCGCATGCTTTACGGCTTGTCGCTCCATTCCGAGCGTCCGGAACACGCCATGCGCGAACAGTGGCACCCGATGGGTGTGGTTGGCGTGATCTCCGCGTTCAACTTCCCGTCTGCAGTGTGGGCATGGAACTCCATGCTCGCCATGATCTGCGGTGATTCCTGCATCTGGAAGCCATCGTGGAAGACTCCCTTGACCGCGATCGCCATGACCAAGGTTTGCGCCAAGGTTCTCGAGCCCGCCGGTCTCGGCGCCGTGCTCTCCATGGTGATTGGTTCCGACCAAGAAGTCGGTGAGTTGCTCACGGGGGACGCGCGCATCCCTCTGGTTTCGGCCACGGGTTCGAGCCGCATGGGCCAGCATGTTGCGGCCAAAGTTGCCGGTCGCTTCGGCAAGACCATCTTGGAGCTTGGCGGAAACAACGCGGTGGTGGTCATGGAAGACGCCGACCTCGAAATGGCCGCGCGCGCGATTGCGTTTGGTTCGGTCGGTACTGCCGGTCAGCGTTGCACCTCGACGCGCCGCGTGTTGGTGCAAAAGGGCGTGAAGCTACCACTCGTCAGCCGTCTGCTCGAGCTGTATGAAAAGGTCAACATCGGTCACCCCTTGGCCGAGGGAACTCTCATGGGCCCCTTGATTGATCAAGATGCCATCGACTCCGTGCACGCGGCGATTGCCCGCGTCAAGGAGCTTGGCGGTGAGATTCTTTGCGGCGGCGAAGATTACCAGCCAGAGGGTTGCGAAGGCGGTTTCTACATGACGCCTGCCATCGCAACTGCTGAGAACCACTGGGATGTGGTGCAGAATGAAACCTTCGGTCCGATTCTGTACATCATCGAGGTCGATGACCTAGATGACGCCATCCGCATCCACAACGATGTCCCGCAAGGCCTGAGCTCGGCCATCTTCACCTTGGATATGCGCAAGGCAGAAATGTTCTTGTCGGCCGTGGGTTCGGACTGTGGTATCGCCAACGTCAACATTGGCACTTCCGGCGCCGAGATCGGTGGGGCCTTTGGTGGCGAGAAAGAAACCGGTGGCGGACGCGAGTCTGGCTCCGACGCATGGAAGGCCTACATGCGCCGCCAAACCAACACCGTGAACTACGGCACCGAGTTGCCACTGGCGCAGGGTATTGAGTTCGACATCGACTAAGTCTTCGCCTGTCGAACACCAAGAAGGAGGGCCTTAGGGCCCTTCTTCCAATTGAGGGAAGGCACTGCGCGGATAGCGTTGCGCGCGCACTAAGGAAGCGACGCGACCGTCTTCCACCGGGTGGAAATACTCCCACACCACTTCGCCCTCGGTAGTCACTTCGAGTGCATGCCCGCTATCGGAGTTGAGTAGCAAGGTGTTGCCATTATTCAGGCGCTGGGAGGAGCCGCGGGCAATGGTGAAGATGTCTTGCGGATTTGGCGCCTGCCATTCCCAAACGATTTCTTTGGTATCCGGATCGACTTCGACCACGCGACTGCGGCGATGCGCCAAACCATTGTCGAAGATCATCAGGTTGCCGTTGGCGAGCACGGTCGCATCGTGCGGGCCGGAAAGCTCGCCTTGGCCCCAACTCCACAATACTTGCCCCGTTTCCGGTCGCACGATGGCCATCGCGTCTTGATGGCGCATGGAAACCAGCACATTGCCGACGGCGAATAGCGGGTGCTTCTTCGCATCGTGTTCGCGCATCCAGTAGATGGAGTTGGCGTGCAACAAATCCAGTTGGTCTTTGCGCTTCTTGCCATCTCCAGGGCGAATTTCGACCTCCTTGAAGGTGAACACATCGGGGTCGCTCGACAGCATTTGCAGCATTGAGTGAACTTCTAGAACGGTTCCCTTTTCGTCGAGAACGACCAGGGAGTCATCGCGTACTTCGACCTCGTCATCACCTTGAGTGAATTCAGGCAGGCTGTTCCAAGAAAAGATCAAGGCTGTGAGGCGGCCATCCTCGCGCTGGTCGGCGTCGTGGTGGAATTCGATGTCGCCAACGCGAAACAAGACCTTGCTGTCCCAACTGAGGTAGAGAAGGGTGGGAGTGTCCTCGTCAATGGCGGCGACCAGAATGCTGCCATCCTTCAATAACTGCGCGTGCCCCCAAACCTTGGTCGGGAGTACCCATTCGTGAACTAGCTTTCCTGTCTCGTCCAATAAGAATGCTCGGCCGCCACGATGGACAGTCATCATTGTCAGGCCCGGGGCGACGGCGTCTGCGCGATGCACCACCACGCCCTGGGGGCGGTCACTGGTGGCATCGACCGAATCGGTGTAGCCCAGTTGCTGCAGAGACCCTATGTCGGAAAGGCCATCGTTCCGAGGCATGGGCTCAGACTTGCCGCAGCTTGTGAGCAGGCAGGCAACAGGCAGGACTAGAAGAGGGAAGGGGTGGCGCATGGGCAAAGAAAAGGCCGGAAGAGGTTGCCCCCTTCCAGCCTGGTGCGGTCTAGAAGACGGCTTAGTTGCCGTAGAAGATCGAGTAGAACAAGCTGGCGTACACACCGGAGACATCGACGTCGGAGTTGTCGAAGCTCTGCATGCGATACTCGAGGCCGAGGTCGATGCTGGTGCTTGCGGTGAACATGTGGCTGACGCCGGCGCCGAGACCGTACTCGACTAGGTCGTCGTCGGTGGTGCCGTTGTCTTCGTTACCGATACCGACGAAAGCCGAAACCCATGGGCGCATTTGCGAGCGGTTGTCCCAGTAGTAACGACCGTAAACGTCAGCGGTCCACATGGTGGCGTTGGTGGCACCAATTTCCGTGTCGGTGTAGCCAATCTGGACACCGGCTTCGACGTCTGGGCGGACGAACCAACCATGGGCGAAGTTGACGCGCAGGGCGTCGGTGTCGACGTCGGCCAGACCTGGGGTCTCGCGGGTGCTCGACTCAAACTGGTTCACACCAAGCGAAGCGCGGTGCATGCCAGTGACGAAAGGAGTAGATGGGTTCTGACCTTGCGACAGCGAGCAGCTGACACTCAGCAGGGGGAGTGCAAGAAAGATGAGGAGTTTGTTCATGAGCCTTGGGGCCGCTAGTGCAGCCAAGGCGCCAAGGATAATCGCGCGAGGGCTCCCGCTCCACCACCCGCGGCCGCGATAATCCGGCATGTCCAGCGATTCCCGCTCTCCGCGTCGTCTAGAGGTCCAACAGAGCCGTCTCCCGCTTGCCTTGTGGGATTACGGAAATGAGATCGGCCAGAGCCCGGTGCTGTTCTTGCATGGTTTTCTCGACACCGCGCGCTCTTTCGAAGACCTAGCGTGGCTCATAGCCGACGAGGTGCGGCCGATGTGTTTGGATTGGCGCGGGCATGGCGGTTCGGCGTGGGCGCACGCAGACGCCGGCTACCATCAACTCGATCACCTGCGCGACTTGTTGTGCGTGTTGGAGGAACTCAGCCAGCGCAGCTTGGCGCCAAAGATGATCGTGGCGCATTCCATGGGTGGGACTCTGGCCTTGATGGCAGCGGCCTTTGCCCCGCACCTGGTGCCGCGCTTGCTGGTGTTGGATTGCCTCGGAGGTTACCCGGTGACCCCAGAGAAGCGAGTGGAGCAAATGCGTGCCTATGCCGCGCATGCGGTGCAGCCAGCGAAAGACTTTCGCCCCTTTGCTTCCCGCAAAAAAGCGATTGCCCGCATTCAGCACAATAACCCCGGGCTTTCGACCGAAGGTGCAGAGCGTATGGCGCGGCATTATTTCCGAGAAGAGGAAGGGCAACTGCTTTCGCGACAAGACCCGCGTTTGCGCGGTCCCAACCCATACCGCTTTAGCGAAGAGGATTGGTTGGCGATTTTGGCCAACATCACCTGCCCGGTACATGTGCTCGCACCTGAGCAGGGCTACTTGCATCGGCATGATGTGCAGGCACGCATGGAGGCCTTGGCGGCAGCTACGCGCAAGGATATCGAAGGCATCGGCCATCACGTGCATGTGGAGTGCCCAGAGCGTATCGCCGAAGAAATTCGCCAATTTCTTGGTTAACAAAAGCGAGTGAGACGGCACTTAGCCTATATGCTCACTCTCTTACTCAGTATTTCGGCGGCGCAATTGCCGCCCACCACCTTGTGGACTCCTGCCGTGCATGAGTTCAAGGGGCCTCCAGCGGCTTGTCAGCCCTTTGCGATTGGCGATGCCGCTTCCCTGCCTTGGAACGAGGGCGCCTTTGGGATTGATTCCGGGTTTTCGACCTCGAAGTTAGTGCCGATGACGCGCAAGCTGCTCGATGGCCAATCCGACGCCCTGGTACGCATGGAAACCCTGCGTCGCGCAGTCATCTATGCTGTAGGCGTGGGTGATTATGGGAAAAAGGCGCGGCCTTCGGCGGAGGCACGCAAACTACATACGCAAGCATTGATTTTAATGCTGCAGGAACGTGCGCTTGCGGTGCATCTTGGCGAGCAAGCCGCAACCACCGCTCAAGCCATGTCACCAATGTTCGACTTGGGTTATGCCTTGGCTGCGATTCGCCAACTCGATGGCGTCAGCAAAGTGCCCACCGGATTTGCTTCTGGGGAACAGGAGTTAACCAAAAGCGTGGCTTGGTCGGGAGCTTCGGCAGCCATGCATTTAGGTGCCGGCTTAGGCTTGTGGCTCAGTCGCGACCAAGAATTGCGCGATCAACATTTCCTACAGGCAGCCACGATGGCGCCAAAACAAAGCAACGGCTTTCAGCAAAACCTAAACGACTGCGCGAAGCGTTTCTTCAATCTCAAGAGCCACGAAGCCCTCAAGGAAACCCTTCACGAGAGGCTTGCCAAGGTCTAAACCCACTGCCTCTGCCACTGGCGGAGATATAGACGAGCTGCCGGATGGGAATCTCATCACGGCAGCTCGCGAGGGGGACCAAACGGCCTTTTCGATTTTGATGCAACGCCACGCCGCCACCATGCGCGCTTATTTGCATGCCTTTTTGCCGCCGCACGAAATTGATGACCAACTGCAAGAAACGACGCTGGCGATTTGGCGCGGCTTGTCCATATTGCGCACCACAAACCGCCCTGTGCCGTGGATGTTAGGCATTGCTCGGCATCGCGCCTTGCGTGCCTTGCGCCAGCGGCATAAAGCACCGGCCTCTTTAGCCGAACCAGAACAGCTTGCGGACCGCAGCTCGGGCGGTTCCGGCTTGACAGCTGAAGACTTGTTGCGCATTTTGCAAAAACTTCCAGAGGCCTATCGCGTCAGTTTGGCCCTGCGCTTGATAGAGCAGAAGGGGTCGGAGGAAATCGGCAAAGCCCTGGGCATGACTCCAGGATCGGTGCGCGTCAATCTCACTCGTGGCATGATGCAGTTGCGTCAGCAACTGCTTCGGGAGGGCTACCCATGAATCCCAACTATCTCCATGATCCGCATCAGGGGGAACCTACCGAGCATGACCAAATGCTGCAGCAGTTGGAGCAGGATTTGTCGGTGTTCCGCCAGGAGGGGGAGTTGTCTCTACCCGAACTGCCACCGCGCGCATTACGCAAGGAACGCACGATTTGGCGGATGTTTAGCCTTGGCCTCGCCGGCTCATTGCTGGTCGCGAGCCTGCTATTCGCACTTTCCCTCTTACTGGACCCCCCTTCTTCGCCTTACGCTGTGCGCAGTCAGTCCGCCCTAATGGTCAATGGCGCGAAATGGACAGAAAAGCAGAGATTGCCCTTTGACAGTGTGTTGCAAACCACCGCCGATGGCTCCTGTGTCATGACTGTGGGCAATGTCGGTGCCGCAACATTGACGGGGGAGAGTCGTGTGCAGATTCTTTCGCCCTTAGATGCCTACGGCGACGGTCGCTACCGCCTCATGCTCGATTACGGCAACTTAGAAGTCTACGTCAATGCTCCAGCGCAAGCCTTCTTAATCGAAACGCCTTGGTTCCAAGTTTGGGATCTCGGCTGCCATTACGAACTGCAACTCGATGCTGAGGGCAATGGGAGTCTCGCCGTATTCTCCGGTGCCGTGCGCTGGCAGAGCCAGGAACAGAGTGTTCGCCTCGACGCCGGGGAATCACTCACCATTCTTGCTGGGCAGGCACAGACCAACTAGTGGGCTTTGGTCCTTTGCTCTTCCTCGCGCCCTAGTCCCCAAGCCATGGCCAGGGTGTCGCGCAGAATGCTTGGCGTGATGGGTTTTGCTAAGTAAGCAGCAAAACCGGCCTGGCGATACTCGCGTCCACGGCCAGCGCCGGCTTCGGCGGTTAACAACACCATGCGACAAGCTGCGAGGATTTCATCCGACTGCATCATCATGCCGAGGCGCTTGCCGTCCATATCGGGTAGCTGATGGTCAATGATGGCCAAGTCGTAGGGGCAAGAATCGTCAAGGTCGACGCGCATCATGCGCAATGCATCTTGGCCCGAGGTCGCGAAGATTGGCTTCACGCCCCATTCCATCAGTTGCTCGGCTAAGACGTCGCGGTTGCACTCATTGTCCTCCACCACCAAAGCCTTGAGGCCCGCAAGGTTGCCAGAGAATAGGTTGTTGACCTTGGGCTCGCGGCTGCGTGGCAGCTTCAAGCTGAACCAGAGGTCGTTGCCGCCATCTTCGGATTGATCAAAGCCGAGTTCACCGCCCATCAAGCTCAAGATGCGTTGACTCAGGGCTAAACCAAAGCCACTACCATTGTCGTGCTCAGCGGCGGTGAGCGGACGACTGGCATTTGCAATCGTTTCCGAACGCTGAGCGAGATTGCTTTCGTGATTCCAGTCGCGGACATGGAAGCGCATGGTGGAATCATCCACGGTGCTGTCCAATTCCTCTACATCAATCAAGATATGGCCACCGTGGGGGGTGTGGTTAATGGCATTTTTGACCAAACTACCCAGGACTTGCTGAATGCGGCCGGCATCGCCCGTGAAGAAGCGGGGCGTGTCTGGTGCAAAGCGCAGCAGAATCTCATTGCCATTACCTTCGGCGGCGCCACACAAGTGCTTGGTCACTCCAGCCACAGCGACTTCGATGTCAAAAGGCTTGAGCGTGAATTCGAGCTCGCCGGATTCTAGGCGCGAGAAGTCAAGAACGTCTTCTACCAGCTCCATCAGGGCGCGGCCCGAAGCTTGGATGGCATCGGTGTAGTCCTTTTGTGCTTGGTCCAGCACCGTACTCGACAGCATGCGCGACATGCCTTGAATGCCAGTCAAGGGCACGCGCATTTCGCTACCGACTTTGGCCAAAATCTGATTTTGGATTTGCAGGGTTTCGTGAACGCGGCGCTCGGCCTTGGCGCGTGCCTCACGTTCTTGCGCAAGTTGATCCACATGCTCGCGAAGGTGATTTTTGTCGCGCGCACTCTGGGTCAAGAAGCCATTCATCAAGGCCGCAACACCCACAAGCAACAGCAAGTTCTCAAACATGGTGTAGAGAGCGCGGCTGCGTGGAGGCAGGGCGTCGGGAATCTCAATCCCGAGATTGGCCAGCTGGCCAAGAATCAACAAACTGGTCAGGCTAATCGCGGCCCAACCCATGGAAGCACGAGCGCCGCACAACAAGGCTGCACTCAAAGGGAGCATGGCGTACCAAGCGATGGAAGTCGCTTCGGAGCCGCCGGTATGGAGGCTGACAAAGGTTGCCGCCAAGAACATGCCGAAGGTCGCGGTGTGGCCAATCACCGACAGCGGGCGCTCCAGGCGCACCATGTGCCACAGCACCACCGACAAGCCCAGCACCCCGAGCATCGCCAGGGAAAAGTAGCTGAAGCCCGAACGGGCGTCGTCGACCATATAGAACATGGCGACAATCGCCAGGCCTGCAGCCAAAGCATGGACCAACCGCTTCTCGGCTGGACAGGGCGGAGCCATCACAGCTTGGGCTGTGGGGGCACCGAACAAGGAGTGGAAGAGGCGGCGGACCAAAGCAGACAGGTGGGGGTTGCGCCATCGGCAAACCGATGGCCCGTTTCCATTTCGGCCAACTCAGGGTTAAACCTGAAGCCTTGCTGCCGCATCTGTAGCATTTGACATGGCTTGGATCCGACAAATCAGCAATGAGGAGGCCACAGGGACCCTCAAAAAGATTTTTGATGACGCCCTGCGCCGGGCCGGACGGGTGTGGAACATCGTGCGCCTGACCAGCTTGAACCCGCAAAATACCAGGGCTCATTTGAGCCTTTATCGCTCGGTGATGCACCAAGATTCCTCGCTGAGCCCGCGCATGCGCGAAACTCTGGCGGTGGTGGTAAGCCGCGCCAACGCCTGTCATTACTGAGTGACGGCCCATGCCTACGACCTCCGTGTAGTGGTCGAAGAAGCTGCCCTGGCCGATGCCCTGGAGCAAAATGGCTGGGAAAGCGCCCCTTTGGAGCCGGCCGAGCGCGCCCTTTGCGCCTATGCGCAGAAACTGACCAAGCAGCCGCAGGCCATGGTTGAGGCCGATGTCCAAAACCTGCGTGAGGCCGGGTGGTCTGACCTCGAAATCCAGGATGCCTGCCAAGTGGTGGCCTACTTCAACTACGTCAATCGGCTCGCCGATGGGTTGGGGGTCGCGCCTGAGAGTGAGCTGCCGCAAGCTTAGAATGGGCCACCTAAACGGGCTCCGCCCGCCCTGTCCATGACGGCCCCACGCTCCTCTGCTGCCGCTCCCGTCACGGGAGCCACCCTTGAACGTGCCATAGCCGCTTGGCGCGCCGATGCCGAGAAGGGGCTCCGCGGCGCCAGTTTTGAAGAGGTTCTGGTGCAAAAGCGCATTCCGGGTTTTGCGGTGAACCCCCTTTACACGGAGAGGGATTTGCCGTCGGCGGATTCGCGTTTATCAGATCAAGACCGTCTAGGCGCTGGCGATCCCGAGCGTCGCATTCATGGCGCGGCTTGGCTGAATGCGCCGCGCATCGACATGGCTGATCCACAACAAGCCAATCGCATCTTGCTGCAGGAGTTGCAAGGCGGTGCCGATGCCCTGTGGCTGGTTTCCGATGCCGCTTCGCGCTTGGCATTGGACCCGAACACCAAGTCCGGCGAACAGGCATGGGGCGATGGCGGGGTCATCTTGTATGACCAGACTGCTTGGGAAGAGTTGCTCGAGGGTGTGCACTTGGACATGGTGCACCTGATGTTGGATTGTGGCGGTCATCCGCTGCCTTGTTTGGCGCCACTTCTGGCATACGTGGAGAAGCGTGGCATCGACCCTAAGACCTTGTCCTGGAACCTTGGCGCCGATCCCTATGGAAGCCTGGCGGCCGAGGGCTTTCACTCGGGGGGAGCGATTTGGCAGGCGCAACAGCTCGATGCGCTTTTGCGTTGGACCACGACTGAAATGCCGCAAGCGCGCGCCTTCTGTCTATCGGCCGAGCCCTATCACCTGGCCGGAGCCACGCTGGTGGAATCCCTGGGCCTGTTGCTCGCCAATGCGGTGCAGCTTTTGCGCCAAGCTGAACATTTAGGCCACCCCGTCGAAGCGGTGGCTCGGCAAATCGCCATGCGCCTGCCGATGGGTCGCGATGTCTTCCTGCATGCTGCCGGTTTACGCGCATTGCGTTTGTTGTGGCGACGCGTGCTGGAAGCTTCTGGAGTGCAAGAGGGGCCACCATTGTGGATTCATGCCGTCACTTCGCGCCGCACCCTCAGTCGACGCGATCCCTGGACCAATCTTTTGCGTACCAGCACACAACTGATGGCCGCCGCCATGGGCGGTGCCGAAGCCATCACCGCAGCTTCCTTTGATGAAGCGCTGGGCAAACCGAGTGCCTTGGGCCGACGCGCAGCGCGAAATGCCGTGCAAATGATGGCTGCCGAATGTGGCATGAGCGATGTTCTCGATCCACTTGCCGGCAGTTATTGGGGCGAAGCCGCGACGGGCAAGTTGGCTGAGCTGGCTTGGGAGGTCTTCCAAGAGGTCGAAACCGAAGGGGGCTTTGGTGCCGCGATTGGTCACGGTTGGGTGCACACGCGTTTGGCTCAGTCCTGGCAACAACGCAGCCAAGCTTTGCAGGAAGGCGAACAGGTGGCGCTTGGCGTGAATCGTTTCGCTCCAAACGAAGAAACGGTGCCCACGCGGGAACCGCGCATCGGCGAACCGGAACTGGCGGCCCTCGCGCGCTGGCGCGAGCGCAAACAACAGAATGAGCTTGCCGAAGAGCTCATGCCTGCACTTGGTGAGAACCTAGACATGAGGACATTCCTTGGCATGGCCGAAGCTGGCGCCGATGTCTTCGAAATGAACGCTGCGGGGCGCTTTGCCTTGTCCGATGGTCGTCGGCCCGAGGCGGTGGAAGGCCTGCCGCAACATCGCGATGCTGCCTGTTTCGAAGAAGCCAACCCGGAGGCTTCGGCATGAGTTCGCCGATTCCTGATTTCCGCGATTTGTCTTGGCAGGACTTAGGGAAGGGGGTGGCATCGGCCACCGCTGGTTCTGCGCGAGCAAACCATTCCGTCCCGGCAGCCTTGACTGCGGCGCGCGAAGAACGACTACCACGCCCAGAAGGCATCAGCTTGCAGCGGATCTACACCGTCGATGACCTGGAAGGGCTCCAACACCTAGGCCCCTTGCCTGGGCAAGCGCCCTTTGTGCGTGGTCCCTATCCGACCATGTATGTGCAGCGGCCATGGACCGTGCGCCAGTACGCCGGATTCTCCACCGCAGAAGAGTCCAATGCCTTCTACCGTCGCAATTTGGCTGCGGGGCAGAAGGGCTTGAGCATTGCTTTCGACTTGGCCACGCACCGCGGCTACGACTCGGACCACCCGCGCGTGGTGGGCGACGTCGGCATGGCGGGGGTTGCCATCGACTCGATCGAAGACATGCGCATTTTGTTCGCGGAGATTCCGCTCGAGGAAATGAGTGTGTCGATGACCATGAATGGTGCGGTGCTGCCAATCCTGGCTTTGTACATCGTGGCAGCGGAAGAGCAGGGGGTGCCGCCAGAGAAACTGAGCGGGACCATCCAGAACGACATCCTCAAGGAGTTCATGGTGCGAAATACCTACATTTTCCCACCGACTCCTTCCATGCGGATTGTGGCAGACATCTTTGCCTACAGCGCAGAGCGCATGCCCAAGTTCAATAGCATTTCGATTAGCGGCTACCATATGCAAGAGGCCGGAGCCACCGCTGACTTGGAACTGGCTTACACCATTGCCGACGGATTGGAGTATGTGCGCACCGGCATCGATGCTGGTCTCGCCGTCGATGCCTTTGCCCCGCGCTTGAGCTTCTTCTGGGCCATTGGCAAGGACTTCTACATGGAAGTGGCCAAGCTTCGTGCCGCGCGTCTGCTGTGGGCCGAAGAAATGCAAGCCTTCACGCCGAGCCATCCGAAGTCGAGCATGTTGCGCACGCACTCGCAGACCTCGGGTTGGTCCTTGACCGCGCAAGACGTCTACAACAACGTCATGCGCACTGCAGTCGAGGCCATGGCCGCCACCCAAGGCCATACTCAATCCCTGCACACCAACTCGCTCGATGAAGCTTTGGCCTTGCCGACCGATTTCTCGGCGCGGATCGCGCGTAATACCCAGTTGCAGTTGCAGTTGGAATCGGGCACTTGTTCGCCGGCCGATCCTTGGGGCGGGAGTTACCTGATGGAGCGCTTGACTCATGATTTGGCGGCACGCGCGCGCGAGCACTTGGCAGAGATCCACGAGTTAGGCGGCATGACCAAGGCGATTGAGTCCGGTTTGCCGAAACGGAGGATTGAAGAAGCCGCGGCGAAGGCGCAGGCACGCATCGATAGTGGGCGCCAAGCCATCTTTGGCGTGAACCGTTTCGTGCTCGACCCAAGTGAAGAGGAAGAAGTCCCCGTCTTGTCGGTGAATAACCGCAAGGTGCGGGAATCGCAGATTGCTCGTCTAGAAAAGCTGCGGAGCGCACGTGATTCGGCCGCCGTCACCGCCGCGCTTGCCGCCTTAACTGCGGGGGCCAAATCGGCGTCGAGCAATCTATTGGCGCTTTCGGTCGATGCCGCACGGGTCGGCGCCACCGTCGGCGAGATGACCTCGGCCTTAGAAGAGGTCTTTGGCCGCCATCAGGCACAGGTACAGAGCATCTCCGGCGTGTACAGTAGGGAAGTGGGGCAGGACAACGAGCTTGTGGAACAGGTGCGGACCCGCGTCGAGGCTTTCCTCGCCGCCGAGGGGCGACGCCCGCGCATTTTGGTCGCGAAGATGGGCCAAGATGGCCATGATCGTGGTCAAAAAGTGATTGCCACCGCATTTGCTGACCTCGGGTTCGATGTCGACATCGGTTCCTTGTTCCAGACACCCGAAGAAACCGCGCGCCAAGCCGTCGAAAATGATGTCCACTTGGTCGGCGTCAGTTCGCTGGCTGCCGGTCACCTGACGCTGGTGCCTGCTTTACGCGAGGCCTTGGAACAAGCCGGTCGCGCAGACATTCAAGTCGTGGTCGGCGGCGTGATTCCACCGCAAGATTACGACACCTTGCTCGAAATGGGAGCCGCCGCTGTCTTTGGGCCGGGCACTGTCATCCCCCAGGCCGCCCTTGCCTTATTGGACAAACTTGGCGCACCCGCTTGAGTGGGAAGGTGTTCTACAAAGGCGCGGGATTAGACGCCAGGCAAGTCGAGATTTCTATCGCCTGAGCATAAAGAACGCCACATGCCCCAACGGGATAGGTACCTTGGAACTGAGCCACACCTGCCGCGTCGGACAGGGCAGTTTGAAAGCCTCTGCCGACGGCTGGAAGGACTCGGACATCTAGAAGCAGGTCCGGGCAAATCGAGTCACGGCGAAGGTGCACATAATTTCGCTCCCCAAAAATCAATCCGACTCGCGTATTCGGGCGCAAGTAGCGAACCGTGGCGGTGAACGGGCCTGGGCAAGTGCTGGAGACCGTCAGCTCTGGACCGCCATGAAGGAGGACATCACGAGCCGCTCCGTTTGGATCATTTTCGAGAATTTGATCGCCAGGACTCGCGAAGGCAACCACTTGACCATTCGCGGAAACCCAAGGTGTTTCCTCGTATACCCCGCCGCCATTCGTGCCCGGAACTTCTGGAGTGCTCACGCGTCGAGTTTCACCGGTCAGTCGATCATGAACATAGGCATCCCAGCCAAGGGGCGCGGTGGGATCTAAGTTGGTGGCATCGCTGACAAAAGCAATAAAACGACCATCGGGAGACATGCTCGGATGCCGAGAATCGCCATCTGCGGCGACTCCTTGCGAAGTCACACTGATGACCGAGGTGACTCCAGCATGGATGTCACGGAGCAGAATGTCTTCCTTTTGGTTGGTATCGCTGGGCGCCAGTCCATCATGCGCCGTGAAGGCGACAAAGCGTCCTCCCCAATTCACCGCAGCTTCATTCTGCGCCAAGCAATTGCCAGGAAGACCGTTGACGTCGACGTCGACCATCTGCGTAATCCCCGCGCGGGAATCATGAAGGAACAAGTTGCGGTCGTCATTGAGGTCATTGGCCACCAAATTGTCGGCCCAAGACACGAAGGCGACGCTGTCCCCATCGGGGGAGAGAGTGGGATAGCGCGAGGCGCGATTCCCCTGCACTCCGCTGGAGGACACGCTGGCGAAACGGATGCGATCGTTGCGCAGAACCTTAATGAAGACATCAAAGGCATTGTTGGTGTCGCCCACGGCCAGGTTGTTGGAGTAACTCGTAAAGGCGACCTCGCCTCCCTTGGAGGAAATACTGACATCTTCTCCGCCATTGATTGCGGTCACGCCTGAAGTGTCTGTGCTCGCAAGCAGCATTTCACCGCTAACCATATCCTTGACGAAAATTTGGCGAGTTAATCGCGTGGACGCAGGGTGCAAGTTGGAAGAAATGCTCGCAAAGCCAACAAATCGGCCACCAGCAGAAATGGTGGGAGCATCGCAATCTTCATTGGCCATTCTCCCGAGTGAATTGCTCGAGGCAATGCGCACTCTACCGGTAATCCGATCGACCACGGCGATCTGATCTCGATTTACCCAACGCTGTCCGCGCAGCACCCGCATGGTCATGACGTACACCACATGTTGGCCGTTTGCAGATAGGGCTACGCCAGGTTGCACTTCTGAAGATGGATCGCCACTGGCATCGAAGCTCAATAGGCGAGTGCGCTGGGCGCTTGCGCTGGCAGTCAGGCAAAGCACGCCAAGGATAAGGCAAAGGAAGGGTTTCATGGGAAAGGGTTGGTACGACGCCATCCTAGCACTCATTTCGCAACCAAGCTTGCGCGGACCTATCCTGAGTCCATGGCACCGCAAGCGCCCTCTGCTATTGAGCTCGCAGCTGGCATTCGAGCTGGCGAGCGAGGGGATCTGGCCCGAGGGATCACCTTGGTGGAATCGCAGCGTGCGGATCATCGCGCGCAGGCGCAAGAGCTTTTGGCCTTGCTGTTGCCGCACACCGGTGGCGCGCACCGCATTGGCGTGACCGGGGTTCCTGGCGTCGGCAAGTCGACCTTTCTCGACGCCTTCGGCATGCATTTGAGCGAGCAGGGTTTGCGCGTGGCGGTGTTGGCAGTCGACCCCTCGAGCAGCTTGTCTGGAGGAAGCATTCTGGGAGATAAGGCGCGCATGCACCGGCTGGCGCAAGAGGCCACAGCCTTCATTCGACCGAGCCCGAGTGGCCTCACCCTTGGCGGTGTGGCGCGGCGCACCCGCGAAAGCATGTTGCTGTGCGAGGCAGCAGGCTTCGACGTGATTCTGATTGAAACTGTCGGCGTTGGGCAATCCGAAACCGTGGTCGCGGACATGGTCGACTTCTTCTTGGTGCTCATGCTCCCCGGCGCGGGAGATGAACTGCAGGGCATCAAGAAAGGCATTTTGGAGCTCGCCGACGCCATGGCCATCAACAAGGCCGACGGCGACAATGTGGCGCGTGCGCAACGTGCGGTGCGTGATGTGCAAGCGGCCTTGCATTACTTACGGCCCAAAGAGGAATCTTGGCAGCCGCAAGCGTGCGTGATTTCGGCGCAAGAGGAAACTGGCTTGGCCGAGCTGTGGGAACTGTTGCAGGAGCATCGGCGTTTGTTGCAAGAGAACGGCCGCTTGAAGGTACGGCGTCAAGAACAACGTGGCCACTGGATGTGGGCGCAGATTGAAGAACGGCTGCTCGAAACCTTCCGCCATCATCCGAAGATTGCCGCCGCCTTGGCCGAGGTCGAAGCCGAAGTGAGCGCCGGTAGCTTGCCGCCAACTGCGGCAGCGGATCGTTTGCTTGCTTTGTTCCAAGGTCAAGAGTCCTAGGAGTCATGGAGCATCTATCGCTGCTGATTACGCTAGGCCTGTACATGCTCCTGATGTTAGGCATCGGCGCATGGGCTTCGCGGCGTAGCTCTTCCGATGCCGATTTTTACCTCGGCGGTCGCGGCCTCGGCCCTTGGGTAGCCGCCCTGAGCGCAGCAGCGTCCTCCAGCTCGGCGTGGACCTTGCTTGGTGTTAGCGGCGCGGCCTTTACCTACGGCTTAAGCGCCTTCTGGATTTTGCCGGCTTGCTTGGGTGGCTTTTTGCTCAACTGGTTGGTGTTGGCGCGCCCCATGCGCAAGGCTTCGGCGGAAAGCGGCTCCGTCACCGTGACCGAGTTTTTGGCCAGCGATGCCGACCCCAAATGGCGACGCGCATTCGTGGTCAGCGCTTCGGTGATCATTCTGTTGTCACTCATGGTTTATGTCGCCTCGCAGTTCCAGGCTGCTGGCAAGACCTTCGCCGAAACCTTGGACATCGACTTTGTGCAGGCGGTGTTGATTGGCGGCGCGGTGGTGTTGCTCTACACCTTAAGCGGTGGCTTTTGGGCGGCATCGGTTACCGACATGGTGCAAGGCTTAGTGATGGCTGCTGCCTCGGTGGCTCTGCCGATTGTCGCTTTGGTCAAAGTGGGGGGCTTTGGTGCCCTGCACCAAGGCTTGGTGGCATTGGACCCGGCCTATGTCGACTTCTGGCGCGGCAATTACGGGTGGGCCGCGGTGGCCTTTGTTGTGGGTACCCTGGGCATCGGCCTCGGCTATCCCGGGCAACCGCACGTGGTCAATCGCTTCATGGCTTTACGCAATGACGAAGACATCCGCCGCGGCACCAAGATTTCGATTGCTTGGGCATTGTTGATTTATTGCGGCATGCTCCTGACCGGTTGGTGCGGGCGCGTGTTGCTGACCTCGGCCGGCGACGACGAGGCCATGCTGTTGCGCCTCACCACCGAAATCTTCCCGCCGGTGGTTGCGGGAGTGATCGTAGCTGCAGTGTTGTCGGCAATCATGTCCACAGCCGATAGCCAACTCTTGGTGTGCGGCTCGACCGCTAGTTATGACCTGCCGAGCAAACGCCCACAGGGCGGCAGTCGTCAGCATGTGCGCCTCGATCGGCTTGCGGTCCTAGGTTTAGGCGGCGCCGCACTGGTCGCTGCCATTTGGATCGATGACACCATCTTCAGCACGGTCTTGTTCGCGTGGTCTGCCCTGGGTGCCGCCTTTGGTCCATTACTTTTGTTGCGCATCAGCGGCCGACGCGTCGCCACGCCTTGGGCACTCGCTGCCATGTGGAGTGGCTTTGCCGTGACCCTGATTTGGTACAACACGCCCATACTGAAGGGCGCGATTTACGAGCTCATCCCAAGCTTTGCCATCGCTTTTGCCATCGCTTGGCGCGGAAGCCGCAAAGTTTCATGAACATCCCCACCGGTATCACCGATGTGCATGTGCACATCCAACCTTGGCAACAGATTCGCGAACACGCGCGGGACACGATTGAGCATGGCCGCGAAGATGTCGACGACATCCTGCGCTTTCAATCCGACCCGCTTGCCTTTCGCGAACATTTGCATCAGCAAGGGCTGCAGCGGGCGGCCTTGATTAACTATGTCTCGCCACAGCTGATGGGCTTCGACGCCAGCTGCAACGACTGGATTGCCGAATACCGCAATGCCGACCCCTCCACCTACTTCGCGTGGGGTGGGATTCACCCTGGCTTCTGCGAAGACGTGCCCGCGGAAATGCATCGGCTGCTGGTCGAGCTGAAGATTGACGGCATCAAGATCCATCCGCCGCACCAAGAGTTTGCCGCCAACGCCTACGCGACGGGGGAGCTACCAGCCCTGCGCGAGGTTTACGCCGCCTGCGAAGAACATGATGTCCCGGTGATGATTCATACCGGAACTTCGGTGTTCCAGGGTGCACGGTCCCGGCTCGGCGACCCGATGCATGTTGATGACATCGCGATTGACTTTCCCAAGCTGCGTGTGGTCCTGGCCCATGCCGGACGGCCCTTGTGGTACGAGGAAGCCTTTTTCGTCGCCCGCCGCCACCCCAATCTATTCTTGGAGCTGAGTGGCATTCCACCAAAGCAGTTGCCCGAGCGCCTGCCACGCTTAGAACTCCTGCATGACCGCGTGTTGTGGGGGACGGATTGGCCTAGCCCCGGCGTGCGCGACCTGCGCCGTAACATCGAGACCTTCTGCAGTCTGCCGCTATATTCCGACGCCTTCAAGCATGCCGTACTGGTCGAAAACCCACAGCGCTTGTGGCCTTTACGCCAAATACGCGGCGCCGATTAGGCCGGCGTCGTTGCCGAGCTTGCCGGGGAGGAGCTGGAAGTCTGCGGCGGTGCGGCCGAAGGAGCGACGGTCCAACACCTCCAAGGCTGCGGGGCGCAAAAACTCGAGCACTGGGGCGCCGCCTCCGCCGAAGAGGAATAGGCGAATGTCCAACAGCAACGCCACTTCAGATAAGGCCTCGCCCAAACAGCGCCCTGCGGTTTGGAACACGGCGCGGGCATCGGCGTTGCCTTGACGCGCTTCTTCAGCAAGAGCGGCGAGTGGCAGAGACTTGCCCAGCGCCTGCGCGGCCAAGGTTTCCATGGCGCGGGCCGAGGCAATCGCTTCCAGGCAGCCGGTATTGCCACAGCCACAAGGGCGGCCATGACTGGTGGTCATGTGGCCAAACTCACCGGCCATGCCGCCGATGCCATGGTGCATCGCGCCACCCAGAATCAATCCACCGCCCACACCCGTCCCTAAGGTGACCATGAGGAAGTCCTCGACACCCTGCCCTGCGCCCACCATGGCCTCGCCCCAAGCGGCAGCGTTGCCATCGTTGTCTAGGGCGACTGGTCGGCCGAGGCGCTCGGCCAATAACTTTGCCACTGGCTGTTGATTGAGGAAGCTCAGATTCGGCGCTTCGAGCAACACTCCAGCATCGGCATCGGCCACGCCGGGAACGGCCATGCCAATCGCCTGCAGCGGTGCACTGGCTTCCGCAGCAAGCTCCTGCACAGCCGAAGCCATGGCTTCTAGGCAGGCGTGCAACTCATGCGGAGTTTCGACCTGTTTGCGGGCAAGCACTTGCCCATCTTGCACCAAGCCCAACTTGATGGCGGTGCCACCGAGGTCGATGCCACAACAAAGCCCCGCGGAGGGCGCGTTCACTAGCGGCGCAGCGCTCGGCGGTAGAGCTTATTGGCCTCGGGCATCAGGGCGCTCAAGCGCTCGATGCGGGTTTCGCTAGCAGGGTGGGTGGACAAGAACTCAGGTGGGGCGCCGGCACTCATCGCGCCCATGCGTTCCCACAAACCAATCGCCGACTCTGGGTTGTAGCCCGCGTTGGCGGCCATCATCAGACCGATTTCATCGGCTTCGGATTCATGATGGCGCGAGAACGGCAGCATGACACCGACGGTAGAGCCCAAACCAAGGCCCGCCATGATGGTGTTACGTTTTTCCGGTTCCATGTCACTCATGCTGACTTGCGCGCCCATCATGCCGACGGACAACGCCATGCCATGACTCATGCGTTCGGCGCCGTGCCGCGCAATGGCATGACCAATCTCGTGCCCCATGACCATGGCCAAGCTGTCTTCATCTTGGGTAACGGGAAGCAAGCCGGTGTAGACCGCAGTCTTGCCGCCAGGCAAAGCCCATGCGTTGACCATTTCATCGTTGTCAATCAGCGTGAACTCCCAAGTAAACTTAGCGGCATCGGAAGTGCTGCCGTAAAGCTCAATCGCGGAAGCGGCAATGCGCTCGCCGATGCGTTGGATCATGGCGGCATCGGGGCCGGTGGTGATCAGTCGTTCTTCGGCGAGCATTTCGCCGTAAGCTTCGGCGCCGAGGCTCATTTCCTGGTTGCTCGACATGAAGTTGAGCTGAGAGCGGCCGGTGCCTGGCACGGTGCTACAGGCGACGACGAGGGCGAGCACCGCAAGGGTGCTCCAAGTGGCAAGGGGATTCCGAATCATGGCAGCACTATGGTAATGGCTGAGCCGCCCGCCGGCACCCCAGACCTGTCGTGACCTCTAAGCGCCCAACAATCCTCCTTGTCCTTGATGGCTGGGGCCAAGCTCCTGCCACCGACTGGAACGCCATTACGCGCGCTCCGGCGGAGAATTTCCTGTCGTGGATGCAGCAATGGCCGCACACCCTGCTTTCGGCCTCGGGCAAAGAGGTCGGTTTGCCGCTTGGTTTGATGGGCAACTCCGAGGTTGGCCACACCAACTTGGGCGCAGGACGGATTGTGTACCAAACGATTTCGCGGATTGACCAGGCGATTGAGGAAGGGGAATTTGCGCTCAACGGCATGCTCCGTGGCGCAGTGGATCATGCCCTTCAATACGGCACCAAGCTCCATTTGTTTGGCCTTCTCGGCGACGGGGGAGTGCACGCCAGCGCCAAGCATTACCGTGCCCTGCTACAGCTCGCCTCCGAAATGGGCCTGCCCAGCGATCGCGTGCGCTTCCACGCCCTGCTCGACGGCCGCGATACGCCTCCGCGTTCGGCGCTTGGCTTTATGCAGGAATTGGAAGGCATGTTGCAAACCCATGGCGGGCAGTTGGCTTCAGTATGCGGTCGTTATTTCGGCATGGACCGCGATAACAATGGCGAACGCGTGCAACGCTTTTGGAATGTCATGGTGCATGGCCAGGCACCCTTCCAAGCGGCGTCGGCGCAAGAGGCCATCGAAGCGGCTTACGAACGTGGCGAGAACGATGAGTTCATCCAGCCCACGGTGATTGGTGCAGCGGAAGCAATCAGCGATCAAGACGCAGTGCTCAGCTTCAACTTCCGCGCCGACCGCGTGCGTCAAATCAGCGACGCTTTCTTAGAAGGAGATTCCTTCACTGCCTTTGACCGCGGCAGAGTGCCCAAGGTGCACTACACCACCATGACCCAGTACCGCAAACAGTTCTCTTGCGCCGTGGCTTATCCGCCCGAGCAGTTGCACTCTTTGTTTGGCGAGGTCGTCGCGGCAAGGGGCTTGCGCCAGTTCCGCAGTGCCGAAACCGAGAAGTACGCCCACGTCACCTTCTTCTTTAACGGAGGGCGTGAGGAAATGTACGAAGGAGAAGAACGCTTGCTGGTGCCGTCGCCCAAGGTCGCCACTTATGACCTCAAGCCGGAAATGTCGGCCTTTGAGGTGACGGCTGGTGTGCTTGATCGTCTCGAGCGAGGGGAGCATGACTTGTATGTGGTCAACTTCGCCAACAGCGACATGGTCGGCCATACCGGCAGCCAAGATGCCGCCGAAGCCGCGGTGCGCGCGGTCGACGCCTGCCTCGGCCAAATCGTGAATGCCGCATTGGCCCAAGGCGGCACGGTGGCCATCACTGCCGACCACGGCAATGCCGAGCAGATGCGCAATCCCGACACCGGAGAGGTTCATACTGCCCACACCGTGAATCCTGTACCTTTTCTTCTAATTGGGGAAAACTACAGAGGAGCCGCCCTTCGTCCGATGGGGGTACTAGCGGATGTTGCGCCCACGCTCCTCCAAGGAATGGGAATTCCTCAACCCAAGGCCATGGACGGGCATTCGCTTCTGACTTCCTGAAGCAAGCCCTGATCATGCGTCCCGCTCAGTTTTTCACCACTCTCTGTCTATTTTTCTCACTGTGCGCCTCGGCCACAGCGCAGACCACCTTTTTTGTGGACCCCACAGGGGGAAATAATGGCAACCCGGGTTCCGAAGCCAGCCCATTCCGAACCCTGACCTTTGCCTTGACTCAGGCCACGGCCGGGGACAGCATCAGCCTGGGGGGCGGGAACTACAACGGGGAAACCCTGCCGATTGCGTTGCAGGATCAGGTCGACGTGGCGGCGGTGAGTGGAGAAACTCCGGTGTTCGATGGCTCGGGCGCAGCTGCCGTCTTTACTTTGGCTGGAGACATTACCGGCATCACCACTCTTTCTGGGGTCGACATCACCGACTGCATCGTGGGTGTTTCCGTCGTGAGCGGCCAATCCAGCACTGGCTTGGTGATTGATTCTTGCAACTTCAGCGCCTTCACCAATTCCGGCATCGGCACCGACGATGGATTCGGCATTCGCGTGGTCTTGGATACCGGGAGTATTGCCCAGACTCTGGCGGTCACCTCTTGCACCTTTGCGGGAACTGCGGCGATGGCTGCCATTTCGATTGAACTCGATGATGACACCACTTTGGCGAGTGGGAATATTAGCGACAACACCTGTTCGGGTGGCGTCGACCGTGGCATTGAATTGCAAGTGCTCGGGGGTTCGACTGCGAGTGAAGATTTTGAGCTCGCGCGCAACTTCTTCTCCGGCCATGCTGAGGCCGGCTTCTTTCTCCGCGCTGCGGGCATCGGTGGAGGACCAGGTGCCGTATCTACCCTGTCGAGCCCCTTGTTTGCGAACCGCATCAACGGTGCAGACGCGGGAGAAACGGGTCTGCGCATAAGTGCGGAGCATGGCTTGACCAATAGCGAAGGCGCGTTGATCGACAGCATCTGCGAGTTTAATGTCATCGAAGGCAATGACATCAATATTGAGTTAGTGACCGACAACGACGGCACCGATCAAGCGCAAATCTTGAGCGACTTCTACGGCAATGTCATTCGCAATGGCGCCCGCAGCGGCGTCGAGATCAATGTCATGCTGCCTAATCCTGCGACCCCGGACAATGAGCCAAACTTTGGGCCTGGACACACTGACCGTCGCGCTCGCATTAACACCTTTAGTGGGAACGGCACCGACTTCCGCCTAGGCGCTGCGGTCGACGACAGCATTTTGGTCCAGTTCAATTTCTTCCCTGCTGGCAATGCCACTCAGCTCGGCGGCATCGTCGATGCCAGTAGCGTGATGTCCGAAACTCTGAGCGGTAGCTTTAGTGGCAGCTTCGCTGCCGACACTGCTGGCAGCATTACCTTGACCGCTGGTAGCGGAAGCGCCTTCGTGGACTACGGGGAAGGTGGCAACATTGGGCAGATCGCCGTCACCGTTGCCGGCGATGCCCTTGCCCAAGCGGATATCGAGGTTGGCGAGCTCGGGGCAGATTTGCTGTTGCGATTGCCGGCGCTCACGAGCGGCAGCAAAACCGTAGTGGTGACCAACCCTGGCGGCCAAACCGGCACCTACTCACTGACCGTGTCTGGTGGGGCAAGTGGCGGAGGTGGAGCCACCAATGCTGCTGAAGGTTGTTTCGTGGCTACCGCAGCCTACGGCGAAGAAGACGCTTTCGAGGTCCTCACCCTGCGTCGCTTCCGTGACCACTACCTGCGCCGTAACCCTGCCGGTCGTGAGTTCATCTCGTGGTACTACCGCGAGGGTCCCAAGGGCGCGGATTGGTTGCGCGAACATGACAACGCTCGTCAAGCGACCCGCGTCGCCCTGATGCCGGTAGCCGTCGCCGCCAATGGCCTCACCACCTGGAACCCGGGCCAACGCTTTGGCGTGGTCATGCTTCTGTTGGGCGCGTCTTTCGCCCTGCTGCGTCGGCGCTAGGAATTTCATGGTTGACGTGAAGGCCTACACTGGCTGGCGATGAGAATTCTCAGCACATGGTTAGGCCTTACTTTGCTGCTGCTTTCCGGAGCCGCATGTGGCATTCCTCCTCAGGCATCACCGCAAGCATCGGCAGTGCCTGCGCTAAAGGTCATGACCTTCAACATTCGCTATGGCACGGCGAAAGATGGCGAGTTTCATTGGCCGGCACGGCGCGCGTTGGTGCTGGAGGTGATTCACCGCGAACAACCCGATGTCCTAGCGATCCAGGAAGCGCTTGCCTTTCAACTGGAGGAACTCGCGCCGGTTCTTGCCGATTATGAGAAATACGGGCAGCACCGCAACGGTGGTCTGAGCGGTGAATTCTCCGGCGTGTATGTACGCAAGAACACCGTTGAGGTGGTGGATTCAGGCGAGTTTTGGCTTTCCCCAACTCCGGATGTCATCGGCTCGAAAGGCTGGGATGCGGCTCTGCCTAGAATGGCGGCCTGGGTGGAGTTGTCCTTGGCGAATGGAGAGCGGATGCGAGTGTATGGCACGCACTTTGATCATCGTGGTCACGAGGCCCGTCTGAATAGTGCCGCCCTCATGATCGAACATGCCGAAGCCGGCCCGCCGTCGATCATGATGGGGGACTTCAATGCCGAACCGGGATCACAACCGATTGCGGCTTTTATGGCGGCAGGTTATCGCTCGGCTTTAGAGACCTGTGATCCGAACAATGACCTCGGCACATTCAATGGCTTCCAAACCGCTCAGCCAACGAGGCGGATTGACGATGTCTTTTGCTCCCCAGGCCTGCAGCCAATCAGCGCTCAGATTCTCGAGGACTGCGTCGACGGGATTTGGCCTTCGGACCATTTCCCGGTGGTCGCGACGGTGCAAATCGGCGGCAAGTCCTAGACCGCAGCACCCGTCCGCACAGTGCGGCATCGCGGCAACTGTACAATCCTCGGTTCCATGAGCGTCTCCTGCGGCATTGTTGGCCTGCCCAATGTGGGCAAATCCACCCTCTTTAGCGCCCTTTCGGCAGCGAAGGCAGAGGTGGGTAACTTCCCCTTTTGCACCATCGACCCCAATGTGGCGGTGGTGGAGGTGCCCGATGACCGCTTGGAGTTGATCCACGGTTACATCGAGACCCAGCGCGTGTTGCCGGCCGTGGTCAAGGTGGTGGATATCGCCGGTCTAGTCAAAGGCGCTTCCGAAGGCGAGGGCATGGGCAACAAGTTCCTCGGCAACATTAAGGAGTGCGACGCCATCATGCAGGTGGTGCGTTGCTTTGGTGGGCAAAAGGTTCTGCGCGAAGAGCCGGTCGACCCCGTGGGCGACATCGAGGTCATCGAGTTGGAGTTAGCAATGGCTGACCTCGAAACCGTGCGCCGCGCGATTGATCGCGTGGCCAAGAAGGCTCGGGCCGGCGACAAAGAATGCCAAATGGAGAAGGAAGCCTTAGAAAAGGCCGCCGCCTTTCTTGAGCAAGGCACGCAGTTGCGTAGTCAAAGTTGGACTGACCGCGAACGCCAATACTTAAAGCCCCTGTTCTTGATGACCATCAAGCCCATGCTTTACGTCGCCAATGTTGCCGATGATGATCTCGGCGGCGACAACCAATGGTGCCAGCAGGTTGCGGAATACGCCGCTTCGCATGGTTGCGGTTGGCTGCCGATTTGCGCCGACCTCGAGTTGGAACTGCGCTCGATGGAAGCCGAGGACCGCACCATGTTCATGGAAGAATTAGGAGTCAGCGAGCTTGGTCTGGGCCGCCTGATTCGCTCGGTTTACGAGCTATTGGGCCTGCAAACCTACTTTACCGCCGGCGAAAAGGAGGTCCGTGCCTGGACCATTCATCAGGGCGACAAGGCGCCGACCGCCGCCGGGGTCATCCATACCGACTTCGAAAAGGGCTTCATTCGCGCTGAGGTCTACTCGGTCGGCGATCTCGACGAGCTTCATTCCGAATCGGCCATTCGCGCCGCAGGGCGTCTGCGTACGGAAGGCCGCGAGTACATGATGCAGGAAGGCGACGTGGTCCACTTCCTGATTGGGAAGTAAACCTTGCGCCTGGATGGCGCCCTAAGCCAGCAGCTTATCCAGCTCTCCAGCGGACTCTAAAGCCGCCAGGTCGTCGAAGCCGCCAATCAGTTTGCCGTCGATAAAGATCTCCGGCACGGTCATGCGACCCCCGGAACGCTCAATCATTTCGTCGGTACGGCCTGGATCTTTGGTGAGGTTAATTTCCTCCCATTCTTGACCCTTATTATCCAGCAGGCGCTTGGCCATGGTGCAGTAGGGGCAGGTGTCCTTGGAGTAAATTTCAATCTTTGCCATGTCAGTGTCTTCGTGGGACAATGCCCATTGTGACAAGTCCTTGCCGGACTTACCTCAATACCATGGACGCTGATTCCGTAGCCGCCCTCGTCGAGCAAGCTTTGCCCGGCGCCACTTGTACCGTGACCGATCTCACCGGCACCGCCGACCATTGGGGACTTGATGTCCTGTGGCCTGGCTTCGCCGAGAAGAGCCTGCTTGAGCAGCATAAAACAGTCATGGAAATCATGCGCCCGCACATGTCCGATGGCACCAATGCCATCCATGCGGTGCAAGTTTCGACACGTACCTCTTAAACACTAGCCACCGCCACTAAGATGGAAATGAAAGATCGCCTCGAGGCACTCATCCAAGAGCAGCCCATCCTCCTCTTCACCAAGGGCAACAAGATGTTCCCGCGTTGCGGCTTTTCCAAAGCCGTGATTGAAGTTTTCCAAGAGCTTGCCGTACCGTTTGAGACGGTCGACATCTTTGAGCATGAAGACATCAAGCCAGCTTTGGTTTCGATTTCGGATTGGCCAACCACGCCACAGATCTTCCTTGGTGGAGAATTTGTTGGTGGCGGTGACCTCGTCCGTGAGCTGCACGCTCGTGGTGAGTTGCGCGGTATGGTCGACCAAGTGTTGGCCAACGCCGAAGGCTAACGCTCATTCGCGCCTGCTCTAGCGGCGCGCTAGGCTTGGGGTCATGCGCTTGCTCGTGACCTACCGTGGGCTGCCTTGGCCGATCAGCGAAGGCTATCACTTGCGCATTTTGCACTTGTTTCGCCGCTTGGCCAAGCGGCATGAGGTGCATCTATTAGCCTTGGTGCATGAAGACGAGCAACGCGCTCAGCTTCCGGCCTTGGAACAAGATGGCTTGTTCGCCTCGATTCGCTTGCGCGAAGTTCCGGGGCGCAATCCACTGGGGCGGCTTCGCACCAACCTCGGTCTGAGCCCGGTGGCGGATTTCCACGCCGAGTACCCGGGCTTTGCTCGGGCTTTGGCGCAGGAAGTGACGGCCTTGAAGGAAGAGCTCTCGCTCGAAGCGGGCTACATCTTCGACCCTTGGGCCGATCTCTGGTACCAAAAGGCAGCCAAAGTTTTGCCCACCCTCCTAGACGTGTGCGATTGCCGCACCTTGTTCTACGAGCGGCGTTTGGAGAGGGGGGACTTGGGTTTCACAGAGCGTATGCGCACGCGCCAGTTGCGTCGGCGATTCCTCGCCTACGAGCAGACCTGCCTCGATACCTACCCCATGTCCACAGTGGTGTCGCCGCATGATCGCGATCGTTTGGTGCAAATGCGGCCGCAAGCCGAGGTCCACATCATTCCTAACGGCGTGGACTTGGAAATGTTCCAGCCGCTTCCGGATATTCCGGAACAACCGGGCAATCTGATCATGTTCGGCAACATGGATTTTCTGCCCAACGTCGATGCCTCGATTCGCTTGGCTCGAGAAATCTTGCCGCTGGTGAATAAGCGTCACCCGCAAGCCACGGCCACCATCATTGGCACCAATCCATTGCCGGAAGTGCAAGAGTTAGCGGAGCTTCCTGGCGTGGAAGTGACAGGCCGCGTCAAAGACCTCAAGCCCTGGATCCAACGATCCAGCATGTTGGTGGCGCCGATGCGCTTTGGCGCGGGCATCAAGAACAAGGTTTTGGAAAGTATGGCGGTGGAAAAACCGGTGGTGACCAATGCCACTGGTGTTGAGGCCATGCACCCAGAAGTCGCGGCCTTGCTCACGCTTGCCGAAAGCAATGAAGAGTTTGCGACGGCGGTTTCGGATCTGCTCGACCAGCCTGAGCAGCGCGCAACTCTAGGCAAACAAGGTCGCGAAACCATGGCCCGCCTGCATTCTTGGGAAGCTGCTGCCGAGGCTTACGAAGCGCTGTTGGAGCGCCTCGCAAGCCAGTAGGGCGGGAAACGATTTAGAAGATCGTCAGCGTCAGCAGGTTGGACTCATCGAGTCCCAAGCTGCCCATGGAGCCAGCCTCAATGTAAACCTGGGTTCCGGAAGACAGTGAGTTCGGCAACTGGAAAGTTTGCACGCCCAGGCCTCCGGCGTCGGCGGTGCCGTTGCCCACGCGCACATTCGGTGCGCCAATGTCGAAGCTCTTACCCATGATCACACTGCCACTGTTGGACAAGCCAGCAAGGAGAATCCACGGCGCGCCGGGCTCCATGTGATAGATGGTGTACGTGACATTACGGCCACGGAAGCCGAGGGTGTCACCAAAGATGGCCAGGACATTTTCACCACCGTAGTTCGGGCCGAGGCTGAAGATTTCGAAGTCATCGATATTCCAGCCGCCGCGTTGCCCACCGCTGTTGGTGACGATTGAGAATCGCACCACCACCTCCGCGTAGTTGTCGGCATAGTCCGAGATGTCGACGGTTTGCGTGCTCCAATCAATGTCCGTCAGCGGCACATTGGTGGGGTTAGTCCACACCGTGTTGCCATTCACTTCAATGATGGCGCGGTCGCCAGGGCTGCTGTCCACGGTCAGCCAGCGCGAGAAGCGCAGCTGCACATTGTCATGGCCACGGCAGTCAATCTCGGGAGATTCGAGGAAGCTGCTGGTACTGTTGGGATAGAAACCATCAAAGCTGAGGTCGGTGCCCCAGGCGTTGAGCCCATTTGCCGCAGCTGGTGGATCACCAGCTAGGCCAGAGGGAGTGCCTCGTTGCCAATCATCTTGACCGGTGGAAATCAGGCCGTGAGTCCAACCTTCGTCGCCTGCGCCTTCAAAGTTGTTGAAGTAGATGGGGCGCTGCACCGCAACGAAGAAGGAGAATTCTCCTTCGTAGGGCAAGGTCTCGACAAAGCCGCCGGAGTCTTGAGCACGAATGAAGTACTCGACCACCGAAGGGGCGACTTGGCCAGGAATGCTACCGACCCAGGTCGAGCCAACGGTGTTGCTCATGGCCGTCGTTTGCGGAGCGCCGCCGTCGACGGTGTAGACCACCTCAGCACCAGTCACAATATGGCCGAGCAGATCGATGATGTCTGCTTGAACCGCGTAAGGACCTGCTTCCGAGGCAGTGTCTGCCACCACCGTGTGAGTGATCTCCAAAGCCTGCAACTCAACGCCATCGAAGCCTTGCGCCAAGAAGCCGTCGTTGATGTCTGGGAAGTTCGGCGTGCCGTTAAAGATGTTGGCATCGTTGTCATCGAGAATCAGCCAGTGCTCTTCGATGATGTTTTTGATTTGCCCATCATTGAAGGCATTCATCCAGGCGAACAGCAGCGTGTCGGCGGTTAAGTCGCCGGCAGCGTTACCGAGGGTTTGGTTGAGGTTGTCCCGCACCTTCCACAGTGCGCCCATCAGGACTTCGCCATTGTCGTGCACGCCGCCGTGGCAGCCACCCATGGTGTCGCCGCAGAACTGGCGCGTGTTGAGGCCAGTGCGGATGAAGCCACCACCGGTGAAGAAGTCATCTCCGACGATGGGGGTGTCGTAGAGGTACATGGCAAAGGTGTCGGCATTGCCTTCGCCGAAGCCATCGAAGCCATTGCCGCTGCTGTACAGATCATTGGCCCAGTGGCCTTGTTCGTGAGCAACCACCGTAGAGAATCCAGTGTTGTTACAGCTGCCGCCAGCGCGGTACATATTGATCGACGAGCCGTTGTAGAAAGCGTTGCAGGTCGACGCAATGTTGGCATTGGCGTACACCTGGAAGTCAAAGGTGGTGTCGCCAGGGTCGATGACTTCGAGCCACTCATGGAAATCGACCACCGAATCGAAGCAGCTTGCCTCTGAGGTGACGAACTCAGTTTGTGCCTGGTTCATCACCGCGTTGATTGGGGTGCCAGGGGTGAAGGTGCCGGTCAGGTCGTAATCGGCGCCCGCATTGTTGTCTACCGTGACCCAGGGGCCGTTGTAGCTAAAGGTCACGTTGCCGCCGGCATAACCGGGCAGTGAAAAGGCGCCGGAGCCATCGGTGACGGTGTTGCCACTTGGGCTCACAACCGTCATGAAGCGCATCGGTTGCAGGGTCGGGGGGTTGGCTGGGCTATGGGCCTTGGTGCCAGGAGTGGCGTAAGACTCCACCGTGCCATTGAGTTGATGATGAATCAACTCTTCCGTTTGCAACACAGCGTAAGTGGTGTCGTCGGCAGCAATGAAGTAACGCTTGCCAAGAGGGTCGCTGAGGTTGCTCTCATTGCGCAGGTCTACTGACCAGCACAGGCGGGCTTCGGCCAGAGTCCCCGGATGGGTTTTGACAATCACCAATTCCGGCTTGCCAAAGTCGACCGCTTCGCGGCCGGTGTCTTCGATAAAGGCGCTATGTGCGGCAGTGACTGCGGCATAGCCATCGGACTTGGGACGCACTTGGAGTTCTTGCACACCGGGCATGGCCGTGGTGTCGATGCCGAGCAAATCACCTTGAGGGGTAAAGATGACGTGCACCGAAGCAGCAAGCACGGTGACGCCGCCGACGCTTTGGCGAAACTCCACCGCCACTTTGTCTGTGGTGCCGATGGCATATAGATCAAGATACTTCACTTGCTTGGCATCTAGGGTGATGTCGGCAATCTGGAAGATCTCTTCGTTTTCGGCGATGACCTGGCGAGCTAACTCAAACCATTCTTCATGGTCGCGCGGGCTGAATAAAGCTTCGCGCTTGCCGCCCCAAAGGAAGCGGCCGGTGGTCAAATCCGTGTGAGGTGTCAAACGCCAGTTACTCCCGTGCGATTCTTGCCATGAGGTCAACGCCTCTTGGACAGAATCTTGCGGGGTAGCTTGAGCGGATAGGGAAGCGCTAGTCAGGCTAGCTAACAGAAGAAGGCTTAGGGTCGGTCTCAAGTGCATCTTCCTATCTTAGAGCTTTGCGCCGCAGTCTAAGACGCCAATTAGCCAAATCCCCCATAGAAAAGGGGCCGTGAGATTGCTCTCGCGGCCCCTAGTGATGGTCTGAAGGTCTAGTTGACCGTCATCGTGTGCAAGTTCGAGTTCTCGATGCCACCTGCATTGGTGGCAGCCTCGAAATACACCGTGCTACCGGCGCCAGCGGGAGGCACCGTAAAGCTGTGGCTGCCGTCTCCATTGGCATCGGTTATGCCGGTGAAGGCCAAGGTCCAAGGCGCGCCAATGTCGAATGCGGTACCCAAGATGGTCGTGCCACTGTTGGAGAAGCTATACAGCAGGTACCAGGTGCTATTGGATGCGGCATTCGTCACCGACAGCGTGGCTTGCGAGCCGGCATTGACCGAAGTGGTGCCACTCAGGCTCATGCTGCCACCGCCACCAACAGGTTCCAGGGTGTAGAGCTCAAAGTTGTCGATGTTCCAACCGCCGAATTCCAAACCACCGTCCGACTTCAAGGTGAAGCGCACGACAACGGAAGGGTTGTTGTCAGCCCAGGTGGAGATATCCACGTCCTGCAAGCTCCAAGACGTGTCGATCAAGTTTCCGCTGAAGGGGTTTTCCCACACCAATTGGCCATTGACGTGAATTTGAGCTTGGTCGTATTGGGCCTCTTCCACGGTGAGCCAACGCGCGAAGCGGAGCTTGACGTCGGTTTGCCCACTGCAGTCCAGAGCAGGACTCTCGAGGTAATTCTCGACATTGCTCGCATAGCTGCCATTGAAGCCACTCGGGCCGAGGTCGTTGCCCCAGGCGTTAGTGCCTGCGTATGCCGAGCCCGGGTCCTCCACTTTTCCGGCGGGAGTGCCGCGCTGCCAGTCGTCTTGCTGTGCGATTTGCACGTGAGTCCAACCTTCGTCGCCAGCGGCTTCAAAGTCGTAGAAGGCAATCTGATTGTAGACGCCAATCACGAAGCGGTTGAGGTTGTCGCCAGCTTGCAACCCGTCTGGGGTGTAAGCCGTGCCGCCTGCGGAGTCGGTGGCAACCATGTAGTACTCCACGCGCTCAGGTGAAAGCTGCCCAGGAATATCACCACTCCACTGATCAGGCGTGCCGGTTGGGCCCATGCTGACGGTGTTGAAGGTGGGCTGGCCCTCTAAGCGCCAGAACAGGTCAACGGTCGAAACGGTTGCGACGGTTTGCGAGACGACATCGACGGTGGCGGTGTAAGGACCGACTTCGTCTTGGGTGTCCGGCAAGGCGTTGTGTGCCATGGTCATGGACAGTGGGCGCGCCAACTCAGCGATGGTCGCCAGTGCGCCTTGGGTGATCATTTGCGACAGCACAAAGTCGTTGGCCGAGGTGCCGCTGGTGTCGTTTGGCGTGTGGATGTACGGGCTGTACTGGTCGACATCTTCAAACGGGAAGGTGGCAGGGAAGCCATTGTTGAAGAAGGAGCGGTGGTCGCTGGTGCCTGCAGCAAGGAAGCCAGAGTTGATCGCCAGACCAGGAACATAGGCGGCGTACACATCCATCGCGAAAGCGTTGAGGCCAGCGTCGGTGTCGTTGGTGACAAAGTCCACCGAACGAGTATCGCCAGGTGCGCGATAGGCGGTCATGTCGAGCTGCACCATGCCAATCACATTGGCGCCAGTGTTGGCGAGCATGGTGGCGTAGGCATCGGAGCCGAGCAATCCAAACTCTTCACCGGACCATGCGCAGAAGCGAATGGTGTAATCAAAGCCGCCTTGGGCGACCAAGATGCGTGCGATCTCCAAAATGCCCGCGGTGCCCGAGGCATCGTCGTCGGCACCAGGAGCGGGGGAGCCAGCAGAGCCTTGCCAGTTCACCGAGTCGTAGTGGGCGCCAATGACCACAATCTTGGATGGATCGGTGAGGCCAGTGATCTCGCCGATGACCACATCAGCGCCACTGTCGTAGTCAAAGGTGGAGGTTTGCAGGCCGAGAGACTGCATGCGTGCCACCAACCAGTTCTCGGCGCTCACTTCACCGGGTTCATAATGGCGACGGGTGCCGAAAGCTTCCATGGTCGCAACATCGGTCTGCAGATTCGTCTGCGACACCTGCGACACCATGCCTTGAATGGCGGCGTTGGGAACAATCGCGGTGAGGCGATTGCTGCCTTGGAAGTTGGTCGGCTTGATCGGCTGCAAGCGCACGGGGCGAATCGCGCCGTGGCAGCGGAACATCGGCAATTGGCCGATGGCGGCCTTAGGCATCGCGACCAATGCCGCGTGCCCATTTGGAGAGTGCCAAAGGGCGCGGCCACTCTTCTCAATCTTGTCGGCGCCGGGATCCGAATGGGCCATGAAGGTGTACAGCACTTCATTGGCTTCAGGTTCGGCGATGTCGGCCATGGTCACGCCAAGAGATTCGGCGAGGACGGCGTCGGCTTCGCCAACAATTTGGCCGCCGAGGTCGTCGTACATGTCGCCTTGGCGAATCAGCGCATCGCGTAGTGCCGTGTTTTCACCGTATTGGTAAACCGCGATGTCGGGAGTGGGGGCCTGAAGGGCCAGGCCAAGGAGTAGGGTCGTGAGCATGGGAGTGATTTTGTTTGCCTTCCAGGGGCAGAAAAAAAGGGGCGGTCTTCGCGAGGAAGACCGCCCCAAACAGTCTCTTAGAGAATGAGCAGAGTCAGCAAGTTGGACTCGTCCACGCCAAGGGTTCCGATCGAACCAGCCTCGAGATAGGCGGTGGTGTTCGTCGCAATCGACGGCGGGATGGTGAAGGTCGTGCTGCCACCACCGAGGGCGTCGGCAGAACCATTCGCCACGATGGTGTATGGGGTGCCAATGTCAAAGGCTTTACCCATGACAATTGAACCAGCGTTGGAGGTGCCAACCAACAGGGCCCACGGAGCGCCTGGCTCCATGTTGGTGATGGTGTAGGAGACCGAGTTGCCACGGAATCCAATGGTGTCACCAGTCAAGTTGAGGACGTCGGCGCCGCCCCCTGGAACAGCTTCCAGAGTGAGGATTTCAAAGTCGTCGATGTTCCAGCCACCGAACTCCAAGCCACCATCGGACACCATGCGGAAGCGCACTTCGACCGCGGGGTTGTTGTCGGCGATGGAGGAGATGTCGACTTCCTGAATGCTCCAGGCGGTATCAATCAAGTTGCCGTTCAGAGGGTTGGACCACACCGTGGTGCCGTTGACCTCAATCGTGGCCTTGTCGTAGATGCCTTCTTCCACGGCCAACCAGCGTGCGAAGCGCAGCTTCACGCCAGTCTGACCACTGCAGTCAATCGCAGGAGATTGCAGGTAGTTGTTGACGTTTGGCTGATAGGCGCCATTAAAACCGCTTGGGCCAAGGTCGTTGCCCCAGTTGTTGAGACCGCTGTAGGCCGCACCTGGGTCTTCCACCTTGCCAGCAGGCACACCGCGCTGCCAGTCATCTTGGGTGCTGATTTGCACGTGGGTCCAGCCCTCGTCCGTAGCACCTTCGAAGTCGTTGAAGTAGATTTGCGTTTCTACACCAACCACGAAGGAAATCTCCGCATCGCGCGGGAAGTCTTCTTGGTTGCTGCCGGAGTCGTTGGCTTCAATGTGGTAGCGAACGGTGGCAGGCGAGATTTGCCCAGGAATGTCGCCACTCCAGGTCGAGCCGCCAGTGTTGCTCATGGAAACCGTTTGTGGTGCACCACCATCGACGGTGTAAACCACGTCAGCGCCGGTAATCACATTGCCGATGAGGCTAGTGACGTCTGCGTCCACGGTGTAAGGGCCAGCTTCGTTCAGAGTGTTGCCGAGCGAAGTGTGCAGAATCTGGATCAGCTGCAGGTCGATGCCTGGGAAGCCTTGCTGACGGAAACCTCCATCAATGTCGGCGTAGTTCGGGGTGCCGTTAAAGATGTTGCCGTCGTTGTCATCGAGGGCGAGCCAGTGCTCTTCGATGACCGTGCGAATGGTGCCGTCGTTGTAGGCATTCATCCAAGCCACGAGCAGGGTGTCGGCGGTGAGGTCACCGGCGGTATTGCCCAAAGTGGCGTTGAGGTTCTCGCGAACCTTCCACAGAGCGCCACCAAGGACTTCGCCATCGGTGTGCACTTGGCCGTAACAGCCAGGGTTTGAGTCGCCACAGAACTGGCGGTTGTTGGTGCCGGTACGAATGAAGCCACCGCCAGTGAAGAAGTCTTCACCGACAATTGGCGTGTCGTAGATGTACATCGCGAACACGTCCGCGTTACCTTCGCCGAAACCATCGGAGCCGTTGCCGGAGTTGTAGAGGACGTTGGCCCAGTGACCTTGCTCGTGAGCCACCACAGTGGAGAAGCCGGTGTTGTTACACCCGCCACCAGCGTTGTACATGTTGATCGAGGAGCCGTTGAAGAAGGCGTTGCAGGTCGAGCTCAGGTTGGTGTTGGCCGTGACCTGGAAATCGAAAGTGCTATCGCCTGGATCGATCGAAATCAACCACTCGCGGAAGTCAATCACCGAATCAAAGCAGCTGGCTTCCGAAGTCGCAAACTCGGTTTGCCCGGCGTTCATGGTGAGGGTTCCGGGGGAACCAGGGCTAAAAGAAGCCGAGGTGGAATGGTTGGCGCCACCATTGTTAATGACACGAACGTAAGGGCCGGTGTAGCTGGCGGTGACCGTAGTTGCGCCGGCAGCGCCAGGAATGGTGAAGTCGCCGTTGACGTCTGTGGTGGCGTTACCAGCAGCGCTGGTGACGGTCATGAACCGCATCGGGTGCAGGGTCGGCGGGTTGGCGCCACTATTGGCGCGGGTGCCCGGTGTGGCGTACGACTCGACGTTGCCACTGACCTGGTGGTGAATCAGATTCTCCAACTCCAAGATTTCGTTCTGGTGGTTGTCCGCAGAAACGTAAACGTGATAACCCAGAGGGTTGCTCAGGTCATTTTCGTTGCGGAGCTCTACCGACCAAGCCAAACGAGCTTCGATCAACTTACCCGGGTGGGTCTTGATGAACATCAGCTCTGGCTGCCCAACGAAGGCTGGCTCGCGGCCGGTCTCGTTGTAGAAAGCACTCATGGCCGCATCGACGGCGACATAGCGATCCGACAGCGGACGCGACTTGAGCGATTCCACACCAGGGATGGCGATGCTGTCGAGGCCAAGCAGGTCACCCATCGGGGTGAACAAGGCGTGCACCGAAGCGGCGCGGACATCGACTCCGCCGACGACTTGGCGGAATTCCACGGCGACTTTGTCGGTGGTGCCAATAGTCGACAGGGTGAGGTACTTCACCTGCACAGGAACCAGAGTGGTATCTGCGATCTGGAATACGTCGTAGGCTTCATCAAAAGCCTGACGCGCCAGTTCGAACCAGTCTTGTTCGTCTTTCGGGGTGAAGGTGGCCTCTTTACTGCCGCCCCAAAGGAAGCGGCCGGTGGTGAGGTCAGGGTGGCTGGTCAGCCGCCAGTTGCTCCCGTAGTCTTCTTGCCAAGCCTCGACGGCGTTGGCAACAGGGTCTTGGATGGGAGTCTCAGACTGGGCGACGACCGCCGATGTGAAAAGACCTGCAGCGAGTGCGCAGGCCATCATGGTGAACGGCTTGGTCATGTTGGGTAGGAGGGGTTCGTGAGGACGAGGAAAGGAGGGGGCTTCCTTAGGGTTTGTCCGTACTTCATACTATGCCGCAATAGCTGTGGTAACTGGACTATTTGACCCCTTTCCCCGAGAGATTCGCCAAATTTCTAGGAACAAATTATGGGCCGATTTCCCGGACACCTGCCGATTCTATGGCATAGGCTTTCCAAGCAACTGTCCTGCTCGAGGCAGCTGCCTCCCCGGAAGCCCCCACGCCGAGGAATCATGTCGAAAATCTACTCCCACAGCCCCCTCCGCATTGGCGGAGTCGCCCTTCTTTTGTCCGCCCTGGCGGCCTGTGCGCATCCTGCGCCCTCAGCCTCTGTTTCTAGTCCGGGAACAGGAGGCGGAGGCGGCAGCGCTACCGTGACCTTTAGCCTGACCGATCTCGATGGCTCCTGGTACGGCAAGCTCGAGCCCACCAGCCTCGCTCGGGCCCAGCGTAACTTCTACATCAAGATTTCAGGTGGCATAGTCACCGAGGCGGCCGACAGCCTGGGAAATCAGTGGCTGAGCGCGGATAGCAATCACACCCTCGACTTCAGTTCGACGGGCGCCCTGAACACCTCCATGGCTTCGATCGTGGAGCAAAACGAGATGATTCTCAATGCGCAGATGGACGACGCCATGACCTTGCTCACTGGCGACTTCAGCGCTTTGGCTCCGAGTGATGTCCTCACCGAGGGCAGCTTCACCCTGCAACGCTCAGGCGGCGCTGGTGAATTCACTGCGGCAAACTTAGAAGGGGATTGGTCTGGTTATGGCACCAACACCAATGGTCGTCGCCGCAACTTGAATGTGAGTCTCGGAAGCGATGGCGCAATCATCATTGGCGAGGTCGTGCGCCCGCTCACTTTGGCGCAGATTCATGTATACAGCGCTGGTTCCGGGACCTTCGCCCTGACCGATGACACCGTCGGCCGTCTCGACAACGTGGTGATGCTCGCCGATGGCGGCGATGTCACGACCCTGGAGTACCTTTTGGTCTCGCAAGACGGAAGTCTTCTCGGAGGACCTGGTTTTGACACCCTAATGGGACGCGGCGTCGTGACCCTCGGCCCGAGTTCCGATTAAGGCCAAGTCTTCCAGCTTGTCGGCCCGCCTCCGAGTAGAGTGTCGGGCCGATGTCTTCCTCCTTCACCTTCGTGACCGACTTTGACGGGGTTTGGACCAATCCCTTCGCCGAGCTCCAGGCCGTACATGCCTGCGTGCGCTCGGAATTAGGGCGATTAGGCGGGCTCAGCGATGAGGACATGCTGCCGCTTTATCAGCATTTTCGTGCCGAGGTCTTGGCTCACCCGGAACGCCACGGCTGGCGCCTGGATGGTCGCTTGTCCAGTTACGTCGACGAAGACTATTTCGCCGTACCGACCTCGATTGGGCAGTACATCGAAGAAGCGCCTTGCGAGGAAAGCAAAAAGCTCCGTGCCGCCGTGTGGCGTGAGTGGGATACGGTGTTGGCCTTTCTCGACAACTGCTACCACACCACTTGCAATCAGTTCCGCACCGAAGTCGATCATGACCTCACCGAAGGTGCTGAGCGCGTGTTGCAGTGGTTATTGCACGAAAAGGTGCAGGTGGTTTTTGCGACCAATGCGCCGGCCGAGAAGGTCATCGATTGGTTCGCCCATCATGGCTATGGCGTGATGGACGGTCGTACCACCGAACCGGGCGAATATCCCTTGCGTGTCTACGGTCGCTCCGGCAAGCAGTGGCTGGGGGAGACTCCGCAGGTGATTGATTTCAGTGGGCGCCAAGTCGATTGCTATCGCCCGCAGTACAAAGAGATTCTGGAGCGAGAGCACCCGGACTTAGTCGTTGGCGATGTCCTCTCGTTAGACCTGGCGCAACCGATTGCCCTGCGCGCGGAAGGCTCTCCCGCTGGCCCGCGTGAAGTCGGCGTCATGCATTTGCGCCATACTCCCGACTGGGTATTGAACTCGATTGGCCCTGGACTAACTCAGGTTAATCACTTGGTGGCGCACATCACCGCGCTGCCACGCATTGTGACTAAGTTGCGCGGATCCGATCCACTAGCTGCAGGCTAGCTTCGATGCGGTTGAAGGGCGCGGCAAACTGGAAGCCGTCGACCTTGCCCTTGAGCTGGTCCACGGTTTCAAGCGCGATGGCCAAGCCTTCCTCGGCAGCTCTTGCTTGTTCGTCAGCACGGCGCATGCGCACTAAAACCTCGTCCGGAATGCGTACGCCGGGGACTTCAGCATGCAAAAACTCGGCGTTACGCAGGCTGCGCAAAGGCCAAATTCCGGCCAGAAGGGGTGGTTTACGGCTATGTAGGGCGCGTACTTCCTTCATGCGCTGGAGCAGGACCTCGGCATCGAACACCGGCTGCGTCATGAGATACTCCACGCCAGCTTCGACCTTCCAGCGATAGCGCTCGGCTTCGCGTTCGGGGTCGAGGGCATCTTGATTGAAGGCCGCGCCGTAACAGAAACTAGTTTGCGCATCGAAACGGTGACCGCCCAAATCTAAACCACGATTGAGGTTGTCGACAATGTTGCACAGGCCGATGGCATCGACATCAAACACCGCGGTGAGGTCCGGGTAATCGCCTTGGTAGGGCGGGTCTCCGGTGATGACCAGCAAGTTATGCAAGCCCAGTGCTGCAGCTCCAAGCAAATCGGATTGCATGCCGAGGAGGTTGCGGTCGCGGCAGCAAAAATGAATTAAGGGCTCGATGCCGGTTTCGCGCGCCAGAATCGTGGCGGCGGCCATGTTGGAAATGCGTGCCGATGCGCGCGGGCCATCGGGAAGGTTGATGGCGTCTACGCCAGCGCGACGGAGTTGCTGTGCCGCGGCAACCAACTTGGACATGTCAGGTGTGCGCGGTGGAATCAACTCCACACTGATGGGGCAGCGCCCAGAAGCCAAGGCTGCGGCAAACACCGAACGCTCGGCCAAAGGGATTGGCTCCAAGGCTTCCTTGGGTGGCAGCGTGATGACCTTTTGCTGCTCGCGCTCTTTGGTCGCCGCCTGTGCCTTTCCTAAGCGAGCGGCCGAGGCCAGTGCGCGAACATGTTCCGGCGTGGTGCCGCAACAGCCGCCAATTAGTTGGCCGCCTGCTTGCAGGAAACGCCGGGCAAAGCGGGCGAAGTAATCGGTGTCCTTCTCATAAAGGACCCGGCCTTCGAACTGACGCGGCATACCGGCATTGGGCTTGGCGACTAACGGCAGGTCGCAAACATCAAGCACGCGTTGCACTGCTTCCAGCACCACACGTGGACCACTCGAACAGTTGAAGCCAAAGGCGTTGGCGCCCGCTGCCGCCGCTACCCGCGCAGTCTCCTGTGGACTGTCGCCGTGGCTGGTCATCATGCGGTCGCGAATCGCGACCACGGCCACCACCGGGTGATCGGGGCAAGCTTCGCGGATCCCATGTAAGGCCTGCTCCAGCTCGGCAGCATGGTTAAAGGTCTCGAGGCAGAAGCCGTCGACCTGAGGGCCAAGAATGGAGGCGGCTTCGCGGAAAGCGGCCCGCACTTCTTCCGTACTGAGGCGCCCGAGCGGTTCCATTTCGACGCCAAGAGGTCCAAGGGAGCCCAGGACCCAGGCTTGTCCTTCGGCAGCTTCGCGGGCCAGATTGGCGCCTAATTCAAGAATCTCGACTTGTTTATCTGCCAATTGGTGGCGCCCTAGGCGGTAGCGATTACCGCCAAAGGTGTTGGTCAAGAGGATTTCGGCGCCAGCTTTTCGGTAAGCCCGGTGCACCGCCAAAACCCGGTCGGGGTGGTCCAGATTGGCCTGCTCAAACCCCTGTTGAAAGGGGATTCCGCGCTCATGCAGCTCGGTGCCCATGGCGCCATCCAATACCAGGACACGATTGGTCAGGGCGGTAGCGAGAGCGGGCAAGGGGGACGCAGCAGGCATCATCGAGAGGCTATCATGCCGCCCATGCCGAGCGACCCCTTGGACTTCGACCGTGTCTGGTTGCCCTACCTCTATCTCTATGGAGTCGGTGGCCTGATTTTCGTCGCAGGCTTGGTCTTCGTCCTGAGGAGTGGCGCGCTGAATCTCAAACGCACCAGCCACCGACGTTGGCTTGGCGTATTGATATTTGGCTTTGTCTGGTACATGAGCCTTCACCTAATCACGACCCTCGCAGCCCAACCGACTGTCTAGCCGTTTGCCGTGAGTTTCCTCGCCCTTGTGCAAGAAAGTGTTGACCCTGCTTCGACCGCGGCCATGGATGCTGCGGCTGCTGCAGGCGGCTCGACCGTGTTCTGGGTCATTGTGATTGGCTACTTCATTGCGGTGCTTGGTTTTGGTGGCTATTTTGCCCGCTTCAACCGCAACACCAGTGACTTCTTCTTTGGCGGTCGGCGCTTTAGTTGGTGGTTGATCACCATGTCCATCGTCGCCACCGGCGTCGGTAGTCATAGCTTCCTAAAGTACAGTTCTAAAGGTTTCGAGCATGGATTCTCCAGCTCGATGACCTACCTCAATGATTGGTTCTTTATGCCGCTGTTTATGTTCGGCTGGCTCCCAATCATTTATTACATGCGCGTGCGCTCCATCCCGGAGTACTTTGAGCGACGCTTCAATCGCGGGGTGCGCATTTTGGCCACGGTCTCGCTGTTGCTGTTTATGTTGGGCTACATCGGCATCGGCTTTGTCACCATGGGCAAAACTTTGCTGCCGATCATTGAGCCGCATTTAGGTTGGGACCTTATGACCATCACTTGTGTGGTGGCGGTCGTGGCCGGGGTGTACATCACCTTTGGTGGACAAACCGCGGTGATCTTCACCGACCTGCTGCAGGGCTTCGTGCTGCTGTTTGCCGGTATCATGCTGTTTCTGTTGGGTCTAGATTATCTCGGCGGCTTCGATGCCTTCTGGAATGCGCTTCCCGCCGACTTCAAACTTCCGCTGTCCAATTTCAACGACGACCCCAGTTTCAACTTCGTCGGGATTTTCTGGCAAGATGCGGTGGCCGGTTCGGTGGGCTTCCTGTTCATGAACCAGGGCCTGATCATGCGTTTTATGGCCTGTAAGTCGGTGCAGGATGGGCGCAAGGCGGCTGCCTTTAATGTGTTATTGGCACTGCCGATTTCCGCGATTGCTGTCTCCAACGCGGGTTGGGTTGGCCGCGCGATTTCCAACACCAAGCCGGATCTGCTTCCGCCAGACACCGTCCCCGACGAGGTCTTTGTGCGCGTGACCGCCCTGCTGACGACGCCTGCTGGCTTTGGCTTCTTTGTCGCTGCAGTGACCGCCGCCCTCATGAGCACGGTCGACACCCTCATCAACGCGGTGGCCGCCGTGACCATCAACGACATTTACCGGCCCATTCAAAAAGCGCGCGGCAAAGAGGGCGACGACAAGAAAGACTTGCGCGCCGCCATGATCGTGTCCGCCGGCGCAACCGTTATCGGTGTGCTTGCGGCTTGGGGTTTCTCCAAGTTTGATTCCCTTTACGAAGCGCACGGATTCTTCCAAGGCACCTTGACGCCGCCTCTTGTTGCGGCCATTATGCTTGCAATTTTCTGGAAGCGCTTTACTTCCTCCGGTGCTATCGCCACCTTTGTCGTCGGTGCCATCATGATTGTCTTGGGCACTTACTTTCCAGGGGTTTTCGTGCGTCCCTTCGACCATGGCATCCCTGTCGAAGAAGGCGAGAATTACCGCTATATCGGTGCCTTGTGGAATCTCATCGCCTGTTTTGGCGCGGGCATCATCGTCAGTTTATTAACCAAGCCCCATCAAGCCGAAGAGCACGAAGGGCTCACCCTAAGCTCTCTTTCACGCGCGCGCAAAGCCTTCAAGGGCGGCGAACCCAACGATGCCCCCGGCTTCAAACGCACCCTCACCTGGGAAGTGCGCCCAGAGCTTCCTGAAGGCACCGTTCAGGTGGACCAAGAGAACCTGCACCAGCTTGCCGCCGAAGAAGGCGACCTGGTCTACGTCAGTGACCGCCGCTGGTGGCTAGGTGGCCTGCGCAGCGCCCACGCCAAGCTCGAAGGCACCCACGGTCTCGGAGAAACGGTTTTGCTCGCGCAAGACGTTTCCGACAACGGGCACTTCTTGCCCGGGAAGATGGTTACGGTAGAGAAAGAATTCTAGAATCTGGCCTGCTTCGCTGGGCGTGGCGTCATTTGTTTTGGCCAGCGCCATGCAAGAATTTCACAAGCATCGGCAGGCTTATCCATAATCCCAAGGGACATCGCAGGGGTCGTTTGCGGGGCAACCACAGTGATGCCACGAACGTAATTCCGATAAGCCACCCAGATGGCCATGTGATCCTCCAACCGCTCTCGTTGCTTGCTCGCCCCCCAGGAGCGCCTGACAAGCCTTGAGATTCCATCTCGCATCATTGCTAGGGTGTGATTGATAGGAAAAAGTACATTTCGGTAATCTCGACGCCGGCGAGAGGATTCACGGACATGGCTGCCGAGACAACCCTGAAAAATCTCGCGTGCAAGGCTTCGATAGGTCGACTTGCGGTCGGTTTGAAGATTGAGGGGTTGATCCTCTGGCAGCACTTCGCGCAGGAGTTTTAGGGTTCGCTTGACCGCCTGGCGTGAGCCGCTCCGACGTTTGCCATAAAGTGCCTCGTCAGTATCTTTGCGTTTTTGGGCCGCAGGATTGAGCCTTCCGCGAGGTCCCATTGGTGCAGCTTCGGTATGGAGAACGAAATAGCTCCTTCTCTCGATAAGAACTGGCACGGTGACAGGTCGAGCGAGGCGATGGGTTTCAAAGGTTTCGAGTTCGTCAAGCTGGAAGGTGCCAACTACCCTTCCGCGATTTACCTGAAGGTGAATCTGGTGATATTCGCGGCAAATACGTCCCATCTTACGATGCAGACGATCAACCGTATCTCGGCTGCAGCCCAGAATTCGCGCTGCTTGACGCATGGTGACCTTAGCCGTCAACAGCTGAAACAGTTGAAGGCGAAGATTTGGGCGTCGGTAGCGAAAGGTAAATCGAAAGGTTTGGCTGGAAAACTGCCGGCCACAAACCCCACACAAGAAACGTGGAATCAGTCGGCCATCACACTTGCGGCGATAGCGCCCCTTTCGTTGATATTGAAAGGGGGCCGCGCCCTGAGATGAGCAGGCAGAGTAGGGACAGCTCGGAGGATAAAACTTCATGATTCATGCCCAAGCATTGCAGCCTAGGCATAAATCAAGACGGGGATCCGAAGCTTGGGGTATGGGGAAATCCAAATTTTCGCCCAGCGAAGCGGGCCAGATTCAGAGTTCGGCGTCCCAGTCCGACGGAATATCTTCCTTAGCCGGATAAACATGCTCCTCACCCGGGAATTGCCCGGCGTGGATGTCTTCGCGCAACTCCGCCAATGCTTGGCGCATGACATCGGCGACCTCGGCGTAACGCTTCACGAACTTGGGTGACGGGCCTAGGGACAGGCCGACGACATCGTGAAAGACCAACACCTGGCCATCGCAGCCGCCACCAGCACCGATGCCGATGGTGGGGATGCGCAGGCGTGCGGTAATGCGTGCAGCCACCGCCGCGGGCACGCCTTCCAACACAATCGCGAAGGCACCGGCTTCTTCCAGAGCGAGCGCATCTTCGAGCAGGCGACGGGCCGACTCCACGGTCTTGCCCTGGACGCGGTAGCCACCAGCAGAATTGATCGCTTGTGGAAGCAGACCGACATGACCCATGACTGGGATATCGGCTTCGACCAAGGTCTCAACGATGTAGGCGCGAGCTGCACCGCCCTCAATCTTGACTGCTTGCGCGCCACCTTCACGCACCAAGCGTAGGGCGTTGACCACGGTTTCCTGAGTGGAGACGTGATAAGTGCCAAATGGCATATCTGCAACCACCAAGGGGCGGTCCGCAGCGCGCTTCACGGCACGCGTGGCACTGATGATCTGATCGAGTGAAATCTTCAGCGTGCTGGCGTGGCCAAGGACCACATTCGCCATCGAATCGCCGACCAAAATCAGGTCGAAACCAGCTTCGTCGACCAAGCGCGCGGTGGGGTAGTCGTAGGCGGTAAGACACAGCACCTTGCGCCCGGTACCTTTGCGCGCCATGATTCCGGGAACGGTCACCTTGGCGGGAACCGGTCGCTCCAATGCCGACGGAATCGGCTTGGGGACATCAGGATTCTCAGGGGCACCCGTTTCCGGGGAACCGTAAACCGGCTGGTCGTCGGAGGTGGACATGATGTGGAGAGCCCAAGGAGGTCTCACCAAGATTGTAGGACATGGCGAGAGGCCTCGGCGAAGGAAAGCTAAAAGCCCAGACTTGGGCCAGCCATGGCTCGTTCTACAGCCGCAGCGAGGTCTGAGCTCCATGGCAGCTCCAGGGCGGCGAGGTTCTCGGCCAATTGCACTTTACTAGTCGCTCCGATCAAAACCGAGGAATGCGGCGCATGATGCAGGCACCAAGCCAGGCTTAGCGTGGCCGTGGAGCAGCCCGCTTCGGCGGCAACTTCACGCAGAGCGCTGACCCGCTGATGGACCTCGGCCGAGGCCAGGGCATCATCGAGAAAGGTGCCGAAGCGACCCTTAGAAGCAGCGCGACTTTCTGCAGGGGGCGCTTGGCCATGGTGGTACTTACCACTCAAGATGCCTTGTGCGAGGGGAGACCACCACAAAAAGCCCATGCCTAGTTGTTGTGCCTGAGGCAGGACTTCGGCGTCGACCTCGCGGCAAAGCAAACTTAAACGAGCCTGCTCCGAAACCGGGCGCGGCACTCCGAGTTCATCACAAAGAGTGCAAGCCTGTTGCAACTGCGAGGCGCTCCACATACTCGTGCCCCAATAGTGGGTTTTGCCCACACGAATCAACTCGCCCATGGTTTGCACGGTTTCGCTCAGTGGCGTTTCTTCGTCGTACCGATGGCACTGAAACAAATCGACATAGTCCATCTTGAGGCGTTGCAAGCTTCGATCCAGGCCCTCTTTCAGATGTTTGCGCGACAAGCCACGATCGTTGGCATTGTCTGACATGGGGAAGTATGCCTTGGTCGCCACCACCACTAAATGGCGTGGGTGGGGAGCGAGCGCTTGGCCAAGGGCTTCTTCGGCGCGGCCGAAGTCATAAACATCGGCGGTGTCAAAAAAGTTCACCCCAGCTTCCAGGCTGGCTTCGACCAAGTCTTGAGGGGAGTCGGAGTGCGCCCCCAAGAGGTTCAGCCAACTGCCAAAAGCCATTGGCGGGACTTTGAGGCCGCTTTGCCCAAGTGAGTGGAAATCCATGCCGTCGGGAGGATACCCTATTTTCATCATTGTCACCCCCATGACTGCGCTCCTCACCTTATGCCTCGCCCTGCCTTTTGCGCAGGAACCTGATCCTATGCCCCTTGTGGGTGAGTTGTTTGACGCGCAAGACCCGGAAGAGCCGGTCGAAGCCGTCGGGCCGATTGAATCGATAGAGTTACAGGAACCAACAGCGCCTATGGAAACCATCGCGCCGCAGGAACCGACCGCTGCCGAGCTCGATGCTCTCGCCGCTTGGCTTGGCCAAGACACTCTCGACCGCGACAGCGCCACCGCGCGCTTCCTGCATGATCTCGAGTTTGGTGTCACCCTTGACTTATTGTCAGCCTTCACCGAGGCGGGCAACTCGGTAGACCAATACAACGACTTGCGTTTGCGTAGCTTGCAGCTCCACTTCGCGAGCCCGGTCGCGGAAACGGGTTGGGCCTTTGCCACAGTCGACTATGCCGATGGCGGCGGACGTGGCACTGGCGGCGGGTCGGAGTGGGTGTTGCGCGAAGGTGGTTTGTGGATTGAACAAATCCCTGGTGGCCTTTGGCCCGAAAGCATGCGTTTGGAAGTCGGCAAGTTTGCCGCAGATCTGGGTGCCTGGAACACGGTGTACGCCAACGAATTTCCTGCACCTTCCTTAGATGGCGCACGGCGCACGGTTTTCGGCGGCAACGTGGTGTTGACCGGCTTTGCTTTGCATCAAGGTCTACCCTTTGATGGCGGCCATTTCCGTTGGTCGGTCGCTCTCGCCGGCGATGTCGAACGCCAAGACGTCGACCTTCCTGGCAACGGCATCAACCCTTCCACGGCGGCGCCGATTGGCCGCTTTGGCATTGCCAACTGGGCCGGCACTGCACGTGCCACCAGCCAATGGAATCTCGGCGACGGACACGAAGCCCGTGCTGGCGTGAGTATGTTTTATGCGCCGAATGAATTGCTGTTCACTTCGGCGCCGGGTGGTGCCAGTGTGCGCAATGAGACGCGCCACTTCACTTATGGCCTAGATGCCGGATGGCGTTGGCAGCCTGCGCGCTCGGCTATGGCGCACGAGCTCTCTTTCGAAATTTGGGTCGATGAAAACCAGTACCGCAACGGTGTCAGCGGTGTCACTGGCGAAGATGGTCGCGCCGAATGGGCCTGGTATGAGTTCACCTACAGCGAGGCCTTGCGGTTTGGAGCCATGCTTTCGCGCCACGATGTCCTCGGCTTGTCGGCCATTGACCTCGATGGCTCTTACCATTCCGCCTACAGTACCTGGTACTTCTCGCCGTCGAATCGTGTCAGCTTGTTCCTGACCCACACCAACCCTCAGGACTTTGTCGAGAAGTTCTATACGGTGGGGGCGGAATGGGTGGTGGACCTCGGCGCTCGCCGCGCCAACGTCTTGCCGCGCTGGAACTAAGCGCCGGACCACCCCGCTGCGGCACTGGAACTAAGCGCCGAGTAAGCCCTGTAGCGCCAGGTGCATGGGCGCCGCTTCGGCGGTTCCTTGCCCACTTTCGCTGGTCTGCGGCGGGCGCAGTGATTCCGGGCCAACCCACACCGGCCCTTGGGCTGCGCTGCTCGGCGCCCGTCCGTGTGAACCGCGCACCAAGGATGTGTCGAGGGGAATCACATTCATCAGGGTGCGGAAGCCCAGTTTCTTGGCAATCAACTTGCCGATAATCCGTGCCTTGACTGCCGACTTGTCGGGATCCAAGAACAGTTCGCAGGGGTCATAGCCAGGCTTGCGGTGGATATCGACCATGCGCGCAAAATCGGGTTCTTGGTCGCTGCCAGTCCAATAGGGATAGGCAAACCACCAACCAGCTTTCGCCACCAAGACGAGTTCGCCACTGCGGGAATGCTCCAACCCAACGGCCGCGCGCTCTTCGCCAGCGAGGATTCGCTCTACTCCTTCCGCCTGTTCCAACAGCTTCCGCACCGAGCCGAGGTCCTGATTTTTGGCCACATAAACATGGGCGACCTGGTGATCGCACACGGCAAAGGCGCGCGAGTTTCCTGGGTCTAACAGGGCCCCATTGCGTGCCGGATGAATCTCTAACAAGCCGGCGTCGCGCAGGATGCGATTGGGGAAGCAGGCTTGCGCAACTTCCTCAATGCCATACTCGCTGACGACCACCACTTCGCGATCGGCTGCTTGTGCAGCATGAAGAAGCCGCGCCACCTCTTGGTCGACTGCCGCTGCCGCCACTTTGGCTTGCGGCGCATTCGGCCCAAAGCGCTGCAAGTCGTAATCCAAATGTGGCAGGTAGGCCATGCACAAACTAGGATTTTGCTCACGCAAGATGTCGAGTGTTGCTTCCACAATCCAGCGCGTGCTGGCAATGCCTGCGCCCGGCCCCCAGAACTGAAACAGTGGAAAATCGCCGAGGCGCTCCTGCAATTGTCGCCCAAGTTGTGCCGGTTGGCTATGCACATCGGGGGATTTGCGCCCGTCGGACCAATAAGTCGGGCGCGGGGTCAGACAGATGTCGGCATGTCCGGGCAAATTCCACCACCAAAAAACCTGAGCGGTGGGGCGATCTGGGTGCCGCTCCTTCCATTGCTGAAACAGCGATTGCCGCCGCCCGCAACCATCGACCAAGTGCACGCTTTGGCGCCACAGCCAAACCTCGGCCTGTTCGCGAAAGTACCAACCGTTGGCCACGGCGCCATGCTCACTGGCCTGGCAACCAAACAGCATGTCCGCCTGGGCGGTGCAGGTCACCGCCGGAAGAGGGGGCTGCAACGGCAGTTCTAACTGCTTCTTGGCATAGGCAGAGAGGGCCGGCATGGCGCCAGAGTGAAGCAATTCGGGGGTTAATCCGACCACATTGAGGACGAGAACACCAGCCATGGGCGTCTAAAGGATAGCAACCCCCCTTGTGTAGACTGCAGGGGGCCATTTGTTCCCACCTTCGCTCATGAAAACACTCTCTACTTCTTCCGCCCTCCTGGTTGTGGTGATTGCCTTGCTCCTGTTGCAATCCTTCAGCGAAAACCTTCTACACGCCGAGCAGCAAAGCCCCGGTTTAGCCACCGCCAAGCCTGTGGCTGCCGCGCCGCAAGCGCCCAAGCGCACGCCTTTTTGGAATGCTCTGCACGTTGAAGACGATGTGCCCAAGCGCCTTTTGAAAGTGCCAGCTGGCAAGCGCTTTGTCCTTACCGACATGTGGTTCCTCTCGCGCGAAGAGCAGGTCATTACGTCGTCGCCGAGCGATCGGCTGTGGCTCGAAAGCCGCTACGGCGGCGAGCGCTATATCGTGTTTGATTCGCCTCTCAACGAATTGCCTTCACCTTTGCAGTGGCAGACGGGCATCACCTTCCCACAAGATAGCCAGATGTGGTTCAACTATCGTGCCGCCAACAAGACCAACTTGTTGCGCCGCATTTTGGTCACCGGCTACTTCGAAGACCTACCTGCCGCGCATTAAGACGCGTCGCCGTCGAGTTCGAGGATCGGCGTTCCTTCGTCGACCTCGGCGCCATCATCAAGCAGCCACTTGCCAGCTTTGGCGGTGGCTGGAAGGCCGCGCCCAGGTTGGTATTTGACCGGGCTAAAGGTCTTCATGACTTCAATCAGGCCGATGTTGCGGCCTGCCGTCAGGGCGTCGCCCTGCTGTAAGTAGGGATCGGCGCCAGGCTCTGGTGCGCGGAAGAAGCGCCCTGCCTGGGGTGCGCGAAAGACCAAGCCCGTGCTCTCTTCTGCACCGGCCGTGGCCGCGATCATGCTCTGGTCTTCACCGGCAACCACCCGCAGCACCTGCGCTAGGGGCGTGCCATAGGCGACCGCTTGCAGGCGTGGTTGTGCGCCGCCTTCGGTTTCCAAGGGTGCCAGGTGTCCCGCGACTCCTTGCGGAATCAGCATGGGGATTTGGCGTCCGAGCAAATGCAGGACAGCCACGGCTTGCCCGGGGCGCGCAATCGCGCCGACATCGGCGAGTTCGCCAAGGCGACCAACGGCAGGGGATTGCAAAATCCAGCCGCGCTCGTTGTCCATGGGTACCGCAAGCAGGGTGAGAGCCTCTTCCATCTAGGCGCCTCCGTGCAGAGCTTCGATTTCATGCAAGGACCAGATGCGCGGATTCTTCACTCGGCGCGCGCCTTGCGCTTGGTAGCTGGCTTCGACCAAGCAGCAAAGCCAATCGCGTAACTCACCTGGTGAAATGATTTCATCGGTGTCGCGTTGACTGGCAGCGCGGTATGGATCCATGTCGCCCTCAATGCGCTCTTCGACTGCGGCCATGCCAGCGGCAATCTTGGCGCGTTCTTCCGGATCTTCGGAAGCGATTGCAAACTCATCGTCGAGCTTAGTGTTGTAGGCGGCGATGGCCAGGGTGCGGCCCTCCATCACCGACTGCCGCGCGATGGTGGTACTCAACTGCAGCACCGGTTCATAAGGCAGGCCGGCCATGGCGTAGTAGCCTGCGCCACTGGCTTTGCGCATGAGCACGGTAAACACCGGATTCCGCGCCGTGCTGTTGCCGTAAATCAGGTTCGAGCCATAACCCAACAGACCTCGTGCTTCGGCTTCGGTGCCGATGTCAAAGCCTGAGATATCTTGCAGCCACACTAGCGGAATGCCATCGTCGTCGCAGGCGCGGGCAAAGGTCGCGATTTTGGCGATGCCATCGCGGTACAAGATGCCACCAGGCTTTTGTTTACCCGGGCGTTCGGGATCGGGCACCGGCCCTTGCACATTGGCAATGAAGCCGCAGTACAAACCGTTCACGCGACCGACCGCCGTCACCATTTCTTGGCCGACATGGGGCATCAGCTCCCACATTTGCGAGCGGTCCAAGAGGCGCGCCAGCACTTCGCGCGCGTCGTACATGGTGCGATGGTCGGGCGGGAAGAGTTGATCCAACTCTTTGGGGTCGAAGGCTGGTTCCGCCGGCGCAACACCGCCGCGCCGGAATGGCGCAGCTGAATCTGCGGTGCGCGCAATCTCTTGGCGAATCGCGGCCAGGCAGGCTTCGTCGTCGGGGACGCGTTCATCGGCGCAACCTGATTGATGTACATGCACTTCCGGTCCGCCAATGCCCAGTGAAGTCAGGTGTTCCGCCTTGGCGCCCTTAATCAGGGCCGCGCCGGCAATCACCATGTAGGCTTGCTCAGTCATGTATACCCGATCGGAAATGATCGGCATGTAGCCACCACCTGCAATGCAATCGCCAAAGACGCCAGCGATTTGCGGTACGCCCGCTGCCGACAATTCAGCATTGCGTTTAAAGATATGCCCAGCGCCGGTGCGGCCAGGGAAGCTTAGCGATTGTTCGGGCAGGAATAAGCCACTGCAATCGACCAGATAGATCACCGGAATCTTGAGGTGCAGGCCAATCTCTTGCGCGCGCTCAATCTTCTCCGGAGACTGCGGCCACCAAGAGCCACTGGCAACTGTGTTGTCGTTGGCAATCACGACCACCCAACGCCCCTCGACCTGGGTCATGGCGGTGATGACGCCAGCACCAGGGGAGTACAGCGTGCGACCGCCTTGGTCGAACTCGCGGCCCCAGTTCACAAAGGTGCCGACGGCGCGAACCGGTGCGCCTTCGTCCTTGAGGGCCTGCACGCGCTCCCAAGCGGTGAGTTTGCCTTTGGCATGCACGCGCTCGACGTACTTTTCGCCCCAACCGGCGGCCACTTCGGCGCGGCGTTCGGCGAGAACGGCTGCTTTCTCGGCGAGAAAGGCTTGATTGCGCGCGCGCTCGCGCTCATCGAGCAGCTCATCTTGCGCGCTACCGACGGGACGGAGAGGGACATGGGCCATCGCGCTCAGAGTAGCGCGGCGGCCCGGTCCTTTCCGTGTAGACCGCGTCTACTGAGTCGAAACGGCTGCGGCCTTCTTGGCCTTCCAATCAAACACGGCAGCCATGGTTTGCTCGCCGCGCTGCCAGACGACCTTTTCGCTGTCGCCGGCCGAACGCAGGGCGCGACGCAACTCGCCTTGGGTCGCAACCTTGGTCTCGCCAATGCTCAAGATCTTGTCGCCTTTCTGCAGGCCAGCCTGCTTGGCAAGGCCATCGTTGACCAGTTCTTCAATGGTGACGCCATCTTCAGCAAGGAAGACACCCAAAGCCTTGCGGTTGCCGCCACGGGAACGGCCTTGTGGCAGATTCTCGCGCGGAACACTGGGCTCCATGTTGGCAACGCGCCAAGCGCCAGCAGCAATCGAACGCGCCGAAGCACGCTGATACTCAGGCACCACCTCATCAATCAGGTCGTGCTGAGTGTGGTGAATGTAGCCGTAGCTGGTGTCGCCATTTTGTTGCCAGAAAAATCCAGGAACGCCGACGGCGAGATAGCTGTCGTGATCACTGCCGACGCCATAAGGTAGGGAACTACGCTCTACCAAACGGAAGCGTAGATCTTCGTCTTCGTGATGGGCGGTCTTGGCAATGATGGGAGCAAAGGCTTCTCCGAACATGTCTTTCATGTCGGGCGGCGTGACGATGCCCGAGGTGCAGTTGGTGCCGCCATCGTGGACCAGCACCGCCGAGATGCGCTCATTCTCTTCGGGGTGAGCTTCGATGTAGGCCTTGGAGCCCAGCAAACCCTGCTCTTCACCACTCCAAAGCATGAAGCGAATGGTGCGGCGAGGCTTTTCGCCGGTTTGTTCCATCGCCAGCATCAGCAGGCGTGCGGCTTCGAGGGTGGTGGCCGTGCCCGTGCCGTTGTCTTGGGCACCGCGTGCGCCATCCCAAGAATCAATGTGGCCACCCACAATCACCAGTTGATCGGCGAGGTCGGTGCCAGGAATCTCCGCCATCACGTTGTAGAGCGGATCCGGCTTCAAGTTGAAACGGTTATCGATGTGGAACTCCAGCTCCACGCGCTCGTTGTCTTCGAGCAATTGCCAAATCGTGCGGAACTGGTCACGACGCAAATACACGTTGACCCGCTTAGGCAAGTTCTCGGGATCGACTTGAGAGCGTCCGCCCGTACGTAACAGATTGCCCTGTGGGCCAGGGCGCACCACGCCAGCAATGCCTTCGGCTTCGCACAGGTCGCCGAAGCGATCACGCAGTTCATCGCCATCGCCCTCAAAGCGTGGCGCGTTGGTGTTGGACGAGGTCACAATCCAGGCGCCTTCGAGTTTGCCCTTCAGTGCTTCCATCTCTTCCTCGGTCGTTGGAGCGCGGAACGCCAGTCCGCGTTCGGTGCCATTGGTGCCGGCAGTCCAAGCCCGGGTCATGGCGACGAGCTCGCGCTTCTCCGGTTGGGTCATACGCGCAAAACCGGGGCCACGGTCGAAGCCGACAGGGAACTTGCCCCACATTTCAACGCGCGAATTGCTCAGACCAAAATCGTAGAAACGACCCTTGGCCCAGAAACAGGCTTCGGTCAACTTCTTCGAACTGGTCAGGCGCGGGCCAATGCCGTTGGAAAGCTGGTCCAGCCAGTCCATGACCAGCATGTCTTCGTTGCGGACCTCATAGATGGCGTTGACCACGGCATCGTCCAGAGGCAGGCCAGTGACCGGGCCGACGGCTGGGGCGGCCGATTCCGCAGTGGTTTGGGCGGGAGCCTGCGCTACGGGTAGGAGCAGCGCGAGGAGGGGGAAGAGGAGGGATGTGGGCTTCATCAGGTCTGGCTACGGGAGTAGGCCCTCCAGGATAGAATCTTCCTGATGGAACAGGAATCCCGCCAGCCGCCGGTCTTGTCACCGCAGAATCTGGTCACTCTCGGCAATCTTGCCTGTGGGGTCGGTGCCATCCTGCTCGCCACCTCAGCCATCCTCACCGAAGACCCTCAGCGCTTCTATCACGGTGCGCTGTGGCTGGTTTTGGCCACCTTCCTAGACGCCGTCGACGGCAAGCTCGCCCGTTTGACCGGCACCGCCAGCCCTCTCGGCGCCCAGCTCGATTCCCTGGCCGACGCCGTCACCTTCGGCGTGGCTCCAGCCATCCTGGCCTCGGCCATGGTGCAGTACCTCGGTCCAGAGTACGGCCTGAAGATTCACCCGCGGCTGCTGATCATTGCACCGATCATTTACTCCTGCTGTGCGGTGTTGCGCCTTGCGCGCTTCAACATCGACCATGAGAGTGAGGACTTGCGTAAAGACAACGCCAAGTTCATCGGTCTGCCCACACCCGGCGCCGCGGCACTGCCGATTGCCTTAGTTTTGCTGTTCTTTGGCATGAAAGACATGGAGCTGGTCACGGTTCCGGAAGAAACCATTGGCCTAGTTCGCACTTGGATATTGCGCTTGATTCCCGTTTCGCTGATTGGCCTGGCCCTGCTCATGGTGTCGCGAGTTCCTTACCCACACTTCTTTGCCTGGATGACGCGCTCGCGCCAACCGGTCAAGACCCTGGCCAAGTTTGTGGTGTTGGCCGGATTACTGTTCTTGGAGCCTGAGTTTGCGCTCATGCTGATGGCCCTACTCTTCGTGTTGGTGCCAGCCCTTCGATCCCTTCCGACTTTGTTGCGCACGAAGTCTTCCTCTGCCTCCTAATGGTGCAGGTTTATGTAGGGCTGGGGGCAAACCTCGGCAATCGAGAGCAGACTTTGCAGCTGGCGCTGGAAGCTCTTGGTCAGCTGGCGCAAGGGTGCGTGTTGTGCAGCGAGTTTTTGACGACTGCCGCGGTGGGTGGTCCACCGCAACCGGATTACCTCAATGCGGTCGCTGGCTTCGAAACCACATTGGCGCCCACCGCACTGCTGAATGCTCTATTGGCCATCGAGTTGGCCCAAGGCCGCGTGCGCAAGGTCAAGAACGGCCCCAGGACCTTAGATTTAGATCTCCTTTGGTATGGAGGAGAGGCCATCGACCAGCCTGGCTTGCAAGTGCCACATCCGCGCATTTGCGAACGCCGCTTTGTGTTAGAACCATGGGCGCAGATTGCGCCAACGCTCGTCTTCGACCAGGTCACTCTTGCCGATCGCTTGCAATGCCTCGCACTAGCCTAAGACTGCTCAAAACTTGGACCGAGTTACGCGCTTGGCGCGCCGCACAAAACTCCGCGCGCCCAGTACATTTGGTACCCACTATGGGTGCTTTGCACGAAGGCCATCTTTCGTTGTTTCGACATGCACGGAGTGATCAGGGGATTGCGATTGCATCCTTGTTTGTGAACCCTTTGCAGTTTGAGCGCAAGGAGGACTTGGCCAACTACCCGCGCACAGTAGAAGAGGATTGCGCGCAAATGGAAGCCGCTGGCGTCGAAGCGGTTTATATGCCCGACCTCGCCGACATGTATGGTGCCGACGGCTGCCAGATTTTGCTCGACGCCGGGCCTGGGGGCGAACACTTCGAGGGCGCCGCCCGCCCCGGTCACTTCGGCGGCATGTTGACCGTGGTGCATAAGTTGTTTCAGCGCGTGCAGCCACAGCGCGCCTTCTTCGGCGCAAAAGATGCGCAACAGTTGTTTTTGGTGCAGCGCATGGCACATGACTTAGATTTCCCGGTCGAGGTCGTCGGTTGCCCGATTGTGCGCGAAGACGATGGCCTCGCCTTGTCCAGCCGCAATGTGCATCTCAGCTCTTCTGGGCGCGTGCATGCCTTGGGATTGTCGAAGTCCTTGGTCACCGTGGCCAATTCTTTTGACAAGGGTTCGCGTGACATTGAACACCTGAACCAGCAGCTGAACACCTCCATGGAACAGTCCGGTGTGCGGGTGGCCTATGCCAACATCATCGATGAAGCCACCTTCTTGCCTTTAGACGAAGCCACGGCCAAACCAGGGCAACGCTGGCGTGCGGTTGTGGCCGGTCGCGTCGAGGATGTGCACTTGCTCGACAATCGCTACCTCGGAACCGCATGAGCCGCGTGCGTCGTTGGTCGTTGCAATCCCCCGCGAAACTCAATTGGAGTTTGCGCGTTTTGGGGAAGCGGACCGACGGCTTCCATCAGTTGCATAGTTTGTTTGTGGCGGCCGATCTCTACGACCGCCTGACGCTGATCTTGGATGCGCCTCACTTGCCGCGCCTTGAAGTGGATGGCTTGGGTGCCGAGCAGATCCCGCAGGATGAACGCAACCTGGTGCTCCAAGCCGAAGCCGCTTGGCGCCAAGCGGGTGGCGAGGCACCGGCAGTGTCGTGGCATTTGTACAAACGCATTCCAGCCGCGGCAGGCTTAGGCGGAGGCTCCGGCAATGCCGCCGCAGCTTTGCGTTTGCTGCAACATGTGGCCACGCAAGAACCGCAGCAGTCCTTGGTGGAGATTGCCGCTGCCTTGGGTAGTGATATACCCTTTTTCCTCGGCAACGGGCCAGTCTTTCTTGGCGGACGCGGTGAGATCATCCTCGGCACCATTCCCTTGTTCCCGCAACGTGTGATTTTGGTCGCACCGCCGATCGAGGTCGCGACCCCGTCGGTATTCCAAGCCTTAGCTGCGCCGGATTACCAAGAACAAACTGCGCCGGACTTGCCGCTGCCATCGAAATGGTCGAGTGAAGCTGGCCCCAACGATCTCCTCCCCGCCGTCCTCCAGGCTTCGCCGGACTTCGCACAATTTTGGCAGAAACTGCAACAGATTGCGCCCTTCCACCTCAGTGGCAGTGGGGGCGCCTGCTTCCTGCCCCAGGTGTCGCCACAAGAAAGCGCCCGACTGCTCCCGCAATGTCAGGATTTGTGCGACTATGTTTGGAAGCTCTCATGTCTGACCGGGCCCGTCCTGGGCGTCGTGCATGAGCACCCTGAATCATGAAGGTCATCACCATCGTTGTTGGTCCCGGCCGCGCCGGATGCAGTCTTGCACTCGCGCATCAAAAAGCTGGACAAGAGGTTTACTTACTCGGTCGCCGTGACGGCGCGTGGCAATCATGGGCCAAGGAGAAAGGCATCCAACCGATTCTGAGTTGGCAGGAAGCTCCGTCCAATGCTTCCTTTGTCATCATGGCGGTTCCGGACCGGCAGATTTTGGCAGCAAGTGAAGTGTGCGCTGGCGAGTACAACTGCAACGCCAAGACCTTCGTGCACCTTTCCGGCATGCATGACCTCGATGTGCTCAAGCCCATCACATTGGAAGGCGGCTTTGTCGCGGCCATGCACCCGGTGATGCCCTTCAGCGATCCCGAGTCCGATGTCCTCGCCCTGCGCAAAGCAGTGGTCACCGAAACCGCCGACCCCAACGCGCGCGAAGGCGTACTGGAAATCGCCCAGGTGTGGGGGGCCTCGCCAGTGCGCATGCGTCGCAATGTCGACCGCCGGCGTTATCACCTTGGTTTGGCCCTTGCCTCGAACCACCTCACCGCCTTATTGAGTTGGTCGCATGACTTGCTGCAGCCAGTCTTCGGCGACGAGACCTTTGATGTCGTCGCACGCATGGCCGCCCAAGCGTTGGAAAACGCGCGCCGTTCCGGTGCCGCAGAAGCCCTCACCGGCCCGGTCGTCCGCGGCGATGTGGAAACGGTGCAGGAGCACCTCGCCAGCTTGACCGAGCATGAGCAACGCCGCTATGCCGGCCTGCTGAATATGGTGGTGGACCTGGCAGAACAGGGTCATCGTTTACCGGCCGATGCCGCGGAGCGCCTGCGCGCGATTGCGGCCGAAGCGCGTTGAGCGAAATAACACACCGCGCAGAGCCTCAGCCCATCGTGTCCCTGCGTGGACAAGATGTGGACGTACTCTCGTCGCGCTTGGCATATTTGCAAGAGCACGTTTCGCTGGTGGAGTTGCGCCTAGATGGCATGCCCGCTGATGCCCCCGTGGCGTCGTGGATTCAAGCCCATCCGAAACTCTCCTTTGTCGCCACCTATCGTTTGCGTGAGGATGGTGGCGAGGGTGAAGGCGGTGCGACAGAACGTCGGCGTCGATTAGAGCAGGCGATCCAAGCTGGAGTTGCCTTTGTGGACCTGCCGCTAGGGGAGGAGCGTTGGGATTGGCCTTCGACGGTGCGCCGCGTGTTGTCTTGGCATGCCCCAACTACGGTCACCCCAAATGCCGATGCCCAACTCACCGCGGCATGGGCCACCATGCAAGAGCAAGCGGCAGCGACCGATGTCCTCAAGCTGGTGACTTGGGCTGAGCAAGCCGCAGATGCCCTTGCCATCTTGACCCTCCAACGCGAAGCCAAGAATCCAAACGTGGTTGCCTTCGCCCAAGGTCCTGGCAGCGCCGCCGCACGTTTGCTGAGTGCACGCTTTGGGGCTCCGTGGGTGTATTGCTGCTGGCCCGGCGAAGCGACCGCTCAGGGCCAATGGTCCCTGTCCGAGTGGCAAGCATTGCCCGCGGATTGGCACCGAACGACAACCGCCATGGTGGGGGTGGCTGGGCAGCCGGTGCGCCATTCCTTGAGTCCATGGCTGTGGCAGCAGGCCGCCTCCCGCGCTACACCACCTTTCGCTTTGTTCAATCTGGCCTTGGAAAGCCAGGACTTGGCAGCCCTGTTGCCCGCGGTGGAATCCTGGGGCGTTCGCGCCCTTTCCTTGACCATGCCTCTGAAGCAACAGGCCTTTGCGCATTTTCAGCCACCGCAGGTTGCCGAGCAGGCGGTGAATTACTTGGTGCGGGGGGCGCAAGAAGCCGATGCCAGCCACCCGACGCAAGCTCCCTCATGGATTCCCGGGAATAGCGACGGCGAAGGAGCTCTTGCTGCCTTGCGCGCCGAGGGCCTAAAGCCAACGGATTGCGTTTTGTTGTTGGGTGCAGGCGGTGCCGCCCGCGGCGTGGCCAGCGCCCTTGCCAATGCCGGTCATGCGGTAACGGTTAGCGCCAGACGTCGTGAGCAAGCTGGCTGGTGGCCACAGGTGCAGGACTGGGAACAGGTCGCGCCGAACGCGTTCGACGTCGTCATTCAAGCCACCAGTTTGGGCAGCGCGCACAACCCAGGCTTGCCCTTGCCTGGCCGACCACCTCGCGTCGGCGCGCTAGCTTTGGAGTTGATTTACCAACCCTTAGAAACGGCATGGATGGCGCAAGCTCGCCAAGCCGGAGCCACGGTTCTTCCCGGCACCACCATGTTGCTGGAGCAAATGCGCACGCCCTTTGCGCGCGCTTTCCCGAACCACCACCTATCCGAGGCGGCTGTCGCCGAGTTGCAGCATTCCTTCTCCGCGCATTTAGCCCAAGAGCAAGCTGCCGTCTTGATCGGTCCGCGCGCCGCGGGCAAGTCCACTTTGGGCAGAGCACTAGCGCAGGCCTGTGGCTGGTCCTTCGTCGACAGTGATGTCGAACTCGAGCGCATTCACCAGCGGTCCCTGATGGCATGGCTCGCGGAAGACTTGACCTCCTTCCGCCAAGCCGAATCCGCCTTGCTTCCCCAATTGCTCGGCCGACGTCGCCACGTAATTGCCTTGGGCGGGGGAGTGATTGAAGATCCGGCCAATGTCGAACACCTCAAGCGCCATCGTCGTGTGCTGGCTTTGACGGCCCCTGAGGAACTCTTGCTGGAGCGTCAGCAACAGAAGCCACGCCCGCGCCTGGAAGCTGCCACCTTGGCTGAAGAAGTGGCGGTTCTGGGCGCGCGTCGGCAATCCGCCTATGCGGAAGCGGCAAAAGAATCCCTAACGTCGGATTGCCCGTTAAAACGACTAACCGAACAGGCGCAGAAAGTTTTCGCGTTACCAGGATTCGGCAAAAGATGAAGTGAAGTCGGGCCTTTTTCCGGCTAAGATGAATATGTGGGGTTTTTGTCCAGCTTGTTCGTCGCGCTCTGCCTTCAGATAGGGCAGCCGAGCTTGCCAGCTGCACTCGCCGAGCAGCCCGAGCTCCTCGCGGCGTGGGAAGTGGTGCAAGACTCAGCCGCCGAGCGCGAGACTCGCCTTGCCCAGGCCGATGTCCTCCTCACCGCAGTCGTCGCCCTGCCCGCTTCCGAACAAGCGCCCTTCTTGCTCGATGTCCTCGGTAACGGTTCGTGGCCGAAGTCGCTCAATGGCGCCATCACGGCACTGGAGCGAGACTGGCCCAAGTTCGGCGATCGTCTGCTGGAAGACTTGGTTCTTCCCATGCCCGATCGTGCCATGCGCGTTCGCGGCGCGATTCGCGCCTTAGGCTTGTTGCAGAACCCCCGGCCCGAGTTGATCGAAGGCTTGGCCGCGCTTTTGCATCGCGAGTCTCTTGCCGGAGAAGCACGCACTTCCCTCACTCGGTTGACTGGGCGTGAGTTTGGCGGCGCCAAAGACTTTGACGCATGGTGGAAGGAAGCCAGGACTCAAGATCGCGCCACTTGGCTAGAGAGTGCGCTGCGCGAAACGCAGGCGCGTGAACTTGCCGATTGGCGCAGTAAGTTGTCGCCCGCCTCTGGTGCTGCCGTCCCGCCCAAGGTAGTCATTGCTGGCATGCATCACCCACGTGCTTCGGTGCGGTCCTTGGCCTACCGCGCTTTAGTCCGCCTCGATGCTGGCACCCTTGCCGAAGAGCAGACCTCTGCGCTGACCTTGGCACTTCGTCAGGCGGTGCAAAAGGAAAGTGTTGGTGAGCTTCGTGTGGAACTCCTGCCGCTAGTACCGCGCTACTTGCAAAACGGCGAAGCGCTGACTTCGCTGTTGCGCAGTCTTGAGTTTGGTTCGGCCAAGGAACAGTTGGTCGCCGCCACCAACCTGCAGCTGGTGCGCCCACCGCGCGCCGCCTGGGATGGCCTGCTTCGTGGCCTCAGTCGTCTTTATCCAGAGCCAACTGCCACGCCTTCCGAGGCCAGCGTGCCAAATCGGCCCATCCAAACGGCTTTGGGGACCTCTACCCAAGAAGTGCGCACGGCATTGTGGACTGGGCTCCTGGCCGTCGGTCGCAACCAAGAGGTCATCGAGCTCGTCGACACCGATGAACTCAAAGAAGTCCTTGGGCGCGCCTTGGTTGTCGAAGAGGTGGCGGTGGTGCGCGACCGTCTGTTCCAGGCCGTCGGTGTGTATGGCGACGCCTCCTTCCTGCCCGTGCTACAGCCCTTGGTGGCCCTGGCCGCGGATAACGGTGGGCCGGGAGTGCCTTCGCGCCAGGTTCCTCCAGCCGAACGCCGTGCCGCACTTGCCGCCATGACGGCTGTGGCCGCACGCGGGGAAGACCCAGGGCTTTTGGCCTCCATGTTGCCCGACCTACTCGATGACCCCGAGGTCCTCGTCCGCGACCAAGCCATTGCCAGTGTGCAACGCTTGAAGATTAGTAACGGTCCTATCTTGTTGGCCGGTCGCCTGAGTCGCGAAGCCGAAACGCCGGTGTTGAAACGCTTGCTCGAGAGCTTGGGCAAATCCCAAGACGCCAAGGTTCTGCAATCGGTTCTGAATTTCCAACCGCCGCTGGCTTTGCGCGATGTCTACGGCAAAACCGTGCAAGTTCAGGTTGGCCGTGATTTTGCATCCTTGGAGCTGGCCTACCAATCCTTGAGCGCACGCTTGGATTGGCGCTCGACCTTTGCCCTGGTGCGCAAGTTCTCGCACGACGGCCTGGAAGATGCCCAGGCCGAACAGCTGGACCGTCTCTATGCCCAAGCCGAAAGTGAGCACTTGCTCGAGGTCGGGGTCGAGAACGAATTCCAAGGCTACGCCGAAGAGGCCGTTGGTTTGTTGCGCGTCCTGATGGGGCGTGAACCTACGGATTTGCGCTGGCCGGTGTACTTCGTCGAGTTGCAACTCATGCGCGGCGCCGTCGATGAGGCCCTCACCGTCATGCGCACCCTGGTGCCAGAGGCTGGCATCCCGGAAGCCCGTCGTTGGGAGCTGGGTCTAGATGCGCTGCGTTTTGCTGCCGCCAAAGAAGAACTCTGGGATAGCGCGCGGGCCTTGCTCGCTGAGCTCGACGCGATGGTCAATCTGCCCGAGGCCATGGTCTATCACGCCGAGCAGGTTCGCCAGATGTTCCCGGCAGTGGAGCCCGCGGCAGTGGAGCCTTTGCATGGCGATCAGGGCATCGTTCCTGTTCCCGAAGGCGGAACTGCCGAGGAGGATAGTCAGGCCGAAGCCGGAGCTGAAGCCACCGAGGCTGGCCAACAGGAGGAGCCAGTAGCAGAACAACCTCCGGTCCAGGATGAGCCAGCGAAGCAGGACGAGCCCGTGGCCGAGGACCCGGCTCAAGACGATCCGCAGGGCAGCGAGACCCCAAGCAGCGAAGACCCTCCAGTGGAGGAGCCGGCGGTGAATGACACACCGGTGGAAGAGCCTCCTACGCCAGCTGGCGACGGCTTCTAGCCACATTCTCTTGACGCGGCCATAGCGCCCGTTACAATCCCTCCTTCGTAACGCGGGGTGGAGCAGCTGGCAGCTCGTCGGGCTCATAACCCGGAGGTCGCAGGTTCGAATCCTGTCCCCGCTACCAAACACCTAAGCCGGTCCCGCGCAAGCGCGGCCGGCTTTTGTGTTTGGCATCGTGGCGCGATTCTTTGGCTCAGGTGGGCCTCGCTACCCAAGGCCCGCTTCGCGTCGAATCCTGTCCACGCTTCGCGGGGGACGGATTATTCTGCTGGTGTTGGTTGCGGGGGAAAAAGGAAGGTCTGTCTTTCTCCGGGGCCTTCTCGCTGCCCTCCCTCCTAAGGCAGGGAGGGAACTAGTTCCTGGTGATATATTGGTCCAGGTATCGAGTTCGGCCTGCATGACGCAGGTCAGTCGAATACCCCTCCCCGTTCTGCTGACTAGTCTTGCTACAATGTATTTGGAGAATAGATAATGGACAAAAAAGGATTTTGGTGTTTCTTTGAGGAAAAATGCGCTGGTGTGCCAGAGGCGCTAGATTTTGTTGGCTATACCCAAACAAGGACCCGAGAAGAACCTGATCAGAGATATTTAGGGATGGGTGGAGGGTTGACTAAAACCGCTCAAGTTGAAGAAACCGATCAAGATAAGGAAAACTCCAGCTATCTTGCTATCCCGCCGGGGCAGTTGTTGGTTACTCACACAGTTACTGAATCTCGCGAGGAGCGAGATCAAGATAGCGAGCATCGAAGGTTCTTAGCCGTACCAGTCTTAGAATAGATGCAGGGTTCCAAAAGGGTGTTGGTCCTCACCAACGCAGCAGACGCGACATCGGACTATTTGTGTTCTAGGCTCGCTGATGGAGAGGTACCTTATGTCCGATTTAATACGGATGTAGATTGTGAAACAGCTCGGTTAGTCTATAACGAGGGAGGCCACAACCTTAGCTGGAAAGGTCAACACCTGTCCCCAACTCAGGTTTCCGCTGTTGTTTTGAGAAGGCCAAAGCCCATTGGGCTTGGTTCTGCCGCAGATGAGCAATCGAAAGGGCATGCTTCTCTTGAATGGTCGGAGGGGTTAGAAGGCTTTCTCGCTCACATCGAAACTGTTAAGTGGATAAACCACCCCTCTCGAAACTGCATGGCTAGTCATAAGATTGAGCAGTTAACAAGAGCTAAACGGTACAACTTAAGTGTGCCTTCAACCACGGTTACCAATAGTCAAGATGTTGCAAAGGGGTTTGTTGAATCCCAAAAAAATGGTGTGGTTGTTAAACCCATGTCTAGTGGATATATCGAGAGGGAATCAGGAGACTCAATTATTTATACGAGGGAGTTTCACAAGACGAATCTAATCCATTTAGAGAGCCTCGGCACGTGTCCGGTAATGTTTCAAGAGAAGATTCGTAAACGCACGGATGTTCGCGTGACCGTTCTTGATGAAGCGATGATTGCGATTGAGATGAACCGAATTGAATCAAGTGGAGAGCAGGTATTGGATATTCGCAGGGACAATATGAGGAACATCCAATACGGAAGAATTGAAATTCCGGACAGTATTCGAACGAACTTGCGCGCATTGTTGGTTTCATATGGTCTCCGTTTTGCTGCGGTTGATTTCGGCATTTCGAAGACAGGTGAATGGGTGTTTTTTGAAATCAATCCAAATGGTCAATGGGCTTGGCTAGATCTAGAAGCGGACGCTGGTATATCAGAATTGTTTGTCCAATCATTTAGGGAGTGTATTTATGCCTAAAGGCAAATCGCAGCGGATTGGAGAAGCCTATGAAGGGGCTTTCTCCTTTGCTTCGAATATCTTGACATGGTCCCTTCTCAAAGTGTTCAACCCTGGCCACACTTGGGGTGATGTTCTGAGCCAGCAATGCGATCCGCCTGATGAGGAAGAGCAGGCTCCTGAGCAAAAGGATTCATGCGAGTCAGGGGTCAAGAGGTTTCAGTCCTCCTTAGGATTTGAGTTTGCGTCAAAGATGTTTGAAAGGGAGGAGCGGAGAAGCGAAGTTATTGATGGGAAAAATAGAGTTCTGCTAACAATCGCCGCCTTTTCCCTTGCCCTGATTGCTGCTTTAGCTCCTCAAATGGCTTTCAAATGGCTTGCCGTTCTTTCAGCGCTTCCTGTCCTAGCCTCGATTTATTTGACCCTTGTGCACTTTAGTGTTCAGGAGATTCCCACGCCCCAGTGGAGATTGGTTGAAGATTGTTCAGATGAGTCTGAGTCGAAAAAGATTATGGCCAATGAGTTAGACAAACAAAGCGATGCATACTCCATTAAGAATGACTATCGGGTAGGTGTATTCCGTGCTTCTATTCGCGCAATCACCCTCGGCATTTTTTTGATACTAGTTTGTCTGGGTTCGTGGTTTATTTTTCCAGTCAAAGAGCCTGGTCATCTGGAAACGATAAAGCAGAATCATGAGTTATTCCAACTACTCCGTGGAGAAAGGGGGGCGGAGGGGCCACGCGGGATGCAGGGGGAGAAAGGCGCAGTGGGGCCACAGGGTATTCCTGGAGAGTCGGCTTCTTCTTCTGGATGCATTTTCCAGTTATTCCACGCTCAAGATGATAATGAGCAAGAAGGGGATTAGGTGCCTTCCTGTGGTCTCTCGAAAATGCCGCAGCAGAACCAGATGAGATGAGAAGACCGGCCTCCGGTCGACGCAGTACCCCGAGGGGTCTGCAAAGATTAATGCGGGCTCGTGTGGCCCAAACCGGAGACCAGCCATGAAGCAGAATACTACCACGAATCTCACCTCTCAAACCATCGGCCTGGATTTAGGCGACAAGCGCAGCGTGGCGGTGGTGCTCGCGCCAAGCGGCGAGGTCCTCGAGGAGCTCAAGCTCCAAACCACCCGAGCAAGCCTCGACAGCGCCTTTGGCGCACGACCCGCCTGCCGCATCGCCATCGAGGTCGGCACCCACAGCGCGTGGATTGCGGAACAACTCGCGGGCTACGGCCACGAGGTCCTCGTCGCAAACCCACGCAAGGTGCATTTGATTGGCCGCAGTCGCTG
>JAJFFC010000029.1 GCA_021776795.1 Planctomycetota bacterium
CAGCGACTGCGGCCAATCAAATGCACCTTGCGTGGGTTTGCGACGAGGACCTCGTGGCCGTAGCCCGCGAGTTGTTCCGCAATCCACGCGCTGTGGGTGCCGACCTCGATGGCGATGCGGCAGGCGGGTCGTGCGCCAAAGACGCTGTCGAGGCTTGCTCGGGTGGTTTGGAGCTTGAGCTCCTCGAGGACCTCGCCGCTGGGCGCGAGCACCACCGCCACGCTGCGCTTGTCGCCTAAATCCAGGCCGATGGTTTGAGAGGTGAGATTCGTGGTAGTATTCTGCTTTATGGCTGGTCTCCGGTTTGGGCCACACGAGCCCGCATTAATCTTTGCAGACCCCTCGAGGTACTGCGTCGACCGGAGGCCGGTCTTCTCATCTCATCTGGTTAGCCTGCTTCGGATTTGGATTCGGATTCTCCTGCACTAGAAACTGCCGGCACCACCTGCCGTGCAGCACCTTCCGGAAGGCAGCGGTCCTTGATTCTCTTCAATACCTTTGACGTGTTCCTTCTAGCCCGGGCCCACAACTTCAGCAGAACCCCTCCCGCAGCAAATCCGACAATCACGACAACAACGAAAACTGTAAAGACACGATCAGATTCAATTGGAGTCACGAGAAGGGTCGCAAGAAAAGACAGCGCCACGGAAAGGAAGAACACCGCGAAATTTAAGAATGTGGTTCCAAGCGAACCCTCCTCTAATACCTGCAACTCGTGGTCCGTAATCTCATACAGGGACAGGGAGCCAACCCGGCCCCTATTAATCCTCGGCTGTACAGCGTCTTCGTTGGGCTGGTCGGGCATCTAGAGGTGCTCCTTCAGCCACTCACTTTTGCATCTGACGTTTCGCCATGCTGCTTCAGATCCAGACTTGACAACAAACAGGCTATCGTTTGTATCAAGGTGCGTGGTCAGGCTGTCTCTCACCTGGACCGCTGACTGTTCCGTAACGATAGCCCAGAAGGATTCATTGATTCGCGCCCATGTCCCGTATGCCTTTAATGCGCTATACAGGGCCTCGTAGTCCCTGCCGGGTTTGTGGAGATCGTAAGAAACCAGGTAGCAAGTCATCTTTGGAAGGTCGTGGGCACGTTGCCCATGATGCCATGATTCTACACCATCCTGGCAATCCGTTTCATGAGCCCGACGGGCATGACAATCCTTGCGCTAATCGCCCGTGAACTTATTGGCTTCCCAGACTCCTTGAGAGGCCTCATCTTGTCCGATGTCTGGATTGCCTTGCTTGGAATGTTCACTAGCATCTGAAGAAAGGCTCCGCCAAACTGCTTACACAAATCCGGTTTATCGAGGGTGCCAGATTGGCTCGCCAGGCTAACGGGATTGCCGCTCAGCAGCCCGCGGAGCGGATCTGTTGCAGCGGCTGGTTATGCGACCGCATCAAGCCCTCCGGTACTTGCGAACATCCGAGATGAACCACTCGAGCATGTCCCAGTGGTCTAGCCCAGTCGATTCATTGCCCATGCTCTTCCGAATCTCGAGCAGGAACTTCCCGATCAAAGCAACCATGTCCTTCGCGTCTTGCGGGCTAGCACTCTCACCCTGATCGCCTCGCTCGAAGAAGTACTGCATCAAGTTGTTGTAGGACCTGACCGCGTCATCGGACCCAACGAGAGACATCTTCGAAGCGACTTGCCGGTACTCATGCGAGAGCATCTTCTGAGTTGCAATCGTATCTTTGTCCTTTCCCTTATTCTTGGGGTCAGCCGTCCAAGCGGCCTTGGACATCAGCAGCAAGACGAAGGGTTCGAGAATCTGGTTGTACGCCTGAATTCGGTCCTCGCGGAGCTTGTCCTCTAACTCCATTGTCCGCTCAAGGCGAGTTCGAATCTTCCACCCAATGGCCGTCAGGATCAGGACAAGAATCGGTGTTGCAACTGCGCCGATGGCCGTCACGTAGTCAATCCAGTTGGAATCATTCATATTCGTTGGCATCGGTGTGTTCTGCATAACGGGATTGCCATTCAGCTGCCCGCGAAGCCGACCGTCTGGTGCAAGCGCTGGTTGGGCGGCTCATGGGCAAACAACCAAACTATTCCGTCTGAGTTAGAAGTACAAGGGCAGCAGAAACTACGTCTCCAATCCTCTCGGCCTCGAACTCCGGACCTTGCCGCAAGTGGCCATTCTCATCCCGAACCTGAATCCGAATGCCACGGTCCCCGGACCATGACTCTATGACATGAGTGATTCGAATCCGCTCACCAGGGGCAGCGAATGGGACTTCGATGTAACGATTGCCTTGTGAGTCCGTTTCGATTTCCATAGATCTCTTTCTTGTTCGCCCAACGGGGTTGCCATTCAGCTGCCCGCGAAGCGGGTCTGCTGCAATGGCTGGTTATGCAGACTGATTATTAGCATCTAGTCCGAACCAAAATTCCTCCCACGATTTCTCCTCAAGCTTCCATTCATTATACACGCCATCGCGGAAGAACTGGCGAAGAGACTCTTTGTGTTGCGATAACGAGCCAATCCCATTTTCTACAAATCCCAATTTCCTCCCAAGGAATAGCCTCACCAATTCTGGAACCACTCCCCCAATTACTGGGGCAAGGTAGCGTGAGGATTTCTCTTTATCCAGTCCTCTAAAATCTGAGACCCTTGCTGAATGGACAAAGCCATTGCGAATAGAGTTAAGGATTTTTGCTCGCCCATTTTCGCTGTCCAGAATAGGGTCAGAAACGACTTCAATCGACTGAAGAAAGGCGATTAGCTTACTTAGCTGACTACCTCCAACCCCCTCTAAGACTTTCCCTCTCAGGATATTCTTGTAGGCCTGAGCGTGTTCATTTGAGAGCTCGCTGCATTTATCGACTACATTTTCCACCTCTTTCGCCAGATTTTTTCTGATTTGCTTGTCTACCGAGTTTGAGGGAAAGTCGAAGCTATCAAGAATGATGTTGAGCGCCGTACTAATTAGACCTGCTTGAACAAGCATGGATCTCGAATGTAATGCCTCGTTGTAACAATGAAGGGCTAGGAATAACCGGCTATCCCTCAGATGGCTTCTATTACCCCACGCAACCCTTAATGCCTGCAATGTTTCAACGGGGCTGCATGCTGGCTCGCCATATTCCTTGTGCAAAAAACCTGTTTTTTCCTCTTCACGTACGACTTTCCTGCCAGAGATAAAGGTTAAGAGTGCCTCAATATCCCAGATTCCGCCATCCTGGTCTGGTTCTTCAGAAAGCAAACTACATTCACCTTTACTCGCTACTTCAACCACTGCTGTTGCGACCCAGTCTCCGATTCGCTCCTCAAATTGTTGCCGCTTCCCAGAGCTGCATTCTACGCGAACATAGGAACGCCTTGGCATTTGTTGAACAAGATACTCATAATCCCCAGCTAGTTCAACACGAATACTTCCGAGCTCAGCCCAACGCCCCATCTTGGTTGGCAGATGCTCTCCTACATAGAGATTCATTAAGATACGTTCACACATTAGTTTTATTGGATTTTCCTGCATAGCGGGATTGCCGTTCAGCAGCAGCAGCAGTGTAGCGAAGCGAAATGAAGGTCTGTCTGCAACGGCTGGTTATGCAGACTGATCTGTGCTAGAAATTTGTTCATTTGTTGATTTCAGATTCATTGCGTGCTCTGCCAATACCTCACTATCTCTCCTATTTCTCTAAACGTGTTACGGAAACCTTCATAATCGACATCGGTAAATGGCTCCTCTCTTCGCTCAATCGCAAGGGCCAGGTCCACCTTGTTGATTAAGACATTTCGATCCTGTTGGTCAACAACACGGGTTGGGATCAAATACCCCTTTTTGCCGAGCAGGGAGTAGCTTGGGTCATCTTTGCACTCTCCGGAAGGCCCAAATTCATTCTTAAAGAACATCCTGTGCGCTCCCTTCCATTGCAGAACATCTTCGTCTTTAAACAAGAATTCTGCGCAGATGTGTTCGTTCCCTAAACGGAAATCTGGTTTTGAAATCGTTGTTGAGAATAGATTTTCATTCCATTTCCTCCAGCTGCCTGCATGATCTCTTGCCTTGGATACGATGCTATCGCTGTCGTGGTCGAAAATGCATATTGTAAAATCTCGCGGAGGATGCCGTTCACTGGTTTTCAAAAATGTCATTAAGCGATTGTCCCCCTCTTTGTGAGAGAAGTCGGGGTTAAATCCAAGTGGGTCGATTCTCTGCACTGCCTTATATGCCCTCCTGAAGTAAATTGCTTCGGACTCACCTTCAAGAATAATGCGAACATGTTGCAGCGCTGCTGACGGCACAATATAGGTTGGGTCTAAGATGGCAAACTGAGTGGCGAGTGCGCAATATACAGAATCACCAGGGCCTTTTACGCTCCTAATAAATTCCAATCTTCCTTTGAGGACTTGCAGAAAATCTGGATCGGCCCCGGGAACTCTATTCTTTCGATCCTTCTCCCTGAAAAATTTTGCGGCCACGCTTTCTATTCCAAACTTATTCGCATAAAAAATTTGCTGTCGGAGCTCCCTGACTTTTTCCCTTGGCACAGCCTCCATTTCGTTTACAACAAGGCCAGTCACCATCTGCCTGCGGTAATTCCCAGCAAGCTTGGTCTTCTTTTCGTTAATGTTGAATCCGTTATTCTCGATTACCGCTCTTAATGCCAAGCCTAGTTCAAGTGTGTCTGTGTCGTAGTGACTCCTTGGAAAGACCTTTTTCCTTGTGGAGAAAATAAGGTCATCGACATATCTAGAATAAACCAAGCCATTTTCACGGGAAAGCTTGCCAAGCTCCCGGTCTAGCTTCATACAAATCATATTAGAAACCACCGGGGAGGTTGGCGCACCTTGTGGAAGCGAGTCACCGTCACAGCAAATTTGTGCGACACAGGTCGCAGCCTCCTCAGCCATACCCATTGAAAGAAATAGCCCTCGCACTCGGCCAAAATTTATCTGGCCAAAAAAGTTAGATAAATCAACCCTAAGCACCCAACGCTTCCTTTTATGACGCTGCGCATTTTGAATAATGTTTCTACCCTTAACGTACCCCATCACTGACCTCCTTGGAGAGTAAGCCTCCGAAAGATGTTTGGCCAATTTCTGCTGCATTTTTTTTAGAGGAAGAACAGGGCTTCGGATTTCCCGTTCGCCTCCGCCCCTTTTTGAAATCGCAAATTGATAGTAATTGTCCTCCCTATTCCTCCCGTATAGTAAAAACCGTAGCCTTCCGCGTGGCTCCTCTAGGAAATCTGCGACATCAGATCGGCTTCTTAGAAAGCTGAATGTGGGAGGTGGAAGTGGATCTCTTCGCTGCGTCATGGGAGAAGCTCCCACCGCTACTCAACTTTCCCGCGTAGCGTCCTTTGATACATGTGTCGTAACATGCGTCGTGGGTCGCGTGGCTAGTGAAGAAAGGTCGATAAATCGCGGCGACTCCCCGCGAAAGGGCAGTAGAGGTGGAAGCCATGGATACCATAGGGCTTGCAATGCAAAATGCCAAGTGCTTGGTTTTCCTGCATAACGGGCATTCGACCGACCAGCGTCATGCAGGACTGGTTCAATACCTGGACCAATATATCACCATGAATTGAAACCCTCCTCTCCTCATGTGGCAGGGCAGCCAGAAGGACCTGGGCAATGACCGACCTGCCTTTCCCCACCCCAACCATTCCAACAGAGAAATCCGTCCCCCGCAAAGCGGGGACAGGATTCGTCGCGAAGCGGGCCTTGCGTAGCGAGGCCTACCTGAGCCAAAGAATCGCGCCACGATGCCAAAGAAAAGAGACGGCCGCGCTTGCGCGAGACCGTCTCTTGAGTTTGGTAGCGGGGACAGCATAGGCTGAGTGAGAGATGGGCTTCAATTAGTGCAATTCTGATGTCACCTATGTCGCACCTTTCAGGCTCCGAATGGCACAACCATTTATCCCACAAATGCTTACGCGTGTCACCACGGATAGATGCGACATCCTCCATTGGGGCAAAGCTCGGTCCACAGCCATCCAAGTTTCAAAGTCAAACCCAGTAAACTTGCGCCTCTCCCACTCCACTCTTGGCGGGTAAGCCGCCCCAAGAAATGTTCTCGAATCCTTGGCCTGCCACAGTCAAAATTATGAGTTTTCCGAGTGTTTGCACCCTACGGCGTCGGAATGATCCCCTAGTCCCCAGGAGCAATGACCGCAAATGACCGGAGACTCGATCTCAAGAAATGGGGGACAATTTCGGAAGGAAATTGGTTCGGACTTTGTCTCTACCAACCTGGAAACTTCAGAGAACGAACTTACTCTGGACCTGGCCGCTGTGCTAGCGTGACCCAGCCAGAAGGCCCTCCCCATGATTCATCGTCAGAGCAATACCAAGAAACAGTCGAGAACTTTCGTTCTCCTGCTCTGCTTGCTTGCGATGGGACTTCGCCTCTTTCACGCGCCAGTTCATTTGGCACAAGAGGAGCATTTCGGGTCAAACGGACATCCGACTTCTCATGCGGCGGAAGGCGATAGCCATGCTAACCATGGCCACGAGCATGACGACAGTCACCTTCCGCACTCCGCGCTCGATCATGCGAATGATTTTATCGCATGGAGAACGCCAGACCGGCAGGAGAGCGTTGACTTGTCTGCCTTGCTACCTGGGGAATCCTGGTCGCCTCCGGTTTGGAGAGCATTGGCAAAGGCGGCGCTGCCCGAGCCAAGACCGCCAAAGCTAAGGCCGCGATTAGCCTCGCGTCCGCGGGGTCCTCCCGCAGCAATCTGATTTAAACCCATAGTCCAGCCAAGCCGAACGGCATTGGTTCAGGACGCCGCGCGCTAGGTGATTTCTGTCATAGCACGCGAGAGTTAATCAGTTCAGAAACACTGCTTGCGCCATGGTGCGCCTTGAGGACCCCAAATGTTAAACCAATCCAATGTTGGCCATTCCCTTGCGTTGGCCACGACCCTGCTCATTGTGGGCGGGTGTTCCCCCGCTCCAGGTCAAACGGCCCATGCACCCCATGCACAGATAGAGGAGCCGGAGCCCGTAGCTATCACCGTCTTCACGGAGAAGGCCCAGCTCTTTATGGAGTATCCTCGGCTCGTGCCGGGGCTCGAGGCACGGTTCCTCGCCCACGTAACAGTCCTTGCTACCGGGGAGCCCGTTCGCAGCGGTCAGCTTCGCTTGGAAGTCTCCGGTGGGCCGGGCGGTGGAAGAGTTCTGGAGGCGGCTCAACCCACACGGGACGGTCTCTTTGTTCCAGTGGGAACATTCAAAGCACCTGGACGATTCGAGGCCCGGATAATCGTCACGAGTGACCAACTACAAGAAACGATTGATTTGCCGCCCATCGTTGTGCACGCTGACCTGGCAAGTGCCTACGAAGCGGCTGATGCCGAGGCGACGGATGATCCTGCGGATGTCGTCCCATTCCTGCTCGAGCAGCAATGGAAAATCAACCTCCTCATGGAGCAAGTCGGGCGACAGTCGCTGACGCAACGGCTCCAGGTGCCCGGTGAGGTCGGGGCTCCGCCTCATGCTATGGCTGTAGCAAGCGCACCACTGGCAGGTCGCCTCCTCCCGCCAGAATCAGGAAACCTCCCCCACATAGGTGACTGGGTCGAGAAGGGCCAGGTGCTTGCATTCCTGGAGCCACCTCTCACGACTTCTGACACTGCGCAGTTAGTCGCGAACGAAACCTACCACGACACGCTCGAGATGGAGCTCTTGGTCCGCGAGTTCGATGTTCAAGCCAAGGCACTGGAGGTCGAGCAGGCTTTGCAACAAAGCATGGCCCAACTCGAATTCGCACAACAAGCCTTTAGCAGAATTGAGGCCCTGCGCACGAAGGGCCTCGGCACTGAGGCAGAGCTCCAGATGGCCCGCCGCGACCTAAACCTCGCGAAGCGTGCCAACGAGGGGGCCGAAGCATTGAAGGCTTCCTTCGCCCCGGCGCTAGAGCGACTTGATGTGCTGCGGACGCGCAGTGCTGCGGCCCGTTCCGGCGCCAAGACAAGTAAACCGCTGCGCCACGCACTCGTAGCCCCGATCTCCGGAGAGATCGTTGGCGCAGAGCATGTCGAAGGAGAACACGTAGAGAGCCTGGGCGCGGTATACCGTCTGCTCGACCTGAGCAGTGTCTGGATTACGGCGCACGTCTCCGAATTCGACCTTGCCGAGATCGGCGATGCCCCGGGGGCCTTGCTTGAGTTCGCTGCGTACCCAGAGCGGACGTTCAATGTCATCGACGAAATGGGAGGACGAATCATCAACATGGACCTCGTGGTGGCCCCCGAGACGCGCACCATCGCACTGCGCTATGAGGCCGCCAACCCGGAAGGTCTGTTCCGCTCTGGCATGTTCGCCGACGTTTTCCTCGAGACACAGCACGCCATCAACGCCGTCGCGGTGCCGGAGGAAGCGATCATCATGGACAATGGTCGCCCGGTTGCCTTCGTGTTGATCCACGGGGAAGCCTTCCAGAAACGCGTGCTCGAGCTGGGCATCCGCGACGGGCAATTCGTTGAGGTCCGCTCTGGGATCCAGGAGGGGGAGCGAGTCGTCACCAAGGGTGCGTATCTGGTCAAACTGGCTTCGGCCTCTCCTGCATCGTTTGGCGAAGGCCACGCTCATTAAAAGGGGGCCAACCAATGATCAATAACCTAATCAAATGGTCACTGCGCAATCGCCTTGCAGTGCTTTTCGTGTCCGCCATCCTGCTTGCGCTTGGTACGTATACCACGCTTCGCATGCCGGTCGATGTGTTTCCGGACCTGACGGCTCCGACGGTCACGGTGATCGTCGAGGGGCACGGAATGGCTCCACAGGAGATGGAAACCCTGGTCACATTTCCCGTCGAGACGGCAGTGAATGGAGCCGCCAACGTGCGGCGAGTGCGGTCGGCAACGGCGGTCGGGATCGCCGTCGTGTGGGTCGAGTTCGAATGGGGAACAGACATCTACCGGGCAAGGCAGACTGTCACTGAGCGTTTGGCTGCTGTATCCGGCACCCTACCCGAACAAGTCGAACCGCCTGTCCTTGCACCGGTATCTTCCATCATGGGCGAGATCCTCTTCGCCTCGCTCACTTCGGACCGACACGATCAATTGGAGCTTCGGACGGTTGCCAAGTCCCAGATACGGCGGCGCCTGTTGTCGGTTGCGGGCGTCTCTCAGGTGACACCCATCGGTGGTGACGAGAAGCAGTACCAGGTAGTGCTTTCGACCCAGCGGATGAAGGCGCTTCAGATCAGCATGGATGAGGTCGCAGAAGCTCTCCGCAACGGCAATGAGAACGTCTCCGCGGGCTTCCTAATCGAAGGGGGTGGAGAATCCGTCTTGCGAGGTATTGGGCGAGTCCGTAACGCGGAGGACATCGAGGACACTGTGGTCGCTGCACGCCATAACCGGCCAATCAAAGTCAGCGACGTAGGCGTGGTTCAGATCGGCGCGGCCATCAAGCGCGGCACAGGCTCCGCGTCCATGCGCGGCCCCAACTGGGAGCCCATCACGCAGAGCGGTGTCATCATCGCGATTCAAAAACAACCTGCAGCGAACACCTTGGAATTGACGCTGGAGCTGGACGAGATTTTGGATGAGATCCAGGAGACGCTCCCTGCGGGAATGCTCATCAACAAGCAGTTGTTCCGACAAGCGGACTTCATTGAGAACTCCATCCACAACACGACTGTCGCCCTCGTCGAAGGAGGCCTGATGGTCCTTCTTGTTGTGGTGCTGTTCCTGGCAAGCCTGCGTGCAAGCGCGATCACGCTGCTCGCCATTCCGATGTCACTAGTGACGGCCGTGCTGGTGCTACGCTTCTCCGGGGCCAGCATCAACACCATGACTCTCGGGGGTATGGCCATTGCAATTGGCGCCCTCGTCGATGACGCAATCATCGACGTGGAGAACGTGGTGCGGAGGCTCCGCGAGAACCGTGCCCTGCCTCCGGAAAGGCGGGGGAACGTCCTTGGGATTATCTTTAATGCAAGCGTTGAGGTCCGGACCTCCATCGTCTTCGCGACGTTCATCATCCTGCTTGTCTTCGCCCCCTTGTTCTTCCTCTCTGGGGTGGAGGGTCGACTGCTGCAGCCACTGGGAGTGGCATTCTGTGTGTCCCTTGCGGCATCGCTCATCACCGCGCTGACGCTTACTCCAGCTCTTTGCTACTACCTTCTGCCGACAGCGAAGACCGTGACGCGGGGCGATGAGCCCTGGGTGGTGGCAAAACTGAAGCGAGCGTATTCCGCGCCACTACGATGGGCGATGAAGCATCCCATTGCCATCACCGCGCCCGCCGTCGTGATGCTAATCCTCGCGATTTTTGGCGTTTCACGGATGGGAAAGAACTTCCTGCCCGAGTTCAACGAAGGTGCATTGGTCGTTGGGCTCGTCACCTTGCCTGGAACATCCCTCGAGGAAAGCGACGGGCTCGCTCACATTGTCGAGACCACCCTGATGAAACACCCCGAGATCAAGGCGATCGGGCGACGGACAGGACGGGCCGAGGAGGACGAACACGTGCAGGGAGTTGAGGCGAGTGAGATCGACCTGACGCTCGACATGGATGCTCCGGCGCGGCTTGGGCTTCCAACCCGCTCAAAGTCAGAGCTGCTGGTTGCATTACGTAAGGACGTCGCCGGGATCCCTGGTGTCCAGGCGACCTTCGGCCAGCCGATCGGGCACCGCATTGACCATATGCTCTCGGGTACCCGGGCCAACATTGCAGTCAAGATCTTCGGCGAAGACTTGTCTGAACTCCGGGAGCTTGCTCGACAGGTGGAGGGGCTCATGGGCGAAATTCCCGGAGTGGTTGACCTGTCAACTGAGCAGCAGGTTGAGGTTCCCCAGGTTCGCGTTGAGTTCCAGCGCGATTCCCTGGCTCGCTACGGACTTCAAGTCGGGGAGACGGCGGAAGCGTTGAACGCTGCATTCAAAGGCAGCGTGGTTAGCCAAGTCCTTGAGGGGCGAAACACCTACGACCTCACGGTTCGCTTGGCCTCGAGCACAGAGGCTACCACGAAGGCCGTTGGCGAAGTGCTCGTTGATACTCCACAAGGCTTAAAGGTCCCCATGAAAACCCTAGCCCACATCTACGAGGACCGTGGACCGAACTTCATCACCCGCGAGGACGTTCAACGAAAAATCGTGGTCATGTGCAACGTGGCAGGCCGTGACATGGGAGGGGTCGTGAACGACACAAAGCAAGCGATCGCGGATAACATTGTGTTCCCATCGGGCTATTACGTGGAGTTCGGCGGACAGTTCGAGAGTGCTGAAGAAACCAATCGACGGCTGGCCCTCCTTGGCGCCCTTGTTGTTCTAGGCGTCGGGTTCTTATTGCATGTCATGTTTCGCTCCATACGAGACACGATGTTGATCATGGTCAATCTCCCGTTCGCCTTGATTGGAGGTGCGATAGGCGTGTATTTCGCCGGAGGAATCATCTCGGTTGCCTCGATAATTGGCCTCATCTCAGTGTTCGGTATCGCCGCCCGAAACGGGATCATGCTTGTGTCGCACGTGCGGCACCTACAGACCCATGAGGGCGTCACGGATTTCACGGAGGCTGTACGGCGGGGCTCCATGGAGAGGCTCTCCCCAATCCTCATGACGGCACTTGCTGCAGGACTTGCCCTCGTTCCGCTTGCCCTTCGTGGAGAGGAACCCGGCACGGAGATCCTCACTCCTATGGCCATTGTGATCCTCTTTGGACTGCTCTCCTCGACGTTACTCAACATGCTCGTCGTGCCAACTCTGCTCGTTCGGTTCGGGCGTCCGGCCTGTTCCCAGAAAACCGCATCAACCCTCCCTTCTGAACTCGTGACCGAAGGAGGCAACCAATGAATCCGATGACACCCCGTAGCTCCATCTATCCTTTACTCTTGTCCATCGTACTTACGGCCGCCTGCGCTCAGGTGGAGCCGGGGCCCGACTTCGACGAGGCCCGCAGCCTTGTCGAAGAGAGTACTGGAAGAAAGGAGGTCTTCAGTCCATATGGCGTAAGTCTCACCGAGGAAGAACTCTCCGCGATCTTTGCCAACGGCCTGTCTCTCGAGGAATCGCTTCGTGTCGCGTTGATGAACAACCGAGAGTTGCAGGCGGAGTTCCAGGAGATCGGCATCGCGCATGCAGATTGGGTCCAATCCCAGCTCCTTTCGAACCCCTCGCTCGATGTGCTCCTCAGGTTCCCTTCAGATGGAGGGCGGAGCATGATCGAGGCAGCCGTCGGCGTGGAGCTCCTTGAACTCTGGCGCATTCCAGTCCGGACGGAAGCCGCTAAGAAGAACCTCGAGGCGACGGTGTTCCGGATCGCTCGAAGAGCGGGAGAGCGGTTGGCTGAGACACGCAATTCGTACTACGCTGCGGTAGCGGCGGAAGAGCTTCTCCAAGTTGCCCAAGAGAACGTGAAGCTTGCGACTCAGTCATTCGAGGCGGTCAAGAGCCTCCACAGTGCTGGAGCAGCAGATGCGTTCGACGAGAATTTGGCGCTTGGGCCATTGCTCTCGGCGCAGCTGGTGGTCCGCACAACACAGATCGATGCCGCGCAAGCGAGAAGAGACCTTGCCAAGATGCTTTCCCTTGATTGGTCCGTTGAGCGCCTGAGATTGACCGACCAGCTGCCGGAGCCCGCAACGACCGCAGTCGACGCTGAGGCACTCATCCAACAAGCACTCGCTTCACGCCTTGATCTACGCTCCATCGCATCGGCCATCGATGCTCTTGATGCCAAACTTAGCCTTGAGCGACGCAAGGCCTGGGGAGACGTTTCTGGCGGGATAACCTCTGAGCGGCCAGCAGGTAACGGGGGCACCCAGAGCGGCCCAGCGATTAGCCTGACACTACCCCTTTTCGACCAGAACGAGGCTCAGGTCGTACGAGCGATGTTTAAGCGAGAGCGGATGGTCAAACTCCTCGAAGCGGCCAAGGTTGCGGTAGCACAGGATGTTCGATCCAGCGCCGACCGCGTGAACTTTGCGGCAAGGAGTTTAGTTTTCTACGATGAAGACCTCCTGCCCCAGGCCGAGCGGTCACTAGAGTTGGCCCGAGAGTCCTTTGCCTCGGGGCGAACGACACTCCTCGCTCTTGTCGAGGTGCAACGCCTGCTGCTTGAAGCCAGGCGGGGCCATGTCGCTCTGAGGCTAGAAGCGGCGACCTCCAGATCAAATCTTGAGCGAGTCGTGGGCGTCCCCCTAGCAGATCTCCGGACGGGGCCATGATGAGGAGCGACAACCTGTTACTCTCGATTCGGCAATGGAGGCCGGACCTCTGCAGTGTTTTCATCTTCAGGTAAGCGACGGGGTGTACTGGAAGGATTGGCGTCAGCAGCACTCTTTGGAGCTGCCACGCCCCTGGCTAAGGACCTTCTAACCGGCATGAGTCCTCCGGTCCTGGCCGGCCTTTTTTACCTCGGTGCCGCCGCGTTCTTGGCTCCTTTCGTTCTTCGCCGACGTCTGCGTGGCGGGCACATGTCGATTCCTTCGGACAAGAGGAATCGCCTCTACCTGCTCGGCGCAATCTTGTTCGGAGGTGTGCTTGGGCCCGTCCTGCTCCTGTCAGGCCTCGCGATAGCTCGCGCCGGTTCGGTTTCGATGCTGCTCAACCTCGAGACGACAGCCACGGCCGTGCTGGCGTTCTTCTTATTTCGTGAACACCTCGGGCGCTGGGCCTGGCTCGGAAATGCCGGTGTACTGGCTGCCGGCCTTCTTCTGAGTATCGAAGGAGGCCGCCCCGGGATTACGGGTGGCCTTTTTGTGGCTGGCGCTGCCGTCTGCTGGGGACTTGACAACAACCTGACTGCCTTGATTGACGGGATCACCCCCACCCAAAGCACCTTCTGGAAGGGACTGGTTGCAGGAACGACAAACCTGACGATCGGCTTGCTTCTTAATCCGGTTTCGCCTTCACCCATTTGGATCACCGCACTCATCATTGGAGGACTCTCCTATGGCGTGAGTATCGTGCTCTACATTTCGTCGGCTCAATCGCTGGGAGCTACCCGCTCCCAGATGATCTTCGCCACTGCTCCCTTCTTCGGAGTTCTGATGGCTGTCCTGTGGCTTGGCGAAGGTCTCACAGTCGCCCAAGTTGTAGCTGGTGGCCTGCTTGTCTTGTCATTGGGCTTCCTCTTCCTTGAGAGCCACGATCACTCCCATGAGCACACAGCAATCACCCACACTCACTCCCACGTCCATGATGACGGTCATCACGACCATACTCATGCAGACCAGGAAGATTCTCAGCGACACACCCACGAACACACACACAATCGCCTGGTTCACAGCCACCCGCACTGGCCTGATCTTCACCATCGCCACGCTCACAAGTGAACCCTTTTGGGGCAAGAAGCGACGTTGGTTCATAAAAAAATTGACACAAGAATACCCAAGGCTTTTGGATTTCAGGGGTCAATCTTGATGGATTCCGGCTAACCAAGCACTGTCACTGGATTCAAAATATTGCATGCTAATCTCGCTTCCATTGCTTGGGCAAGTGCATGTTGAGCGTGGAAACATGGCCCATAAATCTGTTTGTATAGGAAGAAAGTATTTCCTGTACGACCTTGCCTATGGTAGCCGTATTCCTTTTTCCAATGCCTCGGCAAATTCCATTGATTTTATTAACCGTGCGACCCCTTGCCGCTGGCTATGGCCTGCACGGGGAAATAACTGCGGTTCGAATCGGTGAAATAATCACTCGTCCACCTCGCGCTTTGACGGCCCTGTATATTGCGATTGTGTCGTATGCGGCGTCAGCCATGAAGCTTGGGATCTTCCCTTTCAACCTCCCACTCATTTTGAGCGCATACTTTGCGTCGTCGACATTCTCTTCGGACAACATTTGGGTGACGATTACACACATGTCAGCAACACCTATGGGTAACTTCCTCCAACCGCGTTTTCCGCTTCTACCGTACTTCACAGTCGATCATTCGGCTTCTCCCACGATCGACAATCCAGTGCTATTGACGATTTGATGAATCGGTCCGGCAACCGCTACAGTGCGCAACTCAGTCTCCAGATGTTGACTTCGCCGAGAAAGCGTCGTGTAATCAGGCGTGTTGACATCAACTCCCATCAAAATCAAGACTGACCGGAGAAATCCCTCTGGTTGACGAAGCGGTACCGCTTTGGGGGGCTGGTCACTGATTCATGCACCAATGCCATTGCGCCGCGCAATAATTTGTACAGCGCTCACATCCGCCAAACTCTCCTCAGTAACCGAACGGAGAATGGGTTTCCCCAAGGGGTCGGGTTGCCAAAGGAAGGCGGTGGGTTCTACCGAAACCATACCCAGGAATAGCCCTCTTGAACTGCGCGCTCTTCCAACACTGGAAACCTATGCGTCCCGCTTGAGTGGAATCTCCGGGAACCAACTTCGAGTCTTCAAACAGAATCTTACGAGAAGCAACATCAGGGGCACCTCAATAAGAACCCCAACAACGGTCGCCAAAGCGGCGCCGGAAGACAAGCCGAAAAGCATTACAGCAGTTGCGATTGCCACCTCAAAGTGGTTGCTCGCGCCGATCATGGCCGTGGGTGCTGCGTCGGCATAACGGAGGCGAAATACGCGCGCCAAGCCGTAAGTGAAACCGAAAATCAGCACGGTCTGGGCAACGAGCGGAACCGCGATCCACAGGATGGTCATTGGATTCGAGAGAATCGTTTCACCCTTGAAGGAAAAGAGGAGCACAAGAGTTAATAGAAGGGAGCCAATCGTGATTGGCGTAAGGAAGCGAAGGAACTTTGATTGGAACCACTGCTCACCTTTGGCAACAATGATCCATTTGCGAGACAGAAAACCAGCCACCAATGGAAGCGCAACGTAAATACCAATGGACAAGAGGAGTGCCTGCCAGGGAACCGGAAGGCGCCCTACACCCAATAACCAGCCTCCAAGCACACCATACAAAACAAGCATGGCAAGAGAGTTAATCGCAACCATCACCAAAGTGTGCCCCGAGCTTCCACGCGCAAGGTCCCCCCAAACCAGAACCATAGCTGTGCATGGGGCAATACCGAGCAGAATACAGCCTGCCAGATAACTTCTCCACAGTGGGATTTCCAATAGCTTTATCCCTTCCTGCATAACCACTTGGCCCGCACCGTAATGTTCTCCTACTGGTAAATCGAGAGCAAATGGCAGCCTCACCAAGTCGGTCGCCTCGGGGCCGATAAGGTGTAGAAAAACCGTGCCCAAAAAGAAGCTGGCGATAGCCAGCATGGTAAAGGGTTTCACACACCAGTTAACAAACAGTGTAAGGAGCACGGGGCGGGCACTTTTCCCTGCAGCCACAACTTCGGCGAAATCAATCTTCACCATGATTGGATACATCATGAAAAAGAGGCAGATTGCTATCGGGATCGAAACCACTGGCGCTCCATTCACGTCAATCGACATACCATCAAGCGTTTTCGCAAACTCGGGAGCGAAGCGACCCAACAGAATGCCCGCGCCCATGCAAAGAAAAACCCAAACCGTTAGCAAGCGCTCGAAGCCATGCATCCGAGAGACTCCATTTCTTTCTTCACTCATGACACTGCTCCTTGAGCTTTGGTTAGATTTCTCCTCACCTGCTTCCGAGGACCTTCCTGAGGACAACAACCCCCAACCCTTCGAAATTCAGCAGCGCTTTGCGTGTCCGCAATAAATTCCGACGGTTCATTTAGCCCCACTTCCAATGCGCCCAGTAACAGGCGATGAAACTCATTGGCGGGCTTGGCTAGCGCGTAAAAGCTCCACAAGCCTTCACGCCTTGCTGTGACGAGGCCTGCATTACGTAAGCAACCAAGATGTCTTGAGGCTTTGGGCTGGGGAACAGCGAGCAGGTGCACGAGGTCTCCGACGCACAACTCACCTCCACGCAACAAATTCAAAATGCGCAGCCGTGTGGGGTCAGAAAGGGCGATAAACGTTTGATTCACCATCCTGTCACTATATTCGTTTGTCCGAATATAGTCAACAGTCAATCCTAATGAGCTGACATTCACTCGCGTCCAGAATGTGGGTCGGTGAATTAATCAAAAACAGTTAGAGTTCAGCTGAGTTTTTACCCATACGGGATTCATTGTCGGGCGGACTGCTTGCATCAAACGGATTCCAATCATTGGCACAAACAATTAAACTGTTGCACGCAAACGATTCTGGCCTAATATGTTGAAATGTCGCGCATCAGCATGACTGTCTGCCTCCTCCTGGCCGTCCTTCTTGGACCGGCCTTTTGTGCTGGTGGGCTCTTGGAGCACGCTTGTGCTTGCGAGGGTGAGGTCATAGTCGAATCGTGTGAGCATGAGAAATCATGCCCCGATGATCCTTGCCAATCATTGTCCTTTTACCTTGGACATGATTCCCAGGTGGATCTTGCGTTTATTGCCGCACCGCAGGTTGAGTCTATTCAGCCCCCAACGTTGGACCTTGAACCGATTTTCTCACAGGGATTCCTGGTTGAGAATCGACCAGGGCCGCCGCATGGTTGGCGCTTGCCCTACGCCAAGGGCGACCAACCATTGATTATCTAGTTCTGAAGACCAGCGATTAATTTCGTCAAGCGTTCGTTTGCTTTGGGCATTTATTTGTCCATTCAGCGCCTGGCGATGAACTTGCAAGTGAACTTCAGTAACTAGATGAATGAAACCAAAGAATTTCCCCGCACATGCCGTGTGGGTGGCGGCGGCGCTCACTACAGGGTGCGCCACATACCACCCTGCCCCATTGGAACCGTTCCAAGTCCTTGCGGATTTGGAAGCGATTCAGTGGCCTACTACCCAGACCGACACTGCCTCGACGGAAACCGACCCAACGGCCGCTGGCCCGCGTGAGCTTGCTGCATTTGCACTGGATTCCAATCCCGATCTCTTCGTCCTACGGGCGAATCTGGGAATCCAGGATGCCCTCCTGATTGAGGCCGGCCTCCTTCCTGATCCCGAGATTGGATGGGATGCGATGGATGTCGTTGCCTCTCAAATCGTCGACGGCTCAGCCTCCTCGCTGGAAACTCTTTCCGGGTTCGGCCTGATGTTCCCTCTACTGCGTCCCGGCGAACGCGACGCCCGCTTGGCGGCTGCAGGATGGCATTTGGAGGAAGCAAAATTGCTCCTCCTGACTGCTGAGTGGGAACTGACTCGGGAAATTCATGTGGCTTTTGCTGAGGCTCGTGGAGCCGAGACTCTTCTCACACAGACCCAAGAACTCACCGATTTCGCACGTTCCACGTTCGAGTACTTCAAGCGAGCCCGTGAAGCAGGAGCTGCAACGGCCATTCAAGCCAATCTAGCATTAGGTGAACTCCATGCCATCCGCCTCGATCGGTTGCGGGCCGAATCCCGGCTTCAACAAGCCCAACAGTCCCTCAATGGCCTGTTGGGGTTACCACCAGACACCAGGGTCCTCCTGCGCAGCACAGAACCACCTGCCGCAGAAAGCCTCCATGGACAAAGCCTGGAGGAACTGACTCGAGGCGCTCTTGCTGCCCGTCCGGACCTTGGTGCGCTCCTCGCCAGCTACCAGGCTGCCGAGGAGGAGGTCAGGCTTGCGGTCTCCAAGCAATATCCGATGTTATCCATCGGCACTGGCATCAATCTAAGTCTGCCCATCTTCTCCAAGTTCGGAGGGCCAGCCATCCGAACCGCCACCGCCAAAAGAGACCGCCTTGCACGGGCCTTCACAGCCGCAGTCCATCGGGCCCGCCGCGAGATTGCCTCCTCCTTCGCCCTCTGGCAAGCGGCAGAGAATGAGTTGGAACTCGTCGAACTGGAACTCCTGCCGAATGCCGAAAGCAACCTCGCTCTCTCTCGACAGGCATTCGAGGCAGGCGAGGTCACTTTGCTGGAGACGATTGCCCTTCAACGGGCACTGGTCGTAGCGCGTACCCGGCATACGGAGGCAGGCATTGAACAATCGAAGCGAGCGTGGACGTTGCTCGCACATAGTGGAGGTCTACTCCACACGAACATCATCAACCCAACTACCCAAGAAGAGGATTCCCCATGAACATCATCCACCGCCTGACCCGTCCGCTCCGCGGCGCGTTCCTGCTCTCCGCCCTTTTCCTTATTGGATGTAGCTCCGGAGAGGACGCCCATGCAGACCATGACCACCACGAAAACGAGTCCGAGAGTCACCAGGAGTCCTCGAAATGAAACCGCCGTTTAAAAGAACCTCCTTGATTGCCGCAAGCGCCTCTGCGCTAATCTTGCTGCCGTTCCTGATGAGCTGTGCAAAAGATGCGGCGGACGACCACGATGACCATGCCCACGATGAGGATTCCCATGTAGAGGGTACGGAGCAGACCGCAAACGGCGATGCGTCCGCGCATGAAGAAGGCGAAGGAGGGCATGTCGAACTTACCGAGCGACAGTTCCAATCCGCAGGAATTGAGGTCTGGGCAGCAGAACCCGGACAAGTTGCGGAAGCCATGTTTCTCTCCGGGACAATTGCTCCTAATGCCGACGCCGTGCTTCATGTCACACCACGCGTTGCGGGGCAAGTTCGGTCAGTGGCCAAGCACCTGGGTGATTTCGTGGAGACAGGAGATCTCCTATGTGTGCTTGACAGTGTCGAACTCGGCCGCGCTGCGGCCGAGTTCCTTCGAGATGTGGAATTGCTCGATGCCGCCGAGGAGACCTACACCAAGGAAAAGGAGCTTTATGGAGGTCAGCTCGAATCTCTCACCCTCGTGCTGCAGGGCTCCATCGATATCCAACAGCGCATTCTCGAGCGGGAGCAGGAACTCCACCAGAAGGCCGTCTCGACCATTCGCCCCCTCTTGGAAGCACAAAAGACCTATCAACTCGCTGAGTTGGAGAAGGACATGCAACTCACCAAACTCCAAGCTGAGCGGGATGTACGCATGCTTGCGTTAGAGGTCGCCATCCGATCTAGACGAATCGCCCTAACTGCAGCGGCCAATCGCCTGACCGCCCTCGGCCTTTCGATGGAGGACGTCAAGAATCTCGATGGGGATTCCCCGCTCTTGTCCGGCGAATACCGGATCTTCTCACCAGGCGAGGGAATCATCGTCAATCGTCATGTCTCCGCCGGCGAATTCGCTGAGGCGGGAACCAAACTGTTCGTCGTTGAGGATCTCTCGGACGTTTGGTTCATCGCCTCGGCGTTTGAAAACCAACTGCTGGGCCTTCGCAGTGGACAAAGTGCTTCGATCAACATCGACGCCTTCCCGGGCATCACACTCGATGGCCAGGTGGACCTCCTCGACTATCACGTCGATCCTACAAGTCGCTCCATCGGGGTGCGCATCACCCTAGCCAATGAACAGTTAGGGAACTGGCCAGAGGATTTGCCCTTGCGCCCAGGCATGTTCGGCCAGGCAACGATTGAGACCGCCAGTCGGCAGGCCGCAATCGTTCTTCCGGAGAAGGCGTTGGTGCATGAAGATGCCGGCGCCTATGTGTTCGTCCAGGTGGAACCACTCGGATTCGAACGTCGCGATGTCGAGGTCCGGCATGCAGCCGGCGGCATGGTCGAAATCTTATCCGGTGTCAAACAGGGAGAATTGGTTGCCATCGCCGGCACCTTTCTCCTCAAATCCGCGGAACGCCAGGCCGAGCTTGGCGGCGGCCACAGTCACTAGGAGGTCAATGCCATGGTCAACAAACTCATAGACTTCTCCCTGAATAACCGCATGATTGTCATCATCGGATGGCTTCTGGTGGTCGCCCTAGGGCTCGACTCACTCAGGAAACTGCCAATCGACGCGGTTCCCGATGTCACAAACGTTCAGGTCCAGGTACTCACCAACAGTGCCGGCCTAGCACCCCAGGAGGTGGAATCGTTCATCACCTTTCCTGTAGAGACCGCAATGAGCGGGCTTCCACAGGTGGAACAAATCCGTTCCGTGTCGAAGTTCGGACTCTCGGTCGTCACGGTGGTCTTCGAGGAGGGCACCGACATCTATTGGGCACGACAACTCATCTCGGAGCGCCTCTCCGAAGCCCGCGACGCCATCCCTTCGGAATACGGCGTCCCCGAGATGGGACCTATTTCTTCGGGTCTCGGCGAAATCTACCAATTCGAGGTCCGTGGCGAGGATTACACGTTGATGGAACTGCGTGACATCCTCGACTGGAACGTCGGCTATCAGCTGCGCTCGGTCCCGGGGGTCGTTGAGGTGAATTCGTTCGGCGGAGAACTCCGAACCTACCAAGTCTCGCTTGACCCGAAGAAACTGTTGTCTTATGGACTCTCTCTATCGACTGTGTTCGAGGCGCTCGAACGCAACAACCGCAACGTCGGCGGTGGATACATCGTGCACGCGGACGAGCAGTATCTGGTTCGCGGCGAAGGCCTGATCGAGGATCTCGACGACCTGGCCAAGGTCGTCGTGGCGAAGGATGACCAAGGCACTCCGGTGTTTATCGAGAACCTCGGAGTGGCCGAATTTGCACCGATGATCCGGCAGGGTGCCGTCACCCGGGACGGACGCGGTGAGGCGGTAGTGGGCATCGTGATGATGCTTATGGGCGCGAATTCCAGGACCGTTTCTGAAGACGTTCACGCACGTATCCTGGAGATTGAGAAGACCCTCCCTGAAGGGGTCACGATCGAGACGTTCTACAACCGCACGGAGTTGGTCCAACGTACGATCGGAACAGTCGCCAAAAACCTCATTGAAGGAGGTCTCCTAGTAGTCATCATCCTGCTCCTGCTTCTTGGTAGCTTCCGCGGTGGCTTGATCGTCGCCTCGGCCATCCCACTTTCGATGCTCGTCGCGGTGATCATGATGCGCTGGACCGGTCTGTCCGGAAATCTCATGTCCTTGGGCGCGGTGGATTTCGGAATCATCGTCGATGGAGCAGTGGTCATCATTGAGAGCATCGTCGCCTATGTCTTCATCCATCGGAAGGACGAGAGGCGCTCCCACCTAGAGAAGGTACGCGCCGCCTGCCATCTGGTCGCCCGACCAGTGCTGTTCGCTGTCGGCATCATCATGATCGTCTATCTTCCGATCCTTGCCCTCCGCGGGATTGAAGGGAAGATGTTCCGCCCGATGGCACTTACCGTGGTCTTCGCCATGGGTGGTTCCTTGCTCTGTGCCCTGACTCTCATGCCTGTCTTAGCATCGATGTTCCTCAAGAAGGCCGTGGAGAAAGAGCCATTCCTTTTCCGCATCTTGAAGAAGGCCTATACCCCGATCCTCGCTGGTGCCATGAAACGGCCCAGCAAGACCGGTATGGCAGCCATCGGTGTTTTCGTCCTCAGTCTGGTTGCAGTTCCATTCCTTGGTGCCGAATTCATTCCAAAACTCGATGAAGGTGCCATTGCCATGCAGGTATGGCGGCTGCCAAGCGTCTCTCTGGAAACCTCGAACGAGATTAGCACCAAGGCAGAACAAGTGGTTAGAGCCTTCCCCGAAGTGCAAACGGTTGTGTCGCGCACAGGGCGAGCCGAAATCGCGACCGATCCCATGGGTGTGGAAATCTCCGACACCTACATCATTCTCAACCCTCCCGACACTTGGCGCTTCGACACCAAGGACGAACTCCTAGATGCACTCGATGAAGAGCTGCAGGAATCGCTTCCAGGTGTGATGTTCAGCTATTCGCAACCAATCGAACTGCGGGTTGACGAACTCATCAGTGGGGTGCGCTCTGAGGTCGGCATCAAGATCTTCGCCTCCAGTGGAAGTCTGGAAGAGATGAAGGATGTCGCAGAGCAGGTTGCGAAAGTGGTTCGCGGCGTGCCGGGTATGGAAGAAGTGAAGGTCGAGCAGACCACCGGACTTCCTACCTTGACCTTGGACATCGATCGAGAGGCCATCGCCCGGCTCGGCATCAACGCGCAGGACGTGCTGGAAATCATCGAGACCATCGGTGGCACTCAGGTGGGGACTGTCATCGAGGGACAGCGCCGGTATGCCTTGCAGGTACGATTCAAGGACGATGTTCGCGCGGATCTCGAGGTGCTGCGCCAACTTCCCATCGCCTTGCCGACTGAGGATGGTGGCACCGCACCATGGATACCTCTTGAGCAAGTCGCCGAGATAAAAATCCAGACCGGACCTGCTCAGATCAGTCGTGAGAGGATCCAACGCAAGATCACTGTCGAACTCAATGTCCGCGGACGGGACCTCGCTTCAGCCGTGTCGGAGGCTCGTGACCAGGTGGAACAACAGGTTGACCTTCCCGACGGTTGGTTCATCGAATGGGGCGGTCAATTCGAGAACTTAGCTGCTGCATCGAGACGTTTGGCCCTGCTCGTGCCTTTGGCCCTGCTCTTAATCTTCGCCTTCCTTTATTCGACCTTCAAGTCGACCCGGCTCTCGCTGCTCATTTTCCTGAACGTGCCTTTGGCACTGACCGGTGGAATCGCAGCTTTGACGCTCCGAGGATATCCGTTCTCAATCTCCGCGGGCGTAGGCTTCATCGCATTGTTTGGCATTGCCGTCATGAACGGCGTGGTCCTAGTGTCAACAATTGTGCAGCGCCGCAAGGAAGGGGCAGGCATCAATGAAGCGGCCAAGGATGCGGCCCATTCACGGTTACGTCCTGTACTCATGACGGCATTGACCGACATCATCGGCTTCCTGCCAATGGCCTTGGCCGCAAGCGCAGGTGCCGAAGTCCAGAGACCGCTCGCAACGGTGGTCATTGGAGGACTCGTCACCTCGATGCTCCTGACACTATTCGTGCTCCCGGCCATCTACCGCTGGTTCGCTGAAAAGGAGGTGTCTGTCCATGCATGACCATAGGCCGACACGGGGCGGGGATAGGAATCTGATCCTCGCCGTTTTGGTCAACGTCCTTCTGACCGTCGCCCAGGTGATTGGAGGATTGTTATCCGGAAGCCTATCTTTGGTGGCGGATGCCTTACACAACTTGAGCGATGCCGCCGCACTCGGCATCGCTCTAATCGCACGTCGCATCGGCCGCCGCCCGGCCGACGATGAATTCACTTTTGGTTATCAACGAGCGGAAATCATCGGCGCCTTGATAAACCTCACGACCTTGGTCATTGTCGGGCTCTATCTCATCTACGAGGCGCTGAGTCGATACTCCGACCAGCAGCCGATCGCGGGTTGGACCGTCATTTGGATCGCAAGCATCGCGCTCGCAGTCGACACTGTAACGGCGATCCTGACCTATCGGATGTCGACAGATAGCCTCAACATTCGGGCGGCATTCCTGCACAACGTCTCCGACGCTTTGGCTTCGGTGGCGGTCATCATCGTGGGCATCCTGGTTCTCCTTTATGAGTGGTATTGGACCGACCTGGTGGCGACGGTTTTGATCGCGGGCTATGTCCTGTATCAAGGGGTCTCGATGATGCGGAAGACCATACGCCTCGCGATGGAGGGAGTCCCCTCCGACATTCGGCTAGAGGATGTGCGTTCTGCCTTGCATGGTCTCGAAGGAATCATGGACATCCACCACCTGCATGTGTGGCAGTTGGACGAGCAGCGTCGTGCCTTAGAAGTGCACCTCGTGATTCGGGAGGGAAGCCTTGAAGGAAAAGCACTGAAGATGCAGGTAAGGCAGATGCTTGAAAACAGGTTCCGAATCGGCCACTCATGCATCGAGTTAGAGTCCTTCGAGGAACGGTGTTGACCTACCCCGCGGATAGCACTAATCGGGTGCAACTGCGCCACTGTCACGGAATTGATTTCTTTTGACGAGTCTACAGAACCAACTTCGATTGGCGCTTCTGGCTTCTGGCGGATTGTCGAAATAGCAATCGACGTAGCCAAACCAGCCAACATTAGGATTGCATCGGTCGAGCTGGACCATAGTTCAATGCCCACCTTAGCCTTTTACCTTGCATCCACTGGAGCTGAGAGGCAGCACAGCCCCTTGGACCATCAGGTCATACAAGAGCAAGCTTCGATAGAAGAGACATAAAATTCAGAGAATAGTAATTACCATCCACGAACATAGCCAATTTCTATATTGCCAGAAGATAGAGCAACATCTTTTCTGTAAAAGCGGCAGGTTCATCAAATGCCTTCCATGAGTAGGTAAGTTTTTCCAGTCTCCCATTCGTCACTGGTTTCCACCAAGATAGCAGACACCAGGCGAAGAAGGGATTCTTCATTCGG